>JAFXXU010000013.1 GCA_017542125.1 Ruminococcus sp.
GCAGGCCCTTGATAAGCGTACGAATAAGCTGCTGAATATAGTTGAGCTGCTTTTTGTCGTAAGGGTCGTCCTCAAACAGTGCTGCGGCGATCTCCTTGATGGTGCACGCAGTTCCGCTGCGGTGAACAAGGTATGCAAACATTTCCTTTGATTTGCTGCGCTCAAATCTTACACGCTCTCCGCCCGGCGTGAAAACATCAAAATTGCCAAAGCACTGCACACGCAGCAGCGCGCTTTTCTTCGGGATGATCGGGAAACGGAGATCCGAAAGCTCTCTGTCGATGTCCTCCGCCGTGACCGGCTTCATGATATAGCCGCTGGCTTTCATGTCCATTGCATCGCCCTTGTACTCGGAAAATCCGGTTACAAAGATCATATTCATTTTCGGGTTGACCGCTTTCAGCTCCTTTGCGAGCTGCACGCCGTTCATGCCTCGCATATGTATATCCAGAAACGCCACATCACAGCCGTTTTTCTTTGCGTCCTCAAGCAGTTCAAGAGGATCGGGATAGGCTGTGATATCAGCATCGGGTCTTGCCTCTTTGACAGCCATTTCCAGGCTACGCAGCATCAGAGGTTCGTCGTCTACACAAAGCATTCTCATGAACTTTCCTCCTCCTTTGACTTTTTCGGTATGATGATCCTCACGGTCGTACCCTCGCCGGGGGTGCTTGTAACGGTTATCTCTGCATCGCACATATCACGCAGGCGCTTTTTGGTGTTTTCCATACCCACATGGGAGCGTCCGTCCTCCTTCTTGGGTGCATCTGCATCAAAGCCCACACCGTCATCGGATACAGTGATCTCATAGCTGCTTTCGGTCTCATTTGATGCGATCGTCACCGTGCCGCCCTCACGCTTCATGCCAACACCGTGCTTGACCGCATTTTCGACGATAGGCTGAACGGAAAGCATCGGCACCTTGAAATCTGTGGTGTGAATATCGTATTGTATGTTCAGCTTGTCTGCAAACCGCAGCTTTTCGATGTACAGATATTGTTTCAGATGCTCCAGCTCTCGCTCAAACGAAACAGGCTCTGTCTGTTTCAGAGAATCCATGTTTCCACGCAGATACTTTGAAAAGGTGACAGTCGCCTCATAAGCCGTAGCAGGGTCGAGCTTGCACAATATAGCGATAGATGCCAGCGCATTATACATGAAATGCGGCTGTATCTGCGAGACCATGATCTGCACCTGAGCATCATACAGCTCCTTTTGTGTACGCAGAGCTTCTTTATTATAAAGGTCTGCTTCAAGCACCAGATCCGAAATGACATCCGCAAGGAAGCCAAGCTCGTTGCGCACCCTGATATCGTACATTTTCTTTATGATCTTCTTTGAGCTTTTGTCCTTTGTGTAGCCGATCAGCGCCTGTTCGATCTTCTTGACAGGGCGGACTGTCCAGCGGTACAGCGCAGCAAGCAGCACGAAAAGCGCAGCTGCCGCAATACCGATACTTATTATCAATGTGAGTTTCAATGACTGTGCGGTCGTGAGCCTGACCTGTTTCCAGTCGTAGGTCACGCATAGCAAAGCACGCAGCTTTCCGTCAGTGAAGAACGGGCGGTATCCGATATAATAATCGCCTTTCTCGGGGAAATCATTTGATTTTTCAAAAATAACATCTGTTGTATTTGTTTCGATGATCTTTTTGATCGCAGGGTGCTGCGAAAGATCTATGTCAAAGCGGTCACCCAGCTTCTTTTCCGGCTCACCGTCAGTGCCTGTGCTTGCAATGACAGTGCCCAGATTTCCCTCGGATATGTCGATCATAAACAGATGGCGGTAGTAGGTCCCATTGCCGATCTGTTCCAATCTATAAGGAAACGAATCATAAAAGAGCTTTGCATAAAACAATTCCAGTTCTTCGGGCAGCATCTCCAGATATTCCAATGAGGACTGATCTGCTTCCGGGTGTGCTGCTTCAAATTCCTCGGCAAGCTTTAATTCATCTTCTGAGAAAAATTGCTCAACATTTGAAAAGTCTATTTCAGAGAGCTGCTCTGCATACTTTTCCCATTTGTCGATATACCACTCTGATATGCCCTTACGGGAGAAATATTCATCACTGAACAGATCGTTCATTTTGTTCAGAATGATCTCCATAGATTCTTCCTGCGATCCCAGAAAGCCCTTAATGTTAGAATAATACATTGCAGCGGAAACAGACGTTATCAGAATGACCATGACTGACAAAAAGACCAGTGCGATCTGTAGCAGCAGCTTTTGATTCTTTAGTTTTTTCTCAGCCATGATATCTGACCCCTTGCCGTGTGAAAATGCCGACGCCTTAGTGTGGCTGCTCTTGCACAACAGTAGTATATCATAACAAGCGTTAAGTGTCAAGTGCAGATGTTTATTTTCCGGGGCAGAAAACTGAAGCGCACCGCTCACTGTAAAACGATCCGCCTGCCGCAGGGATCACAGCGGCAGGCGGATATTATATTCAGCTGTTGGGAACACGGTCAGCATCAATATGCCTTAACACAAGAGCATTAGTCAAGATAGAGATCTCTTTGGCATCAAAGGCTTTCAAAAACAGTAACCATGTGATCTGCTCAATATACTGTGCATCACCGTTCAGACCTGCATCCTTTAGCAATTTTGTATTACAAGCAGGATTGTTTCATTCAAGTTATATCATATAATGTTCTGAAGCAATAAAAAGGACGACCCATCACAGGTCGTCCTTTAATCTGGTGACTATGCCAAGCCGTCCTTTGACCACAATCGCTTCAAACGATAGTGTTCGACTTGACGTATTCTGGTGCGCCCGACAGGAGTCGAACCTGCGGCCTCAAGAGTCGGAGTCTTGCGCTCTATCCAACTGAGCTACGGGCGCTTTTTTTAATTCCCCTACCCCCGGGGGCTTTCATCATAGCTCCGGCTCGGCCTGCCCTCCCCGGAGGGGAGGGTATCGGCTTGAGCGTGAGCTAATGGTTTGCACCTAACGGAACCTTGCGGGCTTGGCTCGCACGTTCGTTTACAGGGCAGGGTATTTTTCTGAATTTGAGCTATTACATTACCCCTGCACCCTTTTCCCCTCACCCCGGCAGGGGGCCGAAGGGTTTCGGGGGCGACCGGAAAGCCCCCGAAACGGAGCGAAGACCGATCTGTCCGTTCATATCAGAACTCCGGACGTGGCAGGAGCTTCTTATCTTATCTTGCTCCCGCAAGGCAAACTCTGGTCTGGGAATACCACCGCAGCGCCGCCGTCGGGAGTATCGGCTGCAAGGATCATTCCCTGGGACTCAACGCCGCAGAGCTTTGCGGGCTTGAGGTTAGCCACAATGATGATCTTCTTGCCGATAAGATCCTCGGGCTGATACCACTCGGCTATGCCCGATACCACCTGTCTGCCGCCGAAGCCGTCATCCAGCTGCAAGCAAAGCAGCTTCTTTGACTTCTTCACCTTCTCGCAGCTCTTGACGAGAGCCACTCTCAGGTCGGCCTTGGCAAAATCGTCTATGGCGATCTCCTGAGCCAGCTCGGCGGGAACGAATTCCTCGCCCTTCTCCGCATCGGAGAGCTTGGCCTTGGCTGCTGCCATATTGGCCTCGATGATGGCATTGAGCTCAGCGAGCTCCTTTTCCATATCTATTCTCGGGAAGAGGATCCTCCCCTTGCGGACGGTGACATCTGCGGGCAGCACGCCGAACCTGCCTGCGTTCTCGTAGGTAACGTGCTCGGCGGAGGCGCCGATCTGCTCCCATACCTCAGGCATTACCGTGGGCATAAAGGGAGAAAGCAGGGTCGAGATCACGCGGATAGCCTCCAGCAGATTGTAGAGCACCGAAGCCAGCCTTGCCTTCTTTGCCTCGTCCTTGCCGAGGATCCAGGGTTCGGTCTCGTCGATATACTTGTTAGCGCGGTCAACTGCTACAAAGATCTCCTCCAGAGCGTTTTTCAGCCTGGTCTCGTCGATGCACTTATCCACCTTGCCTCGCACCGCCGTAACGGTGTCGATGAGGGACTGGTCGAAGTCCCCCGCCTCGCGGTCGGTAGGGAGAGTGCCGCCGAAGTATTTGTCCGCCATAGCAACGGTGCGGGAAACCAGGTTTCCGAAGCCGTTGGCAAGGTCGGAGTTGATGCGGTTTATCATTATCTCGTTGGAGAATGCGCTGTCGGCACCCAGAGCCATCTCTCTGAGGATGTGGTATCTGATGGCGTCAACGCTGTAACGCTCGCCCAGCATAAAGGGGTCTACCACATTTCCCAGCGACTTGGACATCTTCTGAGCCTCGCCTGTCTTGCTCTGGAAGGTTATCCAGCCGTGAACTGCAAGATGCTTGGGCAGGGGCTCCTCCAAAGCCATCAGCATAGCAGGCCAGATGATGGCGTGGAACCTCATGATATCCTTGGCTACCATATGAACGTCCGCCGGCCAGTATTTGCTGTAATCGGCATAAGCCTCGTTCTTGTAGCCCAGAGCGGTGATATAGTTTGAAAGCGCGTCGATCCATACATATACAACGTGCTTCTCGTCAAAGGTAACGGGAACGCCCCAGGTAAATGAGGTCCTCGAAACGCAGAGATCCTCCAGGCCGGGCTTGATGAAGTTGTTCACCAGCTCCTGAGCGCGGTACTTGGGTCTGAGGTAATCGGTCTCCAGCAGGAGCTTCTCTATCCTCTCGGCAAAGGGGCTCATCTTTAAGAAGTAAGCCTCCTCCTCGGCCTCCACAACAGGTCTGTGGCACTCGGGGCAGCAGCCGTTCTCGTCCAGCTGGCTCTCTGTCCAGAAGCTCTCGCAGGGGGTGCAGTACTTGCCTGTGTACTTGCCCTTGTAGATGTAGCCCCTGTCATAAAGCTCCTTGAATATCTTCTGCACCGACTCCACATGGTAATCGTCGGTGGTGCGGATATATCTGTCGTAGGAGATGTTCATATAGCTCCAGAGCTTCTTGAATATCTCAACGATCTCATCCACATACTGCTTGGGGGTAACGCCCTTTTCGGCAGCCTTCTGCTCGATCTTCTGACCGTGCTCGTCGGTGCCGGTGAGGAACATTACGTCATACCCCTGCATCCTCTTGTAGCGGGCGATGGAATCGCAGGCCACGGTGGTGTAGCAGTGACCGATGTGCGGATCCCCCGAGGGGTAGTATATGGGAGTGGTTATATAGAAAGTTTTCTTGTCCATCTGATTTTGACCTCCATAAATGTCCTGAATTCTATTATACCGCTTTTTTGCTTTTAAGTCAAGCTCAGGAGGCTCATTTGCGGAAATATTCCTCGTACCATACAAGGAAGGTGTATATCGTCCAGATCTTGCGCCAGTTATCGGAGTTGCCGCCGACGTAATCGTCGTAGATCTCCTTTACAACTGCAAGATCAAAGAACTCCCCTGCCCAGTCGGCAGTCAGCTTCTCGCGGACGTCTGCATTGTAGCGCTCGTCAGCGAGCCAGATGCGTATGGGCACGATGAAGCCCAGCTTCTTGCGGAAAGCTATCTCCTCCGGCAGCACCTTTGCCGCCGCAGTCCTGAACGCCACCTTGTTCTGCTCCTCGTTGACCTTGTATTTGGACGGCAGACGCGAAGCGATATCGAATACGCGCCTGTCCGTCAGGGGCATTCGTATCTCCAGACCGGCAGCGGTGCTCATCTTGTCTACGTTTAAGTAGATATCCCCCTCCAGCCAGATCTGTATATCAACGTCCGACATCTTGGTCAGCGGGTCTAAGCCCTCTGTTTCCTCGTATATGTGCTTGACGAGGTTTATCGGCAGCACCGAAGGATCGTAGTGCTTCAGCAGGCGCTGCTTTTCCTCTTCCTTCATAATGTTGGTGTTGCCCACATAGAAGGTCTTCAGGTTCTCGCCGTAGCGCTCGGCGTTGCGGTACATATTGTAGCCGCCGAAGAATTCATCCGCGCCCTCGCCGGAATAGCAGAGCTTGGTGTGCTTGGCGGTCTCCAGGCAGCCTATGGTGAACACGATAGCCGAAGCATCGCCCAGGGGCTGCTCCATTTCCTTCATCACATAATGCACCACCCCGAAATACTGCTCGGGAGTGATTATAGCTGTGGAGTTCTTCCTGCCCAGCAGCTCGGCGGTCTTTCTTGCAAGGGGCGACTCGTCAAAACGCTCCTCCTCATAGCCGCAGGAGTCTGACATCTCCGCATCCGACATAGCGAATACATATGAGCTGTCAACGCCGCCGGAAAGGAAGCTCTCGGCGGTCTCGCCGGGATCCTTCACCTCTGTCATCATCAGCTTGACGGTCTCGTGGATCTCGTCTGCCCAGGCTTCCAGGGACTTCTCGTTATCGGGCCTGAACTCCGGCTTCCAGTAGCGGGTAACGGTGAGCTTCCCTCCCTCAAATTCCAGGAAGCATCCGGGCATAAGCTTCTTTACGCCCTTGAAGAAGGTGTCCTCCCCCGCCACATAGGTAAGGGTCATATAGATCTGGAGCATATCCGCGTTGAGCTCCTTTTTGAAGCCCTGCTGCGATATGATCTTTGAGATGTTGGTGCCGTAAAGCAGTCTGCCGTCCTCGGTGAGATAATAGTAAAAGGGCTTGGTGCCGAAATGGTCTCTCAGGCAGAAGAGCTTATCCTTCTCGGTATCGTAAAGCGCGAACGCGAACATACCGTACATATGGTCAGCCATAGCACTGCCCCACTTCTCATAGGCAGCAATGAGTATCCTCTGCTCCCTTTCCCCGCGGGAAAGTCCCCGGGGGATGCCCAGCTCCTCGCAGAGCGCCCTGTGGTTGCGGATATGGCCTCTGTAATCCTTTATTTCTGTCATAGCGGTTCACCTCTGGATAAAATATGCTGCATACCCGTATATTATACCACACTGCCGAATAAAAATCAATGTTTTTTTCGCCGCAGCCCCTCATTTGCTCCGAAAAAATAACATATGAACGAAAAATTATACAAAATGTTATTCACAGCGGCGTTAAAATGTGGTATAATACACATATCCAAGAACGTGAGTTCAATATAGAAAGGAAAGTGACCCCTATGTCTGTTGATATGAGCAGGATGCCCAAGCTGGGCTTCGGCCTGATGCGCCTCCCCGAAAAGGACGGTGCCATCGACCACGAGCAGGTCTGCAAGATGGTGGATGACTATATGGCGGCAGGCCTCAACTATTTTGATACCGCTTACGTCTATGCCGGAGGCAAGTCGGAGGTGGAGGCCTCGACGGCTATCGTTGCCCGCTACCCCCGTGAGAGCTTCATGCTGGCCACCAAGCTCCCCGCATGGTGCATCAAGTCCTTTGAGGACAGAGACCGCATCTTCAACGAGCAGCTGGAGCGCACTCAGGCAGGCTACTTCGATTTCTACCTGCTCCACTCCCTGGAGGACGGCGGCAACTACGATACCTATGAGAAATACGACTGCTTCAACTGGGGGATGCAGAAGAAGGCCGAGGGCAAGATCAAGCACCTGGGCTTCTCCTTCCACGGCACCCCCGACCTGCTGGAGAAGGTACTTGACCTCCACCCCGAGATCGAGTTCGTCCAGATACAGCTCAACTACCTGGATTGGGAGAACCCCGTCATCCAGTCGGGCAGGCTCTATGAGATACTCAGCAGCCGCAATATCCCCATAATAGTTATGGAGCCCGTCAAGGGCGGCACCCTTGCCGGAATACCCGAGGCTCTGGCTGAAAAGTATAAGGAAGCCAGGCCCGAGGCATCAGTGGCTTCCTGGGCGCTGAGGTTCGTAGCCTCCCTGCCGGGAGTTATGACCATCCTCTCGGGAATGTCCAACGAGGCGCAGATGAAGGATAATCTTAACACCTTCACTAACTTCGAGCCCCTCTCCGATGATGAAAAAGCCCTGGTCACCGAGGTGCGTGACAGGATGCTCGATACCCCTCTGATCGGCTGCACCGCCTGCCGCTACTGCTGCGACGGCTGCCCCATGAGCATAAATATCCCCGAGATATTCAAGGCAGTGAATACCATAAGGCTCAACGATAAAGAGTGGCGGGCCAACAACTACTATAACCGCGTCACCTCCGAGGGCGGCAAGGCAAGGGACTGCATCGCCTGCGGTCAGTGCGAGGGCGTATGCCCCCAGCATCTTCCCATAATCGAGCTCATAGCCGAGGCTTCGGCGACCTTTGATAAATAACATACAGGCTCACGGGTCAGCCGCCCGTGAGCCATTTTTGTCGCAAAAATCGTTGATAGCCGGCTTTCAGAGGACAAAAAAAGCCTTGAAAAAGGCTTCGGCATCTGTTAAAATATGAATGATATTGATATCCTGCCCGACTCTTGGAAGAGAGAAAGAATACCTCCAAGGGGCGGTCGGGGTACCAAGCAAAATTTTAGAAAGTGAGGTAATGACCGGTGAAGAAAAGCATTTTCGGAAGGATCGTCGGGTCGGCAGCGGCAGTTTGCTGCCTGGCTATGTCCCTAACAGGCTGCGGCGGCACCGACAGCTCTTCGGGCTCGGGAAGCTCTTCCTCCGATCCCGCAGCGGATAACGCTTCCGGCAGCGGAGCGGACATTGTCCTGACCGACGTTAAAACAGGCTCCTATGACGGCTATGACTACGAGCTCTGGAAAGACAGCGGCGATACGAAAATGACCATCGGCGAGGGCGGCAATTTCTCCTGCGAGTGGGAGAATATCAACAACGCGCTCTTCCGCCGCGGAAAGAAGTATGACTGCACCAAGACCTACAAGGAGCTGGGCGATATCTCCATCGAATACGGTGTTGACTATCAGCCCGACGGCAACTCCTATCTCTGCGTCTACGGTTGGACGAGAGATCCCCTTATCGAGTATTATATCGTAGAATGCTGGGGCAGCTGGAGGCCGCCCGGGCAGGCACAGTCCCTGGGTACCGTCACCGTTGACGGCGGCACCTATGACATCTACCGTACCACCCGCTACAACCAGCCCTCCATCGACGGCAACACCACCTTCGACCAGTTCTGGTCGGTTCGCAAGAACAAGCCCCAGGCTGACGGCACCAAGATCGAAGGCACCATCTCCGTCTCCAAGCACTTCCAGGCATGGGAGGCTGCGGGCCTCGAGCTGGGCAAGATGTATGAGGTAGCGTTCAACGTTGAGGGCTACCAGTCCAAGGGCAAGGCGGATATCTACAAGAATATCCTGAACATCAGCGGCGACAGCTACACCGCAGACGAGAGCCTTGACGTCAAGATCTCTCAGGCAGCCTCCGGCGGCTCCGGAGCCTTCTCCGAGGATTTCGAGAAGGACGAGGGCGACTGGCAGCCCAGAGGCGACGGCGTCAGCATCAAGCAGACCACCGACAAGTCCAAGGACGGCAGCGGCTCCCTGAAAATAACAGGCAGGACCCAGAATTGGCACGGCGCTCAGATCCCTCTGGACAGCAAGGTGTTCAGGAGCGGCAAGGAGTACGCCTTCAAGGCTGACGTTATGCAGGACAGCGGCAAGGATATCACCGTCCAGCTGACCCTCCAGTTCAACGCGGGCAAGACCGACTATTCCGCCATCGCTTCCACCACCGCCAAGAGCGGCGAGTGGGTAACTCTTGAAAACGACGCCTTCCAGATCCCCGAGGGCGCTTCGGAGCTTGTTCTCTACATCGAGTCCCCCGACAGCCTGGCCGATCTTTATCTCGACAACGCCTCCGCCGGCAAGGCAGGAGCATCCGACGACAAGAAGGATGAGTCCAAGGCCGATGACAAGCAGGAAGACTCCAAGGCTGACGATTCCAAGACTGACAGCAAGGCTGACGACTCCAAAGCTGACAGCAAGGCTGACAGCTCCAAGACCGACTCCAAGGCTGACAGTTCCAAGACCGACTCCAAGGCTGACAGTTCCAAGACCGACAGCAAGACCGACGATTCCAAGACCGACAGCAAGAAGGATGACTCCTCATTAGGCGGCGACCCCGTTGAGGTAACTCCCACCGTGGATATCTCCTGGATCGACACCTCCAAGCCTATGGTGGCTATCTCCTTTGACGACGGCGCCTCCGCCACCAAGAAGGGCGACCCCGCTTACAGGATCATCGACGCCGTAGCCGATGCAGGCTTCCACGCCACCTTCTTCTATGTAGGCAACTGGATCAAGACCGAAGAGCAGGTCAAGTACGCATACGAAAAGGGTATGGAGATCGCCAACCACACCACCACCCACCCCTACCTCTCCAAGTGCGACGAGCAGAAGATCCGCGAGGAGTTCGACAAGACCCACGAGAAGCTCAAGAGCATCATCGGTGCTGAGCCATCAAAGGTAATGAGGCTCCCCTTCCTGGATTACAATTCCAAGGTAGGCAAGGTGCTCAACGACGTTGCGCTGATCTCCTGCGCCATAGATACCCAGGACTGGAACAAGGCCACCTCGGAGCAGATAGTCGATAAGATCAAGAAGGCAGCCCAGGACGGCAGCCTGAAAAACTCCATCGTTCTCTGCCACGAGAACTACGCCGCCACCGCCGAGGCTATGGAGGAGCTCATGCCCTGGCTCAAGGAGCAGGGCTGGCAGGTAGTCACCGTCTCCGAAATGTACGCCGCCAACGGCCAGACCATGATGGGCGGCAAGGTCTACAAAAAGATCTATTCCTGATACACCGCAATATAAAAAAGGCATCCGAAGGGATGCCTTTTTTGTTTATGCGCAGGTCCAAGACCACAGTCACTTATCCTCTGTCACCTCAAAGATCTGCTTGTCCTCGTTGAAACTGAATGTGTAGGTCTTCTCGGTGCCGCCGTTGTCCACGGTCATCATCGCCTCGGTGCCGACGATCTCCATATAGAGCATATACTCCCCGTCCACCTCGTAGATACGCTTGTCCTGGATGTTCACCGTCATCATTACCACGGTGTCGGCGTTAATGTCCAGGCCGTTTTCCTTACAGTTTAAGGTGGGGGAATAGAGCTTGGTGCTGCCGCCGTTTTTTATCGCAATGAAGCTGAGCACCGCAATGGCTGCGGCTGCCAGCACCGCTGCCGTGAGCTTCGCGGGCTTGTCCTTCAATACTGCGATAATGGGCAGAACTATGAACACCGCACAGAACACCGCCGTGACTGCGTGGTACGGGGGATCCTTGATGATGCTTGTGATGTACCCCACCAGATGAAATGCCAGGAACCCGGAGCCCCCCGTAAGGATAAGGGCGGCGATAATATCTCCCCGCTTGATGAAGTATCCCACAGCACCCATGGGTATCGTCGCAAAGGTCCAGAGGATCCAGTTTCTGTAGTAGCCCATAAGATCCCAGCCCAGTGAGACAAAGGGCACCTGCACCAGATAGATCAGCGGCTGACTTATGAGGAAGAACACGAAAGCCTTTGCTGCCGCATCCACAGGGCTCTTGCTGTTGAGCACGATGATCTCCCCGAAGAATATCCACCAGGTAAAATCAACGCCTATATCCTTTATCGAGCACTGATCGTTCACGGGTATCAGCATTATCCCCCCGACGGCAACGCCTATGACCGCCGCCGCGATAATGACCGCCGGCCAGGTCAGGTTCAGCCCTCCGTAGAGCTTTTTTATATACTTCATCCGGGTCTCCTTTTCTTTCTGTGATAAACCTTAAGGCAACACCGCACGACCCCTGTGCGTCAGTATGCGCAACCTCAACTGGCGTTGAGGCACAGATTTTCGTCAGATTGCCTAAATTCGACGCAGGCTTGCAAGCGAAGTTCACTTCGCTTTACGCAACGTCAAGGAGAA
>JAFXXU010000014.1 GCA_017542125.1 Ruminococcus sp.
AGCAGAGTGTGCTTATCAATGGGGATATTCATGAGGTGCTGAATAACTTGGCTTAATAATTATTTGAGCCTTATGCTATGATTATATCAGTCCTGAATCTCCTTCATCATGTTAGCTCCGTCCTTGAAGCCGACCTTGTAGGCAGCTCTCATCTCAGCGGCGGCAGTCTCGCTCACGCAGTCCAGTATCTTGTGAAACACATTAATCTGCTCTTCACTCAGCGAATCTTCAAACGGAATGCAGAGCTTGCCCCACTCATCAGAGAACTCAGC
Organism: Ruminococcus sp.; assembly: GCA_017542125.1. Classification (GTDB taxonomy): domain Bacteria; phylum Bacillota; class Clostridia; order Oscillospirales; family Ruminococcaceae; genus FB2012. The sequence continues at coordinate 273 of JAFXXU010000014.1, forward strand.
AGAGTGGATTTCACCCTGTCTGTAACCCAACATCGCATCAATCATTTGTATCTGTCCTTTCGGTTTTATTGCTGTAAAACCAACCGTCCAAACATAACCCAAATAATCGTTGTTAAGGTGCTGCCTACGGCACACCATCTTCCCGAAGTAATAACGCTTATTGCAGATTTCCATTCATGTCCGCATTTATCGCATTTCCACCATACTTTCTGATTTGAAGCAACTGTATATTTATCTGGCTTCTCCCTGTTTTTCTCATAGTTCCATATTGCATATTGAAAGAATGTCAGGTCTTAAGGTCTCAAGATCATTAAAGCCTTTAACTACAACTCGTCCCGCACAAGCAGGGCATCCGTTTTCGATATATCAGTTCTGTCAAAATGTATTATTTTTTCATCTGTTTTGACAATAGGGACTACACTTACGAACCACAATCAAAAATCAAATATGCCTCGCAAACCGCGTAAAATCGGGCGTTTTTGCATGTCATCTTTTTTGCACTGGAGTCACATGACTGCCCAAGCAAAAAAGATGACAACGCCTGAAACCGCGCATTTGCGCGGTTTTTACGTCTCTGAGGGTCAATTTTCTGTAAGAATTTCCAGAGATGACATTTGCCCCAAAATAGGGGCCCTATGGATTCGAACCATGGAAAAACGGTTTTTCAGGGGGAGCATCTCAGGCGATTATCATGATAAATAACAGAAAAAGGAATCAAGGATCAACAAAACAGCAAAAAACATTCACAAACTTTCGAGCCTGAATTTGTTGGTATCTCACAAAGATGAGGTACCAAGAAATTCGGGCTTTTTTTATTGCCCGAAAAACCATATACCATGAAGTAAAACGCAGCGACATATGCGGTAGGTAGCTTTAGCTTATTACGTGCCACTTAAGGGGCGGCTGGTGAAGTGCCCTTTTAGGACTATTATAAAACCACCGGCTTTGCCGGTGTGATATTTATTGTTGACATCGCAAGCGATCTATGGTATAATCTATACAAACGGCGTTAACATTTTTTTGAAATTTTGTAAATGACACACAGATGTCATCAAAGGGAGGAGATATTATGGCCAACTTTTGCAGAAAGTGCGGTTCTGCGCTGAGACCCGGTGCCAAGTTCTGCATGAAGTGCGGCAGCAGAGCAGACGGTGCCGCTCCGCCGCCTCAAAGCAATTCTCAGACATATACATCACCCCCGCCCGCTCCTGCGCCGATGCCGGTGAGTCTGGATGCTCCCGCTGCGGAGCAGCCAAAGGGCGGAAAGCCGCGTGTGAGGCTTTCTGCGGGCAGCGCACTGATGGCCGCATTTATATCTGTGGAATGCCTGCCGTATCTGTTAAAGGCAGTGCTGTTTTCGATCAGAAAAAATACGCTGGGCACAGCGGCAGAAACGATCTGCAATATCCTGGGGTATCTGGCAGCAGGGCTGCTCCTGCTGCTTGCATCGAAGCAGATCACCGGCCGGAAGCGCCCGGCCTTCGCACTGATGCTGCCCTCGCTGATCGCAGCCGAGCGGGCTTTGGCGGTCATGCTCACTCTCCCGAGCCCGTGGGATCAGGGGGAGTCGCTGCTGTATGCGGGGCTGTCCGCCGGGGTGAAGGCAGTGTTTGCAGGGCTTGCAGTGATACCTCTGACAGGGCTCTTTGTCCCGAGGGACGGCCGAAGCCAGCGCGGCAGGATCATTGCGGGGATCCTTGCCTTCCTGTCGCTGGCGGTAAGGTGGTTCCTGCCCTATATCAGCTGTCTCATTCCGCTGACAGATACCTCATCCTTCATAAGCACGCTGTCATATAAGCTCATCGGAGCCTTCCTTGAGGCTGCACTGATGTACGGCGCGGCGGCGGTGCTGGTCAGAAAGCGGGGAGCTCAGAGATCCTCTGCCGGCAGCGGGAACCTTACGGATGCGTTATCGGCTGCTCTGGGACTTGCTGCTGCGGTGTTCGCCGTTGCCGGAGTTTTTATCAGCAGCCAAAGACTCACTGTTACTCAGGCGGCTGCAAAGGATATCGAGACCGTTCTGATGCGGACCGATCTTTACAGCGCCTCGGGCAACATGAACGAGGTCATAGATTCATACAAAAGAGTCTCCGAGCACTGCGCGGCTTGGAGGGCTGCTGCCAAGGGGCAGGAGTACATAGTCCCCGATGAATACTCCGATGACGAGATACTTCAGTATCTTGCCTGCGTTACTGCCGAGCCGGAAACCGTAAGAGACCGTGTCATCACCTCGATGAACGAATACACCGCCGATCTCTGGTGCCCGCTGATGCTGGACAAATACCGCAGCAAGGAGGAGGACGGAAAGCTCAGTGAAAAGGAAAGGGAGCATATCAAGGAGCTGGTCAGCTACTGCGTTGCCAACGAATGCTTCACCTTTGCCTATCCTCTGCCCGAGGACATAAAGGAGGAAAAGAAGGACATTATCAAGGCGCTGGCGGATGAGGATACCATGGCTCCGAGGATCCGTCTCGCGGAGCTGGCAGCTGCCGTTCAGCGCGGCGACAGCGATCTCAGCAAGCTGCTCTCATCAGCTCTCGATTCTGCCGAGGAGTTCCCGGAGTATCTTGACCTTCAGCTCTTTGCAGCCACCGTCGGCTCGGAAAACCGATGGGACGGCGCGGGGCATTACGACAGAACAGCCGAGGCTGTCCTTCGCTGGAGGGAGCTCTGGTTCAAGGAATTCGGTGAGGAGGCCGACGATCAGCAGAGATCCTCGGTCAACAGCACTGCTGCGACTATGCTGCTGAATATGGCAAAGTACGACAAGGCAGCGCCCATCCTCGAAAAGACTCTCGAAAACCTTCCTGACAGCAAGGACGTTATGCTCCAGCTGCAATACTGCTACTCTGCGATGGACGAGAACGACAAGAGCTATGAGCTGACCAAAAAGCTCTATCAGCTCGCTCCCGACGAGGTCACCGTTCTCCGCAGCTACTGTATAGATTCCGTCAAGCACGGCGAGGGCACGGAGGCTGTGGAGGCTGCCTCAAAGCTGGCAGATATGCTCACCGTCAGCTTCAGCGACAATGAGAGCGGTGTTGACGAGATACTGTTCAACTGTGTGCTCTACATCGCTCTTAACGATGACAGCTACTGGACCGATTACACCTACCGCATCTTTAACGGCGAGAACACCGATCCTGCGGTAATGGAAGCGATAAAGAAGAACGAGTTCCTGTATAACTATATCAATGCGGTCTACTACGAGAAGCAGTGCCGCGATCCCGAGACCGCAAGAGACTACGCAAGGGCTCTGCTTGACAAACAGGACAGGTCGGCAAGGCTCTGGTATCTCAATGCAATGATAGCGTATGACAGCGAAAGGTTTGACGATGCGCTGGAATACTACAGACGCGCCGACGAACTGGAGCCTGATGACCCCTCCATACTCTTCGGCTTGGCCAACACCTATGATGCCAAGGAGGAATACAAGGCAGCATACTCTCTTTGCAGAAGGATACTTGCGATGTTCCCCAACGGCACCGATCACAGCGACGATATGTACGGTGTCAGCGCTCACGCGCGGAACCTTTACAATTCGCTGCGCGGCAAACTGGAAGAAGGTGATCTGTAATGACGGCTGTTCTTGATATAGCGATATTTGTGTTCGCAGTGTTTGCGGCGCTGCTTTTCGGCTGCCCGGCGGGCTGGTGCCTGCTGACGGCTCTGGGAGCGGCAGTCATATTTGCGGTCAGCGTATTCATCCTGAAAAACAGCAGGGCTGTGAGAGCTGCGGCAGCTGTCCTCTCTCTCGGGCTGCTGGTGCTCTGCCTGATGATCCCCTCCGCAGCATCGGATTACGGCCACCGTGACTATGCTGCTCTTACCGATGAATATATCAGCGATCTCGATAAGGGCGAGGGAAAGCAGGCGGAAAAGATCCGGAAGGAGATCGTCAAAAAATACGGCGAGACGGATGATGTGATCTATTCCGAAGCTCTGAAGGCCTGCGGTCAGGGCGACCTTGACACGGCAGAGGAGCTGGCCTCAAGGCTCTCCTCAAAAAAGAGCGCGGATTATTTCCTGCTGCGTGAGACCATAGTTGCCTCACGCTATGCCGAGTCCGAGGCGCTCCCCGACAGGCTCCTGGAGGTCTATAAGGAGGCTGCGGATCAAGATCCGCACTTCGTCTATATGAACAAGCAGGCAGGGATACTGTATTTCTGCCGCGGAGATTACGAAAGAGCGAATTACTATCTGCTCAATGCAGTTACCTACGATGAGGGGGATGCTGATCCTGAGGCGCTGATGTATCTCGGAGGAGCGCTGACAGAGCTGGGCTTCAATCAGAAAGCGCTGAACATCCTCGAAATGGCACGCTGCAGCGACCCAAGCGATGAGATAATGGCAAACATTCTCTGGTATGCCGAAAAGGCAGGAGCAAAGGAGGTGCAGGCAAATGAAACGGATCAGACCTAAACGAATGATCGCCGTGCTGACGGCGGCAGTTCTCTCGCTTTCGGCTCTCACGCTGCCTGCACAGGGCATTGACTTTCTGAAAATGGTGCCCAGCGAGGACTTTCAGGAGTTCCGCAACGAGATGGATAAGATCATCGCTCCGAACCCTCCCGGGCAGACCTTTGTAGACGATCTGCGCAACGATGCCAAGAACGTCCTCAACGGAAGGACCAACGAGGGCATCAAGGCAGGGATACAGCTCCCCTTCAACTTCTGGTTCGCCTACCGCCGGGCGGCGAATGTTGAAAAGGAGGTCAAGCTGCTTGAGGGCCTTCAGAATGCCAAGCAGATAAATCTGAATTCTCTTAAATATCTAAGGAACAGGGTGGGGATGAAATCGGGCACCTTCAAGAATTTCATTGCTCCCCAGTATTTCTCGCTGAAAAACGAACTCAAGATGATTCCCGAAAAGATCAAGGACCTGAAAAAAACTCCCGTGGCGACCCCCGTGGATTACGCCTTCAACGGCATCTTCGGAGCGATAGGCCTTTATGAGATGACGTTTGAAAAGCCCACCGTCGGATACAAGCATCCTACTATGGAATACCTCGCCAATTATGTCCGGTGGCTGTCAAATACCGAGTCGATGGTCGCTCCGCAGTATGCAATATTCTTCAATATCCCGGAGATGATAGTCACCAGCGAGACCTGCGTGAACCTTATGAACAAGGCCACGGACAACAAATTCTTCAATGTTCTGCTGTGGCTGCCCGACAAGGGCATCGAAAGAGCCAACGGCGGCTTCCAGACGCTGTTCTATCACGGCTTCTGGAGATGGTGGGACGGAGACATCGTAGGTGAGGGCGAAAAGGCCGAGGATGAGATGTTCAAGCGCTGGCTGGAGAAAGTGGTCAAGAAGAAATCCAAGGGGGCCTCTGCCACAGCCAACGGCATCAATGTCTACAAGCCGAACATCTATCTCTATCCCGCCGAGGATACCGATTTCACGGCGGAGTTCATCCTGCCGAGGCTGCTGACGGTCAGCGATCCGCTTTACGGCAGCGGCTGGAGCGGCACGGCGCATCCCGACGGAACGCTGGACATCGGCGGAGAGAAATATGATTATTTGTTCTATGAATCACTGACCGACGAGAAGCTTTGCCAGACGCAGGAGGGCTTCGCTGTTCCCGCCGACAGGCGTGAGGAGGTGTTCCGTGAGGTGCTGGCGGGCTACGGCTTCAATGAGAAGGAGACGGAAGATTTCATCGATTTCTGGACAAACAAGCTGGAGGCCGGCTGCGATTACGCAATGTATCCCCAGCTCACCGAGGCCGTGGATGCGTCGATGCCGATAACCGTATCATCCGAGCCGGACAGCATCACAAGGATCTGGTTCGCCTTTGAAAAGAACGGCACTCCCGCTTCACAGGCACAGCCCGAGCCTATAGAAAGAAATGGCTTCACTATGGTGGAATGGGGCGGCTTCTTCATCTGATAAAAGCTAAATTGAATTATCCCGATCCCGCTGTGTATAGCTCTAAACGATAATTTATCGTATCAATCGGATATGGTAGCCTGACCGTTCATTAGCATCGGCAAGAGCCAGTTGCGAAGTGAAGATAGTTTCTGATTTTCGCAAATATTAGAACTGATCTGAGCATATATGTCTGTTGTTTGATCATGATAACGTTGCAAAACTGTATCAGGAGGCATTAGTAGAAAGATATACATAAGTCATCATTATTAAGGCAACACCGCATGACCCCTGTGCGTCAGATACGCAGTCAGATTTTTCGTCAGAGTGCATAAATTTGACGCAGGCGGGCTGACGCCCGGCAAGGAGAATAGTGTCAACAAGTTGACACGGTAATATGACGGAAAGCTGGCAATCAGATGGCGTGCAGAGGCGTCAGCCGCGGGTTGTGCGGTGTTGCCTTAATTATTCTCTATAAAGTTTTCTATTGCTGTGAGCGTTTCATCACTGTAATGCAGACCGTCGTCAATGAAGCCTGCTTTGCCGCCGCAGATATGCGGAACCGTGGTAAAACCGCAGCCGGTCAGCTTGTCCTCGGACTTCACCGCTGCTTCGAGCTTCTCGTTGTAATCCCAGACCCAGCGGTTGAAATCTTCCTGAGGAGTGCCCCAGAGGTCGCTGGTTGTCCAGCAGCCGTCAAAGCCTATCATGGTTATGTTCGGCTTATAGGTCTTGCCGTTGCAGTCAAAGGTCATATTCGCAAACTCCGCTGCTGTATTTACCGCAGCTTTGATATTGCCTGCGTTGTCGTTGGTCTTGAAATCATAATCGTTGACTGTGGCGAAAAAGTAAATGCTACAGCTGCCAACAGACTTTATCTGTGCTTCAAAGCAGTCCCTGACGGCGTTTCTCAGCTCGTCGGTCACTATCGGCGGAGTATTTTCCGAGCTGTAATGACCTCCCCAGACACCAAAGGCTGCATAGCTGCCTGCGCCCGACCTCTGCTGGAGTATCCCCAGCTGACAGCATCTGCTGTCTCCGATCACGATATTTCCCGAGGTATAGGCAGGGCTGTCAGGCAGGGTGAGGTACTGATCTCCGTTAATGCCTTTCACGCCGGCTTGGGTCAGGTATCCGCTGTTATAACCTACGGTTTCCGCCCAGCTGCGGTAGTCGTTGAAGTGCTCAAAGGAGTTCTCCGATGCGCCGGTGTCGTCCGCCGATACAGCGAAGGATGCCGCCGTTGTCATCATCATTATACCCGAGATAACTGCTGTAAGTGTTTTCTTTACCTTGTTTGTGTTTTTCATAGTGATTACTCCTTTTCGTTTTTGATTATGTTTTTGGGTGTTTCCCTTTCTGTGTCTATATAATAACACGCATTTACGCCCTTTTCAATAAGCAATACAAGGGCGTGCCGTTGCTTAATCAACAAAAATGCGATATGGCGTTGCATAAGCAACAAAGCGCTGAATAATCATTTCAAAACTATTGCAAAACGGATAATAATGTGCTATACTTGCATTAAGGCAAAACCTGAAAACGAGGTAATGACCATGCCTGAAAGATCCAACGACCGCCGAGCACAGAAAACAAGAAAAGCCCTTACCAACGCACTTTCGGAGCTTCTCACCGAGAAGCAGCTCCACAAGATAACAGTACAGGAGATCTGCGACAAGGCTGATGTGAACCGCGGGACTCTCTACAGACACTATCTCGATGTATATGACCTTTACGACAAGATCGAAAAGGAAACCATCTTGTCCTTCGGACTGCTCATGCTTGAACTCGAGGAGCAGCCTGCGGATACGTTTTTTAAAAAGATCATCGGTTATATCTCCGAAAACCGCAGCATCTTTGAGATGGTCTTCAGCCCCAACACCACGGGGCAGCTCCGCGGAAAGCTCAGCGAGATCATCAAGGGAGTATTTATGCAGAAGCAGCTCGAAAAGGGTGAGAACAACATTTCCGAGACAGAGCTCGGCTATATGTGCTCCTACCGCGCACAGGGCTGCATCGCAGTTATTGCAGACTGGGTGACAGGCGGCTACAAGGAGCCGGAAGCCCTCATTATTGAGATCATTTCAAAGCTCGACAGCAACACTGAGAGGATCATCTGACAGGAGAAACGAAAAGCGCCCGAACATTTCACAGTTCGGGCGCTTTTTGAATTCCGCCTTCATATTACGTTCAGCACATTTATAAATCCCGTGAGCCTGAACACCTTTTTGACGTCTTCCGAGGCGTTTTTGACCGTCAATGTTCCGCCCAGCTCGTCCATACGCTTTGCAGCGGTGAGCAGAACGCGCAGCCCTGCACTGGATATCGTCA
>JAFXXU010000082.1 GCA_017542125.1 Ruminococcus sp.
CATTGTGCGTCAGACGCGCAGTCAGATTTTTCGTCAGATTGCCTAAATTCGACGCCGCCTTGCTGGCGCAAGGCAAGGAGAATTTGGGTAATATGACGGAAAATATGCAAGCGGATGATGTACAAAGGCGTTAGCCGGTGGTTGTGCGGTGTTGCCTATAAGCGCCGGGGATGCTTATTCCGGCTTGTCCGTCTCGAACTGGCTCTCGTGCCTTGCGAAAAAATCAGTTCTCGGGGGGAGGAATTTCAGCTTGTGACCCTCGCCGGTGAAATAGGAGAAGGGCTCAAAGGCTGTATCCCACGACCAGATCCTCTCGTCGGTCTGTAAATACTCCCTGAGCTTTTCGGTGCCGAAGGGAGCCATGGGGTGGAGCAGCAGCGCCGCGATACGGATGATATAGAATACGTCGGCAAGAGCCTGCTCCAGCTCCTCGCGGGGCTTCTCGGTGCCGTTAAGCACCTTGGACATATACTTTGAACCGTTTCTGATGTAGCTGTCCAGCACATAGGTGCACTGGTGGAAATTGAACTTTGACATATGCCTCTCGTATTCCAGCACTGCCTTTTTGCCGTCAGCGATAAGCTGCTCACCGGGAGCCTTTGAGGGCAGTATGCCGTCCAGCTCCTTCTGTGCGGTGTAGAAGGCCGTGCGGATGATGCGGTTATAGACATTGGTCAGCAGCGAGCCCTCTTTTACCACGGGATCCGCGTCCTCAGGCTTGGCGTCTGGGTTGAAGGGCTTGGGCATAAAGCTTACCGACCTCTGCCCCAGACCGAGACCCAGCCAGTGCATACGCAGCTGCTCGGGGGTGTAGTATCTGAGCAGGTCGTCAGCCATAGGTGGCTTGACAGCTCCCGAGCTGGAGGCCTTCTTGTCAAGGAAGAGTATATGGTGGTTCGCCACGATAACGGGCATCGTCAGCTCGCCAGCGGGGATCTCTGCGGTCTTTTCGGCGGCACTCTGCTGAGCCATCCACATTGCGGGCTCGGCAACGCCGTAGAAGTAGATGTTGTCCTGACCGATGAACTGATAGACCGTAGCCTCCGGGTCGCACCAATAGGACTTCCACTCGCTGCGGTCGCGGCCTATGCTTTCAAGATAGGTCTCGGTGAAGGAGATAGGCGCCCAGAGGGATTCGGGCCATACCCATACGGTGAGCTTCTCGCCGCTGTTCTCAAAGTCGGGAGCGGGAACGCCCCACTCGATATTGCCGGTGAGCCTGAAAGGAACAAGCTTCTTGCCGGTGCGGAAGCGTATGCCGTTCTTGGCGAGGATGCGGCTTGCCTCCTCGCAGTCAGCCAGCTTCTCAAAGCCGATGGTGAAGGAGGGCTTCTTGGGCTCCTCGATATATTCGTGAGCGGGCATGGTATCCTTTATCTCCAGATACTTTTCCTCGAACTCTCTCTTGACATAGATAACGGGGGGCTTCAGGAACTCCGAAATAGTCTTCCATACCACGGGGCGGATATCCTTGCGCTTCTGCATATCGGCCACCCAGTCCTGAAGGAGCTTTTCATAGTCGCAGAGATTGAAATACCAGTTGGTGACGGGGCGCATAGTGGGTCTCTCGCCTGTCAGGGTGGAGACGGGATCCACCAGATCCTCGGGCATATACTGGTGCCCCAGATCGCACTCGTCGGCATAGCCTTTCTCGGACTGGCAGCCCTCAACGGGGCATTTGCCGATGACCTGGCGTCCGTTTAAGAACATCTGAGCCTTCTCGTCGTAGAACTGCATCGTGGAGATCTTCTCCAGCTGACCCTTTTCGTAGAGGGAGCGCAGGAAGAGATCGGTGACCTCGGCGTGTATCTCCTTGGAGCGTCCCAGACCGGATGCGGCAAAGAGGTTGGGCTTGATGCCGTAGGCGTCAAGGGTCTCCTGCTGCTTGTCGTGGTTTTTCTGAACGAACTGCTCCAGGGTGCCGTCGAACTCACCTCTTTCGCACTTCTGTCTCCAGCCCTCGGCGATGGGGGAGCCGTAGCAATCGGTGCCGCCCACGAAGATGACATTCTCGCTGCCGATGCGGTCACGCAGGAATCTTGCGAAGGTGTCGGCGAAGACGAACATACCGCCTACGTGCCCGAAATGGAGCTCCTTGTTGCCGTAGGGCATACCTCCGGTGATGACCGCTCTTTTCGGGAACTGGGGGCGGGGTATCTCAAAGCTTCTGTTATCGTTGTTCTTTGCCATTACAAATACTTCCTTCCTCGGAAATTAGCTTTATATATTATAACACACAGATACTGATTTTGCAAGCGGAGAAAGAAAATTCAATGTTTTTTCACGGAAATAAAAAAAGCCGCCGCAGCGGTGAGAAGCGAGGTGACAAAAAAACCACCTTGCCGTCGTATGGTGAAATAAAACCCGCATTAAGCAGGTGGGTGTCCCCCCTAGGTTTCGCGCTCCCTTCGTCCGTAGCCCGAAGCAGCCGAGGCGGTCCGGGGCGGGAGGTCTGCAGTCCGCTGTCGGAGACAGGACTCCCTTTAAGAAAGTGTTGGATCATATTATACCATACTTGCTCGCACAAGGCAGTTATTTTTCTTGTGTATATTATACCACATTTCCCCCTATATTACAATAGGTAAAACTGTGGCAATTTGAGGGCATATAATTGTACAGTTTAACCATACCGTCAGGGGCTGCTCCTGTTTTTCTTCCTGAAACAGCGCAAGTTTTTAAATATCAAAGAATAAAGGCAACACCGCACGACCCGCGGCTAACGCCTCTGCACATCATCTGCTTGCCAGCTTTCCGTCATATTACCCAAATTCTCCTTGACTTGCGTCAGCAAGCCTGCGTCGAATTTAGGCAATCTGACGAAAATCTGGAC
>JAFXXU010000083.1 GCA_017542125.1 Ruminococcus sp.
GCCTGCTTGACGACCGGCTTATCCGTCATATTACCCAAATTCTCCTTGCCGGGCGCCAGCCCGCCTGCGTCGAATTTAGGCAATCTGACGAAAACCTGGACTTCGCATCTGACGCACAGGGGTCGTGCGGTGTTGCCTATATCTTGGTTATCTTCGCGTACTTCGCCATTACCTTCTTCGTCCCACGGGAGTCAAAGGCGATCTCAAGCAGGGCGTCATTAGCCATATTGGTAACGCTCAGGACTGTTCCCTCGCCGAAGATCTTATGCATCACTCTGTCTCCTGCGGAGAAGCTGCCGATGCTGCCGGAGGGTGCGGAGGCGGTCTCTCTCCGCATTGCAAGCTGCTGCTGTAAGGAAAGGCTCCTTGCGGGGTCAAAGCCTCTGCCGGAGGAGGCCTTTTCAAGCTCCGGAGCAGTGACCTTCTCGGTGTTCTGAGGGGGGAGCTCCTTTATGAACCGGGAGGGGCGGTTGAACTGGAAGCTGCCGTAAAGCCTTCGGGATTCGGCGTGGATAAGATAGAGCTGCCGCTTGGCTCTGGTTATGGCTACATAGGCCAGACGGCGTTCCTCCTCGATCTCCGATTCGCTCTCGGCGGAACGGGATGATGGGAAGAGGTTTTCCTCCATACCCGCCACGAACACTCCCTTGAATTCCAGACCCTTTGCCGAATGCACCGTCATAAGCGAGACGAAATCCTCGCTCTGATCCAGCTTGTCAAGATCGGTATAGAGGGCTATCTCCTCAAGGTAGCCGGAGAGGGTGGGATCCTCGGCGTTTTCCTCATATTCAGCCATTGAGGATTTCAATTCCTCGATGTTCTCAAGACGGGTCTCGCCTTCCTCGCCGTCATTTTCCAGCATCTCACGGTAGCCGGTCTTTGTGAGCAGCTCGTCCAGCATTTCAGCCAGAGGCATCGACTCCGAGAGGTCGGCAAAATACCGGAACATCTCAGCCAGCTCCCGCAGCTTGGGGGCACGTCTTGCCAAAGGCGCCAGGGCGTCAGCCTCCATCATAGCCTCGATGGGGGACATCCCCAGGTCGGAGGATATCTGCTCGATGGTGTTCACCGTAGCATCGCCGATGCCGCGCTTGGGCTCGTTGATTATCCTCCGCAGACGGAGCATATCGTTCTCGTTGTTTATCACCTGCAGATAGGCGAGGACGTCCTTGACCTCCTTGCGGTCGTAGAATTTCAGCCCGCCGAATACACGGTAGGGTATGCCGCTGCGGGAAAGGGTAAGCTCTATCTCACGGGACTGGGCATTGGTGCGGTAGAGGACGGCATAGTCGTTGTATCTGCCGCCGCTGTTCACCCCGTCCGTGACCGTCTGGGCTATGAACATACCCTCGCCCCGCTCGTCCGCAGCCTTGTAGATGACTACCTTGCTGCCGTCACCTGCATCTGTCCAGAGGTTCTTGCCCTTGCGCTCGGAGTTGTTGCTGATGAGCATATTGGCGCAGGTAAGGATGTTCTGGGTGGAGCGGTAGTTCTGCTCCAGACGGATAACGTCAGTATCCGGGTCGCAGCCGAAGACCTTCTCAAAGGAGAGGATGTTCTCTATGGTAGCCCCCCGGAAACGGTAGATGCTCTGGTCGTCGTCGCCCACCACGCAGAGGTTGCCGTACTTCTTCGCCAGCAGGGAAACCAGCTTGAACTGTACGATGTTGGTATCCTGATACTCGTCCACCATTATGTATTTGTAGAGGTTCTGATAGTGGTCAAGGACATCCTCCTGCAGCTCAAAGAGGCGCACGGTGTTGCAGAGCAGGTCATCGAAGTCCATAGCGTTCGAGTCTCTCAGCCGCCTGTCGTACTCGGCATATATCTGCGCCACGGTCTGCTGCTGATAATCCCCCGCCTGGGAGAGCATCTCCTTGGGACTCACCGACATATTCTTCTGATTGGAGATATTCGCCAGCACTGCCCTTGGGGGAAAGAGCTTCTCGTTTATGCCCAGGTCTTTAAGGATAGCCTTGCATACCCTCTGGGAGTCGTCGGTGTCATAGATGGTGAAGTTCTTGCCGTAGCCCAGATGCTCACCCTCCCGCCGGAGTATCATAGCGCAGAGTGAGTGGAAGGTGCTGGCTCTCACGCCCTCGCCCTCCGAGCCCAGCATGGAGGCTATACGGCTTTTAAGCTCGTTGGCAGCCTTGTTGGTAAAGGTGATGGCAAGGATGTTCCAGGGATTGACCGTCTCGTAAGCGACAATATCCGCGAGACGGCTGCCGTCGGTCTCCTGCCCGTCGGCGTAGCGGCGAAGGAACTGCATATCCTCCTCCGAGGGCGAACCGAAGCCCTCCGGGAAGCTGTAAGCGTGGCCGAAGTGTATCATATTGGCAATGCGGTTGATGAGCACCGTGGTCTTTCCGCTGCCCGCTCCGGCAAGTATCAGCAGGGGACCGTCCACCTTGAAGACGGCTCTCTTCTGCTGATCGTTCAGGTTATCAAAGTATTTTTCCAGAGCCCGGTTTTTGAGCTCGCTGTAGGTCTCGTTCATATGCCCTCCGGTAAAAGTTATTTTGCAACTGATATATTATACCACACTTTTGCCGATTTGAAAAGGCTTTTTTTCGGACAGATAATCTCAATGCACAATGCACCGTCTCTCGGAACGAGAGACTGCACAACTGCACAATGAAGGAATCGCCTTCGGCGATATATACGCCTCCGCGCAGACTGCTTTATGCAGGATCGTGGTTATGTGCAGCTATACCCGGTGTATAAATGTAAATAAACTAAGGCAACACCGCACAACCCGCGGCTTGCGCCTCTGCACGTCATCTGCTTGCATATTTTCCGTCATAGCACACTAATTTTCCTTGCCGGGCGTCAGCCCGCCTGCGTCAAATTTATGCACTCTGACGAAAAATCTCAGCTCAACTTTGTTGAGCTTGCGCGCGATCTGACGCACAGGGGTTGTGCGGTATTGCCCTAAGTTTGCAGCGGTCACTGTCTGCGGTGCCCGTATGGGCATAATGTGCGTCGCAGACGCACTCCTTAATTGTGCATTGTGCATTGTGCATTGTGCA
>JAFXXU010000084.1 GCA_017542125.1 Ruminococcus sp.
AAGTCCAGGTTTTCGTCAGATTGCCTAAATTCGACGCAGGCGGGCTGGCGCCCGGCAAGGAGAATTTGGGTAATATGACGGAAAGCTGGCAAGCAGATGGCGTGCAGAGGCGTCAGCCGCGGGTTGTGCGGTGTTGCCCTAATATCTCATCCTCACTTTCCATATCCGATCTCCTGAATACAGGACCGAGCAGGAAGCTTTTTCCTGCCCGGTCCGTGTTTATGGGATGATGCTGCCCTGCTCTCCCCGCATTACATCTTTTTATCCCCACATTTATGACATAAGGTTCAATTCTTGATATTTATGTTAGCTTTTTTGTATAAACAACATTAAATATATGATATTATTCTATCATAGAATTATAAACAGGAGGATCGGATATGAAGCATTTAAAGGGATTTATGAGAGGCGTTAACCTCGGAGGCTGGCTCTCACAGGGCACTTATGACAGAGAGCATCTTGACAGCTTCATCGGTGAAAGGGATATCGAAACAATTTCCTCCTGGGGGCTCGATCATGTCCGCGTTCCCGTGGATTACAATATCTTCGAGACCGCGGAGGGCGAGCTCAAAAACGACGGCTTCGAGTATCTGGACAAGACCGTTGAGTGGTGCAGCAAATACGGCCTCAATATGATCATCGACCTGCACAAGACCTACGGTTATTCCTTTGAGGTGGCCTACAACGAGTCCGGCTTCTTTGAGTCGGAGGCTCTGCAGGAGAGATTTTACAAGCTCTGGGACCGCATCTCCGCCGCATACGGCAACAAGCCCGAGATGATCGCCTTCGAGCTCCTCAATGAGGTCAACGATCCTTCCCTCTCCGATACCTGGAACAATATAATCAGAACTGCTATCCCCAGGATCAGGAAGAATGCCCCCGACACTATCATACTGGTAGGCGGCTACTGGAACAACTCCGTCGATGCTCTCAAGGATCTTGAGATGCCCTACGACGACAAGATCGCCTACAACTTCCACTGCTATGACCCCTTCCTGTTCACCCATCAGGCAGCAGGCTGGGTAAAGGATATGCCCAAGGATCTAAGAGTGGCTTATCCCGGAGATATAAAGTTCTACCGCGAGACTATGAAGGCCATCGGCCTCACTTATATGCAGGACTATATGGATGTATCCGAGAAGGGCTTTGACGCCTCCTACTTCGAGGGACGCTTCGTGAATGCCGTCAAGCTCTGCGAGGAGCGCGGCTGCCCCCTCTACTGCGGCGAGTACGGCGCTATCGACATGGCTACCCCCGAGGATACTCTGAAATGGTACAAGGATATCAACTCCGCCTTCGTAAAGTTCGGCATCGGCAGAAGCGCCTGGAGCTACAAGTGTGTGGACTTCGGCCTCTCCGACGAGAGAATGAAGGACGTTCTCCCCGAGCTGGTCAAGTACCTTTGATAAGTTTTCTCCTACTTTTCATAATATTCCATCCAAAATTTATCCGGCAGGGCAAAAGTCTTGTCGGATAAATTTTTTATACAATGATAATTATTTTATAGAGAGATTATATTTCTGATACATTTCTTCGATTTTTGATAGAAATAGTGATAAATATGTGTTACAATGTGCGCAAGATGTGGGAGAATCCCTCTCCCATCGGAAAAATTTTATACAAATGGAGGAAAAGAGAAATGAAAATCAAAAGAATCATTGCCGGTATGGCAGCAGCAGTTATGGCAGCTACTATGTGCATCACTGCATCCGCAAAGAGCCTGTTTGACACCGTTGATCCCGAGTCTGACGACTTCTACAGCATCGGCGCTATGGGCTTCTACATGAGCCAGGAGTGGAACTGGAACCAGGGTGAGTGGTGCGGCATCTCCGAGGACGGCGTAATCACCGTTGAGTATTCCATCAACGAGGCACTCACCGATAAGACACTCAGCGGCCAGGGTACTCTGGGCGATATGGGTATCATGATCTGCAACGTTCCTGAGGAAGGCTACCCCTACAATATGAAGGTCACCGAGGCTACCTTTACTCCCAAGGGCGGCGACCCCATCACCCTTCAGACCGTGCTTGACATCAAGGGCGGCTATCACGATGCCGAGACCGGGATCCGTATCCACATCAGACCTACCGATAACATCGACGACGAAGGCTATATCGTAGTTCCCGCTACCCCCGAGGTAAAGGACATGGATCAGCCCGGCAACTTCAAGGGCGGCGTGCTGAAGATCACCGTTGACTTCAAGAATGCTCCCGAAGCTCCTCCGGAGCCCGAAAAGGTTAAGGCTGAGTCTGCCAATGCTGACGCTGCCGCTCCCGCTGACGGCGATGACAACTCTCCTAAGGCCGGTGCAGCTGCAGGCGGCACCATCGCTCTGTTCGCTCTGGCAGGTTCTGCTGTTGTTATCAAGCGCAGAAAGTAATTCCCTTTTAACTACTACGGAGGATTGATGAAATGAGAAAAATCAAAAGACTTGCGGCAGCAGCTGCTGCTATGACAATGGTCTTCTCCCTCGCAGCCTGCGGCAGCGGTGATTCCTCGGGCGGAAGCAACGCGGAAACTACTACCACAGTCGAGAAGAAGCTTGAGAACAGCCAGCAGGATGTTGTTGACTCCATAGCCAACGACAGCACGGCTGACGACAGAGTTCTCGAGAACAGCGAGATCAAGTGGTTCTCCTTCTGGGATATCAACCCCACCGCCAGCGAGGACAAGGAGATCGGCGTTGATCTGGCACTCTTCCAGTCGAAGTACAACGGCAAGATCACCTACATCTCCACCACCTATGAGACCAAGTTCGACGACCTTGCTCAGCTCGTTATGGCAGGCGACTCCCCTGACTTCTGCGGCGCCGACGATATGGATATCTTCCCCAAGGGCGCTATCAAGAATATGCTGGAACCCATCGACGACTACATTGATTTCAGCACCGATCTCTGGAAGGACATCAAGGACGCTTCCGATCAGTTCATGTATAAGGGCAAGCACTATGTGGGTATCTCCCGTGTTGACCCCGCTTATATCTGGGTATTCAACCAGACCGTTCTGGCCGAGCTGGATATCGAGAACCCCAAGGAAATGTGGGCTAACGGCGATTGGAACTGGGAGACTATGGCTCAAATGTGCGTAGACTTCGCAGACCCCGAGAACGACAAGTACGCTCTCGATGCATGGTACTATGAGAACGCTCTGACCGAGTCCACCGGTAAGCCTCTTATCGGTATGGAGAACGGCAATATCGTCAACAACATCGACGATCCCACCATTGCCAAGGCTCAGGAAATGATGTACGAGCTCCAGAAGAACAACGTTGTATATCCCAAGCACGAGCACGCCTGGACCGTCCGCGGCGGTAAGGATGCATGGGGCACCGGTCTTGCTTCCGGTCTGACCCTGTTCTACCCCATCGGCTTCTGGGCAATTGAGGACGCTCCCAGCAAGACCGCTCCCTTCGGCGATATCTCCAAGGGCGACGTTATGTTCGTTCCCGTTCCCTGCGCTAAGGATTCCGATGCCCAGTATATCCCCTCGAGAGTTCACGGCTTCTGCATCGTAAAGAACGCCAAGAACCCCATGGGCGTAGCTGCATGGCTCGATTGCACACGCTATGCCGAGGCCGACCCCAAGGCTAAGCAGATCACCGCCGATCAGCTCACTGAGGACTACGGCTGGACTCAGGAAATGATAGATATGCGTGAGGAGATCTACAAGATGGCTGCCGAGCATCCCGTATTCGAGTTTGCTGCCGGTATCTCCAAGGATATCTCCAACACCACGGATAATATCATCAAGGCTACGATGCATCCCTCCGATCCCAAGAGCTGGACTGCTACCGTTGAAGAGTGGAAGCTCACACTTGACTTCCTCATCAATGAGGCACAGGAGAACATCGAAGGCTGATAAGTCTTAAACAAACGGCGGCGGGTCTTTACTTTGCCGCCGTTTTATGTTATAATGATACGGGGAGCCTCTCCCCTAACGGAGCGTGGATATAATGATCGAGGTGACTACAGTGAGCATCAACAAGGAGCTATCGGCGCGGGAGTTCTTCCAGCGCGAGCACGAGATACATCACTCTCCCTACGAGAAGGAGCTGGGCTTTTTCGCCGCCGTAAGAGCCGGCGATATCGACACCGTCAACGAGCTCTACACTCCACTGGCTGTTGAAGGCTACGGCAGGCTGAGCAAGGACGATGTCCGTAACGTCAAGTATCATCTTATCATCACCATTGCGATGATAACACGTTTCTGCATCGAGGGCGGCATGGATTCCGAGACCGCCTACACCATCAGCGATATCTTCATCAACAAGGCCGATGAGTGCCGCACTCAGGAGCAGCTCTCGCAGCTCCACCGCGAGATGATAATGGAATACACCAAGCGTATGAAGCAGATACACTCCGGCGAGGCCTATTCCAAGAACGTCCTTATGTGTATCGACAAGATATACGATAACATCTATAAGGGCGTGAGAGTCCAGAGCATCGCAGAGAGCCTGGGGCTGACACCTCAGTACCTCTCAAAGCTGTTCCGTCAGGAGACGGGCATGACTATCTCGGAGTATATTATGTCAAGGCGCATACAGGCCGCCGAGAATATGCTCAAATACTCCGATTACAGCTCGGTGGATATCGGCAACTACCTGAATTTCAGCTCCCACAGCCATTTCATTTCCTGCTTCAAGAAGCATACAGGCCTTACCCCGAAGCAGTACCGCGAGAGATTCTTCCGCCTCAACTGGAAGGAACGCTCCGAGCCGATGATCACAAACAAGAAATAACAAAGCCCCGGAGAACGGCGAGGACCGTTTCCGGGGCTCTTTTTTCATCCCTGGGTTTTCTTCCGATCCCCTTGCCGGAGGATGCTGCAAAAGGATACAGCATAGAGTTTAGGCAACACCGCACGACCTCTGTGCATCAGTATGCGCAACCTCAACTGGCGTTGAGGCACAGATTTTCGTCAGATTGCCTAAATTCGACGCAGGCTTGCTGACGCAAGTCAAGGAGAATTTGGGTAATATGACGGATAAGCCGGTCGTCAAGCAGGCTTGACACGGCAGATGATGTGCAGAGGCGTTAGCCGCGGGTCGTGCGGTGTTGCCTTTACCAATTTCTTTTAACTCCACCGTAATAGTTTTCCTGGACCGTGCCCTCTTTAGCTATCTCAGGGTCGAGCAGTTCAAGGCTTTCGAGAAAGCCCTGCTCGTCGGTTATGAGAGGCTCGCTGCGGCGCTTGTCGTAGGAGAACTCTATGCGGTGCAGACGCCTTTGCCCGCGGGTATAGAGCCAGTAAACGTGCTTCTCCATCGGGAAGCCGTAGCGGGTCTGATCGTAGGTTATCTTATAGCCATAGCACTCGTTGGAAAGCTCGACGTATTCGGTAGCAACGTTCGTTCTCTCCGAGCCGGGGGCAAAGTGCTTTGTTGATGCATTGATATATGACCCGACGTAAAGGACATAGTCCTCATTAGGGTCGAGCTGCATTATTTCATCCTCAGAGCTGTCGGCGCTTGAAGGGTCGTAAAGGTTATCCGGGTCGCTGAAATCGTAGCAGTAGAGATCCTCCGTTGAGGTTATAAAGGGGATCACACGCTCAAAGTTCTGTCTCAGGGTCTCGCAGTATTCCGACTCGTTCAGCTGCATTCCGGGAGGGACGCGGTCGTTATAATCCTCAAGGGTCATGATATTTATTTCGACCTCTGTCCAGTAGCAGAGACGGATGTGGTCTGTGATCTCCGGGAAAAAGGAGGTCGTGAGAAAAGCTGCGGCCTCACAGGTATAGTTGAAATAGTTGTATTTTTCAGCGTTGTTTTCAGCGTTATAGGGATCGTCCTTATCCCACGGATCGCGCTCAAAGACAAAGGTCTCCATACCCGCAGGAGCAGCATATCGGAAGCCCAGCTTCGGAAGATTTATCATTCCCTCGGCATCAGGCTCCACTTCGTGAATATGGTAGGTGTCATCAAGGCGGACGGTCTCGGGCAGAAAGGCATAGGGGTTTTCCTCCTTGGCATATTCCTCCAGCGCAGAGTCCAGGGCTTCCGACGAGGTCAAAGAGGAGGAGCTGCTGTCTGCATCGGCGCAGGCGGTGAAGCAAAGCAGCGCTGCCGCTGCAATAAGTATAGGTCGTTTCATTGTATTATCCTCTGCTTTCATGAAGTCTGACAGTAAAAAGCCGTCACTTACACATATACTCCCATTTATGATTATACGACATTTCAGCGCAGATTTCACGCCCCCGGAAAAATTCGTATCAATGCACAAAAGAGTGCAGAATAGTCTGTACAAAATTACAAGGGCGGTTCCCTAAGGAGCCGCCCCTGTAAAATAGGATGGAATTATATGAACGGATTTTCGGATTTATAGAGCATTCCCTTGGGCTGGTTAAAGCCGACTTCCTCGCAGCCGAGGTAACGGAATACTTCAAAGAGCGCCTTGCCGAAGTGACCGAATGCAACAGCACCGTGGTGAGGGAAGTTGCCCTCGATCAGAACGTGGCGGTAGAACCTGCCCATCTCGGGGATAGCGAAGATACCGATACCGCCGAAGGATCTGGTGGCAACGGGGAGGACCTCGCCGTGAGCGATGTAAGCGCGGAGCTTTGCATCGGAGGTGGACTGGAGGCGGAAGAAGGTGATATCGCCGGGAACGATGTCGCCCTCGAGGGTGCCTCTGGTGATATCGGGCTCAACATCCGGCTCGAGGCCGCGGTGCATGATGAGCTGATACTTCATAGTAGCTGAGGTCAGCTTGCAGGCAGCGGTGTTGCCGCAGTGGAAGCCCATAAAGGTATCCTTCTGGGTGTAGCTGTACTTGCCCTCGATCTCCTCGGAGAAGATGTCGGAGGGAACGGAGTTGTTGATATCCAGCAGGGTAACAACGTCGTCGGAAACGCAGGTGCCGATGAACTCGCTGAGAGCGCCGTAGATGTCAACCTCGCAGGAAACGGGGATGCCCTTGGCGGTCAGGCGGCTGTTTACATAGCAGGGTACGAAGCCGAACTGTGTCTGGAAGGAAGGCCAGCACTTGTTGGCGAAGCAGATGTACTTTCTGGAACCCTTGTGAGCCTCCATCCAGTCAAGGAGGGTGAGCTCATACTGAGCCAGCTTGGGCAGGATGCCTGCCATCTTGTTGCCGTCGCCCAGCTCCTTCTCCATATCAGCGATGACCTCGGGGATACGGGGATCGTCCTTGTGCTCGTTGTAGGCAGCGAAGAGGTCAAGCTCGGAGTTCTCCTCGATCTCTGCACCGAGATTGTAGAGCTGCTTGATGGGAGCATTGCAGGCCAGGAAGTCCTGAGGACGGGGGCCGAAGGAAATGATCTTGAGGTTCCTTACACCGATAACGCCTCTGGCGATGGGTACGAATTCTGCGATCATCTTAGCTGCCTCATCGGGAGTGCCGACGGGATACTCGGGGATATAAGCCTTGATATTTCTAAGTGCCAGGTTGTAGCTCGCATTGAGCATACCGCAGTAAGCGTCGCCTCTGGAATCCACGAGGCACTTGCCGCAGGCCTCCTCGGCAGCAGCCACGAACATAACGGGGCCGTCAAAATACTTGGCAAGCAGGGTCTCGCAGGTCTCGGGACCGAAGTTTCCGAGGTAAACTACCAGGGCATTGACGCCGGCCTTTTTTACGTCCTCGAGAGCCTCAAGCATCTCGGTCTCATTCTCAACGATGACCTTGCACTCATAGATCTCGCCGTACTTGGCATACTCCTTACATACGTTCTGCCTTCTCTGCTCGGAGAGGGACTTGGGGAAGCAGTCACGGGAAACCGCGATGATCCCGGGCTTTACAACGGGTGTGTTTACAAACATTTCTAATTCCTCCTATTTTAATATGAGTTTTTTAGCTTTGAATGTATTATAACATACTTGTGAGCCCTTTACAATCCATTTCTAAATCTGCATCAACCAATAATTGCGGAATTTACAGCTAAGCAAAAACCGCGCAGGAGGCTTTCTCCTGCGCGGTAAATTATACTATATCCTGAAGGGGTGGTAGCTCATATTGAGGGCAGCATTCTCGTTGACCATTTTAGCCCTCGTCCTGCGCTTCATTATGGAGCAGGTGATGAGGGTCGCCAGCGAAAGCCCGATAAAGAAGTAGATGAAGAAGTTGGGTACCGCCCACCAATCCTTGAAGACCTCCTTCTTGGCAGCGATCCTGGGACGGACCACGGCGAACACAACTCCCGCAAAGGAGATGAAGTTCCCGAGGAAGCTGAAAAGCGCCGAGTTTTTCAGGTTGCCCCACATCTTGACTTCGGAGACCCGACCCTTGCCGAAGGCTCTTACGATCGCCGAGATCACGAAGATCACAGCAAAGATCTCAAAGAGCACATGAGTCCAGAGACTGATTATCAACACCGCGGAGTCAACATCCGCCTTGATGCCCTCCCAGCTGTAAGAGAAGACGTTCTTATCCACCAGCTTGCCTACCTCGGCGATGCGGTCGAGGTACTTGTAGGTGCCGAAGTCAGCGGCGCCAAAGCCCTTGCCTGTGAAGCCCTTGAAGAATACCGAGCAGACCAGGAAGATGCACACCGCCGCGCAGCAAAGCCCGAAGATGACGATGTTCCTGTCAATGGGCTTGGGGGGCTCCGCAACGGGCATAGGTACGGGCTGCCCGGGAGCAACGGCGTTCTGGAAGGTGGGCTTGTCGATATAGGGCTGCTGATACTGCCCCTCCTGCCCCGGGGCACCGGGATAGGGCTGCTGCACAGGCTGCTGAGAATTCGGCTGCGCCGGTGAGGGCTGCTGTATCGGGAGTGGCTCGTTCACCGGGGCTGCGGGCTCTGCCTTCTGCTGAGGGGGTCTGCGCAGAAGCTGAGGTATGGGCTGCTGCGGCTTGGGAGCCTGGGGGGGCTGACCCGCAGGAGCAGTATTCTGCGCCGGCTGTGCGGGCTTCGGCACAGCTGTGCCGCAGAGGTTACAGAACTTCGCATTATCGGCCAGCTTATTTCCGCAATTTCTGCAAAACATATTCTTTTCCTCCTGTCTTACCGCCAAAACGGGGCGGCAGATTAACGTCACCTACATTATAACACACCCGGGACAAATTGGCAATACGATTATGAAAAAAAGTTAAGGCAACACCGCATGACCCCTGTGCGTCAGATGCGAGGTCCAGGTTTTCGTCAGATTGCCCAAATTCGACGCAGGCGGGCTGGCGCCCGGCAAGGAGAATTTGGGTAATATGACGGATAAGCCGGTCGTCAAGCAGGCTTGACACGGCAGATGGCGTGCAGAGGCGTCAGCCGCGGGTTGTGCGGTGTTGCC
>JAFXXU010000085.1 GCA_017542125.1 Ruminococcus sp.
CGGCAGGCTTGGTTCACGCCCCGTTTCGGGGGCTTTCCGGTCGCCCCCGAACCCCTTCGGACACCTGCTTTATGTGAGCTTTGGTACGGAAAATCGGTCGCTGACGCTCCCTGTTTCCTGTGTGTGCAGGGAGGGAAGTGTTCTCGCGGCGCTGCGGGATGTTTGTCCCTTGGGGCTTTGATTTGGATGAATAAAGGGGAGACCCTTTTAGCTTTGAGGCGCAGCGCCTTGGTCGGAGCTGCGCTCCGAACGGGACTCTGTCCCGAGCCCTGCAAGGGAGGGCGCTGCCCCCCTTGACCCCCTGCAAGGGGGCTGACCGCGCCCCCTTGACCCGCGGTCTATTTGGCTTTGTGCCTTGAATAAAAAAATATTTGAATTTAAGAAAAGGAGACCTCCTGATGAAAAAGATCCTCGCTATCTGTGCTGTTGCAGCACTCTTCCTCGCCGGCTGCGGCGACGATAAGAACAGCTCCGCTGCTTCTGTTACTACCACTACTACAGCATCCGAAACAGTTACCTCCGCCCCCGCTGAGACCGAAGCTCCCGCTGATACGGCTGCCCCCGAGACCCAGCCCGAGACCCAGGCTCCCGCTGAGACCGAGGCCCCCGTGACTGAAACCGAGGCTCCCGAAACTACCACCGAGGTAACTACCGAGGCCACCACCAAGGCCACCACAAAGGCTACCACCAAAGCCACTACCAAGGCCACCGAGCCCGTAACCGAGCCCGTTACCGAGGCCGAGACCGAGCCGGAGCCCGATGATCCCAACGAGGGCTGCATCGGTGATGAGGGTCTGTTCAATTGAGCCGCAGAGTAGTCTATTTCAGCCGGCTCAAAGCCCTGGCCTGCGTGGCTGTAGTCCTGCTGCATACGTTCTACGCCGCAGCTGCCTTCGCCTCGGATAACTCACAAAAAGCCCTGATGCTTTCCGTCCGCAACGCGATGATGTTCGCCGTGCCCTGCTTCGTTATGGTGACGGGAGCCCTCCTCCTCGACCCTGCCCGGGTGCTGACCTACAAAAAGCTCTTCGGAAAGCTGATACTCCGGATGGTCACAGCGCTGCTGGTGTTCTCTCTGCTGTTTTCCCTGTTTGACGTCACCCTCGTGGCAAAGGAGTTCACAGCCAAAGGCCTCTGGGACGGCTTCAAGACCGCCTTTTTCGGGGGCGGCTGGAAGCATATGTGGTACCTCTATCTGATGATAGCTCTCTACCTGCTGATGCCCGCATACAGGCTGGTGACCAAGTCGGCGTCCCGGACGGACATACTCTACCTGACGGGGGTCTACTGCGTTTTCCTGGCGATACTGCCCACGGTCGAATCCCTGACGGGCAAGACCTTTGCGTTCTACATCTGTGCGTTCAGCGTGTACCCGCTGTATCTGTTCTTGGGATATGCGATGCACAACGAGCTGCTTCGGATACCGACCCCTCTGGCGGCGATCCTCGCCCTTGCGGGGCTGGGTCTGACAGTAGGGCTGACGGTGCACTACACCGGCAAGGACTCCGAGGTGAACTCGCTGCTCGGCAACTACTCCTTTGCGGTGACGGTGCTGACCGCTGCCGGCATTTTCGGACTTCTCCGGGCGGGGAAAGACCGCAGCCACAGGGTGCTCGACACCCTCTGCCGGGAGCTGGAGCAATGCTCCTTCGGCATATATCTCATCCATATGGCAGCCCTGAAGCTGGTCTTTGCAGTCTGGAAGCTAGACCCCTTCGCCCACGGAGGAGCGTTGACCGTGCTGGGTATCTCTGCGGCGGTGCTTATCGTTTCCTACGGTGCGGTACGGCTGCTTCGGTCCATTCCCGGAGTACGGAGCATACTTTGAGCCAACCGGATAACAAATTACAGCAGTACAAAAAATTGTACTGCTGTTTTTTATGCAAAGAAAAATCGCCCGCAGCGCAGGCGATACTTTAAGGCAACACCGCACGACCCGCGGCTGACGCCTTGATTACAGATCAAACTCCGTGCGGTGCAGCACCGAGCTGTCTATCTCGCTGACGGTCTTAAAGCCCGTAAAGCTCATAACGTAGGCAAGCTCCTTTGCCACTCCTGAGATAAAGTCCTTGACCCCCTGAACGCCTCCCTGTTCGAGGGAGGGGAGCATAGAGCGACCCACGGCGGCGGCATCGGCACCGAGAGCCAGAGCCTTGAAGACATCCGAGCCGGTGGCTATGCCGCAGTCCACGATGATCTTCACATCGGTGTCCGCAAGGGCTTTCTTGATGTCCGGGAGTATCATCATCGGGGGGACGGCATAGGGCATACGCCCGTGGTGGTGGGAGACTATTATGGCCTTGGCGCCTATCTCCGCGCACTTCACCGCATCCCTGACGCTGAGCACGCCCTTGACGAAAAAGGGCAGCCGGGTGCTCTGGACGTAGGAGGCCAGCATATCCTGGGTCTGGGCTGCCATAAGCTCCCCCACGCAGACGTCGTAGCCCTCAGCCCCGAAGATGTGGTCGATATCCATACCCACGCCGAAGGCTCCCGCTTCCTCGGCAAACCGCAGCTGATCTCGCACCTTGCCGTTATCGGCGTAGGGCTTCACTATGCGGACGGTCTTAGCCCCGGAAGCGGCTATCCTCTCAAACATATCGTTCTCCATCATCCCGCAGAAGTTGAGGATGCCCAGCTCCTTTGCGGCTGCGGAGTATTCCTCCAGACCCGTCAGCTCTCTGCCCGCATACTTAGGCAGGTGGGAGAAGGCGGGGGTCATCACGGGGCTTGAAAATCTCTCGCCGAAAAGCTCGGTCTCTGTCTCGGCAGCCACCGAGCCGATGAGCCGCTCCTCGATGAGCAGCGAGTCCATATATCTCCCGGTGATGATATTGGGGTCAGAGAGTCTTGTATAATCCATTGAGCTCCTCCTTCAAAACCTTCAGATAGGTGTGGTAGTCCTCGTCCCGGGAGAGATGCTCCAGGATAAAGGGCATATCCGGGTCGATGCGGTCAAAGCGCTCGGCGTAGTAGCGCAGGGGGAACTCCCCCTGACCGGGGGCGCATTCCTCCAGCCGGAGGGTGAATTCCTCCGCCAGACGGACGTCCTTTATGTGGCAGGACTTCACCCGATCCCCAAGCAGCTCGGCGCACTCGTCGATGAATTCCTCGGTGTTGAAATACCGCTCGGCGGAGTTTATCATATTTATGGCATCCAGATGAACGGCGAAGCGATCCCTGTCCACCGCCTCCATGAGCCGGAGATACTCGCGGGGTGAGGAGGGTATCATCCAGGGCATGGGCTCTAAGGTGAAGTAGGTGTGCTTCACATCGGCTCTGTCGATGATCTCCCGCACCGAGGCCACGGTGATATCAAAGGCTTCTTTCGAGAAATTGGCCTTGTAATGCCCGTCCCAGCGGGGACCCAAAGCTCCCGCCACATTGACGGCGCACCTTGCACCGATATAGTCCGCAAGGCGCAGCTGCTCCACGCAGAAATCGGTGTTGCGGCGGCGTTCCTCCGGGTCGGGGGCAATGGCATTGCGCCAGATGCCCACCTCGGCTATCAGAAGCCCGTACTTCTCGGCGGCGTGCTTGTATTCATCAATACGTTCTATGCTTTCATTGCTCCCCACGGGGAAATTCACCGCAGCGCAGCCGATCTCCGCCTGCTGCCGCGCCCAGTCCTCCCCCGAGGAATAAAACAGCGGTGACGATGTTCCAAGTCTCACAGTATGACCCCCTTTTTACCCAGTGTAGCAGGTCACGGGCTCAAATTATAGAGGATTTGGGCGGGAAAACTGAATAAAACTACAAATCAGTACTCAAGGCCGGTGCGGTACGGCTGCTTAGGTTCATTCCCGGAGTACGGAGCATACTGTGAGCCAACCGGATAACAAATTACAGCAGTACAAAAAATTGTACTGCTGTTTTTTATGCAAAGAAAAATAATTATTATTAATTATTAATTGTTAATTGATCATAAGACCGCCAGCGCCTCCACATCCCAGGCGGGGTAGCAGTTCCTTCTGCGGATATAGAAGCTGTACCCGGGGCGAAGGCTGTCTATCAAAAGGGGGATGTCCAGGATGTCATAGGGGCGGTGGTAGATACCTGTACGGATTTTTGGACAGAAGCGGCGGATGGTCTCCGCGCTGCCAAGGAGGGCAGGGGAGTCCTCGCCCTCAACATCGTACTTGATGCAGGTGCAGGGGGAGCCCCCCAGGATGCTGTCAAGGCTGCGGACGCTCACCCTCCTGCCGGAGCCCGTCAGCGCCTGCTGACGCCCTGCCCCGGTGGAGAAGCAAGCCTCGCCGTCCCGGTCGGAGGCTGCGGCGTTTATGAGGGTGATGCTGTCAAG
This sequence comes from Ruminococcus sp., assembly GCA_017542125.1. GTDB lineage: Bacteria > Bacillota > Clostridia > Oscillospirales > Ruminococcaceae > FB2012. Next base: position 4,304 of record JAFXXU010000085.1, read on the forward strand.
TGAGCCTAGGCTGCGAAGGCACTTCTGAAAGTTCTTCACCGAGGGCTCCACCGCGTAGATATGGCGGTAGCGCCCCCCCGTCCGGGCGAGGAAGTCAAGCACCGTGTCGCCGTTGTAGGCGCCGAGATCGCAGTAGATCTCATCCTCACCGAGGCGGAGGATGTCCCGGCTGATCTCATCTTCGTCGGAGTATTCGGAGAGGAAGCGGATATCCCCGGTGATCTTGAACCGCAGGACGTTATCGAATATGCGGCGGGAGGTTTCGTCCCGGAGCAGGGAGCAGACCCTCTCCATATCCTCATACCGCTCCGACAGGACGGATCTTTCAAAGCTGCCCTCGCCCGCCACCGAAAGCTCCGGGTAGACCAGGGTATGGCGCTCCGCCAGGGTATCTATCCGGGCCATAACCTCCGGCTGGGTGGTGCCGAAGGCCACGGCTATGGACACATCCTCGCCCTCTATCCGTGAGAGGGGCACCAGGGGGAACCCGCAGAACTCCCGCCGGGAGGCTCTGTCGTCGCTGACTGCTATCCCCGCGCAGACTACGCCCCTTTCCTCAAACACCCGCAGCAGCTTTTCGCAGCCGTTGCCCATGCCGTAGACCCAGACGGGTCGTTTCTTTTGTTTCAGTACCTCGTCCCAGGAGGGGAGGGCTTTGATCTCGTTTACGGTCATCATTTATGTTCGTTCCTTTGGAGATTTTTCAATGCATAAGTGCATTGTGAATTGTCCATTGTCCATATTATACCACACCTCACCCAAAATGTCCATACGGCGGCTGAACGCCCTTGCAATTTCCGGAATAATGTGTTATAATATCTCCAAAGCCATTTCCAGAAAAGGAGCTGATAACTATGAGCAATTTCTCTCTCCCCGAGGGGCTGGATGCGATGCCGTTCCCCGAAAGGATAAAGACCCTCGCCGCTCTTGCGGAGCAGGCTGACCCGGAGTACAAGGTCTTCGGTTCAAGCAAGCAGAAGTATAAGTTCAACCCCCCTGTCTCCAGGGAGAGGGTGGAGCAGTTCGAGCAGAAGCTGGGCGTCAAGCTGCCGGAGGAATTCGTGCAGTTCTATACCGAGGTGGGCAACGGCGGCGCCGGCGTGGATTACGGCCTCTATACCCTTGAAGAGATAGAGAGGGACGCCTTTTCCGACCACCGGGACTACACCCCTTTTAAAAAGACCCTCTTCGACTATGACGACCCCGATACGGAGTATTACATCAACACCTGCGCCCTTGACAAGATCGACTCTGTGGACAGCGCCGCGGAGAAGCTTTCCGAGGGGTATTACCTCAGCATCGTCAGGGGTATGCTGGTCATCGGCACCGCAGGCTGCACCTTTGACTATTTCCTGATGCTCTCGGGCAGCAAGAGGGGCAAGGTGGGCAAGATCGACTGGAATATGACCAGGTCCCTCAGCGGCGGCCCCGAGATGTACGACCTCACCCTCTCGCAATGGCTGGAGGATCATTTCAAGCGTATCATCATGGGTGAGTATATCTCACGGAACGTGTTCATCTCGCTGATATACACCAGCGATATAGGCTTCGGGCGCAGGGCGCTGCCCAAGCTCTATGCCCCGGATAAGAAGGCCCCGGAGCTTGACCCCAAGCTGCTGCCGAACATAGCCAAGCCGGCACCTGCACAGCCCGAACCCGCACCTCAGCCGAGGACGGCTCCGCCCCCGCAGCAGCCCTCACCGCCGCCTCCGCCGCAGCCCAGGCAGGCACCGCCCCCGCCGCCGCCCCCAAGGCAGACGGTGACACCTCCGCCCCCGCCTCCGCGCCCTGTACCGCCCCCGCCGCCTCCTCCGCCTCCGCAGAAGGTCTACCGTGTGGGGGATTTCATCAAGCACAAGCGCTACGGCACGGGAATGATCACCAACGTGGTCAAGAACATCATCAGCGCAGAATTCACAGGCTACGGGCTGAAGTCCATCATCCTGCCCTATGACAAGAAAGACCTTATCGAATAGTTAATGATTAATAATTAACAATTAATAATTAATAATTATGGTATCGTCCGCTTTGCGGACGATATTTTTTTCAGAAATGAAAAGCAGCAGTACGGATGATCCGTACTGCTGCCATTGGCTGAGCAAAACAATATTGTTGATCAGAGCTTACTTGATGTCCTTCTTGTTGTAGAGCTTTGTGGTGCAGTAGAGCAGCAGCACAAGTGCGACCACGCCCACTATGAGCGCATTCAGCATCAGACCCTCTTCATTGAGGTTGGAGCGGTAGAGGCTGTCGGGCATATAGCGTGAAAGCTCAAAATCCTTGAATTTGAACAGCTTGTTCAGACCTGCGGTGATACCGGAGTAGGCAAGCCCCGTAAAGCCTGCGCCGCAGAGTATCGCCACTATCGTGCCGGCTACGTTTGAGCCGATGCCTGTGGTGAACAGCAGTATCAGCGCACAGAGGCAGGCCAGCAGCAGCCATTTGAGACCCAGCTCGGCGAAGGCTGCCCCCATACCGAAGACCTTGTCGGGCTCGCCGTCCATACCTGTGTAGAGCATATCGGCCTTGGCACTCTTGCCTACGATGAGCTGACCGACTACGGACATACCGATCTCGACTGCATAGAAGATCACCAGAGTGAACTGTGAAACTATGAACTTGGAGATTATGGTGTGCCCTCTGCTGGGGAGCTGACCCGCAACGTTCTTGATGTAGCCGTGCTGGATGTCGGCAAAGCAGAAGTAAACGATGCAGAGCAGGAATACTGCGGTGCAGATAGTACCCAGCTCGTCTGCGATGATATTGCCCAGATGGAATTCCGTAGGCCACTTGCCCAGGTTCTCAAGGAGCTCATCCTTGTTCTCGGCGCTCTGAGCCAGCTTTTCGGTAATGGTGTAGCTGATCTTGGCTATGGGGCCGACGATAAAGCTCATCACTGCTACTATGATAAGGCAGACCTTGAAGGAGAGTGATCTCAGAAGCCTGTAAAGATCCATCCTGATAACATTACCCATTATGAGCACCTCCCGTCAGACTGAGATAGTAGTCCTCAAGGGATACGTTATTGATGAACAGCTCCTTGAGGGGGACGCCTGCCTTTACGATAGCGGCAGCCATCTTATCACTTTCCTCCAGCCTTTCGCTGACGCGGATGTGACCGTCCTCGTCGATCTGGGTCTCGGTGATGCCGATGGAGCTGAGAGCCTTGAGTGCGCCGTCGTTATCCGGGGTCTTGATAGCCACGAACTGACCGCAGCGGGCCATAAGCTCGTCGTTAGTGAACTGCTCGATCAGATGACCCTCGTGGATGATGCCGTAGGAATCAGCCAGCTTGGCGAGCTCCTCCAGTATGTGGCTGGAGATCATTATAGTGATGCCTCGCTCGTCGCGGAGCTGCTCCAGAGTATGTCTCACTTCAACGATACCCTGAGGGTCGAGGCCGTTGATAGGCTCGTCCAGGATTATCATGGAGGGGTTGCCGATGAGGGCAAGGGCAATGCCCAGACGCTGGCGCATACCAAGGGAGAACTCGCCGGCCTTCTTCTTGTCGGAGACGTTCTCGAGGCCCACCAGCTTCAGCAGGTCGTCAAGGTATGAGCCCTTGTAGTCGATGCCCATACCGATGCACTTGATCTTAAGGTTCTCTCTTGCCGAGAGCTTGGGGTAGAGGCCGGGGTGCTCGATGAGCACGCCCACCTTGTTCATCATTCGCTTCATTTCGGCTCCCGTCTTGCCGAAGAGGGAATAGGTACCGCTCGTCGGATTTGAGAGACCGCTTATCATTCTCATTATAGTGGTCTTGCCGGCGCCGTTCCGCCCGATAAGACCGTAGATCTCACCCTCACGGATCCTTATGTTGACGTCCTTTGCGGCGTCCTTCTTTCCGTAGGTCTTGGTGAGGTTCTGGGTTTCCATTATGTAAGCCATTGAAAGACCTCCGTATGATTATTTATGCGGTGGAGATTACTCCTCGCTGCCGGCCTTGTTGGGGTCGTTTCTCTTTACGAGGCAGTGGATAGAGGTGATCATCAGCACGAAGAATACCATAATGGGGAGCATATAGCCGCCCAGAGCGCTGGCAGCCTCATCCTTGTTGGTGAGGATCTTGGCGATGTTCTCGGCGTCGGAAACTCCGCCGGAGGTGAGGGCTGCTGCAACGGAAGCGGAATCGGTGCCGCTGAAGGAGAGGTTGGCAGCGTCGGCGCAGGATCTTACAGCTCCGATATACTCGGTACCTGCGATCATGCCGAATAGGGTAAGAGCCAGGAATATGATCTTGAAGACGTAGGATACCAGCCTGGTCTTGTATCTGGTGATGATAGCCAGCACGAGGCATACAGCCGTCATAGCGGTAACTACATAGTAGAAGGTAACGGAGCCTGCGATATCTGCGATGATATCCAGCATTCTCTCGCCCACGTTGTTGGTATCAAGGCCGTCGGTCTTAAGGTTTGACAGACCCTTGCCCAGCATACCGAGGCTGACTATCGATGCGATGAATGTAAGAAAGATCATTACACGCAATGCGATATTCAGCATTTTGTTTTCCTTGTTCATAGTTTTTCCTCCTATAAATACTTTTCTTTTCTATTAAAGCGGGCGTGTTCCCGCAATAATGACGTCTTTTAGTCAATTAATAGTTAATAATTAATAATTAATAATTATGGTATCGCCTGCGGCGATATTATGGCCATTCGGCCGCCGTAGATTGTGCTGACACTATGCTTTGAGCATTAACCAAGCTATGATTAGTTTTACAAGCTGACCTTTCTGCACTCGGCAGTCTGCCCGGATGGGCATCCCATGCGCCGCAGGCGCATTCCGCAATTATTAATTATTAATTATAAATTATTAATTAAAAAAACAGCGTCAGCGTTTCAAATAGCTCGCCGACACAGGGAACTCGAAGTAGGTGTCGGGGTAGGGCTCGGCAGCGAGCTTGAAGTGCCACCATTCGCAGTCGATGGGCTCGAAGCCGCTGCGGAGCATTACGCTGCGCAGGGTCATGCGGTTGCGGTGCTGCTCTTTGGTGACAGCAGGGCTGTCGGGGTGGGAGACCTCCGAGAACAGGTCGAAGGGGCTGCCCATATCAACCTCCTTGCCGGTCTGCATATCAAGGAGGGTGAGGTCTACCGCGCTGCCCCGGCTGTGGCTGGACTTTGAGGCGATGTAACCCAGCTTGAAGAGATCCTGCTTTTCAAGGTCGGGGTAGAAGTAGGGCTTCATGCGGATGTCAGTATCCTCGATGCCCCAGAGGACGAACTGCCTCACCGCCCCGGCAGGACGGTAAGCGTCGAAGATCTTCAAGCGGTACCCGTGGACGAAAAGCTCGTTGGCTGCGGCTTTGAGGGCACGGGCAGCCTCAAGGGTCAGCAGGGCGCAGGGCTCCTCGTAGCCGTCGATGCGCTCGCCCATAAAGTTGTAGGTGGAGTAATAGCGTATCTCCAGCACCACCGAGGGGATGTAGTCGGCAAGCACCACAAAGCCCGAGGGATCCATCCTGGGATCATTGTTGAAAGCCTTCACGGTGCAGCCCTCCTAAAGCGTTTACTTAACCTAATTACCAATTATTGTACATCTTTTTTTAATAGTTTTCAATCCCTTTTGGCAAAAAACAGCAGGGACGTCAATATATCGTCGATGTGAACAAAAATTGCCCTATTATTTGTGCTGTCCTACAAAATTTATATAATCTTTCCCGGGATGAATGACAGAATAAAGATTTTGTGGTATAGTATTAGATAAGGTGTGTCCCTATATGCCGAGAGCGGCTGCAAGTCAGCGCATATCAAAGGCGGGAGACCCGTATAACAGCTTTCATTGAAAGGATGATCAATACTATGACTATCAACAGAAAAGAGAACAACGGTGCATACATCTACGAGATCGAGGGCAGGATCGACACCCTGACCGCTCCCGAGCTGGAGGCGGATATCAAGGGCGTTGCCGATAAGGCCGAGAGCCTCCTGCTGGATTTCGCAAAGGTAGAGTACATCTCCTCCGCAGGCCTCAGAGTGCTGCTTTTTGCCCATAAGGCAATGTCTAAGAAGGGCGGCCTCAAGCTCGTGAACGTGGGCGAGGACATTATGGAGATCTTTGAGGTCACCGGCTTCTCCGATATCCTCAGCATCGAATAAGGAGGGCTTGCGATGAAGTCCGACGTTTACGAGCTCAACAGCCTTGAGACCGACTTCCGGCAGATACCCGCCGAGGCGGAGAGGGTAGCGGTCTACTCAAAGCTGGATGCCAAGAGCGCCATGCGCCTGCGCCTTCTCGCCGAGGAAATGATCTGTATGCTTCCCCAGCTGCTGATCTACGGCAAGGGCAAGTTCTGGATCGAGAACAAGGGGCGCCGCTTTGATCTGCGCCTGCGTGTCTATCCCGACAGGATGGAGGACACCGACCGGGATCAGATCCTGAGCGTCTCGAAGTCGGGCAAGAACGCCGCGGCGGTAGGCATCGTGGGCAGGATCTGCGCTGCTGTTGAGGCTGCCGTGAGCGACAGAGCCAAGTTCGCCAGGAATGACCCGGTGGGGGCCTATATGGCTGATATTTCGGCTCAGACGGGGGCTATGGCCTGGTCGCTGGTGACCTACCGGAACACCGTAAATAAGGACGAGAGCGCCGAGGCCTGGGATGAGCTTGAGAAATCCATACTGGCTAATCTGGCTGACGACGTCACCGTGGGCTTGCTCAGCGGCAAGGTAGATATAACCGTCACCAAGGAGTTTTGATCTGCCGGGAGCCTCCGGCGGAAGAATATGAGATTTTGGAGAGCAACTATGGAAAAAATTGAGATCACGGCTGCTACGGACAAGCTCGGTGAGGTAACAGAGTTTATCGACGCCCAGCTTGAAGCGGCTGATTGCTCTATGAAGGCCCAGATGCAGATAGATCTGGCTGTAGAGGAGATATTTGTGAATATCGCCAACTACGCTTATGCCCCGAATGTGGGCATGGCGCTCATCTCCGTGGACGTGGATGAGCAGCGGCGTGCCTTCATAACCTTTGAGGACAGCGGCGTTCCCTACGACCCCCTGGCCAAGGAAGACCCCGACATCACTCTTTCCGCCAAGGAGAGGCAGGTGGGGGGCCTGGGTATCTTTATGGTCAAAAAGACCATGGATGATATGCTTTACGAGTACAGGGACGGCAAGAACGTGCTGACGCTGGTGAAAAAGATCTGAAACTGTCAATAAACGTCTCCCGCCCTCCGCAGAGGGCGGGGGATGTGCTTTTACGGCCAGAAATTGACAATAGTGAAGAAAGGTAGGAAGAATATGAGAACTAAAAGGATCACCGCAGCCCTGCTGGCTGCCGTTACGGCTCTGTCTATGGCCTCCTGCGCGGATGGGGACAGCAGCTCAAAGAACGAGACCGTCACCCCCGCATCGGTGAGCGAGACTGTCACCGCCGCTCCCGAGGATACGGGGACTGTCACCGAGGCAGCTACCGAGACAGAGGCTGCCGCCGTCACTGAGGCTGCTCCCGAAGAGCCTGCCGAGGAAGGCTTCAAGGTAAAGGGCGAGCTGGAATACTGGACAGAGGGCTCGGAGATAAAGGATACCATCATCGACTGGGTAACTGCCGTCACCGACCCGGATTCACCCAGGTTCATCCCCGTTGAGGACAGGATCGTGGTCTCGGATATGGACGGCACCCTGATAGGTGAGCTCTATCCTGCCTACTTCGATCACTGTATGTTCGTTCACCGCGCCCTCCACGATGACAGCTATCAGGCTCCCGAGGATATGAAGGAATTCGCCCTCCAGCTGGAGGAGGCCTTTCAGAACCGCACCCTCCCCAAGGGCATAGAGACCGTTCACGCCAAGTTCGCCGCCGAGGCCTACAAGGGCATGACCGTTGACGAGCTTAAGGAGTACACCCGGGAGTATATGAAGTCCGAGGCCGACGGCTTTGAAAATCTGACCCGCGGCGAGGCCTACTACAAGCCCATGAAGTCCCTGATAGACTTCCTCACCGCCAACGACTTCACCGTTTACGTTGTCAGCGGCACCGACAGGACTCTGAGCCGCGTCCTCTGCGAGGAGATGTTCGGCATACCCGCCAATCGCGTCATCGGCACGGATACTACGATCGTGGGCTCCGGTCAGGGCGACACCGACGGCCTTGATTACCTCCTTGCCGCCGACGACAAGGTGGTCTACGGGGGCGAATTCATCACCAAGAACCTGAAGATGAACAAGGTTTCCGCCATCGTCCACGAGATAGGCAAGGTGCCTGTCCTCTCCCTCGGAAACAGCTCCGGCGACCTTTCGATGTCAGAGTATGTATACCAGAACGAGAAGTATGACGGCAGAGCCTACCTGCTCCTCTGCGACGACACCGAGAGGGATTACGGCAAGCCCGAGGTAGCCAAGTCCCTGGCAGAGACCTGCGACCAGCTGGGCTTCTACACCGTCTCGATGCGCGACGACTTCGCCACCATCTACGGCGACGGCGTCAAGCTCACCGGCAAGGTCGAGGGCAAGTGGTGAAGCGGCATTTCACGTCTCTCGGAACGAGAGACTGCACAATGAAGGTATCGGCGCTCCGCGCCGATATTTTTTGCCCGTTAGGGCGCTGTAGATCGTGCTGACCGTGTGCTTTGAGCATTTACCAAGCTGTTATTAGTTTCGCAAGCTGACCATTCTGCACAAGGCAGTCTGCGCGAATGCGCATATTGTCCGCGCAGCGGACACCTCAATTATTAATTATTAATTGTTAATTATTAATTATAAATTATCCATCAGCCCAAACGTCGGAATAGTGCGGATTTATGGCGATAATGCCTATAATACAAAGCAGGGTGAAAAAATCTTTGTGTGGAATTCACGTTGAAAAAAATATCCAAAAGTGATATATTTATAATATCCCGAAGTATAGGGAGAATTATTTAAGGAGTGACAAGTATGAAAATGATCAAGAAAATGCTGGCATTTTCGCTGGCAGCCGTAATGGCAGGCTCCTGCCTCGCCTCCTGCGGAAGCACTGACTCCAGCAAGAGCGGTACCGAAGGCGAGTCCGGCGACAAGACCATCATTATCGGCGGCAGCGGCCCTCTCACCGGCGGCGCTGCACAGTACGGCGTAGGCGTTAAGAACGCTGTTGAGCTGGCTGTCAAGGACGTTAATGACAGCGGTATGCTGGGAGACATCAAGCTCTCGGTAGTATTTGAGGACGATGAGGCTGACCCCGCCGATAAGGCAGTCAACGCCTACAACAGCCTCAAGGATAAGAATATGGACATTATGATCGGTACTGTTACCTCGGGCTCCTGCCTGGCAGTTATCGACCAGACCAAGGCTGATAACATCTTCCAGATCACACCCTCTGCCTCCGCTCAGGATGTGATCAGAAACGACAACTGCTTCCAGGTCTGCTTCACCGACCCCAACCAGGGCAAGGCTTCCGCAGACTATATCGCTGACAACAACGTTGCCAAGAAGGTAGCCGTTATCTACGACAGCTCCGATGCTTATTCCTCCGGTATCTTCAACACCTTCAAGTCCGAGGCTGCTGCCAAGGGTCTTGAGGTAGTTTCCGAGGGCGCATTCACCAAGGATTCCAAGACCGACTTCTCGGCTCAGATCGCCGATGCCAAGAACAAGGGCGCTGAGCTCGTGTTCCTGCCCATCTACTACACCGAGGCTTCGCTGATCCTTTCTCAGGCCAACAGCGCAGGCTACGCTCCTATCTTCTTCGGCTGCGACGGCCTTGACGGTATCCTTTCCGTTGAGAACTTCGACACCAAGCTGGCTGAGGGCGTAATGCTCCTGACCCCCTTCGCTGCCGATGCTACCGACGACGCTACCAAGAAGTTCGTTGAGGCTTACAAGGCTGCTTACAACGGCGAGATCCCCAACCAGTTCGCTGCTGACGCTTATGACTGCGTACAGATCGTAGCCAAGCTCATCAAGCAGGAGGGCGTTACCGCTGATATGTCCGCTTCCGATATGTGCGACAAGCTCAAGGCTGCCATCTCCAACGGCTTCAGCTACGACGGTCTCACCGGTAACGGCATGACCTGGACTGCTGAGGGTGCTGTATCCAAGAACCCCAAGGCAGTAGTTATCAAGGACGGCGCATATTCCGCTCTCCAGTAATAACTGACTCATAAACGGTAAAGGAGCCGACGGCGAAAGCTGTCGGCTCTTGTCATTTTTACCTGTAAACCCTCCCCCGCCTGCTTTAAACTGTAAAATTGTTAAAAATACAGGTAATTTCCCGCAAAGACCTTGCAATTAACGGGGGGATGTGGTATAATATCCTCGTATGTTGTAATTAATAGTTAATAATTAACAATTAATAATAGTTAATACTTAACAATTAATAATTTATAATTAATAATTATGGTATCGCCTGCGGCGATATATATCTGAACGCGAAGCGTTCAGATTGCCCATCTCGGGCGCTGTAGATCGTGATGACCGTGAGCTTTGAGCATTTACCAAGCTGTGAATAGTTC
>JAFXXU010000086.1 GCA_017542125.1 Ruminococcus sp.
ACGCCATCTGCTTGCCAGCTTTCCGTCATATTACCCAAATTCTCCTTGCCGGGCGCCAGCCCGCCTGCGTCGAATTTAGGCAATCTGACGAAAACCTGGACTTCGCATCTGACGCACAGGGGTCGTGCGGTGTTGCCATAATAAAAAAGGAACTTGATGATCTCACTCATCATGTTCCTTTTTGTCTTATATTGAGTATTGTAAAGCGCGGCATTGCGTAGCTTGGCCGGCGCAATATGAGCTTTGTGCCTTGACTCTCGCTTGGTTTGAAGCTGTTATTTCAGCCCCTTTAAGTATTCCTTGTGCTCCTCCGTTACCCGGAAGCTCTCCCTTGCCTTCTGTATCGTCTTCTTGTGTACCCACTCCGGCAGACGGCGCTCGGAAAGGTAGGGTATCACCGCATCGTACTGCTTCGCCAGAGCTGTGGCAAAGTACCACGCGCACATCATATTGATGTAGTATTCCTCGCTTTTCACCTCTGCCACCATTGCCGGGTATTCCGGCTTGAAATGCTCGTCAAGGTACCACCTCATAAGGCAGCCCACCGCAAATCGTACTGTATATGTCCGCTCGGAAACTATCCATCTGCGGATGTGGGGCAGCAGGGCATCTGTGTTCCTTGCAAATGCCTTGGGGATGATGGAATCGCAGGTCGCCCAGTTGTCAACATAGGGCAGCAGCTTCTCGACCTGCTCCAAAGCCTTGTCAAAGCTCTTCTCACGCATAATGAGAAATGCGTGGAGGTTGTATTCCTCGTAGTATCTGTGGGGCAGCACGGAAAGGAACTCCCCGATGTCCGGGTCCTTGGAAAGCTCCGCTGCCAGAGCCTTGAGGGTGGGGATCCGCACCCCGATGATGTATTCCTTCGGTGATCCCGGCATCAGCTTGGATTGCAGCTCTCTGTATCCCTCGTCCCGGAGCTCAAAGAGCCTTACCTCTATGCGCTTTGATATGTCATCCATTATTATTCTCCTTGTTGAGCTTTACTGACAGCATCGTCAGGTCGTCAAACTGCGGAGCGTCACCGACAAAGCGGTCGATATCGCTGCGGACGGTCTCAAGCAGCTCCTGCGGCGAGGCGTCGGGAGAGCGGTTTAGGGACTCCAGCAGCCTTTCGGTCTTGAACATCTCGCCGTTGGCATCGGTAGCCTCGGCAGCGCCGTCGGTGTAAACGAACAGCGTGCCTCCCTTTTGAAGCGTGAACTCATACTGCCTGAACTTCATCTTCTTCACACCGCCGATAACGAAGCCGTGTTTGTCCTTGAACAGCTCAAAGCTGCCGTCGGGCTGGCGGATCATCGGGTATTCGTGACCTGCGTTTACAGCGGTGATCTTGCCCGTGGATATTTCAAGTATGCCCAGCCATACGGTGACGAACATCTTCTGCTCGTTGTTCTCGCAGAGCTTTTCGTTGGCGCGCTGCAGCACCTCGCCGGGCTCCATACCCATAGAGGTGAAGCTGTTTATCAGCATCCTTGACATCATCATAAACAGCGCTGCGGGAACGCCCTTGTCGGAAACGTCCGCGATGACCAGAGCCAGATGATCCTCGTCCACAAGGAAGAAGTCGTAGAAGTCGCCGCCCACCTCCTTGGCGGGGGTCATTGAGGCGTAGATATCGAATTCCGTCCTGTCGGGGAATGCGGGGAAGCGTCTCGGCAGCTGGCTGGCCTGAATGTTCCTTGCCATATCCAGCTCGGCGGAGACTCTCTCCTTTTCTCCCGCCAGCTTGATGTTCTCGGCGGTGTAGCTGTCGATCTCACGGGCCAGCTCGGCGAAGTTATCCGAGAGCAGGCCGATCTCGTTATTGGTCTGGACTTCCTGAAGAGCCTTTTCCACCTTCTCGCTGTCCTTGGTCTCGATATACTCCCGGACAGTTTTCTGTATCCTGCCCACAGGCTTCAGCGCCAGACGGTAGAGCAGCAGCAGTACGCCCAGCATCAGCACCAGCAGGCCGCCGATACCGATAGTCAGCGCCTGGCGAAGGGTCTGCGACATCATATCCTGGAAATCGCTCCAGTTGTAGGAGAGGCCGAAGACAGCCCTCACCCTGCCGTCAACGACTATGGATTTGTAGCCTATATATCTGCTGCCCTTGCCGAAGAAATCACTGGTCTTCTCGAACTCGATACGCTCCGAGGTCTGGCTAACAATGGTCTCAAGGGCAGGGTGGTCGGAGATATTGAGCTCCACCCTGTCGCCCAGGGTAAGGCTCTCGCTCTTGCTGAATTCAAGAAATACGAAGCCCTCGTTGGGCTCGTTGACGTCTATAAGAAAGAGGCTGTCGTAGTTCTTATCGCCGGTGTCGATATCGTGGATGGTCTGTGAGAGCAGATACATCTGCTTGGCGCAGTAGCTCTGCACCGCTTCGGACTGCTGTTTAAGCCATTCCCCCGACCATACGCCGTTCTCGATGAACTGATCCTGCAGGGATGAAAGCTCAACGTCGTTGATGGCGGCCTCCGGCAGATCCGGGTGCTGCTCCCAGTAATCGAAATAGAAGCCGTCCTTCACCACCACCAGATTGTCATAGGATTGGTTGAGGGTCTCGGTCATGTATTCGTTCTGGGCGTTCAGGAAGCTGTCAACGGTGCTGCGGTAGACCACATAGCTTACAGAGGCTATCATTATCAGGAACAGCGGCACTATAACAAGTGACACCTGTACGAGCAGTCTGTGGTTTTTGCTTTTCTTCATATATATCACCCTCGCGGCTGAAAACGTTGCTTACTGCTTTATTGTAACACGTTTTCATTTGTAAATCAATAGCAAATGCGAAAAAACTCCTTCTCCGGATAAGATATCCAAGCGGTTTGAATATATTGACATTCTGTCGGTTTTGTGGTATAATTTAAAAGAGTATACCCTGATTTTTGAGATTTTTACACAAAATGCTCCCCATACGGCGCGAAGCGGATCGATGCCGTCTGCGGAGGCAGTATCATTCTGATAAAAGAGGATGGATATGAAGAAAAAGAAAAACCACAAGCTGCTGTTTCAGATAAGCGTCATAATCCTGCCTGTGTTCATACTTATGGCTGCGGCTGTTACCTGGGCCATGTATCACAGCACCGTTGACGGCTTCCTTGAAGCGCAGAATTCTCATATGGAATATATGATCCGCAGGATCTACGATTATTCCGTGAACTTTATGGACCCGGCGAGGACGGAGTGGTTCCTCTCGGAATGGGAGAAGGATCCCGAGCTGCTCCTGGAGCCCTTTACGGATGCGGAGAAGGATGAGATCGACCGCCGTGTCAACGATGAGGACTGCTGGAGCGTTGAATGGCTGCAGCACAGCGAAGGGGCCCTGAGAAGCTACTGCATGAAGATGTACTTTGAGTCTGTCTCCTCTGCGCTGACCTTTGAGAGCGATGAGGAGAACTATGAAAGGATCTTCCTGATGGATCTCTCCGAGAAACACCGGGGACTGGTTTTCTGCGAGTACAATGCCGCCAAAAGTACCAGCAATGCCTGCATAAACTATGACCTCGATCTCTCAAAGCACCCTGCTCTCAAGAATATGATCGAGACAAATTCTGTTGAGATCGCCTATGAGCAGAGCTATGACCTCCCCGAAGAGGGGAGCTACTATATCGCCTACAAGCCCGTGACCGTCAATGGCGAGGTAAGAGCCGTGCTGGGCATCGTTTACAGGTGGGGGGATTTCCGCGATACCATGTTCGCTACCCTTAGGAAGGCATTCTTTGTCAGCATCGGCGGCATAATCGTGGCGCTGGTGGTATTGCAGATAATGCTCTACCGCCGCTCGGTAAAGCCCGTTGCCACCATTCAGCGCATAGTCCGCAGATATACCGAGACCAAGGACAGCGCAGAGGTCATCGCCAATACCTCGGCGATGAAGGAGCGCAACGAGCTGGGTCTCCTTTCCGACGATATTGCTGACCTCGCCCGGGAGATCGACGACTACGCCGCCGAGAACGCCAAGCTGGCAGGAGAGCGTGAGAGAGTCGCCGCAGAACTGGATATGGCCAAGAACATCCAGGCAGAGCAGCTCCCCAATGTTTTCCCTGCCTTCCCCGACAGGAACGACTTTGACATCTATGCCTCGATGACCCCTGCCAAGGAGGTGGGCGGCGACTTTTACGACTTCTTCATGATAGACGACGACCATCTGGCTATGGTCATCGCAGATGTTTCGGGCAAGGGCATACCCGCGGCGCTGTTTATGATGAGATCGAAGATAGTCATAAGCAACAACGCCATCATGGGCCTCTCCCCCAAGGAGATACTGGAGCACGCCAACAACGCCCTCTGCCAGAACAACAGCCAGAGGATGTTCGTCACCGTATGGATGGGTATCCTTGAAATATCCACAGGCAAGGTGACGGCCGCAAGCGCGGGGCACGAGTACCCCATCATCCGCCAGCCCGACGGCAGCTTTGAGCTGTTCAAGGATAAGCACGGCTTCGTCCTCGGCGGTATGGAGGATATCAAATACAGGCAGTATGAGTTCACGCTGCAAAGGGGCGGCACGCTGTTCGTCTACACCGACGGCGTTCCCGAGGCGACCGATGCCGAGAACAATATGTTCGGTACTGGCAGGCTGGTCGAGACCCTGAACCGTGATCCCGGGGCTGCCCCGAAGGAGCTCCTTGAGACCGTTCACGCCGCAGTGAATGAGTTCGTAGGTGAGGCACCGCAGTTTGATGACCTGACTATGCTGGGTATAAAACTGCTCTGATAACTGATCCGGAGGATCATGGATATGACCATAGATATCGACCGAAACGGCAGCGAGCTGCTGGTCACCCTGGAGGGAAAGCTGGACGTTCTCAACTCTGAGGAGCTGGATAAAAAGCTCAGGCAGGAGCTCCTCACCGCCCAAAGGCTGGTGGTAGACCTCATTGGAGTGAGATATGGGCAACACCGCACAACCCGCGGCTTGCGCCTCTGCACGTCATCTGCTTGCATATTTTCCGTCATAGCACACAAATTTTCCTTGCCGGGCGTCAGCCCGCCTTCGTCAAATTTATGCACTCTGACGAAAAATCTGACTGCGC
>JAFXXU010000087.1 GCA_017542125.1 Ruminococcus sp.
ACCGTGTCAACTTGTTGACACTATTCTCCTTGCCGGGCGCCAGCCCGCCTGCGTCGAATTTAGGCAATCTGACGAAAACCTGTGCCTCAACGCCAGTTGAGGTTGCGCATACTGACGCACAGGGGTCGTGCGGTGTTGCCTAAACCCTCCGAGCAATGATATGTGCAGAATGAAAGCCTCCTGATACAAAAAAGCAGCAGTACAAAAAATTGTACTGCTGCTTTCCTTTTGATCTCATTTATCAAGCTGTCACGCAGGACGGAACGAACACTCACAGCCCGTGACCGACACGCCCTCTCCCCGTCCCACAAAGACAGCATCCTGTCCTTTAAGTTCGAGGTCTAAAACGCAGTCCTCCGCTTGGAGGGCGGTCTCTCCCGTGAGGGAGCCGATGCCCACGGAATGGGGTGCGGTGATATTAGCGGTGATGCCGCAGGAGGTGAGAGAAATGGGCGGGGTGTCGCCGAAGGTGCCGATGCCTGCGCAGCGCTGAGCCTCTGCAGTGAGGGAGAAGCGTCCTCCCTTGGCGGTGATGCTGTCGGCGGTGCCGCCGCCTATGCAGCAGCCTGCGGTGCCGTAGCCGCTGACGGCGATAAGCCCGCTTTGCAGGAAGATGAGCTCCCCTGCCTTCTGTGCGGGAGGTGTGCCGATGCCGAAGAATTCCTGAGCGCGGACCTCCACAGCAAGGCTGCCCTCACCCTCGGCGGTGAGCTTCGCACCCTCGGGGACGAATATGCCTCCACCGCTAAGTGAGTTCTCACCGAAGAGGACCAGGGTCACATCCGAGCGCTTGGCAAGGCTTATGCAGGGACGCCCGCTGCTGCCGATAAGGTTGGCGTTCTGGAGGGTTATCCTGCCCCGGTAGCCGGGCTCAACGGTTATACGGATATTGGCTCTCACCTGGGGAGCGCCGATAATGTCGATCTCCTTGTAGATCATAGCGCCCTGGCCTACCACGATCTCGGTGATGTTGTCCTTCATAAGTGCCGAGAGCACTACGCGGTTGATCTTGCCCGCGATGTATCTGCTGCCCTCAACGCCCCGGAGGTATTCGGCTCTGTACCTGCGTATCTCCTCCCGGACGGCGGGGTCGATCTCGGGGGTATAGCCGGGGACGGGTCTGCCCGTATAGTAGCCCTGGATCAGGTCTGCTCCCAGCTTGATGACGCAGCCCAGCTCCTCGGTGGTCTCAACGCCCTCTGCAAGAGCCTTGATGCCGTTATCCCGGCAGAAGTTGATTATCTCGCGGACGAAGTGCTGCTTCTGGGGATTGTTCTGTATCTCGCTGATAAGTGCGCGGTCGATCTTCACATAATCGGGCATATAGCGCAGCAGGTTGCTGACGTTGGAGTAGCCGGTGCCGTAATCGTCTACCGCGATCTTGACCCCGTGGGAGCGCAGCAGCTCCTTGACCCGGTCCAGATCCTCGTCGCTGAGCTCCGCTTCCTCGGTAAGCTCCACGACTACCGTACCTTTCAGCCGGTCAAAATGCTCCACTACCTTAGCGAGATCATCCCGGGGCAGGCGCACTCCGGGTATGCTGTTGATGAATATTTTGGCATTGCCGATCTTATCAAGGTTCTCCTCGGTGAGCTTCAGGACGTTCAGAAACGTTGCCCGCTCCACATCCGGGAGGCGGCCCTGCATATCGGCGTACTTGATTATGGTAAGGGGGGAAATCTTCTTCTCGGTGGTGGTGCGCATCAGCGCCTCGTAGGAGTATATGCTGCCGTCGGAGGTATCAACTATGGGCTGGAAGAAGTAGGTCAGCAGGTTCTCGTCGAGGATCTGTGCCACCAGCTCGAACTCGGTCTTTTCGTCCTTGCCGATGCGCTCGTAGGCGCTGCCCGCCGCAGAGAATTTGCTGCTGCGGAGCCTGTTCACCGTCTCCTGCGCAAGGCGGAGGGTGAGCTCACGGCGGAGCCCCTCCAGGCCGCCCATAAGCATACGCACCCAATCCCGGTAGACTCTGTCGTAGCTGCGGGGGGTGAGGTACTCCACGGCGGCATAGCCGAAGCAGCTGGCGCCGTTGAATACGGGTGTGAAATAGAAGGCTCTGGGGTGGTCGGTCTGCTCACTGAGACAGGGCAGCAGCTCGGAGGTCTTGAACATCGTCTCCGCGGAGGCGAGGCCGTCCATACGGTCGGAGTTGTAGCGGACGGCATAGATCATATTCTCGGTGTAGCCGTTATGATCCTTGGTGACGTCCCTGCTGCCGAGATCCTTCCAGCAATCGCAGAGGCAGAGGTGGAAGCTCTCGGCGCCCCTGAGCTGATAGGCATAGGAATAAACGGTGCCGAGGAACTCCGCCAGGGTATTCTGGGCGAAGAGATCCTCCACCATAGCGTTGTTTATGGAATCGAAGCCCTCGTCGGAGAGGTCGGTGCCCCACTCGGTGCGGCGGATGGTGAGCTCGGGCATAGTTGTCTTGGTGCAGCCGCAGCTCTCGCCGATGAGCAGCCTGGGGCGTATATCAAAGGGCTCGGGCTCCCTGCCCGCAAGCTTATCATAAATAAATCTTGCTGAATAGCTGCCGATCTCGTCGGCACAGACCAGGGATGAGGTTATGGTGCTGGGGGAGGTCTGACCCTCGGGGGTGGAATCGAAGCTGACCACGGCAATATCCTCGGGGATGCGGATGCCGTGGGCGGCAAGCCCCTTGCAGAGGCCGATAGCCATAGCGTCGTTGGCGCTGACCACCGCATCGGGGAGGCCCTTCTCGGATTTCAGCAGCTGCTCGGCGCAGACCTCGCCGCTCTGATACCAGAAGTCGCCCCAGATCTGCCTGTCCTCGGGGAGGGTGAGGCCGCGGCGCTCCATAGCGTCCTTTACGGCTCTCATACGGTCGATGGCGTGCTTATGCCAACGCTTGCCCGAAAGGCAGGCGATATCCTTACAGCCGTGGACCTCGATAAGATGCCCCACCAGCTCATCCACCGCCTCGAAGCAGCGGGTCTGGACGCTGGGGAAATACTTGCTCTCCAGCTCGATGACCAGCACGGGCATATGGAACTCATCGTGGAGCCTGTCCTCCAGCCTCTGGGCATTCTCGTAGGACTGCACCGTATCCATAAGGTAGACCACGCCGTCGAACATTTCGGGGCGCATCAGGGAGAAGATATTGACCTCGCCCTGCTCACGGTCTGTGGTGCTCTGGTATTTATGGTACATGGAAAACACGCAGACGTCCATATCAAGGGCGAATGCGCCGGCTGTAAAACCTGTAAGAAATCTGCTCTGATAGTATTCATCGGCCTGGCCGACGATCACAGCGATGCGTTTTCTTCTTTCCATAACACCATTATCCTTTTACTCCGGGGGATACCTATACATAGTTATTATACAACTTTTTCTGACCTCTGTCAACTGTTTTAGGTAAAATTATACATATGACCGGATACAGCTGTTCCGAGCACAAAGGAAGGGCAACAGTACAAAAAACTGTACTGCTGCCCTGAAGGGTCATTATTGTGCGGTGGTGCAGGAATACTCGGTGACGTCAAGCACGGTCTCGCCGTCGATCATGGCGGCGCAGGGCTTTGCGAACTTCACCTTGATGTTATCGCCGGTGAAGATCTTAACGATCTTATCGTACTTGATATGCTCGCCCTTGAAGTAGGTGGGGAAGATCTTCAAAAGCTTCAGCCTCCACTTGCAGGTGGAGATGACCAGCGTCAGCTTGCCGTTGGTGCGGTCCTGACCGGGGGCAGCCATCATACCGCCGCCGTAGAACCTGCCCTTCATGGTGGGAGCCATCCAGACCTTATCGAACTTATACTTTTTGCCGTCAACCTCCACAACGGCGCTGCGGGGCTTGAAGAAGAAAAGCAGACCCTTGATGGCGATGCCGGCGTAGTTGATCTTCTTGCTGGGCTTCTTCTGTTTGATCTTATCGGCAGTCTCGCAGCAGTAGCCGTCGATGCCGAAGCCCATATTGTTTATGAACTTATAGCTCTTCCCTTTCACCTTTACGGTGGGGAGGTCTTTTATGTAGGGGTTCAGCAGGACCTCCTTATCCTCCGGCTCCTCGATATCGTGGAGAAAGTCGTTGCCGGTGCCGTTTGCAAGGATATAGACGTTGTTTTTCAAGTTATCGGTATCAACGTGGTTTATCAGGTAGTTGATGGTACCGTCGCCGCCGATGAGCACCACCTCGTCCTCGGGGGCAAGCTCCGAGAAGAACTTCGGGTAGTCCAGCTTGGTGGCATCCAGCAGCTCGGCACCCTCCAGCGAAACGCCTATGCCATTATTTGATTTCGGATTATTGAGATAGTATTTCACGGGGAAGCACTCCTTTACACATTATTCCGACTTTATTCTACCACATCCGACAGAAAATATCAAGAGGCAGGAGAGATATTTATTACAAGGTCGGGAGGGCTCCGAACCTTGACATATACGGGGATATATGTTATAATTATTATATATGTCTGTAACAAATTCGCAACATTTCAACCGTCGGGACGGATAAACAGATCGCATCAGCGGAAGGGTATTTTCTATGGAAAACAACAACGTCATATTGCAGGTGAGAGGCCTGCGCAAGACATACGGCAGCGGAGAGAACGAGGTCAGGGCTCTGGACGGAGTGGATCTGGACATCTGCGAGGGGCAGCTGTTTGTCATACTCGGCAGCAGCGGCTCGGGGAAATCCACCCTGCTGAATATGATCGGCGGTATGGACGCCCCCAGCAGCGGCAGCATACTCTTCCGCGGCAAGGAGATAGGCCGCTTCAAGGACAGGGAGCTCACCGACTACCGAAAGAGGTGCATAGGCTTCGTGTTCCAGTCCTTCAATCTCATCGGCGAGCTGACGGTGAAGGAGAACGTTGAGCTGACGGCAAACACCAGAAAAGACCCCCACATCGCTGACAGTATGCTGGAGCTTATGGGGCTCAGCGAGAAGAAGAAAAAGTACCCCTCGCAGCTTTCCGGCGGTCAGCAGCAGAGGGTAGCCATTGCAAGAGCTCTGGCGGGGGATGCGGACATACTCCTTTGCGACGAGCCCACCGGGGCGCTGGATTTTGAGACCGGCAAGCAGATACTCAAGCAGCTGGAGAGGCTTTCGCGGGAGTATCACAAGACGGTGGTAATAGTTACTCACACAAGAGAGATCGCTCAGATGGGCGACCGTGTCATCAATATGAAGGACGGCAGGATCGTGAGCTCCTACGAGAACGAGGATCCTGTACCCGCAGAAAGGATAGATTGGTGAACCTTTGAAAAAGAGTGTATTCAGGGCGGTAACGAAAAAGTACAAAAGGCTCCTGACAGCGATGCTCCTGGTGTCATGCCTGGGCTGCGGCCTAATGGCGGGTATGGCAGACGGGTTCCTTTCGCTCAAAAACACTCTCGGCGATTACATCCGGGATATGAAGTATCCCGATGCGGTGATCGACACCGAGGTCACAACTGTTGATGTACTGGAGGAGCTGAATTCCCTCCCCGGAGTGGAGGCAGCTGATGCCAGGCTCACCGGCAACCTTATCATGGTGGGCAGTGACGGCGTTTATTACTCCATGCAGGCAATGACCTATTCCGAGGAGGAATTCCAGGGAGTCTATTATTGGGAAAAGAGCGACAGGGAGGCGGAATACCCCATCCTCCTTGAGCGCAGATTTGCCATGCAGAATAATATCTCTGCGGGGGACTCGGTGGAGATCCGCGTGGAGGACAGATCCTGGGACTGCCTGGTGCGGGCAGTGATCTCCCGCCCGGAGATGATCGCTCACCACAAGCTGGGAGATATCACCGTGGTCAGCACGGATATAGGCTATGTTTACGTCCCGCTGGAGCTGCTGGAAAAGGTCAATGACCCGGAGTTCGAGGCAGCATCGGCTGAGTGGGACAGATTCAACGAAGAATACCTCCGTAAGAAGCAGGATGCCGAGAAGGAATATGAGAAGGTACAGGGGGAGCTCACCGAGGCCGAGAACACCCTATCGGAGAAGAAGGACGAGTTCGACAGCAAGCTGAAAGAGGCTGAGTCCAAAAAAGAGGAACTGCTCCAAAACCGTGAGGCGGTCTCCCGCAAGACCGCGGAGCTGGAGCTGAAGGAGCAGGAGCTCCTTGACAAGAAAAAGGAGCTGGAGCAGAGCGAGGAAAAGCTCCGCAGCGGCGAGGAGGAGCTATCCTCCGGCAGGGATGAGCTTGTCCGGAAGAAGTCCGAGCTGGACAAAACCGCGGCAGAGCTGGAGAAGACCAGGAAGGACTTGGAGGCTCAGCTTGCAGATCTGCAAAAGCAGAAGGAAGACCTCGCCCGCAAAAAGCAGGAGGCTCTGGAGGGTCAGAAGGAGATCGAACAGAAGCTCGCGGAGCTTGAGGAGCAGGAGGCTCAGCTCATCTCCGGGAAGGAGGAGCTGCTCAGAGATCTTGAGCTTTTAAAGCTGCTCCGTAGCCTGCTGGAGGCTTTGGAGGAATACGGGAGATCCCTCTATGACACGGTGATGTTGTCGGAGGAAGCGGAGGCGGTCTATCAGTGGGCGCTGAACGCCGTTGACGCCATCGACAGACTTATCCCCGAGAGCGAGAGGCTCGCAGCTGTGCTGCATCAGATCAGGGACGGGGCGCAGGCCGCCGATCTTGGTCTCACCCTGGCGGAGGCAGCGGCTCTGGGCATAGCGGAGACTGCTGCACAGGATAAGCAGATAATTGATCTGCTGGAGGCGCTGGGCATCACAAGCGATGATATCGACGGGACGATAGCTGCCCTGCACAGTTTCACCGAGACTATGCAGAGCATCCGCAGTATGATCGTAGGTGCCCTGACCGTGGCCTCTGACCCGGAGGTGCTGGAGGCTCTTAGGCAGAGCCTGATAAGCGAATGCAAGGAGATGCTGCGGCATCTTTTCAAGGACGATCACTTCCCCTACTCCCTTTTTGACTGGCTGTTCGGGCTTATCGACAGCTACATCAGGCAGGCTGAGGATGGGCTCGCCCAGATAGAGGACGGTCTCTCACAGATCACCGAGGGCAGGAAGCTGCTATATGAAAAGCAGCGGGAGGTCAGCGACGGCCTTGCACAGATAGCCGAGGGTGAGCAGCAGATCCGCGACGGCGAGGCTGCTCTGAAAGCAGGTCTGTCGCAGGTGGAGGACGGGCTCTCCCAGGTGAAGTCGGGCTACGGCGAGATCGACAGCTACGAGAAAAAGCTACGTGACGAGGAAAGCAAGCTGCGCTCCGGCCGTGAGGAGCTCGATGAATACAACCGTCAGATCCCGGATGCGGAGAAAGCCATTACCGAGGGCAGGGACAGCATCAGGCAGGCGGAGAGCGATATAGCCTCCGGCCTGAAAGAGATAGACGACGCCGTGAGCGAGGGCGAACAGCAGCTCCGCCGGGGCGAGGACGAGCTTGAACGCAACCGCAGCGAGGCCGAGGAAAAGTGGCAGGAGGCGCAGCAGAAGTTCAAGTCCGCCGAGGACGAGCTCAGCAAGGCCAAAACCAAGCTGGACGAATGGAAGGGCTACGGAGATCACTGCAACCAGTTTATGCTACGCACAGAGCCGGGCGCCGACCCGGAGGCTGTACTTGCCCGTGCAGAGGAGCTCATCGGCAGGGACAGGATCAAGAAGAGCTGCACCTACGAGAATTCGGAGGTAAAGCACAGCATCGACGTGAACGTTGACCCGCTGGAGGTAATGTCACTTTATGTTCCGCTGCTGTTCTTCGCGGTGGCGCTGATCGCGGATTTCCTGTTTATGTCCTTCCTGATAAGGCAGTGCCGCAGGGAGATAGGCATCCTGCGGGCTCTGGGCTACACCCGCAGCAGCATCGTGGGGCTGTTCTGCTCGGTGAATGCTCTGGTATCGGCGGGGGCTATAATCCTGGGGCTGCTCATAGGCTTCGGAGTTACACGGTTCATCGGTGAATTCTTCCGCAGCTTCTTCTGCCTGCACTATTTCAACTATCAGATACATTGGAGCAGGCTGCTGATCTCCATAGCCGTGACCTTCATCGTGGGGCAGGCTGCAACCATACTCTCAACGGGATATGTGAGCCGCATACATCCCTCGGAGGCTATGTCGAGGCCTGCACCCGTAAGCTCCCACGCCAGAGAGGGCGGGCTGCTCTCGCGGCTGCATCTGCCCCCCTTTATCAAATACTGCATCTCTACCCTGCTGCGCAACAAGAAGCGGCTGGTATTCTCGGTGATATGCCTTTCATCCTCGGTGGTGCTGATATTCGCGGCCTTCTCCTTCTACGTTTCAAAGAACAAGATACTCTCAGAGCAGTTTGACGACCGCATACAGTACGACTGCGAGATATTTTTCAACGCCGAGCCCGACCCCTCATTCAGAGAGAGGCTCGCCGCCTCGGGGCTGGTCAAGGAGACGGAGGCTGTCTGCTACTACACCAAGGAGATCGAGGCCGGGGGCGCTCGTGAGGAGCTGACCGTCAAGGCCATCGAGGCGGGTTCGGAGCTCATAGGCATCTACGGCAGCGACGGCAGCAGGCTCTACGCTTCAAGTGAGGGGCTGCTCCTGGAAAAGCACACCGCAGAGCTGCTCGGCGTCTCCGAGGGGGACAAAGTTTCGGTCGGCGGGGTTGAAATGCCCGTCGCAGGCATCCCGGAGGAATACGAGAACCGCAGCCATTACATCGCGGCGGCTTCAAGGGAGGCGCTGGGCACACCGGTAATATGGTCGGTGATCTGCACCGTGGACAAGGCTGACGAGATACCCCTGATGGAGTTCCTTTCCAGAGAGAAGGACTACGTCTATGCCGCCTTTACCTCCAGGCTCTACGACGGCATCGTGGACAGCTTCAGAGCCTTCGGAGTATGCTCGCTGATCGTGCTGATATTCGCGGTGGTCATCGGCTCGGTGATCGTGATCAACACCGTCTGCACCAATCTCCAGGAGCAGAAGAAGGATCTATGCGTGCTGAGGGCGCTGGGCTTCCAGTACTCGGGCATATCCTTCCGCCTGCTGACACAGGCCGGGGTGTACTATTTCTTCGCCTGCCTTATCGGCATCCCCGGCGGCATCGGAGTGACCAAGCTGATACTTCAGAAGCTTGAAGTCGAGGGGCGCTCCTATCCCTTTGTGAACGCACCGTCGGTATATCTGTTCACTCTGCTGCTGGTAATGGCATATGTGATCGTCAGCCACTTTATCTCAATGAGGATGATAAAGAAGTGGGATCTGGCGGAAACGGTCAAGGACAAGGAATAAGGGCAGCACTCCCCTGCCAGGCTCAACACAAAGATCAGCCCCGATCCGGCGCACAGATGCCGGTTCGGGGCTGTTAGCATTATTTCGGGGAGGCTTGGGGCTTTGTCCAGTTTTTGTCCAGGTCGGTGTGATATACTTAGATCAAAGAAAAGAAAACAAGCGTCCGTGCAATAGTTCGGGCGCTTTTTAGTGTTTAAGGCAACACCGCACAACCCACGGCTAACGACTCTGCACGTCATCTGCTTGCACTTTTTCCGTCATAGCACACAAATTCTCCTTGCCGGGCGCTAGCCCGCCTGCGTCGAATCTATGCACTCTGACGGAAAAATTGACTGCGTATCTGACGCACAGGGGTTGTGCGGTATTGCCTTAAAGGTGCTATTTGTCGGAATCCCCTCACCGCGACCGCTGCATCATAAGGAGCCGGCCTCTGTTTCGGTGCTGTTGTCCGGCGACCAGGAGGGCTGGACCTCGTCGATCTGCAAAAAGCCGTCGGTCTTTGCCGCCACCTGGTAATGATCCTCATAGACGATCTCACCGGGAGTATTGGTGTAAACGAGATAATAGGGGTGGTTGTACTTTTCCAGCAGCCACAGCGCGGGACGTATCATTTTCAGCATCTCGTCGGAGTTCTCGGTCTTGAACCAGCACACCACCGGCTCCTGACGCTTGCAGGGAGGCGGCCAGGGCAGGTTCTCGGCAAACCATCTGTCGATCTCCTTGAAGAGATCCTTGTCCTCTTCTTCCATAACGTCCTGCTGGATCATCTGCCAGCATATGCTGAACACTCCCTTTGCGAACATGGTGTTCCTTGCCAGAGCCTTGCCTTGTATCCTCATATATTTGTAACGTTCAACGAGCATGATGCACCCTCCTTTGCTGAGATCTTCTCCTGTCTATATTATAACATCTCCCGGCGGGTATTTCAAGATTGGAGCGCCCCCGAAATGTTAGACAAACTTTTGAGGTGAAACTTATGCAAAGCGACTAAGCTACATCACGGACATTTTTCTGACAAGGCTCCTTTACGAAAGCCTCTTGTTTCCGAAAGAAAAGATAAACTGACAGGAGCTTAGAAGGCACTCGGCGTGAGCTATTAAGGCAACACCGCACGACCCGCGGCTAACGCCTCTGCACATCATCTGCTTGCCAGCTTTCCGTCATATCACCCAAATTCTCCTTGACGTTGCGTAAAGCGAAGTGATCTTCGCTTGCAAGCCTGCGTCGAATTTAGGCAATCTGACGAAAATCTGGACGGCGCATCTGATGCACAGGGGTCGTGCGGTGTTGCCTTAAAACAGCCTGATCCCAAAGCAGGATAACACAAAAAAACAGGAACGGGAAAACCGAACCGGGACAGATACTTTCGCACCACAGCACCCGAAAACAGCTCTCCGAAAACCGGGCTGATGTCATACTGTCAAGCTCCGCTTCTATGGCAAACAGCTTGTCGCAAAAGTCCCTTGCATCGCTTGCAGATCCACATTACGGTCTTGCGCATAATTTTGGTTTGTGATATAATATCTGTATCAAAGCATAGGAGAAACATAAATGATCATCAGACCAATAACAATATCCGAGCTGCCTATCCTAACACAGCTTTTCGATTACAACGACCCCACCGAAATGATAGAGCAGAACGAACGTGATATAAATAACTGCACTATCGACATCTTTGTTATCTTCGATAATGATCGCCCTATAGGTGAGCTTCACGTTGCTTATAAAAGCGATGATGAGCGTGCTGTCAAGGGCAATAGGGCATATCTGTATGCTTTTCGCATTCATGAGGATTATCAGGGGCGAGGATACGGTAAGCAGCTTTTGCAGAGCGTTATCGCCACTCTCACCGAGCAGGGCTATTCCGAATTTACTGTCGGTGTGGAGGACGATAATACAAAAGCAAAGCACATATATGACAGCTTCAGATTTACGGAGCTTATCGCCCGGAAGTATGAGGAGTATCAGGGCGACGGGTATGAGTATGGATTGTATTTGAGGAGGAGCTTATTATAGCTGAGACAGACCGCTTTTACAAGGACGGCGAGGCTCATAGTCCCGCCGTAACGGATAGCCCTCGTTGCCGTAGATGATCTGAAGAAGCGTGATATAGAAAAATCCTCCTGCTGCTCCGAACACTTCAACCAACTGCTGGATCTTGGCCTTAACATCCAGCTTCAGCCACAATAGATTGATCGGCATTTTTATCCTCCTTTCCGGCACCCTGTCCTGGGCTTTCTTGACATTTTTCTTGATCCTTCTACGCCCACTTTAACAGACCGTGATGGGTATGTCAAGGCATTTTGACAATGTTGTGACAGCAAATTCACACACGCCAAAACCCACGAAAATACGTGGTTTGCGGCACACCATAACGCGCTGTCACAACTTTTGATGTTTGTCAAATGCTATTTTGCGGCATTCAAAAAGCAAAGTTGCAGTGTCATAGCTTTGCGTTATTCCGATCTTGTGTCCTAAGCTGACCTCTGCTTTCTTCTTGACAAACCCCTCCCCCTATGTTACAATAGATTTGACAAAAGTGAAGCCGGCTGCCCTGATCGTGTCAGGCTTACATTCTAACCAAATTCCATTACAGCAGGAGGTTTGATTATGAGAGACTCTTTAAAGCGTATCGTTGACGACTACAACCAGAACCGCGAGGTCATCGGAGACTGTTTCAAGTGGGAATACTCGGTGGTCCATCCGCTGTGTGCCTATATCTTCGGAGCAAGTGACAAGATGGCTGATGCAGAGACCATCCAGAAAAGCAAGGAGATCGTTAAGAAGAATGCAGGTGCGTTCTCCTCATTCCGCGGCTCGGCTTATGCGCCGACCTCCTGCCTTGTTGCCCTCAGCAGCGATCCCGAGGCTGAGATACAGAATGCAGTAGCGACCAACGAGCTTTTGAAGAAGGCCTTTGGCTGGTCGGAGTATATGTCCCTTATGGCTATGATGATCAAAAAGCTGGAGGGTTCAAACGATCTGGACAAGCTGATAGCAGACGGCAAGGAGATCTACGAGGCTATCAGAGCCAAGCACAAGCTGGTCACCGGCGGCGAGGACGCTGTAATGTCTATCCTGCTGGCGCTTAAGGGTCAGCCTGTTGAGGACATCGTGAACGAATCCGAGGAGATAATGACGGAGCTTAAGGAGTACGGCACCACCGGCAGCAGACAGGTTGCTGCTCTGGTACTTACCCTTTCTGACAAGCCCGTTGCAGAAAAGTGCAGACGCTTCAAAGCCCTGTTTGAGGGTATCAGAGAGAGGGGCAAGAAGTACCGCAAGGACGAGTCTATCGCTCTGCTGGCAAGCCTTGCCGTTACCGACGTTGACGTTAACACTCTGCTGGACGACATCTGCGCCGTTGACGATGAGCTTGCGGATAAGAAGGGCTACAAGGGGTTCACTGCCAGCTACGACAGACCTATGAGGGCTATGCACGCGGCTATGCTGGTATCTCTTGACTATACTCCCACCGGCTCCGACGACGAAGCAGCCGTATCCAATATCACGGCTCTGTTCCTGGTACATCAGATCATCGTATTCTCCATTGAAATGTCCATCGCTATGGCAAATGTGGCGTTTATTATCTGATCGTTTGACAGACGGCAGGTCAATTATTCTAAACACAAACAGGGATCGCTGCAAACCCGGCAGCGATCCCTGTCTTTATTATATAGGCAACACCGCACAACCCGCGGCTGACGCCTCTGCACGCCATCTGCCGTGTCAAGCCTGCTTGACGACCGGCTTATCCGTCATATTACCCAAATTCTCCTTGCCGGGCGCCAGCCCGCCTGCGTCGAATTTAGGC
>JAFXXU010000015.1 GCA_017542125.1 Ruminococcus sp.
GACCGGGATGGACGCACCTCTGGTGCACCAGTTGTCACGCCAGTGGCACAGCTGGGCAGCTATGTGCGGAACGGATAAACGCTGAAGGCATCTAAGCGTGAAGCCGCCCTTAAGATAAGATATCCCATCCTTTATGGAGTAAGACCCCTGAAAGACTATCAGGTTGATAGGCACAAAGTGTAAGTGCAGTGATGTATTAAGCTAGCGTGTACTAATCGGTCGAGGGCTTGTCCTTGAAAATTATGCTTTCCCTTTTCCTTCATTATTCAATTTTGAGGCCACCAAGTGGTTTCTAATTACAGTCGGTGATGATTGAGATGAGGTCCCACCTGTTCCCATGCCGAACACAGAAGTTAAGCTCATCTTCGCCAACGATACTTGGCTGGCGACGGCCCGGTAAAATAGGTTTCGCCGACTTTATATGCACCATTAGCTCAGATGGTAGAGCAACTGACTCTTAATCAGTGGGTCCTGGGTTCGAGTCCCCGATGGTGCACCAAATTTGGCCCGTTGGTCAAGCGGTTAAGACTCCGGCCTCTCACGCCGGCGACGGGAGTTCGATTCTCCCACGGGTCACCAAACCTATCTTCGCCTTGACCTTTGAGGCGAACGGAAATAATCAAGCAAAGGTCTTTTGCTTGATTATTTTTTATAGGGGCCATTAGCTCAGTTGGTTAGAGCTACCGGCTCATAACCGGTCGGTCCTGGGTTCGAGTCCCCGATGGCCCACCAAGTATAGGGGTATAGCTCAGATGGTAGAGCAGCGGTCTCCAAAACCGCGTGCCGAGGGTTCGATCCCTTCTGCCCCTGCCACAAAAGCCCGTAGATGCGCTATCTACGGGCTTTAAATTTATGAACGCCCGTTCATTTCTAACATCAATGACGACTCGTCAGCATTGATGTTGCACTTCTGTATTTTTGGGAGTCCTGCGTATTTCGTCAAAAGATCTGCGCAGGACTTGTATTTTATTATCTTCTGCTCAACTGTGCATACGCACTCCGCCCCGAAAAGCAAGATTCGGACTGAGAATTAAGGAAAAGGACATATTGGGGTGGGGTTGTTTTTTGTGGTTGTATATGATATATTATTATAAAGCATATCTGATTATCTGAAATGGGGGCGTTTTTAATGAAATTTAAAGAAATGATTCCTTTTCTTGAAGAGCACAAAAAAGAGATCAAAGTTCACTGTGCAATCGGGACCAAAGATGTGTTTGAGACTTTATATGCTTTTGAACGAGGAGAATATAAAGACTGGCAGGAACATCAAACAAAAAAGAATTTCGGCAGAAAATAAATTTTTATCTTTGTGCTATTGTGGAAAAGACGAGTGGCTATTTGTAGGAGTTTATGAAAGTATTGGTGTTAAAGAACATCCTACTAAAAAAGGGTTTTTGTATGATACAAGCCTAACTGAAATCGGTAAAGAGTATATCGGGAAAGCAGTTATACTGTTTAAAAAGAATTTCAGACAATCGTACTTATGCCTTGAAAAACATATTGATGATTTTGAATTACTTGAATTAAAAAAAGAAGTGTGGAAGTCACCATTTCCGGGATATGATAATGTCGATGTATCCTGGAAGAATCTTTCAGAATGGATAAAAACCGATTCGTGGAAAACAGCCTTACAAAATCAAAAAGGCGTTTATTTGATTACCGATACGCATACTGGAAAAAGGTACGTTGGTTCCGCTTATGGAAATGATATGTTGCTAGGCAGATGGGAAAGCTACATAAAGACCGGTCACGGAGGAAACGTAGAATTAAAAGGCTTGTCTTTTGATTATATCAAGGAGAATTTCAGATATACAATACTTGAGATTTTCAAAGCAACAACAGATGATCAAGCTATTTTGAACAGAGAAAAGCATTGGAAAGATGTTCTCATGACTCGAAATAGAAGATTTGGGTATAACGATAATTGATGTACCCCTGCCGCCCCAATCCGGGCGGCGGGGTTAGTTCATCGGCTTGACAACAAGTAAGATTTAAGTATAATAGAAAATAAGCCCAATAACCAAAACAGGTATATAAACGCATTTATGATGTAAATATCAAGGCCATAAGAATGAAAACGGGGTACGGAAAATGAATATAGCATTTGAAACATTCACCGAAAAACATATTGAAGAGGCTGTTAAGCTGGCTCTTGCGGAGCTTGAAGCGGAAAGAACACATTGTCCTGATCTGCCTTGCGGGGATTTCAGCGAACAGCTGACAGGGATGCTGCACTGGTTAAGCAGTCAGCCGTTCGGGAAAGCCGCACTGTGTGATGGAAAGCTTGTGGGCTATCTGGTTTTTGCAGGTCCCTGGGATGGCTTCTTCGGAGATGTAAAGGGCGTGTTTTCACCTCTCGGCGGCAGCGCGTTTTCCTATGAATATCAAAACCGAGGCAGGTTGGCTTCCATGCTTTTTGCAAGCGTATCGGAGGATTTTGTGAAGCAGGCTGTTTACAGCTGTGCTCTGAGCAGGTATGCTCACGATGAGGAAACAACGAGATCCTTTATGCTTAACGGCTTCGGAATTCGCTGTTCGGATGCTGTCAGGAAAATTTCCGGCTTTGCTCTTTCGCACTATCCGGGCAGCATTCATTTTGTTGAATTGCCGTCAGAAGAATTTGAAAGGATTCGGAAACTGAGAAACGGACTTGTGAAGCATCTGGAAAGAGCGCCGATATTCTATCCGACTGATATGGAGCGTTACGAGCAATGGTTTATGAAAGGTGATCTGCGGGTGTTTGCTGCAGAGAAGGACGGTGAGATCATCGGCTTTATCTCCCTGGAGGATGACGCAGAAAACTTTATTACCGAACACGCCACGATGAAAAACATCTGCGGTGCATACTTTGATGAAAACCATCGCGAGACCGGCATGGCACAAGCCCTGCTTGCATTTATCGTTGACATGCTTAAAACCGAGGGTGTAACGCACCTCGGCGTGGACTGCGAGACTCTTAATCCTACTGCGCTAAATTTCTGGGGAAAGTATTTTGAAACGTACACCTATTCCTTTGCAAGAAGGATCGATGAGCGAATAGTGTTATAACTTCAGCGCCGGTTTGAACTCAGACAGCAAAAACACCGGGAGAAGCACAAGGGTCACTGACCGTTTCGCCCGCAGAACAAGAAGACCCCGCAGTTTCGGCTGCGGGGTCTTTTGCTTTTGACCGTTATTCCTCTCATTACGGCAACACAGCACGACCCGCGGCTAGCGCCTCTGCACATCATCTGCTTGCCAGCTTTCCGTCATATTACCCAAATTCTCCTTGACTTGCGTCAGCAAGCCTACGTCGAATTTAGGCAATCTGACGAAAATCTGGACGGCGCATCTGATGCACAGGGGTCGTGCGGTGTTGCCTTACAAAATAAGATCAGCGAGGGTATCCTCCGATATCATCTCTCTGTCAATGACATTCCGGTAAGCTGTTGCTTTGGCTCGCTCGGGGCGTTTTTTTATTTTGCGCTCTTCTGCGAGATCATTTCAGAACAAAATCTATCAGCGGTCTGATGTTCTCTTTTTTTCTGAAATCAACGGGAGTATCGTAGGCGTCCAGCATTCCCTGCTCGTCCTCGGTGCGATCTTTCTTTTTCTGTAAACGGACTTTCAGCATCTTCATAAGCACTTTGTCAGGTGCGGTCAGCTTGCTGAAATCAAAGCCGCCTCTGAGATAAAAATGTCCTATCTGCTTCTGCTGCTCCGGGTTCAGGACTCTGTCCCAGAAGGGCTGCATCTCATGCTCCCTGCCGGGGTTTGAGCCTACTGCAAAAAGAACTATCTTCTTGCCCGAGAGCTTGTCAAGATTCTTGGTGATGAGCTTTGCGCCGTTGAATCCGCCGGCGTACATCCCTCCGCCGTAGATCACGGTATCGTATCCGAGGATATCGGAAAGCTCGGCGTTTTCTTTGATATCGCAGCCCAGCTCCTTAGCGATCCACTTTGCGTAGGTCTTGGTGTAACCTGATTTTGACTTGTATGCAACTATTGTTTTCATAATGTGCCTCCCTGTATCACGATTCGTTTTCTTCTTTCAGTTCTATCAGCTTGCTGCAGAGCTTTTCGAGGGATGAACAGTATACCCGTAATTCCTCTTCATCGAGGCAGCTGAACAGCTTGTGCACGAACTTTATATTCTGATCGTCCTTTTTCGTGCGGATGTGGTTTGCCGCTTCGGTCTTGACAAGGCGTATGGCCCGCTTGTCCTTGCTGTCGGGTATCACCTCAAGGAAACCCTTATCTACGAGACGGTCAACTATCTGGCGCATACTCTGGTGAGTAACGCCCGAAAGCTCGGACATCTGTTTTAGGGTGGGCGGCTCGGGGAAGGCCTCTATCATAGCTATGGCAAGCCATTGCTTCGCGGTGATATCCACAAGCCCGTTGTCCATTATCGCCTGTAACCTGTTGGCGCAGATAAAGATGTTCACGAAGGCGATTATCCTCGGATCCATGTGTTCAAAATCGTACATAGACAGACCTCCCGACAAATTAGGTAATATACTCCCTATATATGCAGTATACTACCTAAATTCTGATTTGTCAAGAGGTTTTTAGTTTTTTTCCGTTAAGCAGTCATAAAAGCACAAACGGCAGGAGCACCGTGGTCTCCTGCCGTTTGTTCCATATACTGTTATAATGCTCCTGCGGTGTACGGCTTATATCCTGTTCATCAAGGCTTCGATACACCAGGCAAAGCCCTTGGCCGTCCGGAGGGCAGGGACGGTAAAATGGTTGCCCTCGTTCCATTCGAGGGTGCAGGTGACGTCCTGCGAGCGCAGCACTTCGTACTGTCTGCGGATATTGTCACCGACTGTGGCCATTGTCTGGTTGCGGGTCTTTTCTTCTTTCAGGCCGAGACTCAGGTAAATGTTTTTTGCGGCGGGAGTATGCTCCCCGATAAAGTCGAGCCACCCCGGGAACCATACAGAGGGCGATGCTGCGGCAGCGGCTGCAAACCTGCCGGAGGCATAGCCCGCCCACAGCGCAAACAGCGCCGCCAGGGAATAGCCTCCGAGTATGACGGGGGTGCCTTTGCTGAGGCTCAGCCTTTCGGTCAGTTTCGGGAGCAGAGCTGTTTCTGCGAAAGCCAGAGTTTCAGCTGCTCCGCTGCCGAAGGGCTCGCTGCCGAAAACCGGCGGCGCCGTCCAGGGGGAAAGCTCGCTGTTCCAGTCGGTGATCTCAAAGGCTGCAAAAGCAAAGGGTACGGCGGTAAGCGACTTGATGAGCTCTATCTCTCTTTCAAGATGCTCAAACTCACGGGCATCGGCGGGCTGTATCAGCAGGAATCCCGGCTCGGGATCGGTATAAACGGTGCAAAGCCTTCCGGCGATATTGAGCGTTTCGGTTTTCATAAGCGGTCAGGCACCGGTGCCTTGAAGATTAAGCTCCTCGGCGTGCTCTCTCATTCCCTTGATGCAGATCTCGGCAACGTCTCTGACCTCCATACCCAGCATCTCGCAGCCCTTCAGGATAAGGGCACGGTCGCACTTTGCTGCGAATTTCTTGTCCTTGAATTTCTTCATAAAGCTCTTTATCTCAAGGTCGGTGATCCCGAGGGGACGCATCCTTGCGCAGGCCTGGATGATACCCGTCAGCTCATCGACGGTGTAGAGGCTCTTTTCAAGGTTGGATTCCGGCTTGACATCAGTGCAGATCTCATAGCCGTGGCTGAGTATCGCACGGATATCCTCCTCCGATACTCCGGCCTCGCGGAGAGGCTCCGCCGTGTGCTGCAAATGCTCATCGGGGTACTTCTCATAATCATAGTCGTGCAGCATCCCCACAGCCTGCCAGTATTCAACATTCTCGCCGAAATGCTCCGCCATAGCCCCCATTGCATAGCAGACGTTCTTGCAGTGCAGAAGCAGCGATCCCTCGGTTACCATTGTTGCGTTGAGCTCTGTGGCTCTTTGAAGTGTAAGCATAGTTTTCTCTCCTTAAATAGTATTGGTTCCTGCATCTATCTCCCGCGCTCTGCTGATGATCTCATCATAGGACACGGCACGGATCACCGTGAAATTCTTTACGATCTCTGCTGTCCAGAGGTCGATCTCGCCCTCGATATCCGATACCTCCGGCAGGATGAAGCCCCATATCCTGCATCCTGTTTTCTTAAGCTCCGGCAGGAAATACTCAAAGCCCCATTCAACGTCCTCAGGCACATCCTCAAAGCCGCTGCGGGCATCCACGATGAACAGGCTGCCGGGGTGCTCCCGAAGCATTTCCAGCGAGGCGGTCACGGGAGCCCTGTAATCCTCAAAATGAGCCTCTTTCTTCCAGATATGGAACACGGCGTTGTCCTTTTCGATGTATTCTGTTTTGGCGAATTCGGTCTCGAACATTATTGTTATTCCTCTCTTTTCTCAGAAGCAGTTTATGATTTACTGGTATTATAGCAGATATGCACAGGGCTGTCAATATACAGACCGTTGGAGGTGGCGGCAGAGAAATGCCTGAGCATAAGCCTGCGCCGTTCTGTAAAACAATAAAAGGCCGGAACGCTTTTTGACGTTCCGACCCGTATTTATCTTACTCGAATGCATCATATGCGCCGGGGTTGAAATAGGCGTAAACCGTTTTGGAGATATCGAAAAATCTGTAATGCTGCTGGAACGCCACGTCGGGGATCTCCTCCATAACCACCAGCACATAATCAGCGCCCTCGGAATAGATTATTGCCGCATCGTGGGAGATATTGTAGGTGTCGCCTGTCTTGTTGGCGGCTTTTGCACCGTATGGCAGGGCTGAGGGCAGCTTGCCGCGGTATTTCTGCTGGAACAGGATATCCAGCATTTTCTGTGAAGCATATTCCGATACACATTCTCCCCGGTAAATGCTCTCCAGGATATGACCCACATCCACGCAGCAGGTCTTGTTGGGAAGATCGGCGGTGGTCAGCCCTTCGTAGTTGGTGGAGGGCTGCAGGCCGTGATACTGCGCCGTACCGGTGTAGCCATGCTCCTGGCACCATTCGGTGATATAGGTCTTGCCTATCTCCCAGACGATCATATTGAAGGCCTGATTGTTGCTTATGGCAGCCATGCTGAAAAGCGTAGCATAGACCTTGGATTCGTCTATATACCCGTCCTCGATCTTCTGATAGCAGGCAGCAAGCGCAAAGAGCTTTATCATACTCGCAGGATAGACTGTGTGGTTGTTGATCTCGAACCAGTCGCCTGTATTCAGGTTTTTCAGATAGCATGACCAGGTGCCGTCGAAGCTGGCAAACTTGTCTTCCAGGGTCTGCTTTAGATCTTTCAGAGCATTGATATGGTCGCCCTCGGAAGCGGAGGAGCTTTCAGCGGATGGTTCTGACAATTCCGGTGAAGAGGAATCGTCTTCGGATGCATCGGAGCTGTCAGGTAAAGATGGATCCTCTGCGGCTGTTTCCGAGCTGTCCGGCAGGGAAGGATCTTCTTCGGTTTTGACTGATACTGCCGGTACGATCCGGTCATCCGGGCCTTCAACTATTGAAACAGCGGCCTTGCTGTCCTCGTCGGAGGGACTTGTTTTCGTCTCCGATGAACCGAGAGCACTGCCGAAAGTGATAACAACAGCCACCAGGGCAACGATCTCCGCCCCAAGCAGGAACTTGGCTCTGCGAGGATGGCTTTTTATAAATCCCGATAATCCGCGGTGGGATCCGGAGTGTTCGGTGTTGTCGTTCATCATCTGACTCCTAACAAGACTTTAGTTTTGATCATATTCAGCAGTATATCACATTATTGGAAAAAAGTCAATATCAGCACGGTTTGCCGCCTCTGTAAAGGTTTTTTGTGCAAATTTCTTTACATTTACTCTGATCTGCGGTATAAGAGGAGCAAACGATTATTGTCTTTCAGCAGGTGATACATAATAATGCAACAAAGAAAGAAAAAGCATAAGCTGCTTATCGAGATAAGCCTTGTGCTGGTGCCCGTGTTCGCGGCTCTGATAATCGGAGTATGCGGGTGAGACTATGAGCCTCCACGCCAGCGGATATATAATGAAGCCGGTGAACAAGGCCAAGGTGGAAAAGGAGCTGGCAGACCTGCGATTCCCCATCGTTCCCAAGAACGATGCCCTGCTGCAGATACAGTGCTTCGGAAATTTCGATGTTTTCACCCCCTCCGGGGAGCACGTCCGCTTCGAGCGCAGCAAGGCCAAGGAGATGTTCGCCTATCTCTTCCACAAGCAGGGAAGCTCCTGCACCTCAACGGCTGCCCCGTGGATCTTATGATCAAGGAGGACGACGGCAGCTACACCTATATGCGCCGCTGCAGCGCTGGTCATTTTCCGCAGAAAGAGATAATCTTTATAATTCAAACGGCAGGAGGCTTAGCTCTCCTGCCGTTTTTGGGTTTGAGTTATTCCAGCGACCAGCCGTTGTCGCCGTGGTAGATCATCAGCTTAGTCATACCGCCGTCGATGCAGAGGTCCTCGCCGGTGATGAACCCCGCCTTATCCGAGCAGAGGAA
This sequence comes from Ruminococcus sp., assembly GCA_017542125.1. Classification (GTDB taxonomy): domain Bacteria; phylum Bacillota; class Clostridia; order Oscillospirales; family Ruminococcaceae; genus FB2012. The sequence goes on from JAFXXU010000015.1 coordinate 8,457, forward strand.
CAGCACTGCATTGGCGATATCCAGCGGGTCGCCTACTCTCCCGGCGGGCTGCTGATAGGCGTCGGGGCCTTCGTATTTTCTGAAGCCCGTATCTATCCAGCCGGGGGATACGGAGTTGACCCGAACCCTCCCTGCGAGGCTCACCGCAAGGGCATGGGTCAGGGCGGAGATACCACCCTTTGCAGCGGTATAGCTCTCGGTCTGGGGCTGGCTCATCCTGTCACGGGAGGAAGAGATATTGATGATGGAGCCCCCCTCATTGAAGTAAGGCAGGAACAGCTTCGCCAGATAAAAAGGCGCTGTCACTCCCACCGAGAGGGCATACCGGAATTCCTCATAGCTGCACTCGTTTATGCCCTTCATAAGAGGCAGAGCATTGTTGATCAGATAGTCTATATGCCCGTGCTTTCTGATGACATCCTGCGCGAAGGTTTCCAGCACGGCTTTGTGGGAGATATCCCCGACGTAATGCTCACCCTCGGCCTTGTCGATAACGCAGACCAGGGCTCCGGCTTTTCTGAACTCCTCGGCTATGCACCTGCCTATGCCGTTAGCGCCGCCCGTCACGACGGCGACCTTGTTTCTGAACACAGCATTCCCTCCTTAAAACGGATAATCCTCGTCAAGATTGGTGATGAAGCGGTGGCCGTCGAAGTCGCCCCGCTTTTTCTCAAACAGCTCCCGGAGGATCTCCGCCGCCTCGTAGGAGGACAGGGGAGCCGGATTGTCGGCCCTGCCGTCGGTGCGAATCCAGCCGGGATGAACGCAGAAAATGTTGATAGTCCTGTCATCCTTGAAGGTGTTGACCAGATTCATCGTCGCCATATTCAGGGCGGCCTTAGCCATGCCGTAGTCGATCATATTCGTGCGGTAGCACCTTGAGATGCTGCCCGCCTCCGAAGATATGTTCATAATGAGGGCAATGCCCTCGCTCTTTTTCAGCAGGGGATAGAAGGCCTTTATAACTCTCATCGCACCCACAGCCGTGATGTCCACCGTTCTGGCGATGTAGTCAAGGTTCGCCTCAAAGAAGCCCTTGCCGCAGTCGGGAGATACCGACACCGCATTGTTTATCAGCAGATCGAGATGTGAGAGCTTCCCCGACAGCTCATCTGCTGCCGCCTGCACCGACTCGGTGCTGCTTATATCCATTGTGAGCACCGTGAGCCTGTCGCCGTACTGCTTTTTCAGCTCATCAAGCTCCGGGCAGGGCTTACGGATAGAGGCGACCACATTGTCCCCCGCTTCGAGATAGCGCAGCACAAGATTGAACCCCAGCCCCACAGCCTTTCCGGCGCCTGTTACCATTACATTCTGTGACATACAGAGCCCTCCCTCAGTAATACATTTCAAAGCCGTTTTCGAGGCGGTCAACGTAGGTCTTTCCTGCCTCGAATAGTGCGGGGAGGATATAATCCCTGTTGTAGCGCACCACGGGGATGCGGTCATAGGCGCGCATACCCATATGGGTCAGACCCCGCTCCAGCTGGGTGAGACATTCAAGGGTGCCTCTGCCCGTGCCGCCTGCACAAGCCGCCAGCACGCAGCGTTTCTCCGCGAGAAGATGGTTCCGTGCGGCGTCGCAGCGGCGGAGCCTGTCAAAGAAGGCCTTGAAGCACTCGGTCATATCCGACCAGTAGACAGCGCTTATCCACACGATGCCGTCGGCGTCGGAGAGGGTCTTGTAGATCTCGGCAAAATCGTCCTTGATGACACAGCTGCCCAGCTTGTTGCAGGTGCCCCATCCGTTGCCGCAGGCGCGGCAGTGCTCGATGTGCTTTTTGTTCAGATGTATCTCCGTCACCTCTGCCCCCGCCTCGCGGATGCCCTTGATAAACTGCTCCTTTGCCGATGCCGTCAGCCCGTCGGTATTGGGGCTCGACCAGATAACTGCAATGCTTTTCATAGTATTACCTCCCATAAAGATCTCCGATGCCTTTATACTGATTATATACTTGTCCCTGCGGAGGTGTCAACGGTTATCGGAATATACGTCGGAACATACAGAATTTTTGGAGGTTTGTTCTGTTTTATGGAGGGGAGGGCAGTGCGGCAGGGCGGAAAAGAGTTGACATGCATTTAAAATATTGGTATAATGTCAATATAAACATATATTATAGGGGGATCAAAAAATGAAAAAGAAATCAGCAGCGCTGCTGACAGCTTTGCTTATGGTGCTTTCAGCTGCCTCCTACGAGGACCTCTGCGCATACCCCCATCTCAAAGCCAAGCTGGACTATATGGCTGATTGGATCAAGCCCTATTTCGGGTATGTGTATTTTGAGCCCTGATACCTCTATACCCTTATATCCACCGTTTTTCTTTAAGGCAACACCGCACGACCCCTGTGCGTCAGATGCGAAGTCCAGGTTTTCGTCAGATTGCCTAAATTCGACGCAGGCGGGCTGGCGCCCGGCAAGGAGAATAGTGTCAACAAGTTGACACGGTAATATGACGGAAAGCTGGCAATCAGATGGCGTGCAGAGGCGTCAGCCGCGGGTTGTGCGGTGTTGCCTTAAGGTTGCACAACAATTTGCAGCCGATGTGTAGTATAAACTACACTTTGCTTTGGATCTGTTGCTTATGCTACATTCCGCTCTGATATTGTCTATTGAAATATGACCGGGAGAGTGGTATGATGTAATCACAGCAAGGGAAACAGAACCCTGAAACAAAATGAAAAAAGAAAAATGGAGGAAAAAGAAAATGAAGACTTTAGCTAACAACACCTGGAAGAAGATCGCAGCTTGCGCAATGGCGCTGACCGTTATGTGCGGTGTGGCAGGAGCAATGGGAGGCAAGGTACTTGGCTCGACATTCACTGCATCTGCCGCAGAGGTACAGCAGGAGCAGTCCGGTGACGGTTACACCATCACGCCCTGCCAGAACGGTACGCTCCAGGCCGAGCTGATCCAGACCAAGGACCAGGAGTTCGATGCTCTTAAGGTTACACCGGTCCCCGATGCAGGCTACAAGCTGGCTGCCCTTTATGCAGACGGCGATCAGGTAGCAATAAACGACAACGATGAGTATCTTATCGCTTATCACGGTGATGTGATCAACCTGTACGCCGAGTTCGTTGAGGCTGAGAACTATGCCTTCGAGATCCTGCCCTGCGAGAACGGCGAGGTCAAGGCTGAGCTGGTACAGAGCAGCGACCAGGAGTTCGATGCCGTACTGATCACTCCCACTCCTGCCGACGGATTCAGGCTGGATAAGGTAATGGTCAACGGCGAGCAGGTGGCTATCAACGACAAGGATCAGTATCTGGTAGCATATAACGGCGAGAAGCTCACCATCTCTGCCGAGTTCGTGGCGACTACTCTTGAAGAAGAGGCTTTCGAGATCCAGCCCTGCGAGAACGGTGAGCTCAAGGCCGAGCTGGTACAGAGCAGTGATCAGGAGTTCGATGCAGTTCTGGTAACTCCCGTACCTGCCAAGGGCTACAAGGTATCCAAGGTAATGGTAAACGGCGAGCAGGTAGCTATCAACGATAAGGGCGAGTACCTGATCGCATACGAGGGCAAGAAGCTCTACCTCTCCGCTGAGTTCGTTGCCGATGACAACCTGCCCAAGACCGGTGCAGCAGTAGGCGTCAGCGCAGCAGCAGTAGCAGTTGCAGCCGCAGCTGTTATCCTCACCAAGAAGAGAAAGTAATTCAAAGCATATGATCCCCCGCAGCCGTGTCCCCCTCGGCGGCGGGGGATACTTTTTATTCGGGACTATCAGGCTTGACAACCGGCGGGTTTCAGGTATAATAGATACAAAGGCAGTATCGCCTTCACGGGTGCTGCCGGTATTGTTTTGAAAGCGAGCTGATGATACTGTGGACTTAAAGAAGATAGCGGGGTTTATCGACAGACAGAAGGTGAGCTTTATCTGCTCGGTGGACAGCGAGGGCTGCCCAAATGTAAAGGCTATGCTCAAGCCCCGGAAAAGTAAAGGTCTCAAGGTGTTTTACTTCTCCACCAACACATCCTCCATGAGGGTGAGCCAGTACAGGGAGAACTCCAAGGCCTGCATCTATTTTTATCACAAGGGTCTGATCAGATATGAGGGCGTTATGCTGAAAGGCAGGATGGAGGTCCTCACCGATCAGAAAACCAAGGAGCTTATCTGGAGGAGGGGAGACACGCTCTTTTACAAAAAGGGCGTGACCGATCCGGATTACTGTGTCCTCAAATTCACCGCATCAAGCGGCAGGTATTACTGCGACCTGAAAACCGAGAGCTTTGATATATAGGCAACACCGCACAACCCGCGGCTGACGCCTCTGCACGCCATCTGCCGTGTCAAGCCTGCTTGACGACCGGCTTATCCGTCATATTACCCAAATTCTCCTTGCCGGGCGCCAGCCCGCCTGCGTCGAATTTAGGC
>JAFXXU010000016.1 GCA_017542125.1 Ruminococcus sp.
CTTGCAAGCGAAGTTCACTTCGCTTTACGCAACGTCAAGGAGAATTTGGGTAATATGACGGATAAGCCGGTCGTCAAGCAGGCTTGACACGGCAGATGGCGTGCAGAGGCGTCAGCCGCGGGTCGTGCGGTGTTGCCTTAAGTGTTTTTGGTCTTTTGCTGTCTCTTTGTGTTTCATTGTCTTAATTATAATCCTCCTGCCTTAAATGAGCCTTAAACCAATGTGAAAGTAAGATGAAATAAGGTGAGGATATGAGCAAATTATATTAACGTTTTGTAAACAAGAGCTGCTTATCAGAGCGCTGTTTGCTTATGCTCATACTCAAAGAACGGGGATTTATCGCACTTTCGGCTTTTTGAAGCCAAAAAACCGCCTGAAACAATGAGTTAATAAATACAAAAATATCAAATAATGCCCGCGGGAAATTTATGGATTTATACAAATATCTTAAAAAATGCCGAAAAATCGCTGTTTTCATTTGACAAAGCCCGAAAAATAGGCTATAATACAAGCAGAAATTTTTTATTGGAGGTAATTTACTATGACTAAAGCAGAACTCGTAGCAGCTATCGCTGCAAAGGGCGGCTACAACACCAAGAAGGACGCTGAGAAGGCTCTCGCAGCAGTTGTTGATTCCATCACCGATGCTCTTAACAACGGCGACAAGGTTTCTCTCGTTGGCTTCGGCACTTTCGAGGTAAGGCAGAGAGCAGCCAAGGAGGCTATCAACCCCGTTACCAAGAAGCCCATCCACGTTGACGCAAAGAAGGTTCCCGCTTTCAAGGCTGGCAAGGCCCTTAAGGATTCTGTAAACAAGTAAGTAAAAACACATAAGATCATTGTAAAGGAGAACATTACCATGGCTGTAAAGAAGGAAGTTGTCAAGGAGAAGGTCGAGGAAGTTAAGGCAGACGTTAAGGCTGCTGAGGCTACCGTAAAGAAGACCGCTAAGAAGGCCGCTACCGCTGCCAAGAAGACCGTTAAGAAGGCCGCTGACAAGGCTGAGGCTGTTAAGAAGACTGCTGCTGCCAAGAAGCCCGCTGCAAAGAAGGCTGCTCCTGCTAAGAAGGACGCTGTTGTAGTTGAGTTCGCTGACAAGCAGATCGCTCTCGACGATCTCGTAGCTGCTGCAAAGGCTGATTTCAAGGCTAACAACAAGGGCGCTGTAAAGAGCGTAAAGATCTATGTTAAGTCTGCTGATGCTAAGGTTTACTATGTTGTAAACGACATCTCCGGCGAGGTAGAGCTCTGATCCTTATTTAGCACATAAAACCGCACCGCTCCTCATTATGAGAAGCGGTGCTTTTTTTCTTCCTATGCTCCCATCCCTTTACGGCACAGCTATGGCTCGGTCTGTACCAGACGGGATCTTGCAGGTAAGGCTTGAGGTCTTGTTCTGAATGCCCGGAGAGACAGGGGCTTATTTTTGCTGTTTCTTTTTCTCAGCGTCCTTGGCGCGGAGCTCTTCAAGCTTCTGCTGAACAGCCTCGCGGCTTGAACGGGTCGCTATGGTGTAGATCGAGGTTATCATCAGGAAGAATACCAGCATCGCCCCGATGAAGGACATTATGATGAATGCCGTGCCCTTTCGCATCAACTGATTTATGGCGTCGGCGGCATCGTAGGCCTCCTCATAGCCGCGGAACACCGAGATGTACCGTATCGAGAGGATGTTGCCTATAAGCGCGAATACCAGCACCGCCGTCCGTATTATCGCTGTCAGCTTCGAGGTGGCGGAGAAGGTCATCCCGCTGAGCACCGCAGATATGCCCGTCAGCGCAAGATACCCCACAAAAAAATATGTCCACAGCCTGCACGCTGAGAGGAACTCAACATTGGTCATCGTGGCCGGCGCGTTGGCAAGCCTCATAAAGAATACCAGATAAAGCATCCCCGCTATGGCGGTGAGTATGAGCAGGATCCGAAATATCAGCACTGGCACAGGGTTCTTCATAGCATCAGTCCTCCGTTTCAGCTATATTTTACCATAAACCCCGCAGCTTGTCAACGCCCATACAATCACGGAACTCCCTCTTTACTTTATCAGCAAGTTGTGCTATAATACTATCAGACTATCCCTTATGCCTGCCTTGCCGCTGCGTGTTATTCACTTGCGCAGGGTTTACTGGGGGAGACCCTTTTGAAAAAGGGTCTTCCCCCAGACCCCCTCGCCCAAAAGATCTGGAAAGGGAGTTAGGAAAATGCCCTCATTCAGAAGAGTATCCTCAATAACTCTGCGTAAGTGAGCAGCACGCAGCGGCAAGGCAGGCACAAGGAACAGTATGGTATTATTAGGACAGGAGATCATCTGATGGGAAAGCTATTCGGAACTGACGGAGTAAGGGGCGTTGCGGGGTCGGAGCTGAACTGCGAGACTGTAATGCGCTTGGGAAAAGCAGCGGCGGGAGTTGCCATAGCTGACAAGGGCGAGGGCAGAGCCAAGATCCTTATCGGCAAGGACACCCGCGGTTCCAGCGACGTTATGGAGGCTGCTCTGATCGCAGGTATATGCTCTGCGGGCGCGGACGCATACGTTCTGGGGGCGCTGCCTACGCAGGGCGTATCTATGCTCACCGAGCGCTACGCCGCAGACGCGGGCATAATGATAACCGCATCTCACTCCGCAGCTGAGTATAACGGGATAAAGATATTTGACCGCACGGGCTTCCGCATCTCCGAGAAAGCGGAGCGGGAGCTGGAGTCGCTGGTGTTCAACGATAAGTGGCAGAGGATAAATGTTGGGGCAGGCCAGCTCGGAAAGATATACTACGAAGAAAGAGCCGAGTGGGACTACATCCGCCGGGTGATGAAGACGGTCAACGGCGACCTCCGTGGTATGAAGATAGCTGTGGACTGCGGCAACGGAGCAGCCTCCCGCTACGCAAAGAACATTTTTGAGGGGCTGGGAGCCTCCTGCGTGATGCTGGGCTGCGACCCCGACGGGAACAATATAAACATCGGCTGCGGCACCCATAACCTTGACCCCCTCCGGGAGGCGGTGATCAAGCGCCATTGCGATATCGGCCTCGCCTTTGACGGCGACGGCGGCAAATGCATCGCCGTGGACGAAAGAGGCGGCGTCATCGACGGGGATAAGCAGCTTGCCATATTCGCCAAGTTCCTTAAGGTGCAGGGCAGGCTCAATTCAAATACCATCGTCACCACAGTTATGAGCAACCTGGGTCTTACCCAGTTCTGCGAGAGAGAGGGCATAAACATCACCGCCACCGGCGTAGGCTCCGGCAATGTGCTGGAGAGGATGCTCCGCTTCGGCTATAACCTGGGCGGCGAGCAGAACGGCCATATCATCTTCCTTGACCTGGAGAAGATTGGCGACGGCGCCGTGACCGGAGCCAAGCTTTGCGAGGTGATCAAGAAATCCCGCCGCAAAGCCAGCGAGCTGGCCTCTATAATCACCACCTGCCCCCAGATAAAGATAAACGTCCCCATGCCCGCCGAGAAGCGGGGCGTCTGGGCTGAGGATGCAGGCTTCCGTGAAATGGTCTCGCTGTACCGCAAGAAGCTGGGCAGCAGCGGCAGGATAATCGTCCGTGAGAGCGGCACCGAGTCGGTGGTGCGTATAATGCTGGAGGGCGACAAGACCGGCGTCATCACCGAGTACGCCCAGAACCTAGCCCGGAAGCTCACAGAGGTCATGAACTATAAATCCGAAAAGCAGCTCGCCACCGAGCAGATGCTCAGGGAGATCCGCGACGAGACCGATAACGGCCTCCAGGTCCTGCCCGAGCTTAAGACCTGACAAAAAACTCTCCCCGCCGCTGACGGGGAGAGAAGCTTATATCCGTATCATTATTTCGGCTCGAAGGAATCCAGCCATTTGAGCATCGACTCACGGTATTTGTCCTTCTCGCTTTCGGGGCAGTATGCGCTGACCTCGTAGAGATGATCGTCGGTGAAGCGTATAGACTGTATCTCCCAGACCTCATCGGTGTCGGAGATGTAATTTGCCCGGTGCATCGCCATCTCGTAGAAGACATACTTCTCACGCTGCTGAGGTACTACCACCACATCGTTCACCTTGCGGGTGATAGGCTCGTAGAGCTTCATTATCTCGGAGGTGGAGGCTCCGCCGTACATTTCCTTCTCGGCATCGTGCAGCCCTCTGCCGGTGATGTAGACCGCAGCCTTAGAGCAGGTGTAGAAGGCGATCTTCTCATAGCTGTCGCCCTGTACGGTGAGCATCTTTTCGGTCTTGTCGCTCATAGCGGTGGGCAGCTTTATGGAATACTTGGGCTCGTCGATGACCTCCCAGGTATCCTCCTTCACTATGTTCCCCTCTGAGATGAATTTCATCAGGAACACCACGCCTATGGCGATACACGCCGCCACGATGATAACGATGGGCAGGATCGGTACCTGCTTCTTGCCCTTGACAGACGAAAGCGTCTGCTGATCCAGCATCTGCTGGAAGTCTGATTTAGGCGCCGGGCTGCTCCCGGCAGCGGCAGCCGAAAGGCTTACCGGCCTGCCGCACTCGCAGAAGGTCTTGCCCTCTGCCACCTCGCGTCCGCAGTACGGACAATCCATAGCTTTTACCCCCTGTTGTTCCCCGATTAACGTCCCCGGGGAACGGTTTATTTGATTAGATTATACCATATATAACCACATTCGTCAACCTTTTCGGGAGGGATAGTATGCCCAGATTTTTTATTTCCGTTCCGCCTGCGGATACAGCCGTCATCACAGGCGAGGATGCAGTCCATATCGGCAGGAGCCTGCGTATGAGACCGGGAGAGCAGCTGACGCTCTGCTGCCTCGGCACCGACTACTCCTGCGAGATCGAGTCCATAAGCTCCGATGAGGTGAGGTGCAGGGTGCTTGCCTTCGCCCCCTCGGAGACCGAGCCCAGGCTGAAGCTCACCCTTTTCCAGGCGCTGCCCAAGTCGGATAAGATGGAGCTTATCGTCCAGAAGGCGGTGGAGCTGGGGGTATCGAGGATCGTCCCTGTGCTGACAGCCAGATGCGTCTCCCGCCCGGATGCAAAAAGCCTTGAAAAGAAGATCGCCCGCTGGCAGAAGATCGCCCTCTCGGCAGCCCAGCAGAGCGGCAGAGGGCTGGTCCCCGAGGTAAGCGGAGCTGTTAGCTTTGAGGAGTGCCTTGCCCTGGCATCGGAGCAGGAGCGGGCCTTTTTCTGCTATGAGCGGGGAGGGGAGAGCCTTCGCAGCGCCGATCTTTCGGAGACCTCCACCGCAGCACTTATCATCGGCCCCGAGGGGGGCTTTGAGGAAAGTGAGGCTCAGGCAGCCGAAAAAGCGGGGCTCACCCTGACCTCTCTGGGCAAAAGGATACTCCGCTGCGAAACGGCGCCTCTTGCTGCCATTGCTGCCGTGATGCTGAAAAGCGGGGACCTTTAACGTGTAAAAAATTCATTCACAATTTTGTGCAGGTTATACGAATTGCCGTGAGGCGTTTTGATTTTTTTGAAAAAATACTTGATTATTGCGGCACAGTGTGATATAATTTAGTTAATCTGATTTGTGTATTTTCTGCACATAAATGGAGATAATAAATTTATCAAGAAGGAGTGTTTCAATTATGGGCAAGAAGTTAAAGTTTGTTGCTGCCGTTGGCGCAGTTGCTGCAGGTACCGCTGCTATTTTCGCTCTCAAGAAGCGTAAGGAGCTTGAGGACTACGATTATGAGGAGCTCGACGACGATTTCGACGATTGCGTAAGCGATTGCGAGGAGTGCGCTGAGGAAGCTAAGGAAGCAGCTGAGGATGCAGCTGAGGACGCTGCGGAGACCGTTGAGGAAGCACTCGATCAGGTCGAAGAGGCTGTAGAGGAAGTTGACGAATAATTTCTGAATTATTGGATTTTTTCTTTTTCATACTTTCCTGAAAAGGAGTCGTGTTCGCACGGCTCCTTTTTCCTTTGTGTTCTTTTGAAGGCCGGGAGCGGAGCTCCGATGAACAGCATTCCTCACCTGCAAAAAAACAATATATGTATTGACACCGGGTCAAAAGGGGTGTATAATGGTTCCATAGCTTGTTCACTTAAGTAAGATACAGCGCTCAGATTGAACAGAGAGGAGAAAACAGATGCAGGCAGAGCTTTCAAGAAGAAAATTCGATATACTTGCCTCTCTCGCCGAAAGCGGGCAGATGCTCACCCAGCGGGAGCTGGAAAAGCTCACCCCCTACAGCCTTGGGACGATCAACAAGACCGTCAAGGAGCTGACCGAGGAGGGGCTCATCGCGGGGGGAGCCATAACTCAGGAGGGCCGCAGCGCCCTGGAGCCCTACCGCGCAAAGCGGGCGGTGTTCATCGCGGCGGGCTTCGGTTCCCGGATGGTGCCCATAACCCTTAACACCCCCAAGCCCCTTGTGCGGGTCCAGGGGGTCAGGATCATCGACCGCCTTATCGACGCCTGCCTGGAAGCAGGGATAGAGGAGATCTATATCGTCCGCGGTTATCTGGCGGAGCAGTTCGATCAGCTGCTTTACAAGTACCCGATGCTGAGGTTTTTGGAGAATCCCGTCTACAATGAGGCTAACAACATCAGCTCGGCGCTGGTGGCAAGAGACCTGCTCTCAAACGCCTATGTGTTCGAGGCGGATCTGGTCATCAGCAACCCGAAGATCATCAGGAAATACCACTACTCCTCCGACTTCCTTGCTATCAAAAAGGATCGCAGCGACGATTGGTGCTTCCGCGCCCCCGACGGTATCATCACCGAGGAAATGGTGGGCGGCGAGGGCAGCGATATCTGGCAGATGGTGGGCATCTCCTACTGGAACGGCCGGGACGGCCAAAAGCTGTCACAGGATATCGCCGAGATCTATGCCTCCCCCGGTGGCAAGGAGCGCTACTGGGAGCAGGTGCCTCTGGTCTACCGCAAACAGAATTATTCCGTTGAGGTCTCCCCCTGTCAGGATGAGGATATCGTGGAGATCGACACCTTCAAGGAGCTCAAAGCTATCGACAAGACCTATGATGTCTGAAAGGAGATAATCACAATGGAAATAAAAAGAAACATACTCTTGAACCCCGGCCCCTCCACCACCACCGACAGCGTTAAAATGGCTCAGGTGGTTCCCGACATCTGCCCCCGCGAAAAGGAATTCGGCGGGCTGATGAAGGGTCTGCGTGAGGATCTGGTGAGGATCGTCCACGGCGACCTTGACAAGTACACAAGCGTGCTGTTCTGCGGCTCAGGTACTATCAACATCGACGTCTGCGTGAACAGCCTGCTGCCCGAGGGCAAGAAGGTGCTGGTCGTCAATAACGGAGCCTATTCATCCCGTGCGGTGGAGGTCTGCGAATATTACGGCCTGCCCCATATCGACCTGCACTTCCCGGTAGATCAGCGCCCCGACCTTGCAGTTGTCGAGCAGACCTTAAAGGATGACCCGGATATCGGCCTTGTCCACACCACCCACAACGAGACCGGAACCGGCATCCTCAACCCAATCAGAGAGATCGGTGCTCTCGCTCACAAGTACGGAGCTACCTTCACCGTCGATACGACCTCGACCTTCGCTATGCGCCCCATAGACCTCGAAAAGGATAACATCGACTTCTGCATGGCCTCTGCGCAGAAAGGTCTTATGGCCTTCACGGGACTCAGTTTCGTTGTGGGCAACAGAGCTGTCATCGAAGCTTCAAAGAACTATCCAAAGAGGAGCTATTACTGCAACCTCTATTTGCAGTATGAATTCTTCGAGAAGACCGGCGAGATGCACTTCACCCCGCCTGTTCAGACTATCTACGCCACTATACAAGCGCTCAAAGAATACTGGGCAGAGGGCGAGGAAGCCAAGTGGGCAAGGCACACCCGGGTGTTCAACGCTATCAATGCCGGCCTTGACGAGCTGGGCTTCAGGCAGGTCATCAAGCCGGAGTGGAGAGCGGGACTTGTTTCCTCGGCGATCTATCCCGACGACCCAAACTGGAGCTTTGAGAAAGTCCACGACTATTGCTACGAGCGGGGCTTTACCATCTATCCCGGAAAGATAAGCACCACCAACACCTTCCGTCTCTGCGCACTGGGTGCCATCGACGAGGCGGATATCAAGGACTTCTTCAAGGTGTTCCGGGAGGCGCTTGAAGCCACCGGCGTGCAGATACCCGTGCAGTATAAGTGAGGTGTGAAATGAAAACTGTTTACACCTGCTTCTGCACCGATGTCATACACGAGGGACATCTGAATATCATCAGCGAGGCAAAAAAGCTGGGCAGGGTGATAGTGGGCTGCCTGTCGGACAGGGCGCTGATCAGATACAATAAGTTCCCCACCGTTCCCCAGAAGGAGAGAGTGAAGCTCTACCGCTCCCTGGAGGGGGTGGATGAAGTGGTCATCCAGAACGATATGCTCTACGACGATGTTGTGACCCTCGTTCAGCCGGACTATATCCTCCACGGCGACAACTGGCGCAGAGGCCCCGAAAAGGCTATCCGCGACCACGTTGAGCAGCTGCTCGCCGCATACGGCGGTGAGCTGGTGGATGTACCCTATACCTATAACGATAAGGTCAGAAAGATAGACCTCCAGCTCCGCGAAAAGCTGGCAATGCCCGAGTACCGCAGAAAGCGCCTGCGCAGCCTCATAGAGATGTGCCCCATAGTCAAGGCTATGGAGGCTCATTCCGGCCTGACGGGGCTCATCGTGGAAAAGACAGTAGTGGAGCACGAGGGCAGGCTGGATCAGTTCGATGCCATGTGGGTGAGCTCTCTCTGCGACAGCACCGCCAAGGGCAAGCCGGATATCGAGCTGGTGGATATGACCTCACGCTTTCGCACGATAGACGATATTATGGAGGTCACTACCAAGCCCATCATCTTCGACGGCGATACCGGCGGGCTCACCGAGCATTTCGTCTACACCGTCAGGAGCCTGGAACGTATGGGAGTCTCGGCGGTCATAATCGAGGATAAGAAGGGGCTCAAAAAGAACAGCCTCTTCGGCACCGATGTGGAGCAGACCCAGGCTACCGTAGAGGAATTCTCCGAGAAGATAGCCGCGGGCAAGAAGGCACAGCTCACCGATGATTTTATGATAATCGCCCGCATCGAGAGCCTCATCCTGGAAAAGGGTATGGAGGACGCTCTGCTGAGAGCTTCAGCCTTCGTAAAGGCGGGGGCTGACGGCATTATGATCCACAGCCGCAAAAAGGATCCCGCAGAGATACTTGAATTCTGCGACAGGTTCCGTGAGGGGGACAAGACCACCCCCATCGTGGTCGTACCCTCCTCCTTCAATACAATTACCGAGGATGAGCTTGCAGAGCACGGAGTCAATATCGTGATCTATGCAAATCAGCTGACCCGCTCGGCTTTCCCCGCAATGCAGAAGACCGCCGAGGATATCCTGCGCTTCCACCGCGCTAAAGAAGTTGACGACAGGCTAATGCCTATCAAGGAAATAATAACGCTCATTGATGAGCTCTGAGGTGTATTTAAATGAAGGTACAGAATTTTGCTGAAATATTGGGCGCAGACTTTTACACAGGCGTCCCCGACAGCCAGCTGAAAGCCCTTTGCAACTATCTTATGGACAGATACGGCATCGACCCCAAGCACCATATCATCGCAGCCAACGAGGGCAACTGCACGGCTCTGGCAGCCGGGTATCATCTGGCAACGGGGAAGGTCCCCGTGGTGTATATGCAGAACTCCGGCGAGGGCAATATTATCAACCCCGTGGCGTCCCTGCTTAACGATAAGGTCTATGCCATACCGATGATATTCGTGGTGGGCTGGAGAGGCGAGCCCGGCGTCCACGACGAGCCCCAGCATATATATCAGGGCGAGGTGACTGTCAAGCTGCTGGAGGATATGGATATAGCCACCTTCATCATCGGCAAGGACACCTCGGATGATGAGGTGAGGGCGGCTATGGAGGGCTTCAAGCCCTTGCTGGCAAAGGGCAAGCAGGCAGCATTCGTCATCCGCAAGGGTGCGCTGACCGATGCCCCCGCCGTCACCTACCGCAATATGAACCGTATGCTCCGTGAGGAGATAATACGCCATATCGTCAAGGCAACCGGGGAGGACGCTGTGGTCTCCACCACAGGCAAGGCCAGCCGGGAGCTTTTCGAGATCAGGGAAGCCAACGGCCAGAGCCATAAGTATGATTTCCTCACCGTGGGCTCTATGGGTCATTCCAGCTCAATCGCATTGGGAGTTGCCCTTAACAAGCCCGAACGCAGAGTGTGGTGCATCGACGGTGACGGCGCAGTGCTGATGCATATGGGCTCGATGGCTGTCATCGGTGCCAATTCTCCCAAGAACCTGATACATATCGTCATCAACAACTCAGCTCACGAGACAGTAGGAGGTATGCCCACCGTTGCAAGTGAGATAAATATCGTCGGTGTGGCGAAAGCCTGCGGCTACCCGGAGGCGGTGGCTGTCTACAGCTTCGACGGGCTTGACCGTGAGCTGGAAGCCGCCAAGGAAAGAAATGAGCTGACCCTTATCGAAGTGAAGTGCTCCATAGGCGCCCGCGACGATCTGGGCAGACCCACCACCACCGCTCTGGAGAACAAGCAGAGCTTTATGGCCGGTCTTTCGGAATAACAAAAAAGCAGAGGCTTCGCCTCTGCCGGAATTCCCCGGAAACGGGGTATAGACCAAATCTGCCGCTCAACATATACTGTTGGGCGGCAGACTGTTTTCTCTCTGTCAAAGCTTTGTAAACGAGCCCGCAAGTCTCACCGGAAAGGTCCCGTCAGGTGCAAACTCTTTTTCTGACTGGATCTTACACCCTCCCCTCCGGGGAGGGCAAGCCAAGTTAGGGCACCGCACTGATCCGCGAGTGAGGGGGAAGGAAAAAGCGCACGCGCTTATGCCATACCTGCGGTGATGATAGCCATCTTGTAGACCTCATCGGCGTTGCAGCCGCGGGAGAGATCGTTGATGGGAGCGTTGAGGCCCTGAAGGATAGGACCGTAAGCCTCAAAGCCGCCGAGACGCTGAGCGATCTTGTAGCCGATGTTGCCTGCCTCGATGAGGGGGAAGATAAAGGTGTTGGCCTGACCTGCTACCTTGCTGTCGGGGCACTTGGTCTTGGCGACCTCAGCGGAAACAGCCGCATCGAACTGGAACTCGCCGTCGATGACCAGCTCGGGGTCAAGCTGCCTTGCCTCGATAACAGCATCGTGGCTCAGCTGAACTGTGCCGCCCTTGCCGGAGCCGTAGGTCGAGAAGGAAAGTACGGCTACCTTCGGGTCGATGCCGAAGAAGGAAGCGGTCCTTGCGGTCTCAACTGCCACCTCAGCCAGCTGCCTTGCAGCCGAGAGCACAACGTTGCCATCCTTGTCGAGCCTGTCGGTGTAGCCGAGATTGATAGCGCAGTCGCCCATTGCGATCTTCTCCTCTGCGCCGTCCTTCTCTCTGAAAAGGATGAAGCAGGAGGATACCAGGTTCGAGCCCTTCTTGGTCTTGATGATCTGGAGAGCGGGACGGACGGTGTCAGCGGTGGAATAGGTAGCGCCGCCCAGCAGAGCGTCAGCCTTGCCGGCCTTAACGAGCATAGTGCCGAAGTAGTTGGACTTTGAAAGTGCTGCACGGCACTCATCCTCGGTCATCTTGCCCTTGCGGAGCTCTACCATCTGAGCTACGAGAGCCTCCATATCCGGGTAGGTGAGGGGGTCGAGGATCTCAGCGCCGGAGATGTCGAAGCCGCCCTTTTCAGCCGCAGCCTTGACCTCGTCAACATTTCCGCAGAGGATAACGCCCATAAGCTCCTCCTTGAGCAGCCTTTCGGCAGCGGAGAGGATACGCGCATCCGTGCCCTCGGTCAGAACGATAGTTTTCTTTGCCGATCTGAGATTGTCGATCAGCTTGTCAAACATTCCCATATTTATATACCTCCAATAATATATTACTGTATTTAGATTATACCACAGTATTCTGAAATTTGCAAGGGCAAAAGTCGAGAAATCTCACTCTTGCATTATCCTGCGGGATGTGCTATAATATCCTTGGTGATAAGTATGAAAAGCAGCAGGGCTGTGCTCTCGGTGATCTCGGCCGGAGTTTTATGGGGAGTCATCAGCATATTCATAAACAAGCTTTCGGATGCGGGTCTGAGCGCTATGAACATATCCCTGATCAGGATGGGCATCGCAGCACCGCTGTTTACCCTCACCGTGGCTGCCGCTGACAGGGAAAAGCTCCGCATCTCCCTGCGGGACGTCCCGCTGTTTATCGGCACGGGGATAGTCAGCGTGGTGCTGTTCAATATATGCTATTTCTACACGATGATACACGCCCAGGCTTCCATAGCGGTGATACTGCTCTATACCTCTCCCGTGTTCATAATGCTGCTTTCGCGGCTCATTTTCAAGGAGAGGATCACCCTATGCAAGCTGATCGCCCTTGCCATGACCTTCGGGGGCTGCGTGCTGGTGGCGGGGCTTTCGGGGGACACCGGCCTCACGGCCTTCACTCTGATGACAGGGTTTGCCTCGGGGCTGTTTTACGGCCTTTATACCATCTTCGGGCGGTTCGCGCTAAGAAAATACGACACGCTGACCGTTACCGTCTGGACGTTCATATTCGGGCTTATAGGCTCTCTTGCGGTTGGTGATCCCGTGGGGACGGTGAAGATCGTCTGCGGGAGCCCGGAACTGATGCTCTGGTGCCTTGGGATAGGAGTTATCTGTACTGTCCTGCCCTATTTTCTCTACACAAAGGGTCTGACGGGTATGGAGCCATCAAGGGCAGCCATATTCGTGGCGGTGGAGCCTATGGTGGGCGCCGTGATAGGTATAGCGGTGTTCGGTGAGAGCGCAGGAGTGCTGAAGCTCATAGGTATGGCGCTGATACTTGGGGCGATAGTGCTGCTGGGTCTCTCGCCGGAAAAGAAGGAGGATGCCTGATGCAGATACAGAATTATCAGCTTATGCTCGACCGCGAGCTTGAAGCCCTGACCCGTGAGGGGAGATTACCGAAGCTGCTGCTGCACAGCTGCTGTGCGCCCTGTTCCTCCTACACGCTGGAATACCTGTCAAAGTATTTTGAGATAACCCTCTTTTACTACAACCCCAATATAAGCCCGGAGGAGGAGTTCGTAAAGCGCACCGAGGAGCTCCGGCGGCTGCTGGCTGAGATGCCTATGTCGCACCCCGTCTCGCTGATAGTGGGGGAATACGACCCGAGGGAGTTCTATGACGCCGTAAAGGGATTGGAGCAGGAGCCCGAGGGCGGGGAGCGCTGTTTTGTATGCTACCGCCTCCGCCTGGAAAAGACTGCACGTCTCGCCTCTGAGCTGGGCTTTGAGTATTTCACCACCACTTTGTCCATCTCCCCGTACAAGAATGCCGAAAAGCTCAACGAGATAACCTCGGAGCTTGGTGAGATATACAAGGTCAGAGCCCTGCCCGCCGATCTCAAAAAGCGTGGAGGCTATAAGCGCTCGATAGAGCTTTCAAAGCAGTACAGCCTATACCGGCAGGACTACTGCGGCTGCATATTCTCCAAGCAGGAGAGGGAGCTTCAGAGGGCTAAAACTGAGAATCGGTAAATAATAGAAGCTTACCGTTCAGATATCAATTTTATTACTAAATTATGTATGGAGTATTTCAAAAGCTCGTCGCATAAGTGCATAAATAATGTACAGGAGCGGCGGGCTTTTGTTGTTAAAAGCTACAAAAAAACATCACTTTGCAAAAACTTTCATTAAAATTGTTGCAAATTATCCTCTGATTTGTTACAATAGTATGTAGAGAAATGAGGTGAGCAAGGTGACACTGTTCCGCAACCGAAGCAATGCCAACAATTCCCGCAAGAGGGTCATCCGTACCTGCGCCGAGGGCGAGGTAGTTGATATCTCAGCATCCAAAAATCCCGCGATAGCCTCAAAGGTACTGGGCGAGGGTTTCTGTGTGCTTTGCTCGTCGCCCGAGATCCGGGCGCCCATAGCCGGCACCGTGACCGATATTTCCGACAAGGGTCATACCTACACCATCTCCTCCCCTGACGGGGTCTGTTTGCTGGTCTGTATCAATGCCGACAGCCGCAGCGAGGAGCTTGAGCCGCTGGTGGAGGCGGGTCAGGTATTATCCGGCGATGAGGTGCTCTGCAAGAAGGAGAGCGCCGAGGCTGCCGTTATCGTTACTAATCCCGAGATAATGTACAAGTTCCGGATAGGTATAGGAAAGACCAAGACTCCCGAGGACGGGGTAATTATTTACGAGCTATGAACAAAGCGCCGAGGCTGGTTGGCTTCGGCGCTGTTTTGTCGTTTCCTCTTGGTGAGCTTGGGGGTGGAAATCCGTCGCTGTGTGCTATGGCTTTTGGGCTTTGTGCCTTGATTATTGATTGTGCAGATTTGCAATTGCTCTTTATTTCTTCCTCATCACTATCTTGATGAAATTCAGATATTTCCCGCCGCCGGCGTTCATCGCTTTTCTGTCTCCCACTGCATACTCGTTCTCCTGGAGCAGCCAGTCTGCCCAGGCATTCTCATTGGTCTCCATCTCCGAGATCTCTATGATCTCCGCACCCTTGCACTTGGATACGATCCCGTCCCAGAACTCTTTATCGTGCATAGTCTCCAGCTGCTCCGGCGTCCAGGAAAGCAGAAGCTCCTTGGGCAGATCGTCGTGCAGATCCTTCTTCATCCCCGGGATAGCTATATAGATGTACCCTCCCGGCTTGACAAACGGCAGCAGCTTGCTGTCAAGGAATTTGGCATCCCGCCCGAAGTAGTGGAAGGAATCCGTAGTCACCACCGCGTCAAAGAACTCCTTCTCAAAGGGCAGAGCCTCTGCATCGGCCTTGATGGGGATTATCTGTTCATCTGTAAGACCCATCTGCTCGAAGAACCTGCGGTTGTCCTCCGGCTCGCTCCAGAGGTCGGCGGCATAGACCTTAAAGCCGTACTCCTTTGCCATAAACACGCTGGTGAGCCCCTGGCCGCTCCCCAGGTCGCAGACCGTCGCTCCCTTTGGTATCCTATGCCCCGTGAGCAGCTCTTCGGAGAGCTTGAGGGGGTTAGGCCCCATTATCTTAGCCATAAGCTCCGGCGTATAGTATTTGTCACTTTTCGGATAGTTCATTATCATTTCCTCCTGTTCTTTCTTTATACCAAGTTTTAAGATGCTGCTCCAATCGGGCGGTGACGGCCTGCTTGTCCCCGGCGCTGTCGTAGATGCCGTAGAGCAGGTGCATCGGCGCATAGAGGGTGAGGGCTTCATCGTATGAGCCCAGCAGGTCGGCGGTATACTGCAAGGGCCCCTCGCCGAGATACTGATGATAGAGCCGGTTCATTTCTTCGCTGCGGTACTGCTCCACCGTCAGCATCCTGCGGAAGGCAGAGGCGAACTCATCCTCCGTCCAGTAGACGAACATTTCCCTGCAAAAGCCCAGCAGCGCCGTTACGGGGATTCCCTGATAGCCCTCCGGGTCGTTTTCTGCGGTATCTGCGGGGAGGGAGAAGCTCTCGGCGTTCTCGGCATCACGCCTTTCCATTTCTGAGAGTATGCTCTGAAAGATATCCCGCTTGCTTTTGAAGTGCTTGTAGAGAGAGGGCGCCTTTATCCCCACTGCCGAGGCTATCCTATCCACCGTCACCGCTCCGAAACCCGCGGAAGCGAAAAGCTTCACGGCTTCCAGCAGTATTTTTTCTCTCGTTTCCATAGAGGCCTCCTTTGGCTAATAATCGTTAGCTTTATTATAGGCTAATAATCATTAGCCGTCAATAGGCAAGTTCCACAAATCTGCTTTGGGATATACAGCCTCTTGCACAAAAAGCCCTGTTCTGTTGACTTTTTTGCTCGTGTGTGGTATAATGTATCCACTACGCAAAAGGAGTGATAGTTATGCTGGATATAGTTAAGGAAAGAGACGGAAGCAAGCTGACAGTTTACCTCAAGGGCAGGATCGACACCACCACGGCGCCTCAGATCGTTCCGTCAGTGGAGGGGGAGCTCCCCGATACCGCCGAGCTGATCATTGACTGTGCCGACCTCAGCTATCTTTCATCGGCAGGTCTGCGCTCGATACTTTACATCCAGCAGGAGATGGATAACTACGGAACGCTGGTGTTCAGAAACGTCTGCCCCACGGTATATGACGTATTCGATATGTGCGGCTTCCTGGAATTCCTGACAATAGAATAACAGGCAAAGATACAGCCCGAAGGCGGTGAGCTACCGCCCTCGGGCTTTTTGTGTATTGGTATTCGAGCTTACGACAGCTCCCTGTGGAGCTTTGCAAACTTGGGCGACTTGGAATCGAGGATGCCGAAATCGCTCTCGGAGGGGATGTTCTTGACGCCCGCCTCCATATAGTTGCGGATAACGCCCGTCAGAACGAAGGGACGTACAAAGGTGCCGTGGATGATGTTCCAGATGAAGACGGCCACCAGAGCAGCGGCGATAAGCGACAGGTTGTTGGGGTCGGTGAAGAATGCGGGAACGGTCTCGCCCATTCTCTCGGCGGCCTCGACGATCTCAGCAGCCAGAGAGGAGAAGGCCGCGTTGAAGTTGGAGAATATCAGGTAGAAGATACCCGTGAACGCCGCTACGATGCCCACGAAGGAGAGCAGACCCATTCCGAAGATCCTGCCCATATTGCGCAGCAGGGTCTTGCCGTTCTTGAAGAAGATCACAGCACCCTCACAGGTAGCGCGTGTGGCGGGCTGATCGCTGCGGTAGAATACCCAGCCCAGGCAGCAGTCGCAGAGATAAGCGATAAGCACCTGTATGATACCCGAGATAACGCCGGCGATGGACTCGCCGGTATCGCCGCCCAGGGCCTTGCCGGCGCCGGTGATGAGATTGCCTATCTGGCGGAAGATGCCCTTGATGATGCCCGTTACGAAGAAAAATGCAGCAACGGTGGTGAAGCGCTCCTTAACGACACGGATGCCCTCGTGATAAACATCGTCGGGCAGCTCGTCCTCGGTGACGGCCTTGGTGATCATGGCGATCTGCGCCGCCTTGAGAGCGTATGCAAAGAAATGGGAGATCAGCGCAGCTATGATTATGGCGATGACCGCGCCTATCCCGAGACCGATAAGTCCCTTGTTGTTCACCTTCTCCATTATCGTATAGCCAAGCCAGCAGCAGGCTACGAACAGCGTCAGCGAGATGAGGCTGAGCAGCAGGCTGCGGACGGAGAAGATAAGCGTCTTTTTATAGACCTCTTTATTTGACATAAGCATGACCTCCTTGATGCTTGATATATATATTATAACAGATATCTCCGGATTTGTCTATATGATTTTGATAGTTTTTTTAAACATTCGCTGTTATTTCTTGCTGAAATGCTTGAAAAATGCCGGGAGATGTGGTATAATACAAAGGATGACAGCGGAAAGGTGTGATCCTGCGGGTATGCGCAGGCATACAGGGCAGGTGACATTTGCTCTCTGAAAGAACTATTATATCAGACGATCGTAAAAACTCGGTGGAAAATGGATCTCAAAAATGTAAAACCGACTCATAGGTATGTGGGTATTAAGGCAACACCGCACGACCCCTGTGCATCAGATGCGCCGTCCAGATTTTCGTCAGATTGCCTAAATTCGACGCAAGCTTGCTGACGCAAGTCAAGGAGAATTTGGGTAATATGACGGATAAGCCGGTCGTCAAGCAGGCTTGACACGGCAGATGGCGTGCAGAGGCGTTAGCCGCGGGTCGTGCGGTGTTGCCTTAAAGCTTTGCGATCGGCTAAAAGACCATACAGCAAAGGAGGAGTGGATATGAGAAGGATAAAAAGCTTGATCGCGGTGCTGGCCTCGGCGCTGATGCTCTGCGCCCCGGTGACGGCTTTCGCGGTGGATGAGCCAGTTGTCCCCGGGGAAGGGGATACGGTCCAGGCTGATGATACTGCCGGCACCGGCGAAGAGGAAACGGATCAGCCGTCAGGCGAGGAGGCTTCGTACAGCCTTGCGCTCACCGCTGCCCCCGACAAAGAGCAGTGTGCGGTGGGTGATGTGTTCGTTGTGACTCTCAGCGTTACCAACACGGGAGATAAAGAGCTTACCTCGATCGAGGTCTTTTTCGAGGAATACTCTGTCAAGCAGGCCGAGAGCCTTGCGGCGGGGGAGAGCTTGGAGTTCACCATCAAGCTGAAGGCCTGGCCCGAGGATATCGACTCCGGCGGCATCATAAACGTATCGGCAACGGCTGCGGAGCTGGAAGATCCGGTAAAGACCTCCTGCAATGTGAAGGTCGTCCCCGCCGAGGAGGAGCCGGAGGAGAAACCCGCACAGGAAGAGCCCAGACAGGAAGAGACCAGACAGGAGGAGCCCTCCGGCAACCCGCCCACGGGTCTGGCAGGAAGTCTTGCTCTTGCAGCGATGTCTTTTGCGGCGATCGCCGTATCGGTAAAGCACAAGGGCAGAGAATAAATGATAATTGTAAAAAAATTATAAACTCTCTATACATCTGCCCCGGGATGTGGTATAATATCTCTGCTGCCCGATAAAAAGAAACAGGGGCTGGAGAATTATAAACAGGGGGAGATACAGATGCTGGTATTACTGGACGATATCAAGATCCGCGATGAGGGGACGTTCCTCGCGTACATCGACACCACCTTCAAGGATGTCAAGCTGAACTCGCTGGAGGATTTCAGGGAGTTCCTGCTCAGGACAAACGAAAAGGCTGAGTTCATAGTCTCCGATTACGAGACTATCGCAGACAAGAGCTTTGCCGCAAAGGTGCTGGCGATCCTTATGGATGTTTCCTACATCAGGGAGAATATCAAGCTTTCGCAGATGTGAATAACACGCATAAAACGGCGCTTCGGTGCCGTTTTTTTGTGCAAAGCGAAAAATGAAATCAAAATCAAGAAATCGAGAGAAACAGAGAAAAACAGAGAGAAAATGAGCGTGAGAGGGGTATAAATCAAAAAAATGCCCCTTTACCTCTTGACATTTCTCAGAGAAGGTTGTATAATAGCAAATGCTGTGAGTCGGGCTGCGTTCTCACGCGCAGCTGATGACTGTCATCCAATATTAAAGGAGGAACTACAATGGCAACTTATATGCCTAAGGCAAGCGATATTACCCGTAAGTGGTATATTCTTGATGCTGAGGGTCAGTCCCTCGGCCGTGTAGCTGCTAAGGCTGCACACATTCTCCGCGGCAAGCACAAGCCCACCTTTGCACCCCATGCTGACTGCGGCGACTACGTTATCATCATCAACACCGACAAGGCTGTTCTCACCGGCAAGAAGCTGGAGCAGAAGGCTTTCAGATGGCACACCGGCTGGATCGGCGGTCTCAAGGAGATCAAGTATTCCAAGCTGATGGCTGAGCAGAGCGACAGAGCTATGAAGATCGCTGTTGAGGGTATGCTCCCCAACAACACTCTCGGCAGAGCCGCTGCAAAGAGGCTCAGAGTCTACAAGGGCGCCGAGCACAAGAACACCGCTCAGAAGCCTGAGAATTGCGAGTTTTAAGGAAAGGAGCAGCTAAAATGTACGAATCCAAGAAGACCTATTATTACGGTACCGGCAGAAGAAAGCATTCTGTTGCTCGTGTCCGCATCTATGAGGGAAGCGGCAAGGTGACCATCAACGGCAGAGATATCGACGATTACTTCGGTCTTGAGACCCTGAAGCTCATCGTTCGTCAGCCCTTCGGCGTTACCGAGACCACCGATAAGTTCGACATCGTTTGCACCGTTGCAGGTGGCGGTGTTACCGGTCAGGCAGGTGCTATCAGACACGGCCTTTCCAGAGCTCTGCTCCAGTACAATCCCGAGCTGAGAGCCGCCCTCAAGAAGGAAGGCTTCCTCACCCGTGACCCCAGAATGAAGGAAAGAAAGAAGTACGGTCTCAAAGCCGCACGTCGTGCTCCTCAGTTCTCAAAGAGATAAGTTTTACAACATCTCAAAACCAAGCAAATACGCCCCGAAGCTCGTATCTTCGGGGCTTTTGTTATGTCTGTTGAATTGGTGGGAAAGCGTAAAAAACAGGGGGTAGTACTCCCGTAGCACTCCCGTATTTCTTGAATAGCTTAAATAGGGAGATGCGGCACCGTGGACTGTCTCAGACTCCCTTGCAATTTCCCTGCCGATGTGTTATGATAATAAAAAACCTCCCCGCGTACCGGGAAGGAAAAGGAGTGTCAGCTATGCCATTTGATTTCAAGAAGGAATACAAGGAATTCTATATGCCCCCTCAGAAGCCGACAATTGTGACCGTACCGCCGATGAATTATATCGCCGTGCGGGGTCAGGGCGACCCGAATACTGAGGGCGGCGAGTATAAGCAGTCGATAGAGCTGCTCTACGGCATCGCATATACCGTGAAAATGAGCAAGAAGGGCAGCCGTCAGATCGTGGGCTATTTCGATTACGTCGTGCCGCCGCTGGAGGGCTTCTGGTGGCAGGAGGGCGTGGAGGGCATCGACTACTCCCGTAAATCAGATCTCAAATGGATCTCGGTGATCCGCCTGCCGGATTTCGTTGCGAAAGCCGATTTCGGTTGGGCGGTCTCGGAAGCCGCCAAGAAGAAGCAGACCGATTTTTCAAAGGTGGAATTCTTCACCTATGACGAGGGGCTGTGCGTGCAGTGTATGCACCTGGGCTCCTATGACGATGAGCCCGCCACCGTGGAGCTTATGCACCGCTTTGCTGAGCAGGAGGGCTACACCCTCGACATCACCGATACCCGCCTCCACCACGAGATCTATCTCTCGGACGCACGGCGGGTCGCTCCAGAAAAGCTGAAAACGGTCATCCGTCACCCGATAAAGCGGCAGGGAGGTCAGGGTGCGTAAAATCTCCCGGTGCGTCTGTAGAAAACTATGTAGACCATCGCCGCCGCGAAGACACCGTCCGTCCAGTGGAGGTTGCCGCAGATGATGAGGGTGGCGACAGCGGGGAGTATTATTATCCCTGCGCGGCTCAGCCAGGGCAGGAGCCCCGACCGCTTGCTGTATTCCGTCATAAAAACATAGGGCGGGACAGCGACCAGAGCCAGCAGGCTTCCCACCAGCAGATCCTTTGGGGTGGGCGTGTATCCCCCGAAGCTCTCCGAAAGCGCCCGCCATACAAAATATCTGGCAGGGAGGTTGGGTACAAAGAAGCAGATGTTCAGCACCGCCGACTGGATGTGGTTGTCGGAGTTCAGCGTGATCAGTATGCAGATCAGCGCCCAGACCATCACCCGCTGGGAGAGATCTTCAAACAGGGGATTGCAGTAATCCGCAAAGCGTATCATCGCACCCGACCCCGCGCCCAGCAGCGCCATCGTGACCGGATTCATTATCAGCCTTTTCATTATGCACCCCTCCCCTGAAAAAGTATATCCCAAAACGAGCTTTCCTTAGCCGCCGGCAGGGGAAAGCTCGCGTTTTATAATGCGGATCAGTATTTGTCAGCCGGTCATCTGAGCCTTGGTGAGCCCCTTGGAATTGCCGATCACCTCTACGGAATGACCGTCGAAAGCTCCTCCGTCCGTATAATACATGAAATACTTACCGCTGCTTCTCATTTCTATACCCTCCGGAACTAAAAGCGAAGCGAATTGTTCTTCGGTAATGTGCGGGTCGCCCTCCTCATCTGCCCATTTGTTTGCAAGTGAGGTGAGCTTTTCTGCTGCGAAGCGGCGCATTTCCTCATCATGGGCTTTGAAATCCTTAACAAAGGCTTCAAGCTTGGAAAGAATTTTGGAAACGTCGGGGCCGTTGTCGATGCTGAATTCGATCTTATTGCCGTTGAATTCAAAAGTTCCGTCAAAAGAGTTGTATCTCTTGTTGAGCAGCAGCTCGCCGAACAGCTTGGTCTGTAGATAGACCGGACGGTCACGCTCCTCAACATAGGCGGCATACAGCTGCTCCAGAAATGGCTCGCTGTCCACTTCGCCGAGGATCTCGATCGGATACAGAACGACATTTATTTTCTGCATTGAAGCACGGATACGGTAAATGATACCGCCCCTGAACAGGTTTTTATACAGCTCAGTATCGTGTTCTTCGGCAGTCATTTCCCACAGCACAGCATCTTTTCCGCTGTACCGCTCACCGGTGGTCAGGTCTATATGCCCGAGAACGGTTCTGTCAGTCCAATAATTCGATTGTATCCCGTTGGTCGTGCAGCTGTAGCAGTTCTGATCTTCATCGGCAGTGATGATCAGATATTCATGCGCCTCTTCGTTCCAATAAGGCTTATTTTCTTCATCGACTTTGCCGAAGCCAACTGTGTAAGGATAATTCACTGTATAGACCTCCTTTGTTTTTCATCCGATCATTACGATCTGTCTTATCAGCAGCGCAAAAGGGACTTATATCTCTTTGTAGCTCCCCAGAAATCTGAAATAGGAGAGCTCGTATTCCAGCTCGCCCATAAGCAGCTGTACCTGCTTGGAGTCCAGCGAGCCCTCGAAGTCCAGGTAGAACACTACATCGAAGTCGGTGTTCGCAATGGGGCGGGACTCTATCATCAGCAGATTGAGCCCTGCCGCCGAGAATTTCGTCAGCATACGGTAAAGCGAGGCTGCCTCGTGGGGGAGGGCCAGGGATACCGAGATGATATCCGCTCCCTCGGGGACCAGCCGCTCCTTTGATACTAGGATGAAGCGGGTGTAGTTCTTGTCGGCATCCGCCACAGAATGTTCAAGTATCTCAAGGCCCTGTTCCCTTGCACATTCCTCGGAGCAGATCGCCGCCACAGGCTCGTCGCTATTTGCGGCATACTCCGCAGCCAGCGAGGTGTTCTCCGCCGAGGCGGTGGTGAACCCGTGAGCAGCCAGATAGTGGGAGCACTGCATCAGCGCCTGATCGTGGGAGCGCACCTCCTTGATATCCGATAGGGTCAGCCCCTTGCGGGCAGCGAGGCAGTGGTCTATCCTCACCTTTGTGGTGGCGCAGATGTTCAGATCGTACTCCTTCAGAAGCTCGTAGGTCTGGCCTACCGAGCCCGCCGTTGAGTTGACAATGGGCAGCACACCGAACTTTGCATCCCCCCGCTCCACCGCCTTGAAGACCTCCGGGAAGGAGTCGTAAAATCTGGGAGCCAGCTTCTCCGAAAAGCGCCTGCACGCTATATGTGAGTAGGAGCCGTTTATCCCGGGGACGGCAGCCACAGCCTCCTCATCAAGATCCAGGGCAGACCATTCCGGCAGCTTGCTGTTCTCAAAGATGCGCTGGTATTGCAGCAGCTTTGAAATGTCCATCATCGTGGTGAAGAGCACAGCTCCGCCGCCCTCCAGCTGCTCGGGCATCTCGCTGCGTACCCGCCTGATTATCTCGTCCTCGCGCCCCTTCTGGAATACGGGCAGCCCCTTGCTGATCTTGTATTCAGCCACCTCGGTGCAGAGCTTCATCCTCCTGATGAAGAGCTCCTCGATCTGCTCGTCGATGTCGTTAATGCCTTGCCTTAATTCGTTAAGATCCATTTCTGTCATTCCTTTTCTTATGCGTTCTCCGCAGCGGAGATGTATTCTATCACCCTGTCAAGACTTTCGCAGACCGCACAAATCAGCGGCCTGATATCGTCCGAGGGCTGAGTAAGGTCGGGTACCATTATAACGTTCAGATGCGCTGTAGACGCCGAGATCACTCCGTTGGGGGAGTCCTCCAGAGCTATGCATTCCTCCGGCAGGAGCCCGAGGCGCTTGCAGGCGTTAATGTAGATGTCGGGAGCGGGCTTGCCGTTTTCCACCATATTCCCGCAGATGAACTCGTCGAACTTGCCGTAGACCCCCACCTGTGTGAGGTACATCCTTGTCCGCTCCAGGTCGGTGGCGGTGCAGACCGCGGCTTTTATGCCCGTGCTTTTAAGATAGTCCAGCAGCTCGTCCAGACCCTTTTTCTTCCGGATGCCATGCTCTGCGATATAGGCATTCATCAGCTCTATCCGCTTCGCCCTGACCAGAGGGTAGTCAAAATCGCTGCCCAGCAGGCGTTTTAGGTGGGGCTCCGCATACCTGCGGGAGAGGGAGCGTATCCCCAGCACATCCTTGGGGGTCATGCCCCAGCCCAGACTGTTTGCCGCCTCGCACCAGAACCTTTGCAGCAGCACCTCGGTGTCCAGCATCAGCCCGTCCATATCAAAAATGACAGCCTTTATCATAACGCTCCTCCTTATACTCGGTGCCCAAAGCGCACCGAGCCTATACCATTATAGCAGAAAACGTTTGAAATTGCAAGCCACAAATTGCGGGAGGGTACCGGGGCTTTGTTTACAAATTATGAGATTGACAATTTCGGCGGTTTATAATATAATATAGGGGTATGCAGTTGTGTTTACCGTCCCCCACAGGAGGAAAGCTATGAGTGATCTTAATGACCGCAGACCTGCCGAGGGCTCCGAGCCGGAGGAAAAGGACAGCTACGAGCTCGCCTATGAGCAGCAGCTCAAGCGCTTTTCCGAACCCGACAGCGAGGAGTTTACTCAGGCGGTGCCTGTAAGAAATATATCCGGAAGAAATTATGACGAGCACCCCAACCGTTCCCGCAGAAGCGGCGAGCGCAGCGGAGAGCGAAGCAAAAAGAAGAAAGGCCGTGGCAAAAAGGATATGAAGCGTTCCCAGACCGCCCATATAGACCGCAGCGAGCCACTGCGCTTCGGCGCCTCTCACGGCGGTGAGGCAGCCAAGAAAAAGCATTCGGTGCTGGGCAGAGTGCTGCTCATCCTGTTCATACTGATCCTGCTGGCAGTGCTGTTCGTCAATATAATGATAATCAGATATCTGAGCAAGGTGACCTACCGCGAGACCGGGAAAAGATCCTTTACCACCGCCTCGCTCCACTCGGATAACGTGCAGAATATACTGCTGATAGGCTCTGATGCCCGTGAGGAAGGAGAGCGTGGCAGGACAGATTCGATCATCCTGCTCTCCATCGACAGCAAGAAGGACCGCACCACCATGACCTCATTTATGAGGGACTGCTACGTCACCCTGCCCGAGTATGACCTGGACGGTGACGGCGCCTGCTACGGCGAGGGCGACAGGTGCAAGCTCAACGCCGCCTACGTCTACGGCGGGGCTGAGCTGCTGATGGATACCATTGAGTATAACTTCGATGTCGCAGTTGACAGGTATATCTACATCGACTTCTATTCCTTTATCGACATAGTGGATTCGGTGGGGGGCATCGAGCTGGATATCACCGATGAGGAAGCCATAGGCATGAAGGCCCCGATGTACGAGCAGAACAAGTATCTCGGCAACCCCCAGGGCACCGATTACCTCAGCTGCGGCGGCAACGGCATAATGGTCAACGGCAATCAGGCTCTGGGCTACGCAAGGCTCCGCTATGTGGGCAATGCCGATTTCATGCGCACCGAGCGCCAGAGGACCGTCATCAACAGCCTGCTGAAAAAGGCAGGCACCCTGAGCATCTTCGGCAAGGATAAGTTCGCTTCGGCGGTGGCCTCCAATATCGAGACCAACCTTTCCAAGTGGGAGCTCTACAAGCTCATCATCCGCTCGCCATGGATACTCAAATATGAGACCAAGGAGCTTCGCATCCCCGGAGATGACGAGTTCGGCTTCGGCACCGCCGCAGATAAATCTTCGGTGCTGATGATCAATTTCACCAGCTGTATCGAGACCCTTAACCGGGAGATCTACGAGTGATTAAATAAGCAAATGCCTCCGTCCGTGACCAGCGGGCGGAGGGCTTTTCTGCGGGGTATATCAAAAAAGTTTCAAAAACCCCTTGCATTTTACGGAAAAGTGTGGTATAATAAAGTGTAACAAGATCGGGTGTCGATATTTTGTTCCTCATCGATCCGAGATATAGGTGTGCGGGTCCTGCGCAATGAAGCGCTGTGAACCATGTCAGGCGGGGAACCGAGCAGCATTAAGCGGTCTGTTTCGTGTGACGCAGTTTCGCCTGCACATCTATATGTCGGATC
>JAFXXU010000017.1 GCA_017542125.1 Ruminococcus sp.
CCGGCTTATCCGTCATTATTACCGTGTCAACTTGTTGACACTATTCTCCTTGCCGGGCGCCAGCCCGCCTGCGTCGAATTTAGGCAATCTGACGAAAACCTGGACTTCGCATCTGACGCACAGGGGTCGTGCGGTGTTGCCCTAAGAAAGAGGTAAAAATAATATGGACAAGATTTGGGAAGAAATGTACGAAGCCGCCAAGGCCGTACTGAACGCAAGGAAGATCTCCGACTATGTGACCTGCGGGGAGGTGGCTGCGGCCGTCCTTTCCAAGTCGGGGAAGATATACACCGGGGTATGCATCGACACCTGCTCTACCCTGGGCATATGTGCAGAGAGGAACGCTATCTTCAATATGATAACCAACGGCGAGCATGAGATAGCGCGGGTGCTTTCCTTAATGGAGGATCACATAGGGGGAGCCCCCTGCGGAGCCTGCCGCGAGCTTATGGTGCAGTTGATGCCTGGGAAGTACCACGGCATCGAGATACTGATGGACTACACCACCGGCAGGGTAATGACCCTGGGCGAGCTGACGCCCGAATGGTGGATAAAATAAAGATCCCGACCGCTCCCGCTTTGTTTTTCCGGCTTGTTCCGGGATAAAGCGGGGGCGGCCTGCTTTTTTATTGCCCTCTAACCCCTTCCGCATCTTTTCTCCCTTTTTCTCTTGACATCCCCCCTCAGGGCGTGGTATAATATAGGGTATGATATGACCGCCTGAATGAAAGGTCTGAGGGCAATGAACAGAATAATCGTCTGCGCCTTGGGCATCCTTTCTGCTGCGGCGCTCGTTTCCTGCGGAGCCAAGACCGACAGCTCATCTTCCGTGAGCAGCCCGGAGACTGTTACCTCCGCACCCGCCGCCCACGAGGAAACTCCCCCCGCCGAGAACAGGCTGGGCGAACACCTTGCAAGGGTCGCGGAGCTTATCGGCAAAGGCAAATATACCCTTGAGTGTACCCTGACGAGCACACAGTTCGAGGGCGAGATAAAGATAAAAAGAATAGTTGACGGCAGCAGCAAGTATCAGCTGCAGACCGAAAAGCTGGGCAGCCACGGCTCTGTGGCCGTCGGCGGGAAGAGCTATGACTTCGATTATGTCTGCGGGATGTACCGCGAGACTTCGGAGTTCCCCGAGCTGGATGTGATCTCCCGAATAAGGGATCAGGGGCTCGCCCCCTCGCTGCGTTCCTCCGACCGCATAGCCGGCGAGGATCTGGATACCGAGCAGTATGTATATACCGGCGAGACCTTTATCACCACCATGGATTTCTACTTCGACAAGGATGACGGCCGCCTCGTCCGCTATACCACAAGATACAGCGTCGAGGGCAGGGACGATATACTCGAGACCAGGATCATCACCCGCCTTGACGACAGCGTGGACAGCACCGTGTTCAACGCCTACTTCGCCGATGAGCTGGTGGATTTCGACTCTATGAGCGAGGAGGAGCGCCAGGGCTTCTGCCGCGGAGTGTGCGCCCGCTGGGGCATCACCTCCGAGGCGCTGTTTGAAATGGGCGTCTCCGCCGCCGACCTCAAGACCATCGACTACGATACACTTTTCAGGCTGGTCTATTCCTACGGCAAGCTTTCGGGCGGCAGCGACGACAGCTCCTCCGAGCCGGAGACCGTGACCGAAGCTCCCGAGCCGGATATCCCGCCCGAGGAAAGCTCCGACGACAGCTCCGGGGCAGAGGACGGCAGCTCAGAGCCCGGGGAGGACAGTTCACAACAATAACGGAGGGCCGCTCTGCGGCAGCTTGGATATAATGAATATACTGAAATTTCTTAAGCCCAAGGCCGTCATAGATTATGTCTACGACGACTGCACCGTAAGGCAGGCAATAGAAAAGATGCGGGCCCACGGGTTCACCGCCATACCTGTCATAAACAGGCAGGGCGAGTATGTCAAGACCCTCGCCGAGGGCGATTTCCTGTATTTTATGCTGGATAACAGCATCTTCGATATCAGGGACCTTGAACGCCATTCCATTTCGGATATACCGAAGCGTGTGCGCAGCAGCACCGTTTCCGTCACCGCTGCGGTGGATGAGCTGGTGCTTCTGGCGATGAACCAGAACTTTGTGCCCGTCACCGATGACAGAAAGATATTCATAGGCATAGTCACCCGAAGCGATATCCTCAAATACTGCCATGATCATCTCAAGGACAGCGAACAACAGTCAGGATAATACGTTACCCGGAAATATAAATGATGAAAGAGGAGTTGCAGAATGAAGCTCATTGCAAACAACCGTAGGGGCGGTGCGGCGCTTGCCGCAGTGCTCATAATGATAATCCTCATAGCCGCAGGCTCAGCCATAATGGTGGTCTCCGGCAGAGGGCAGATCAAGGAGGCCAAGGATCTTCCCGTGATCGCCGATCCCGAAAGCAGCAAGCCCGATGAGAGCAGCTCCCCCGACGAGAGCAGTCTCCCCGATGACACCAGCTCGGAGCCCGAGCCCGAGACCAAGCTGCCCGAGCCCGCCAGGGCCGCAAACTTCCAGGAGATAGACTTCATCAAGGACGATCTGGCCACCAAGAACGCCATGCTCCTGAACGTCACCAAGAACGAGATAGTCGCCGGCAAGAACTACACCGAGAAGATCTATCCCGCTTCGCTGACCAAGATAATGACCCTTATCGTTGCTGTCGAGAATATCAACGACCCCTCTGTGGAGTATAAGTTCACCGCCGACAAGCTCGCCCCGCTGGTAGAGGAAAAGGCCTCTGTCGTAGGCTTCCTGGACGGCGAGAGCATCCCCTTTGAGGATCTGCTCTACGGCGCGGTGCTGGTAAGCGGCGCCGATGCCACACAGGGTATTGCCAGCCTGGTTGCAGGCAGCGAGGCTAAGTTCGTGGATATGATGAACGCCAAGGCCGAGATGCTGGGCCTCAAGAACACCCACTTCGTGAACACCAGCGGCCTCCACGACGATAACCACTACTCCACCTGTGAGGATATGGCGATGCTCTTCGCCTATGCTCTGAAAAACAAGATGTGCAGAGACGTTCTCAGCGCTGCCACCTACACCACCGTCAAGACAGAGCAGCATCCCGAGGGCATACTCCTTTACAGCATCGTGCATTCGCGCTTCACCGGCTATTGGATCGATTCCGAGGGTGCAAAGTATTACGTCAAGGGCGGCAAGTCCGGCTTCACCGATGAAGCGGGCTACGCTCTGGAGACCTTCCTTGAAAAGAACGGCGAGACCTATATAGCGATAAACGCCATGACCCCCAAGGAGTTCGGCGACGAGAAGTGTACGATGGATAACATCGCGATCTACGAGAAATACCTGCCGAAGACCAAGTAGTATAATAAATGATCAGAGCCCGTAAGGCTGACGCTTTACGGGCTCTTGTTATGTTTGGTCGGGGCGGGGATCAGCTATCGCTGTCACCGCCGGAGCTGTCGGGGAGGGCGGAGCTTTCGCTCAGCATATTCTGGATGGTCTTGTTGCCCCAGGCAAGCTTTTTGATGGTGAGATCCTCGGTCTTGTCGTTGGCTATGCGCAGCCAGTCCTCGGAGGAGAGCAGGTTCTCCTTGATCTTTTTGAGGTGGTCTATGGTCTTGTCGATCTCATCTATCGCCGCTAAGAACTTCTTGCTGGCGTTGCTGTAATTCTTCTTGAAGCCGTCGCGGAATTTCAGGAGCTTGTCCTCGAAATTGGTGATGTCGATATTCTGGCGGCGGGCTTTTTCCAGCTCCTGACGGTAGGTAAGGGTATTGTAGGCGGCGTTGCGCAGCAGGGTTATCATCGGGATAAAGAACTGCGGGCGGATAACATACATCTTCGGGTATCTGTGGGAGACATCCACGATGCCGTCGTTGTAATAGTCGTTGTCGGCCTCCAGCATCGAGACCAGCACCGCATATTCGCAGTTTTTCTTGTTCCTGTCGGAGTCGAGCTTTTTGAAGAAATCCTCGTTCTTGTGTTTGTTTTCGGTGGTGTCCATCTCGTTTTTCATCTCAAACATTATAGAGATGATCTCAACGCCGTCCGGAGCGGTCTCGCGGTAGATGTAATCGCCCTTGGTGCCGTCTGCGGCATCGTTGTCCTTTTCAAAATAGACCCCGCCGGTCAGGATCGGACGAAGCAGGCGGTTGAACTGGTTCTGGCAGTGCTGCTCAAGGGATTCGCCCACCATCTTTGTGGACATCTTCGTCTTGAATTCCTTGTATTTGTCCACCTGCTCCTGGAGCAGCTTTCTTTCTGCCTCAAAGGCTTCCTTTTGAGTAACGAGCTCAAATCTGACTTTATCCACCTCGGTGGTGACCGCAAGCTGAGTTTCCTTGTCCTTGTGCTCGAGATCGTTGCTGAGCTTGGTTATCTGCTGTCTGAGCGCGGATATCTCCTCATCCTTCTCGGACTTTGCCTTGCTGACGGCCAGCTCCTGCGCCGAGGCAGCGGAGCTCTTTTCGCTGTTCAGCTTCTCTGTGAGAGCGGCAAGCTGCTGTTTCAGGGCAGAGATCTCTGTATCTTTCTCGTGTCTCGCCGTGTCAACAGCTATCTGCTGCGCCGAGGCTGCCGCATTTTTCTCGTTATTCAGCTGCTCGGTAAGACCGGCCAGCTGCTCTTTCAGAGCGGTAATGTCTGCATCCTTCTCGGATCTTGCTTTGTTGACTGCTGCCTCCTGTGCAGTGACCGCGTTGCTCTTTACGCTGTTCAGCTGCTCGGTGAGCCTGATTATTTGCTGATTGAGCTTTGAGACCTCCGCATCCATTTGGGACTGAGCGGCTTTCTTTGCGTTTTCGAGGGTAAGCGAATGCTCCTTGTTAAGGTGTGCTCTGAGCTCATCCGAACGCTTGGAGAGCTCGTCGTCAAATTCCTTTGTTCTTACCTGAGCCAGTATGGCTGCATAATCCGATTCGTCAACGGTGAATACCGTTTTACAGTTTGGGCATCTTAATTCCGGCATTTGGGTTCCTCCTTTGTGTGTTTTTTATCCTCCGGGCATCGGCCGTCTGCCCCGGGGGAAAGGTCTTGAAAACATTATATCATCAGCCCTCCGAAAATGCAATAAGCCCCGAAAAACTGTAATAATTCGTAATTCTTTTTTTCACCATATATGGTACGAGGTTTGCACCGATACATACAAAATGGTGTACCCTGCTTGACAAAAACGCCGGGATGTAATATAATGATATGGATGTTTGTTTTAAGTAAAGGAGGGACCCTGTATGAAGCTGAAAAAGCTCGCCGCGCTGACGGCAGCATTGGTGATGCTGAGCGCTGCCGCGTTCTCGGCCTATGCGGAGCAGGAGCCGCCTCCGGAGATAGACGACTCCTCGGCTGTTGTCACCGAGGCTCCCGAGTCAAGCCCCGATTCTGCGGCGGAGACCTCCTCCGAGACTGAGACCGAGACCTCAAAAGAGACCGTGACCGAGACTTCCAAGGAGACCGAAAAGGAGACCACCGCCGAGATCACAAAGGCCACCACAGTTGAGACCACCGCCGAGACCACAAAAGAGACTACGGTGATCACCACCGAGGAAAAGACCATCGACCCCTCTATGGAGCCCTCGAAGATAGCTCTCCGGGTGGGTGAGATCGTTGACCGCAGCTTTGACGTAGAGCTGACCGTAATGCCCGAGACCAGGATAACCGGGGCAACGCTGAAAGTCGAGTACGACAGCACGGTCATCACCCTTATGAGCAGCAAGATCAACAAGGATGCCATCGGGGGTATGCCCGTCGAAAAAAAGAGCGACGGCGTCTATACCTTTACCTACCTCAACACCGAGGGCACCAAATACAGCGGCACCTATTCCACCCTGAGCTTCAAGCTGGCGGACGATTCTGTGGCATCGTCGGTCATCTATGTATCCGTCGAGAAGCTGGAGGATATGGATCTTCTGGAGGTGCCTAACATCATCCAGAACGGCATCGTCCGGATAAAAGAGGACGAAAGCACCTCCGATCCCGAGACGGAGAGCACTCCCGCCAAGGACGACGAGATCCCGGTGATCAAGACGAAGCTTGACCCCCTGCCCGTGACGCTGGAGGATCTGGGCGTGCCGGATGTGCTGAACGTAAAAGCCGTCAAGCTTCTGGACAGCCAGCTGGCATACTATGAAAAAGGTGCGGTCTTCCTGCTGCAAACGGGCGAGACCGAGCTGGTAGTCAAGTACATAAACGGCAACGAGCTGCATTTCAGGCTGATCATCACAGACGACGGATCTCAGGAGAGCAAGGCAGCCTCCGCCGAAAGCAAGAGCGAGGGTGAGAGCGACACCACGGCGCGGAACCTTTGCATAGCGGCGGCAGTAATGTTTGCGATCGCGGCGATAGCGCTGGAATACATCTTCATCATCAAGCCCTTCCGCAAGAAGAAGTCAAAGAAAGAAGAGGCCCCGGAGGAAGAGGAATTCGAGGCATACGACGATGATGACGAGACGGAGCTGGTACAGGATCCGGAGGAAGTATTTGCGAAGAGAAAGCGTCCTGCGGAGCCCCAGCGTGAAGAGCGCAGCGAGAGGCCGAGGAACGGAAACAGACCGAGCTCCGGCAGGAACAGGAATGACAGGCGTCCGCCGAAGAAGAGATAAGACCACAGCAAAGCGCTGCATCCCGAGGGCAAGGGATACAGCGCTTTTTCAGCAAACAAAAGCCAGAATAACGAACGCGGCCTATGCTCCGCGTCCGGTCTTGCTTAGAAAAACAGGCGCTGCACTTTTTTGTGCAGCGCCTGTGCTGTTATTTCGGTTTTATCCCTTTATCTGCCCTATCGTGTTGATGTGCGAGTAGGTGTAGCTGCCCGAGATCGAAAGCCCGAACAGTACATCCGTCGCACCGATGCGGTTCAGGAAGTCCCTCATCGAAATGTTCACATACCTGAAATCCACGACGTAGATCTTCTCAAAGCTCTGCGTCAGGAACGGGATCATCGCGTTGCCGTAGCTGTCCTTGATGACTACCAGCGTCCGCCCGTTGTGGACGTCAGTCTTGATCTCCGGGATGTCAAGGTCGCCGCCCAGGATAGCCGAGTAGCAGTTCGCTCCCGATACCCAGTCAAAGAACAGGCTGTGGCCCTTGTTCTCGTCAATAGCCGAGAAGGTGTCGTTGTAGTAGTCGATGGTGTAGTTGTTCTGGGGCTTGTAGTACCAGAAGGTGTCAGGCCACTTCTTCAGGTCGGGGTTGTATTCGCTGTATGCGTACATCGTGCCGCAGAAGCCCTCGATCTTGCACTTTTCGTAGGTCGAGAGATCCGCAAAGGGCACGCCTGCCTCCTTAGCGAACTCCTGAGCTGCATAGTATGCGCCCAGAGGCTGCCAGTGGTGGTCGGTGCGCGAGTAGATGTACTCGTCGGTGTGAGCCTTCAAAGCATCGAAGATGTCAACTCCGATCACGCCCTTGAGCGATAGGTTGACGTATCTAAGATATTCGTGCTGGTCGGAGCCGGTGCCCTCCAGGTTCTTGGGCATATAATAAGCCGAGGCCAGAGGTATCTGCATATTGTAGACGTTGACCGTCTCGCCCAGCATTTCCTTGTAGCTGTTGAGGATGCTTGCGTACTTATCGCCGTTCTCGAACAGGCCGTAGAACACGGGCATAGCCCTTACGTTGGGAGTTCCCGCATCTGCCAGGACTACATTTCCTGCCCACTCGCCCTCATCGGGGACAACGTCCTTGGTGACTGTGGCTATGGGCGAGGTCTCGGTCTCGGTTTCGTTTCCGGGCTGGGACTCGGTATCTGAGTCATCCAGGGTCTTGCCGCCGGTGGATGCCGAGGTAGTGGCGCGGGAGCCGGTATAGACAGTCGCCTTGGTGGCGGTGGCTTCCATTTCGGAGTCTATCTTTTCCTCCTTGCCCTGGTGGATATCGCCCTTTGTGGAATAGTTATCCATATTGATGCCGAAGAGCTTGGAGAAGCTGGACGAGAAGCCCTTGAGGCTCTCTCTGTCGGGGATGGTATCGGTATAGTATTTAACGATGCCGTCGGTGAGGGTGCCGTCCAGGTAATTCGATATGGATACCTCGGGGAACTCCGCCATCATACGGTTCTCGGACTCTATCTTTCCGCTGGCACGCTTCATAACCACCAGCGCGATGCCGACGCCGAACACCATCAGCACACAGAGGGCTGCGTTTATAAAGCTGAATTCTGCCTCATACTTGCGGTAGCCGTACTTGCTCTTGCCGTTGTTCCTGCGGGGCCTTGCGGGGGCCTGCTCCTGGGGAGCTCTTTCTCTTGTCCGGGAGGGTACCTGCTCCTCAGCGGGGCGCTGCCTGCGGGAAGATACCTGCTCCTCAGCGGGACGCTGCCTGCGTGAGGACACCTGCTCCTCCGCCGGGCGCTGCCTGCGGGAAGATACCTGCTCCTCAGCGGGACGCTGCCTGCGTGAGGACACCTGCTCCTCCGCCGGGCGCTGCCTGCGGGAAGATACCTGCTCCTCTGCGGGACGCTGCCTGCGGGAGGATGCCTGTTCCTCAGCGGGGCGCTGCCTGCGTGAGGACACCTGTTCCTCTGCAGGGCGCTGTCTGCGGCGGGGCTGCTCGCCCTCCTCGGGACGGGGCCTTCTTCTGCGGGGGCGCTCGGAGTATTCCTCCTCGGGGGCTCTGCGGACGGGTCTCTCCGGCTCGGAGGGTCTGCTGTCAGCCATTTTGCGCCTCATGGAGTCTGAAAGCTTCAATTCTATGGTGCTTCGATTGGAGCTGCCCTCGGGAGCGAGCCTTTTGCTCTCCCTCTGGCGTTCTCTTCTGGGAGCGGGCTCATCGTTATCGAGCCAAACGCTTTTTTCCACGGGGATAACAGGCTCGTCGCTCCAGATGCTTTTGCTTCTCTCGGAGCGCTTTCTCTCTATCTCCGAGACCATTTTATCGTAGACCTCGGGCTGATCCTTCTCGGGATCGACGTACTCGTGAGCATCTACGGGGTCGTTATCGGTGCGGCCCGTGAGCTTATCGAGGCGGGCGAGGCTTTCGAGGAACGCAGCCTCTATCTCGTCGGAGCCCTGATTGCCCTTATCGTTTCTGTTGTCAGACATAATATCTTATCCTTTCGGTCTTAGGGGACACTCAGAATCTGAAATACAGGAAGGGGTTGTTTGTGGTGTTCAGCAGCAGCAGCGAGCTTACGGCGAGTATCGCCACATTCATAAGCACTCCTGCCGTGCGCATAAAGTAGTAGCTGTTGGCAGTCCGCTCGGCCTTGGCCTTGATCCAGGGGATGATAGGTGCCGAGAGCAGCGCCGCCGCCGTAACGAGGAAGATGTTCGCCACGAACAGGTGCCTTCCCGTAACGGTGCTGAAGGAGTTGCCGTTCATACAGATCAGTGCCTTGAAGAACTTGCCCAGGGCAGGGAAATCCTCAAAGTAGAATATACCGAAGCCCAGTATGATGATAACCTTGGTATAAATATGGGCGAATACGGGGTTCCAGTTCTTATACCGCTTCTTGCCCAGCTTCATCTCGAAGAAGACGAACAATCCGTAATACAGGCCCCAGATAACGAAGTTCCAATTGGCGCCGTGCCAGAGGCCGGTGCAGAACCATACCAGGAAAAGCCCGCCGTACTTGCGGCGCTTGCCGAATATGGGGACGTACAGCAGATAGTCCCTGAAGAAGGTGCCCAGGGAGATATGCCATCTCTGCCAGAATTCCGTGATGCTCTTGCAGATGAAGGGGTAGGTGAAGTTCTCGTCAAAGTGGAAGCCGAAGATACGTCCGAGGCCTATGGCTATATCGGAGTATCCCGAGAAGTCGAAGTAGTACCAAAGCGCTACCATAGCGGCGCCGAACCAGGCCCCCAGGGCCGATACCGTATCGACACCGGTGTAGCCGTTCTCGGCGGTGCCGAAGCAGGCGGTAACGACTGTATTCAGGTTGTTTGCTATGATGACCTTTTTGCCTATGCCGAGGATTATCCGCGAAAAGCCCTCCGATACATCCTTGAGGGTGGTGCGGCGGTCGTCGATCTCGGCGGCAATGGTGGAATAGCGGACGATAGGACCCGCGACCAGCTGCGGGAACATTGAAACGTAAAGCAGGAACTTATAGAAACTGCGCTGGGTCTTGACCTTGCCCCAGTAGCAGTCGATGGAGTAGGACATGGTCTGGAAGGTATAGAATGAAATACCGATGGGCAGCCTGATATTTGGAACGGGAATGGAGATGTGCAGCAGCGAATTGATGTTGGTAACGATGAAGCCGCTGTACTTGAACACGCCCAGCACGCCGATATTCACAAGTATCGCCACGAGCAGAGCTTTTTTGGCGGCGGGTTTTCCCCGCGACCGCCCTATGATCAGACCCGTAGTGTAATTGAGGAAGGAATACGCCAGCAGCATTATCACCCATACGGGCTCGCCCCAGGCATAGAACACCAGCGAGAACGCCAGCAGGACTATATTCCTTGCCTTAATGCTGCGGGCAATGAAATACAGCAGTATGCAGAGAGGCATAAAGAAATATATAAAAAACAGATCCGCAAAGACCAAAGCCTAAAACCTCACTTTTTGAGCAGTCAGCGAAAACGTTTTCGCTGACCGATCCTTTTTTCCCTATAAAACGACAATTATAATTATATCACCCGGCTGACGCATTGTCAATAGTCATTTAGCACAAAAAAGCGGCAAAAAGCCCGCAAGCTGCGTATATCCGCAACTTGCGGGCTTTCGTTCAAAAAATAACGAGGGCAAAAAATTACTCTATTATGCTCTTGACGGGTCTGTTGTCGAACTCGCGGCGGCGCTTTTTTGCCTCCCTGTACCGCCCGATCAGATAAACCGCCAGCAGTGCTGCCGAGAGGGCGGTCAGAATCAGTATCGGATAGAGCCCGAACCGCCATTTGTCGGCAAGGCCTTTCTGCTCCTCGGTGAGCCCCACACCGTCTCCGATGCGCTCCTTTGCCTTATCGACTATGTAGGAAGCCCCCCACATGAACATGATGCTCCCCGCAGCTATTATACAGAACTGGGTGATGTATTTCGAGAGGAAGGCGAACACTATCCCCACGAGGCAGATCAGCGACCCGAGGCCGATAAACACTGCTATCCGCGCCGGGACGTCGTCCATCTGCTCCATGGAGATGCCTATCACGAAGATCCCCCCGTAATAGAGCCCCGACCACAGGAAGGGTATCAGCATCAGGACCTTTATCACCGTCGTCACCGCAGAGGTGCGCCTTCTTGCGCTCTTGCGGAGCTTTTTGGCAGCCCTGCTCTCGGAGACCTCTTCTCTCTCCCTGAGCTCCTCAGCCTCGGACTGTCTCTTCTTTTTCAGCTGTGCCTCGCTCTGTTTTTTTAGCCTGTCCTTTTTTGACATATTACACCTCGCG
Organism: Ruminococcus sp.; assembly: GCA_017542125.1. Taxonomy (GTDB): domain Bacteria; phylum Bacillota; class Clostridia; order Oscillospirales; family Ruminococcaceae; genus FB2012. The sequence continues at coordinate 11,291 of JAFXXU010000017.1, forward strand.
GTTGAGATAAAATATTTATGCACACAACAGAAGTTTTATTCCTCATATCATAGCAACAGGACTATTATATCACATTATTCCTGCCAAATCAAGCCGTTTTTCGCCAGGTGCGGGAAACAGGGGGTAAACATTTTATTTCAAATTTTAATTCCAATACAAAATATACTTTTCCCCGATGCCGCATTTTTATGCCCGTGCGGTCAAAACTATTTTTGAAGCGAAGATTTTCGATCTGAAAAACAGCCGGCTTCTCTCCGGCGTGAGATACAAAGGAAAGGATCTGATAAAAATGAGAATTGCCATACGCCGTGCGGCGGCCTTGCTTGGGGCGGCCTCCTTATCCGTTCTGGGGCTCATCGGGTTTTACGAGCGCTCGCTGCCGGACTTTTTTTATCTTGACTGCGGGCGGGAGCTTTCGGTCAACTCGGTATTCCCCGTGACCGCTCAGTGCGGTGATCCCGAAAAGGAGCCCGGAAATATGACAGACCAGACGCTTATGCTTTTCGATACATTCCCCATAAAGACGGTACAGACCAGCGAGCTGGAGCGTCCGGAGCTGCTTGCCTGCGGCCAGGCCTTCGGCATCAAGCTGATGACCGACGGGGTCATGGTCATAGGTCTGGAGGATATCGGGAGCAGCTGCCCCGCTTCGGAGTGCGGCATCCGCATAGGTGATGTGATAACCGGGATAAACGGTCAGACGGTGACCACAAACAAGCGGGTGGGGGAGATCATCGGCAGCACCGAGGGGCGCCCCTGCTCGGTGAGCCTTAACCGCAGCGGCCGCGAAAGCACCGTGACCCTCACCCCCGTTTACAGCGAGGGCACCTACAAGGCTGGGATGTGGGTGCGGGATTCCTCGGCGGGGATAGGCACCCTCACCTTCTGCGACCCGGAGACCGGGGGATTCGGGGGGCTGGGGCACCCCATCTGCGATGCCGATACCAAGCAGCCCATGCCCATCTCCCACGGGACGGTGGGGGAGGTCATCATAACCGGCTGCGCCAAGAGCGAGCACGGCGAGCCGGGGCAGCTCATCGGGGAGTTCCGCTCCGGGGATCCCACCGGGACTATCAGCAAAAACGTCAGCGAGGGGGTATTCGGGCAGCTGGATACCCTCCCCGTCGGGGGAGAGCTGCTGCCCCTGGCCTTCAAGCAGGAGATCCGGGAGGGCAGCGCCTATATCCTCTCAACCGTTGATGGGGGCGCGGCAAAGCGCTATTCAGTGGTGATAGAGAGCATCGACCTCTCCGACTCGGCGCGGCACGATATGATCGTAAGAGTGACCGACAGGGAGCTGCTTGATAAGGCCGGGGGTATAGTCCAGGGGATGAGCGGCTCCCCCATTATCCAGGACGGCAGGCTGGTGGGAGCCGTTACCCACGTTTTCGTGGACGACCCCACCCAGGGCTACGCCATCTTCGCCGAGTCGATGTATAAAGCCCTAAAGGATAACTGATCTTCATAGCCCGGAGGCTGCCCCCTCCGGGCTGGTTTTTTGCGGATATTATAGGAATTGTTTATTGACATCTCCCCCCGCAGATAGTATACTTTATAATATAAAGAGGTATAGGGCATCGCCCCCGCCGGCAAGGTTCCGTCAGGTGCAAAGTAATAGCCCTATCATAAGCCCATACCCTCCCCTCCGGGGAGGGCAGACTGAGCCGGAGCAGTGGATAAAAGCTTCGGGGGTAGGGGAAGCAGGTACAGGGGCATCGCCCCTGCCGGCAAGGTTCCGTCAGGTACAAAGTAATAGCCCTATCATAAGCCCATACCCTCCCCTCCGGGGAGGGCAGACTGAGCCGGAGCTGTGCATAAAAGCTCCGGGGGTAGGGGAAGCAGGTGCAGGGGCATCGCCCCTGCCGGAGCTGTGCATAAAAGCTTTGGGGGTGGGGGAAATAAAAAAACATTTTCTTGTTTTTTCGCTGGCGTGGGCGACGATCGTTGCCGTGCTGTCGGATATACTGCTCATCAGCACCTTCCGGAGCATCCGGCTCGACCCCGAAAAGGGCAGCTCCTATGCCGGAGTGTTCCTGGTGCCGCTGGCGTTCTCGGCGGCGAACCTGCTGCTGATCGGCGGGTTTTCCGTCTTTGCCGTAAGGGTGCTGAGGAGGCGCTATCATTCCCTGGGCGGACTTCGGGAATACGCCTTCTTCCGCAACTACGTCCTTATCCTGGCGGGGGCTGCTGCGGCAAATTCTGTGCTGCTCTATAACAGATACCGCGCCGTTATGGATATACTTTTCTCCGATGAAAAGCGGAGGATCAACCTGATGTATTCCTCCGAGATACCCGTCCGGGACAAGCACCTCTCGGAGCTTAGGGATATAATTTCAAGATATGACACTCTTGCCCTGATCTCGGCGATAGTCATAGCCCTCTTCAAGGCAGCGGGGTACCTTTTCACAGCCCGGAGGCTCGTCCGCTCCTACCACAAAAACGCCCGCAGCGGGTACAGTCAGGAGGTACGTTTATGAAGCCAAATGAATACACCGACATAAAGGACCCGATAGTGGATCTCTACTACCCCTCAAAGGAAAAGCGGGAGGCCTGCCGCGCAAGGTCTGCGGCCCAGAGGGATCTGCCAAAGGATCATATCGCCAATCTGGAGCTGGAAAAGCTGGCGGGGATGGTGTCAAGCTATTACGCCAAGCGCACCCTCGACCTGCTATGCGAGTTCTGCTGCGACAGCGAGATAATCAACTACCGCCTGGATATCCTGGAGGATTTCAAAAACGTCCCCAAGCTGGGGGCGACTGTCAAGAAGACCGTGGATATAATGCTGGAAAACGACCGCAAGAACATCTACAAGCTCTCGAACCCCGACTCCTTCTCAATGCTTGCCGAGGCGCTGGAGGCCTTTGAAGCCTATGTGAGCTGTATGGAGATACTCCACTCCTTCTACGGCGAGAACAAGGAAAAGCTGCACTCAAAGGGCGTTATCGCCATGTTCGAGTATTTCGAGGAGCAGTTCCGCAGCCCCCACTATATCGAGCTGAAAAAAGAGTGCGCCGAGCTCCGAGAGATGATAAAGAACCGCATCCGCAGCGTCACCGTTGCCATAAACCTGGACGAGACCCTGGTCCCCATATCGGCGGGCATACTGGAGATCTCAGACGAGCCCTATATCTTAAAGCCCTCGGTGCTGGACAGGATAATCTATCACGGAGCCAACTTCCAGTCAAAGAAGATACTCAAATCCGTGAAGAACAAATACAGCGGCACCAATATGGACGGCGAGAAGAACATCAACGCCGCCGACAAGGCGCTGTTTGAAGAGCTTGCCGCCTTCACCGACGGCTACGTCGAGAAGATAGACGACGTTCTGGCGGAGTATCAGAAGATAACTTTGAAGGATATGTACGCCATCAGCTATCAGCTGGATTTCTATCTGGGAGCCATAGAGCTCATAAGCCTCTGCGAGAACTCCGGGCTGAAAATGTGCCGCCCGGTCATCACCGAGGGCAAGACCGTCATCAAGGGGCTCTTTGATCCCATCTACTTCCGTGAGGCCAGGACCTACAACCTCCACAACAAGCAGCAGCGCCCGGTGGTGCTCAACGATATCTCCTTCGGCGAGGATGCGGATTTCTACATCCTCACCGGCGCCAACAACGGAGGCAAGACCACCTTCGTCCGGGCGGTGGGGATAGCCTTCTGCATGGCGCAGGCGGGGCTCTATGTTCCCGCGGAGAGCTGTGAGCTCTGCCCTGCCGACTATATCTACACCCATTTTCCCAAGGAGGAGCAGACGGGCATCAACGCCTCCCGCTTCACCACCGAGATCAAGCAGTTCCGCACCATCAGCGATACCATTACCCCCCGCTCCCTGCTTTTTATGAACGAGTCCATACAGAGCACCACTCCAAAGGAGTGCGTTGATATAGCGGGCGAGATGGTGAAGATCTTCACGATGATAGGTGTTAGGGGGATATTCGCCACCCATCTTCTGGAGCTTGCCGAAAAGGTGGGGGAGCTGAACGCAGAAGGCGTCCGCTCCAGGCTGGAGAGCCTTGTGGTGCTCACCGACGAAAAGACCGGCGAGCGCAAATACAAGGTGGTCAAGGGCAAGCCCTCACAGACCAGCCTTGCCAAGACGATACTCGACGAGTTCGGCATAAGCTACGAGGAGATCTCAAAAAGGCTGAACAAGTGATTTACCGCAAAATACGCCTTGACCACGCTCGGCTTGATGTGATAAAATATACCTTAAGGCAACACCGCACGACCCGCGGCTGACGCCTCTGCACGCCATCTGCCGTGTCAAGCCTGCTTGACGACCGGCTTATCCGTCATATTACCGTGTCAACTTGTTGACACTATTCTCCTTGCCGGGCGCCAGCCCGCCTGCGTCGAATTTAGGCAATC
>JAFXXU010000088.1 GCA_017542125.1 Ruminococcus sp.
AATTAATAATTATGGTATCGCCTGCGGCGATATATATCTGAACGCGAAGCGTTCAGATTGCCCATCTCGGGCGCCGTAGATCGTGATGACCGTGAGCTTTGAGCATTTACCAAGCTATGATTAGTTTTACAAGCTGACCTATCTGCACTCGGCAGTCTGCCCGGATGGGCATCCCATGCGCCGCAGGCGCATTCCGCAATTATTAATTATTAATTATAAATTATTAATTATTAACTATTAATTTACCCCTTAATTGTACACTAATTTTCCCTCAATGTCAAGCACCCGGAAAAGTTACAAAACGGTGTATAAGCTGCCAATTGCCCGTCAATGCTGTATTTAAAGGCTGTTTTATGGGGTTTCGCACGTTTGTTTGAGGGTGATTTTTTGTACAAAGTGTCAAAAGTGTTTGTGAAAAACAGAGAAAACAGCAAAAACCTGTTGCCATTCTGTAACTTTTGTGATATATTGTAATCACTCACCGAAAACAAGGGGATAGTGCCCCCTGTTTGAGGCAAAACTCCACATTCTAAGAGGGGATCGTCAATGATAAAGCTTAAATCCAGGATCGCTGCTTTTCTTTCGGCTGCTGCTATGGCTCTGACTATGCTCGGGACCGTTCCTGCCGCTGCCGCAGATCAGGACGATCTTGTGGAGAGAGATATAGAGATCACCTACGACGGCCAGGTAGTTGACAGCTTCATGGGCGTCGAGGCAAAGTATATTCTGGAATACCAGTGGTCGGGGCCTTACTGCTGCGCTTACTTCGTAGGCAACTTCTACGAGAAGTTCTTCGGCACCCTGATGTATGACATCAACAACTACCAGGGCAAGCCAAAGGTCTACCTGGCAGGCCATACCGCAGAGCTCAGAGAGACCGACTCTCCCCTCCCCGGCGACGTTGTTCAGAACAAGAAGTATTCCCATGTTGCTATCGTCAAGGCCGTGGACGGCGATACCCTTACCCTCATCGAGCAGAACTGGAAATGGAACGACTGGAAAACGGGCAAGCCCGTCTGCACCATCAACCGCAAGGTGAACAAGAACGACGTCTTCGTTTACAGGCTCTACATCGACGGCAAGGAAAGCCCCATACCTTATAATAAGCCGGTGTTCAATTCCGTGGACGTTACCGACATCAGCAATACGGGCTACACCGTCAAGGCAGATATCACCGCCGAGAAGGGACTCACTCAGGTCAGCTTCGGCACCTACCCCAAGAGCAAGGGCGAGAGCGCCGTCAAGTGGTTCCGTATGAGCGTGGGCGGCAAGGACGCCAGAGCCTCCTATCAGATCAAGACCTCGGAGTACGGCGACCTGAACGACACCTATGTAACTATCGTCGAGGCCGTGGGCTCCGGCGGGATAAAGACCACCAAGACCGTTGAGACCTTCGTTGACCGTCAGGCACCCGTTATCTCCGACGCGAAGATCTCGGAAGTCACCGCAGAGGGCTACAAGGTCACCTGCACCGTTACCGATAACGGCAGCGTGTCCTCAGTCAAGTTCCCCACCTGGACCTCCAGGAACGACAAGGACGACATCACCCTCCTCTGGGAGACCGGCGGCACAGCCAACGGCAAGCTCTCAGGCAGCAGCGCCGAGTTCTACGTCAAGACCAAGGATCACAACAGCGAGACCGGCGAGTACATCACCGAGATAAACGCCTATGACAGCTTCGGCAACGTATCCAAGAAGCAGGTAAGCGTGAACGTAAACCCCGCAGCAAGCGTCAAGCTCTCACAGAGCAGCCTCACCCTTGAGGCCGGTGCGAACGCAGAGCTGACCTATGAGCTGGAAAACAAGAGCAAGGCCTCCCTCACCGACAAGCTGACCTGGGCAAGCTCCGGCAGCTGCGTCACCGTCAAGGACGGCAAGCTCACCGCAAACGAAGTGGGCGAAGCGACAGTCACAGTCAAGACCTCCGCAGGCAAGAGCGCCAAGTGCGAGGTAACGGTCAACAAGCCTGTGGAGAAGCTCTCCGCAGAGAAGATAGCCGACCAGGTATTCACCGGCAAGGCCATCACTCCCCTGCTCACCGTCAAGGACGGAGAGAAGGTGCTTGAAGCCGGCAAGGACTATGAGGTCGCCTACAGCGACAACACTAGGATAGGCAAGGCAAAGGTAAAGCTCACCGGAAAGGGCTTCTACACCGGTTCCTCCGAGATCAGCTTTGAGATAGTCCCCGCGGCTGCTGACAAGCTGGCTGCCGAGGAAGTCACCACCACCAGTGCAGAGCTGACCTGGACCCCCTCTGAGGGCGCAGACGGCTACATCGTCTACGCTGAGAAGGACGGCAAGAGAACAGAGCTTGCCAGGACAGAGACCACAGAGTTCAGCGCAGAGGAGCTTGCATCCTCCGGCGAATATGTGTTCACCGTTGCGGCCTACAAGCAGGTCGAGGGCAAGGATGTACTTTCAGCCGAGAGCAAGATCAAGGCAGTAACTCCTGCCGAGCAGGTAACGGGAGTAAGCGCACAGCGCTGCGGAAGCTGCCTCAGCATCGCATGGGACAAGCAGAGTGCGGCGAGCGGCTTTGAAGTAAAGCTCGTCAATGACGATGGCGAAGAGACGATCGTAGACGTACCGAGGCTTTCGGTACTGAGCTGCTGCTTCCTTTCGGGCATCGAGGGCGAGAGGCAGATAAGTGTAAGAGCGTTCAAGGAAGCTGACGGCGAGAGATACTACGGCGACTGGAGCGCGGAGATACTTCGGTAATAAATTAAGACAACGGCAGCAGTACAGAAAGCTTGTACTGCTGCCGTCTTTTTTGTTTGCTCTTGCTCCGGTCACAAACCAGCAATTATTATAAATATTCCCTCACATCCGCCAGCAGCTTCTCTTCCGAGCGTATCAGCTGCTTCGTCAGCTTCACTACTTCCGGGTCGGCACGCTCAAATTCGTTCACATACCCGTTCAAGGACTTTATTCCCATATTGCACCCGTCCGTCAGCAGCCCCGCCGCCGTCTTGTCAGAGGGCTTGGCTGCCATCTTTACGTTGGTCTTCAGCCAGGACATCCCCTTTGCTATGGGGTGCGGCTCCCTGTCAGGCTCCCCCCAGCGTTTTAAAAGCCTTTGGGATTCTTCCCCCAGCCTCTCGTGGGTGCTGCGGCATTCTTCAAGGATGCGGCGCAGCTTGTCGTCCTTTACGTCAGGCAGAAGCTCATTTATCGAGTCAATGCCCATTTTGATCCCGGAGCTGCATTCCCTCAGCAGCTCGAATGTGTCGTTTTGCGGCATAAAGATCGCCTCCTTCGGTACCAGTATGCCCGAAGGAGGCTTGTATTATACAATATATACAGGTTTTACAGAGCTAGCGTTGAAATTGATCCAGTACTCGGCGACTATGTGATCGGTCTGTATGGCGATATCTATGCCTCCTAATGAGTGTCCGTCCCTGATCTCAGTCAACCCGATGGCTGTGCCCTCTTTTATCGGCATTTCCCCGGAGTCGGTCGCGTTGTTTAGACCATCGTAAAATACGTTGTAATTCATCAGATAGTCCGCCGGGCTTTCGCCCTCGGGGTAGATGACCCTGTCAAATACCAGCTCGTAACCGCCGCCCTCCCTGCTGCTTTCCCGGATGCTGTAATAGGCCTTGAACTGTCCGTCATCGGAGCTGATGCATCTTTCCTCCTCCGGGATGCTGTTCAGATCGGTAATCTTCATTACCGAGATATTGTCCAAAGCCGTCCCGCCGAAGAATACATTCTCCCTTTTCATCAGTTTGCTGCCGCTCTGACCTGTTACAGTGTAATAGTTGAAGATCCTGCTGTCAGTATCCTGCAACAAAACGGTAATGACCCCCGCTTCGTAAACGCTCACTCTCACACCCCTGTTCCCGTCGCTGAAGTACAGTAATGAAATTACAGAACCGTATTTTTCTATATTTTCGTTTTCGAGGGAGAAGTAGTTGTAATCCTCCAGCTTGAACTCTTGAATGTCCGTAATGCTGTCGAAAACACTGTCACTGAGCAGCTCGTCAAGAACGGCCTTAACTTTTTCGTCCGAGCCTCTGCCGTAGCCGTAGAGCTGCGAGCTGCTCATGACCGCCCTGCCCTCTCCGGAAACAGTATAGCTTTCACTTAAATTGTACTGTGCCTGATAGGTGGTGGAGTCGGAGGCCTTGATAACACCGAGATAAATCCGCAACCGCTGTTTCTGGGCTCTCCGGTAGAGATCTGAGTTTTTCAGCCCCTCGGCATCCAGATAGGAGATCTCCCCGGTCTCCTGATCCTCCAGGATGAACTTCACCTCGCCGTCGATCATCCCGGCACTGATGTTGGCGGCTCCCGAGAGGTTATACTCGGTTATGCTCTTGGTGCTCAGGTCGAGGGTGCGCACCAGGGTGGTGTCCGGGTCGTCCTCCGGGCTGAGGACGGCGATGATCTCCGGCTTCCGGTCGCCGGTAAGATCCCGCAGAAACAGCTTCCTTACCAGAAATTCACCGTTGCCCGTCAGCTCCGTCGAGTCGGTGGGGACGGTCTCGCTCACCAGATAGCGGAAGGCCGTTACCGTATGCTTGTTTATGGTGAAGACGTATTCCGGCCAGCCCTCTGCCTTGCACTGATACTCCGCCTTTTCCAGCTCATCCGCCGAGAGAATGGTGAGATCCACCCACTCCTTGCCCTTATCGGGGGGCAGCTCATCCGCCTCGGAGGGGATAACATCCTCCACGGAATCCACATCGTCTCCGGGGGTCACTCGGCTGTCCCTGTGGGTGTAGATCAGCAGACCCACGGTCAGCACCAGCCCTGCAGCGGCCACCGCAGCCACGCCTATCCAGGAGCGGCGGGACTTGACCCTGGCTCCGTCTCTCTGTCTTTCAAGCAGCTCCGAAGCCGTAAGCTGTGACATATCCGGGGCGTGCCTGGTAAGTGCGTTCTTTATAAGCTCATTCTCCGTCATAGCTGCTCCCTCCTTTTGTAAAGTCTTCTTATCTCTGTCAGCGCCCTGGCAACTCTCTGTCTCACCGCAGCCTCCGAGAGGTCGAGCTCGTTGCCCACCTCGGCAAAGCTCATCTCCAGGACGTAGTGCATATAAAACGCCCTCTGCACCGTTACGGGCATCACGGTCACCAGCTCGAAGATCTCGTCCAGCAGCTCTCTGTCCCCTGCCAGCTTTTCCACATCCACGCTGTCGGCGGTCTCTTCTGCGAGCCCCCTGCCGGAGCGGCGGTCGAGGCTCACATCTATCTGTGCCCGGAGCCTTCTGACAGCCGAGTAATGCCTTGCCAGCACCTTCTTAGCCACGCCTATGACATAGGCTTCACTGCTCTGTATGGGCTCGGTGAGGCTCTGCATCGACTTATACACCGCCAGATATGTATCCTGGAACAGGTCGTCGATATCGGTGATGCTGTAACAGTGTGCCGAGACATACCTCATAACGGCTGCTTTGGTCTCCTCATAGAGTTTCTCAAAGCGGACGTTCATATGCTTTCACCTCACTTTTACAATGCACAATGCACAATTCACAATGCACAATTAAGGAGTGCGCCTGCGGCGCACGGGATGCCCATTCGGGCGCTGTAGTTTGTGATCTCTTTTCGCTTGTGTTTTTCACAATAGTTTTGTTTGTTCTACCAGCTTTCCATTCTGCACTCCGCAGTCTGCCCGAATGGGCATAATATCGCCGCAGGCGATACCACAATTTTGCATTGTGCATTGTGCATTGTGCATTGAAAAGTGCTCTTCTGTCTATGTAGTGCTCAAAAAGCTCGATGTGCTATTGAACAAACTGTAAACATTCAAAGAGCAAAAAGTAAAAAGACTGCCCGCAGATCTGTGCGGACAGCCCGTTTTGTGTTTCTTACTTGCTGATGATGTCCAGGTAGCCCTTTATCAGCTCGACGCAGGTCTTGAAATCAAGGCTGCTGGTGTCGAGGCAGATGTTGTAATTCTTGGCGCAGAGCCAGTCCCGGCCGGTGTAGTGGCGGTAGTAGTCGCTGCGCTCACGGTCGGTCTTTTCGATGAGCTTCTTCGCCTCCGGCTCATCCATGCCGTAGGCCTCGATGACGTTCTTTACCGCGGTGGCCTGGTCGCAGTAGATGAAAAGCCTGAGCACATCCGGCTTGTCCTTGAGGATGAAATCGGCGCAGCGCCCGATTATCACCGCAGGCTCCTTCTCCGAGAGCTCCCGGATTATCTTCGCCTGGAAGTTGAACAGGTTCTTATCCGAGGTGAACTCCTTGCTGGAGGGGTCGATGACGCCCCCCTTGTAGACGCCGCCTCTCTTTATAAAGGAGGATTTCAGCTTCTCGTCCACCCTGCCGAAGAAGGCCTCGTTGATGCCGCTCTCCTCGCTGGCCAGGCGGATGAGATCCTTGTCGTAGTATTTGCAGCCCAGCTCCTCCGAGAGCATCCTGCCGATGGTACGGCCGCCGCTGCCCATGCCTCTTGCTATGGTGATGACCTTTGCCATAATACTGCCCCCTTATTCTCCCAGATATGCCTTCTTCACGTTCTCATCGTTGATGAGGTCGGAGGCCTTGCCCGAGAGGGTTATCCTGCCGGTCTCCAGAACGTAGGCTCTGTCGGCTATGGCAAGAGCCTTCTTTGCGTTCTGCTCCACCAGAAGCACCGTGGTGCCGTCCTTGCTGATAGAGGTTATGATATCGAAGATCTCGCTTACCAGTATGGGCGAGAGACCCATTGAGGGCTCGTCCATAACTATCATCTTGGGTCTTGACATCAGAGCTCTGCCCATTGCCAGCATCTGCTGCTCGCCGCCGGAGAGGGTGCCCGCGATCTGGGTCTTTCTCTCCAGAAGTCTGGGGAAGCGCTTGTAGACCTTCTCCATATCCTCGGCGATGCCGTCCTTATCGTTTCGGGTGAAGGCGCCCAGCTTTAAGTTATCCAGCACCGTGAGCTGCTGGAAGATGCGCCTGCCCTCGGGAACGTGGGCTATGCCCAGCTTGACTATCTTATGGGCGGGAGTTTTTGTAAGCTCCGTGCCGTTGAATACTATCGACCCCGATCTTGCGGGGAGTATGCCCGTAAGGGTGTGGAGGGTGGTGGTCTTCCCTGCACCGTTTGCGCCGATGAGGGCTATTACCTCCCCCTCATTCACCTCGAAGGAGATGCCCTTGAGCGCCTGTATAACGCCGTAATAGACGTTCAGATCCTTAACTTCCAACATTGCCATAGCGCAGCCCCCCTTATTCGCCCAGATAGGCCTTGATGACCTCGGGATCCGAGAGAACGTCGCCGGTCTTGCCCTCGCAGAGGAGCTGACCGAAGTTCAGCACCGAGAGCCTCTCGCAGATGCCCGATACCAGGAACATATCGTGCTCGATGAGCAGCACCGTTACCCCGAACTCGTCCCGGACGGTGAGTATCGTATCCATAAGCCCCGCGGTCTCCTTGGGGTTCATACCGGCTGCGGGCTCGTCCAGCAGCAGCAGCTTGGGCTCGGTTGCCAGAGCTCTTGCTATCTCCAGCTTTCTCTGCTTGCCGTAGGGCAGGTTCGAGGCCAGAGTCTCCGCATCGTCCTGTAAGTCAAAGGGCTTGAGCAGCTCTATAGCACGCTCGTTCATGGCCTTTTCCTTCTTAAAATACCCCGGCAGGCGGAAAATGCCTGTTGCGGTGGAGTAGGCATAGTGGTTCGAGAGCCCCGCCTTTACGTTATCCAGCACCGAGAGGTTCGAGAAGAGCCTGATGTTCTGGAATGTTCTTGCGATACCGGCCTTGTTTATCTCGATGGTGCTTTTGCCGGTGATGTTCACCCCGTCCAGGCGGATGGTGCCGTCGGTGGGCTTGTAAACTCCCGTAAGGAGGTTGAATATGGTGGTCTTGCCCGCACCGTTGGGCCCGATAAGGCCGTAGAGCTGACCCTTTTCAATGGTCATCGAGAAATCGTCAACAGCCCGGAGACCTCCGAAGGAGATACCCAGCTTTTTGACCTCCAGCAGAGCCATATCACTCACCCTCCTTTACAGCCTTGTTCTTGAAGATGAGCCCCTTGAGCTTCATAAGGCTCGCGGAGAAGAAGCCTCTGATCTTGTCGTTGGAGGTGAATATCATCATCACGATGAGGACTACCGAATACATAAGCATTCTGTAATTGTTGATGCTTCGGAGCACCTCCGGCAGATAGGTGAGCACCACGGCTGCGATAACGCTGCCCCTGATGTTGCCTATGCCGCCCAGCACCACGAATACGAGTATGAGTATCGAAAGGTTGTAGTCAAACTTGGATGCCTGGAGTATGGAGAGGTTATGGGAGAACAGGGCTCCTGCCACGCCTGCCAGGAAGGCGGTGAGGCCGAAGGTAATGAGCTTGTACTTGGTGATGTTCAGGCCGATGGACTCTGCGGCTATCCTGTTGTCGCGGATGCACATTACTGCTCTGCCCGTTCTGGAGTTGATGAAGTTATAGAGTATTATCATGGTGATTAACAGCACGATAAAGCCGATGATGAAGGTGGAATCCTTGGGGGTCCCCGATATTCCCAGAGCGCCGTTTATGAGCATCTTGCCGTCGGGCTCCAGGCCAAGGTCGCCCTGGCTGGTGAGGGAGAAGTGCAGTCCCCTGCTGTCGTAGCCCACATAGAGGGCGGCGAAGACGTTCTTGATTATCTCACCGAAGGCGAGGGTAACGATAGCCAGGTAGTCGCCCCGGAGCCTCAATACGGGAATGCCGATGAGCACACCGAAGAGGGCTGCGAAGAAGCCGCCTATCAGGATGGCTATGGGGAATCGTATCCAGGCTGAGGTGATAGTCTCCTTGGTGCAGACGGAGAAGAGTGCGCTGGAGTAGGCTCCTATGCACATAAAGCCCGCCTGACCCAGGCTCAGCTCGCCCAGTATGCCGACTGTGAGGTTAAGGGATGCGGCGGCTATGGAATACACGCAGAAGGGCACCAGAAGCCCCTGGAACATATTGCTTGCGTGACCGCCCGAAACGGTTATCTGAACGGCGGTGAAGGCGATTATGAGCATCGCATAGGTTATGAAGCTCTTGCCCGTGGCGCCCTTTAAGAATTTCTTCACGGAATATCTTTCCTTTCAGAGAAATTATATCAATGCACAATGAACTCAGACCTTCTCGCTGACCTTCTTGCCCAGCAGACCGGTGGGTCTTACTATCAGCACGACTATCAGCACGGCGAAGACGATGGCGTCAGCCAGCTGGGGGGAGATGTAGGCACGGCCCAGGATCTCGATAACGCCTATCAGTATGCCGCCTATCATAGCGCCGGGGATAGAGCCTATACCGCCGAACACCGCAGCCACGAAGGCCTTGATGCCGGGCATAGCGCCGGTGGTGTTTGACAGCACCGGGTAGCTGGAGCAAAGGAGGGCTCCTGCTATCGCTGCCAGGCCGGAGCCTATGGCGAATGTGAGGGAGATCGTCCTGTTCACGTTTATGCCCATGAGCTGTGCGGCGTCCTTATCCTCGGAGACTGCCAGCATGGCGCGTCCGCTCTTGGTCTTGTTCACGAAGAGGGAGAGCCCCACCACTATGATGACCGAAACCACGATCGAAGCGATAGCCTCGGACTTGATGACCACGTCCCCGCCGAAGAGCTCGATCTTGGGGATGCTTATTACCGAGGTAAAGGTAACGGGCTTCTCACCGAAGATGAGCAGCGCCATATTCTGCAAAAAGTAGCTGACGCCTATGGCGGTGATCAGCACCGAGAGGCTTGTGGCCTTACGCAGAGGCTTATAGGCGATCTTCTCGATAGTGATACCCAGCAGCGTACAGGCTGCCATTGCCACCAGCACCGAGAGGTAGGGGTTGAGCTTCACGCTGGTCATCATTGTGAAGATGACGTAGCCGCCCACCATGATAACGTCGCCGTGGGCGAAGTTGAGCATCTTTGCGATACCATATACCAGGGTATAGCCCAGAGCTATTACGGCATAGATGCTTCCGAGGCTGATACCGTTTATCAGGTTATCCAAAAAAGCCATAGAGCAGAACAGTCCTTTCTTGGGTAATTAATAGTTGATAATTAATAATTTATAATTAATAATTATGGTATCGCCTGCGGCGATATATATCTGAACGCGAAGCGTTCAGATTGCCCATCTCGGGCGCTGTAGATCGTGATGACCGTGAGCTTTGAGCATTTACCAAGCTGTGAATAGTTC
>JAFXXU010000018.1 GCA_017542125.1 Ruminococcus sp.
AGTCCAGGTTTTCGTCAGATTGCCTAAATTCGACGCAGGCGGGCTGGCGCCCGGCAAGGAGAATAGTGTCAACAAGTTGACACGGTAATATGACGGATAAGCCGGTCGTCAAGCAGGCTTGACACGGCAGATGGCGTGCAGAGGTGTCAGCCGCGGGTTGTGCGGTGTTGCCTTAAGCTCTCATTCCCTTACGACTACCATAATGGAAGCCTTGACCTCGGGATAGGCAGCGCTCAGTGCCACTACCTCATATACTCCCTCAACTGCGGGAGCGGTGTAAAGCCCGTTGTGATCCACGCTGCCGCCGGTCTCGGGTACCACCGACCAGCGGACGGTCTTGTTGGTCATATTCACGCAGACCGCCTCTAAGTATCTGTTCTCTCTCGGCTTGATGATGAGAGAGTTGGGCTTTATCATTATCTTCATATTGTTCTTTTCGCTGACTGCCTCATCGGCATCACGGATCGCCGTCCACTTGACTTCCACGAAATCGTCCAGCACCGTCTGGGAGGTCATCACCCCAATGACGAAGCTGCCCCGTGAGGGGTCGGTCTTTGCCGCCAGAGAAAGCTGGGGGCAGGAATCCTTGAAGATCTGCGGGTCACCGTAGACGGTCTTCTTGTCGGGAGTGTTGATGCCCAGCAGTATGGTTACGCTGCCCAGCCCCAGTCCGTGGGTTATCTCCTCGGAGCAGAACACCTTGTTTTTCAGGCTGCCGGAGCTGAGATCTATCCTGCATACTCCGCTGGCGACTTCCTTGTCGGAGGCCTTCGGGATCGCCGAGGGCTTGCTCTCGGGTGCCTGCTCGGAGCCTGTATCTACACCCTCGCGGTGGAGCCTGTGCATAGCGCTGAGCATAACTCCCCCTGCCACATACTGCCTGAAGGGCACGTTCACTATGTCCTCGATGACCGCCGTATCGCCGGCATTGACCAGATCTATCCTGGCGAGGTAGAGCCTGTGGCTCATAGTGCTGCGGAGCATAGAATCCATATCCCGCTCATAGCCCGCTCTGATGGCGGCATCCTCGATGCTGCCATCGATTATGGATACCGAGGATGTCCCCGAAAGGCTGCCCGCCGTGGGGACTTTATCAAAGGCCAGGGTAAAGGTCGAGGGGTCTGCCTTTAACGTTCCCGCCGTATCGGTCACATTGGTGGAGCGCAGCTTATAGACCAGAGTGTACTTGCCGCTCTTGTCGAAGAGCATCTCGTTGAATTTCACCGAGAGCACCGGGCTGCTGTCCTGCTCGCTGTTGAGGCAGACCAGCTGTATATCGTAGGAGAAGGCGGCGAACTGCTTGGTGAAGGTCTCCACCTCCACCCTGAGCTCAAAGGGCATCGTCGGGTTGACGTACCGGGGGGTGATATGTCTTATGCAGAGCTGATCGCTGCTGAACACGGTAACGGTCTGCTCGCAGATATCCCTTACTCTGTCGATGCTGTCATCCGGCTCGGAGGAGGTGAGATAGAGGTTGTAGTTCTCCCTTATCTTTCCGTGAGGCTCCTTGCCCTCGGCATCCGAGATGCCGTAGGCTGCTCCCCTTTCGCCCTCACTGTATTCCAGACAGAGGTAGACATAGGCATTGCTCCCGCTGTTCATAGCGGACTCATAGCCGTTAATCATCTGCAGCTTTTTGGTCACGGGGACATCGACGATGATCTCCCGGCCGGTATTGTCCAGCGCCATACCGCTCTCCACCGAGACCGTCCGGTCATCGAGCCTTACGACATTGAGGCCGCAGACCACACCCATACCGTGAACGAGGCGGTTGATGAGCCTGCGCTTGTCGTTCATATATCTCTGCTCGGCGTTGAAGTCCTCGACGCTGAGAAGCATTCCGTAGTAATACTTATTCCTTTCAAAGGGGTAAAGCTGAGTATTTTTCATAGTCCCGATCGCACCTCTGGGGCGCTCCTCCTTCTTAGCGTTACTGTATATCCGTATGGTTCTCTCCGTCATCTGGGGGGTTATCCGGCGTTCCGCCCAGCGAGGTCATCGTCAGCCTCGACCTTCCGTCCAAAGCTGCGGGGCGGTAGACCCCGAGAGCGCTGTTCACGCCCAGATAAGCGTGCTTGCCGAGGAAGATGTAAGGGTCCAACTCGACCAGATTGAGTTCCGCCGTGACGGGGAGCATCTCCAAAGCTATCCTTCTGATGACCTCGTTATCGAAGCCCTGCCTTATCAGGACCGTCACCGTTGAGGGGTCGGCACCGTAGAGGGTGGACAGCACCTCAGCCAGCTCGGGTCTGTCGGCAAGCTCGCCCACATCCGAGCCCTCGATGATGAAGGGCTTCTCGCCTGTGTAAAGCTCGATGAGCTCCGAGAGGCTCTCTTTTGTGCCCCGCTTGCGGTAAAACTCCACAGCCTTTAAAAGCAGCCTGCGGAGCTGATCCTCCGTCCAGATCTTCGTATCGGAGATATTTAGCCACTGCGCCAGCCATTCCAGGAAATCCGCCTCTGCGCAGTCGGGGTCGAAGCGGTGGGCTATATCCGCGATCTCGTGATCCAGCTCCTCGTAGAAGGTCTGGAATATGCCCAGATACCGTTCAAGGAAATGGGACTCACCGTCGCTCTGACGGTATATCCCGGGGAGGTGGTCTATCCACGAGCCTGCGGGGAGGTATATCCGGATATCGTTTATTCCGGCTTTTCTCCCCCTGGGGCAGTAAAGCTCGGTATACACCCACAGATACCGCCCGCTGACTCCGTGGAGCAGCAGGTCGCTGACACCCGACGCCTGCCTCGCGGCAAAGGGCTCCAGCACCCGGAGCCGTTCCTCCAGAGGGATATCCTCTATCGCCATAAATTCTTCGGGAGACATGGTCCCGCCGCCGTACCTTACCGTTCCGCCGTCGCAGGCATATACGGTTACTCTCAGCGCCTCGGGCTCGCAGTCCTCGGTGCCGATCACCAGCCGGTGCCAGCTCATGCCCCGCTCCCCCGAATCGAACACTCTCGTCAGGAAGCGCCCGACTCCCGAGCCGCCCTCGGAGGATACGCAGAGGCTGCTGCCGTTCACTGCCATATTCTCGTAATAGCCGCGGTCGTAGTCGTAGGCTTTATTGATTATGAAATATTTCAGCTTTTCTCTCATATTTCATTTTCCTTCTTCCGGTAAGGCTCTGACGGGCTAACCGATGCCCGTTATAAGCTCTGTTTCATACAGGTATGCCGTTACGTTGGGGGAGAGCAGCAGGTCGCCCTCACGGGTGCGCTCGGCACCGCTGCCGTCGGTCTCCAGAGTAAGCATATTTATGTTCAGCACGCAGTCGAGCCTGTCGATCAGCTCATACAAGCGGCTGTAGATTATCTTTGCGCCGAACTGATCTCTCAGCGAGGCGAAGAACTCGGCTATGGTGCGCAGCACCGTCTTTCTCGCATCGGAGGCGCTCCGCGACACCACCACATCCGCGAACACGGATACCGCCGAATACTCGGGGCGGACTATCCTGAACCGCGTGCCCAGCAGTCTTCTCTTCTCAACGGCTGCCAGGATGTTTTGGATATATCTCTCGCCGGGGACGCCCCGGCCGTTGGGGGCATAGGGCCTTACCGCCACCGAGATCACATTGTCCGGCTGGCCCTCCATACGGATGACCTTGCACTTTTCTATTTTGAGCCCCTGCACTCCCGAGATGAACCGCTCGCAGTCCTCATCGGTGATGAGGGTCTCGGTGGTGCGCAGCAGGCTGTATGCTCTGACGCAGCATTCCTCCGGGGTCTCCTCCGGGCAGCCGCCCTCGGATCTCTGGGGGTTGGAAATAACGATCTCCTCATCCTCCTCGGGACCCATACGGCTTATCTTCCCGACGGAGACATTGCCGTCGGCGCCCAGCGTTCTCGAGCAGCCCACAATGATTATCCTTCCCTCGGGAGCCATACCTCTGATGCAGTCGCCGAAGCGGATCAGGCCCTTGCTGCTGTCGAACACATAGACAAAATCGTCGCTGCCGGCACCCGAGAAATCCCTGACCTTTTTCCACTCGGCGAATTTGCCGCCGCTGGCGGGGAGCTCGGTCATAAGAGTAAAGCTCTCGTATTCCAAGCCGGTATCGTCAAGCCCGTACTCCTGATAGGGCAGACCCGTACCGAAGCCCGGCTCGCAGCTCTGGAGCTGATCCTTTGCGGTATTGACTATCCTTACCGAAACTGCATCGCCCATATCGGGGATGCGGTAGGTGACAGTGCCCAGCTCCTCGTCTATGAGCTTTTCAAAGCAGGGCACGGCGGTAAAGAGGCCGTCGCTGCCCCGCAGGAATATCCTGGTCTCGCCTGTGACGGAAAGCTCGCTGAGGGTTTTCAGCTCCCCGTCGGCGGGGAGGTCGAAATACTCGGCAGCGGTGTCTCTCTGGGTCACGGGGAGCAGATCGAACTCTATCCCTCTGACCGAGGGGAGCTCATCGAACTCACCGCCTGTGAGCCTGAACCGGATGAAATACGCCTCTCTGCCGCAGACCGAGCAGCTGCCGTGTTCCGCGTCAAGACGGAAGGAGATGCTCCCTGAACAGAGGAAGCCGAAGGTTCCGTCGCTGATCTCCAGCTTTTGCCAGGCGGCGCCGTCGTAGTATTCCGCCGAGATATCCGTCAGGGGAATGAAGCTCCCGGGATCGGTGATGGGGCTGCGGGGAACTGTCCCCTGATCCCTCAGCCAGAACCGTATGCTGTGATCCTCGCCGGAGCGAAGAGGCTTGTCAAAGCCTATCAGGAATTCCCCCGAGCCCTCCCGCGGGAAGGGGCTTATGCGCAGGCTCCCCCCGAAAGAGAGCTCTCTGCCCTCGACGATATGGTGCGCATCGCCGCTTTGAGTGATGCAGCAGAGTATCTGCGCTGATGAGATATATGTCCTGCGGTCAGCCTCGAAGCATATGCCCCCCGCATAGAGCTTGGTGCCCTTTGCGGCGATAAGATCCTCGCCGCAGCGGATGCTCACCTCAGCCCGCGAGGGCTTCTTGGTGCGGCGGGTCATGCCCATGAGCTTCAGATACTTTTCGATATTTGCGGGGCCTATCTTATTGAGATAATACTGCTGTATCTCCTTGAGCCAGGCGAACATCTCAAGCATGGTGATGCCGGGATCGTGGTAGTTGAAATCCGTCCACTCGGGATAAATGCTCACGATCATATTTCTGGCATTTTCGAGTATATCGTCGTAGCGTTCGTTGTCAAGATCAAGATCGGGCAGCATTATTGTCACCTCCGTGCCGGATAGTTTTTATTCTCATACAAGTGTTATGCTGATGTCGCTCTCGCCGCATATGGGCAGGATATAGGGCATTGCCTTTATCTCCTCGGGGTCAGTTTCGGTGAAGCCCCCTGCCCCGGAAACGAAGGCTGTTATGTTTATGCTCCGGATGAATTCCACGCTCTTGATACGCAGCAGGGCGCTGCGGAGCTGCTGCTCGTTGGGGATGCGCCCCAGCATCCAGCTGCGGGAGCCCTCCCTGCCGGAATAGGAGCCGATGCAGTCCCTGATGCACTGCTCCGCTCTGCGTTTCAGCTCGAATATACCCTCAAGCCTGTCGGCGGCCAGCTCGGCCTTAATGTTCATTTTCACAAAGGCGGGCTCGGTTATGTAAAACTTCCCCGAGGCTGCCAGGCTCCCTGCCATACGGGGCAGGAGATAGCTCTCCAGCGTTCTGCGGAGGGTGCTGAATTCTGAGTCCCTGTCCTTAAGGACTACCAGCGTCACCGCACCGTGCTCCGGCTCGCCTGCGATGTTCCTGCCCTTGAAGCACCTTACCTTTTCGATGCTGCGTGAGGCGGCAAAGGCCAGCTCCTCAAAATCCCTGACGGTAACTGCCTTGCCCTGGGTGCGGAGCATCACCGAGCTGCGGCGCAGCGCCTCGTAGACTGTTTCGGTATCGCAGCCGCCGTAGAACCTCTTGGGGTTGGTCACGGAGGACACGAAGCCTATGGAGCGCTCCATGGAGTTTATCTCGCCGGGAGCGGCGTTGGAGCGTCTGCCCCCGCCTGTGGTATAAATGATACGGATATTGTCGGAGGCCGACGCCGAGGGTATCCTGCCCTTGCGGCCGCTGCCGAAGGTAACGGTGCCCCGGCTCCTGTCGGCGATAAAGCAGCGCGAGCTGCCGTTCTCGGTGATGAAGGTGCTTACCTCCTGCCATTTCACCCACTGCTCGGTTATCATACCGGCGCTGTCGGTGACTTCCCTGAGCCTGCCCTCATCAAGCAGAAGGCGGCGCTCCTCCTCGGTGACAGAGGGGTACTCGTTGACATATACCTCCACATCCAGCAGACTTTTCATCGAGAGGGCGAACTCTGCGTTCTCGGTGTAGACATTCATCGCAAAGGTCTCCTCGCGGTGGCTGTCGGTGTTGACGGCTCTGACAGAATTGTAGTATATCCCCTCGATGACCGGCGGCGCGGCATTTCCTGCTGCAAACGCCCCTCCCCTGTCGGAGATGCGCACCCAATAAAGCTCCTCGCCGAAGATGTGCTCTCTTTTGAAGCCGTGGTTGTCAAGGAAGATGGTGAGGCCGGCGGCGGTGAAGCTCTCGGTCTCGTCCACCATATTCATATGCTTCCAGCCGCTTTCGCTGAGATACTCCCAGACCAGCTCGGATCTCTGGGCGAGGGGGTCCTCCCGGACGTCCCACATTATCCGCAGGGGACCGTTGTCGGGGTGGACATTGAAGCCCAGATAGACTGCTCTGCCCTTGACTCCCGTGCCGTAGAAGGGGGTGAACTCCTCCCCTTCGCCGCAGCTTTTTTCCTCCAGGCAGTTGCAGATAGCGCTGTCGGTGATGCGGCAGCCTCTGTCCTCATAGTGATACTCAAAGGAGATGTTCCTTATCTCCGGGGATATATAATTGCCTCTGAGCTTGTAGAGGTTTTCGGCTTTGATCACTCTTGCCCTGATGAAAACATCCTCGCAGGCGCCCACGAACACCGGGCTCATATCCTCGGGGCAGATAAAGGTCATGCTGCGGAAGCTGCCCGTCACGCCCTGGGTATAGTTGAATATGTCGCTGTACTCGCTGCCCTTGAAAAGCCTGCTCCAGCCGTAGCCGTTGTAATACTCCCAGATCACCTCGGTGATGGCGATCTCGTATGAGGCTCTTTCCTTGAAACTGTCCTTATTGGCTATCCATTTCCACTTGATCTCGTCCTCGATCTGGTTCTCGATGGGGACCTTTATCATATTCAGGTCAAAGCTGAGAGTTACCGATGCTCCCCGCTTGTCAAGCACCTCGGCGCAGCCGATGTATATCTCGCTGAAGAGCTGGAACCTCTCCCCGAAGGGGAAGAACTGATCCGGGTTCAGCTCGGTATTGCCGTTATAAATCATATCGGGGACTATCCCCCTGCCCGAGGGCAAAGCCTCGGCATATGAATAGCAAAGCTCCTTTACGGGTGCGATATCCGGGGCGGTGATCCTCAGGGCGGGCTGCTCGCCTCCGCTGACTATGGCGGGCATATCCCGCTGCTTGCGGAGATACAGCCGTCCTCCCCGCTCGTGGATATCCTCAAAGGGGACATAGCCCTGATCGGCAGAAAGGTATTCTATCTTCACGCTGCTGTCGGCAAGGGCTGCCACAGCGGAGCTCATCAGCGGTGCTCCCGCTCCGCGGCAGAAGCAGAGGCAGAGCACGCCCTCTGTGTCGATATTGAAAGCATAGGGGTGGGACATAGTAAGGGTATGGGTCTGCAAATTCTCTCTCGGCAGTGAGAACAGCCCCTGCTCAAAGGAGGTTACAGTCTCATATCTGCCGATGCGGTCAAGGCTGTCGTCCACGCAGAAAGCCGCAGCTATCTTCGCGGGGGAGACCAGCACCTCGTCCAGCGTTTCAAAGCGGACAGGCTCGCCGTCGCCGCCGTAGGAGGACAGAACCGTTCCCTTAGGCACCTCGGTGGTTCCCATATCCTCGGAGGAGAGGCCGAAGCTCACATATCCCTCGGAGGGGGCCGCAGGCAGCAGCGAGGAATCTATCGTATTGAAAAAGGCTATCTCGTTTTTGAGGGGGAGGCTGTTTATCTTCCTGACCGTCCCCTCGAACATATCCGCACAGGCAAGTGCCAGCGCCGCCGCAATGTCCGGCGACTCTTCATCCAGGTTCCATTCGGGAGTATAGCCGGCGGCACGCTTTTTCAGCTGCTCGCGTATCTCCTGCCTCCCGCGGCTGTCTATCTTCACCACTTTTCATCAGTTCCTTTCGATCGGTTCAGACCTTTGCCTCTTCGTTGTAGCCCTCGCTGATATAGAAGGGGTAGACCAGATTGAAGGGGTTGTTGGTGGATCTCACGGTGTAGTTCACTTGGATCAGCAGCACGCCCTCGTTATCGGGGGAGGGGGTTATGCTGACCTCTATATCCTTTATTCTGGGCTCCCACATGATCAGGGAGTTCTCCACCTCCTGCTTCATCAGCATGAGCGAGGTATAATCGGCGGTGCCGAACACAAAATTGTTGATGGCGCAGCCGAATTTTGGGGTCATCTGACGCTCCCCCGGGTTGGTACCCAGTATGAGCCTGATAGACTCCCTGATATCCTCCTCACCGGAGGAAGTCATGACTCTGCCCGTGTTGGGATCGACCCTGACGGGGAAGCCGAAGCCTGTTCCGAGAAAGCTCCTGCTGTCAGAGCTGCTCATTTTTCACCGCCTCCGATCCTTAGTTTATCTTTACCATAGTGCCCTTGATCTGGGTCGTCCCGCTGGAGGACGCTTCGAGGGAGCCGCTGCCGCTCACCTTGACCTGAGTGCCCTCAAGGGTGGTGTTCTGTCCCTTGAGCGTCAGATCCTTATCGGCGCTGAGCTCCACAGTCGTGCTCTTGAAGGAGATCTTCTTGCCGCTGCCGTCTATGAGGCCAGCCTCGCTGCCCCCCACCTTGAGGACTATCTTCTTGTCGGCGGAAAGGGTGACGGTGCCCTCTTTTGAGTTTATCTCGATACTGTTCTTGTTTTCCTTGTCAAAGAGAGAGATGCTCTCCTTTTCCTCGTTTATCTCAAAGCCGTTGCCCTTTTTGGTCTTGACGGTTATCTTGGCTTTATCCTCGGTATCGTCCATAGTGATCTCGCTGCCGCCCTTGGTGACAAAGGTCTTGAGGGTATTCTTTTCTGTGGCAGCACCCTCTGGGAGCTTGTTCTTCTCGCTCCAGAGGCAGCCTATGACCACCGGGCGGTTGCGGTCGCCCATATTGAAGGCGACTACCACCTCAGCCCCCACCTCGGGGAGGGTATAGCTGCCGTGGCTGCTGCCGCCGTAGGGCGCCATAACGGGTATCCATCCGGTGACGTTCTTGCCGTCCTCACCCAGGAACAGCTCAACTCTTATCTTCCCGGGCTGATCCTTGTTGTAATTCTCCTTGACTATCCCGGTGACGATCCCGCTGATAATATCGGGGCTGCCGATCTCGGCGGAGCCTCTCAGATCATCGTAAAGGCTCATTATATCCAACCTTTCGTTTCAAAGAACGTTGTGAAGCTCGAGGGGGTATAGCTGTGCCGCACCTCGCTTATGTAATACTTCCTGTCAGCCATGGTATCCAGGTTCTTGATCTCGATATATCTCCCCGGGACTATCTCGGGCAGACCTACGGTCTCTCCCTCCGCAAAGCATGACTGCATCTGCATTCTTTTGGCTATTGCCTCCGCCCGGGTCTTTGCCTTAGCCTCGCTGTCGGCATCGGCATCTATGAAGAACTGGCTTGGGGTCGGCGAAAGCACCGATGAGCAGCTCTCCTTCGTTTTGGCGCTGACCTTTGAGCTTATGCTCTTGCAGTTTACGGGGTCGTAGCCCACCACGTTTATCTCGGTATCGAGATAATCCGCCATCATGGAGAACCGCAGCAGTATATTGCCCAGCTCGGCTGTCATTATGGGGGTCTTGTTCTTGCCCCGCTCACGGAAATAGGCCTTGTCGTTCAGCACGAAGAACTCCCTGTCGGACTTGCCCTTGCCTATCAGCTCCCGGTTGACGAAATCAAAATCGTTGGTGCTCTGGGATACTGGGGATACCAGCTCGTCCTTGGTGGAGTCGCATACCACCGAGCAGAGCTTTGAATAGCCCGACATTATCTTGTTGAAGATATCCGAGTAATTCTTGTCCTCGTAGAGCTGCCGCTTCACGCCGCTTGACATCATCAGCTTGCGGACGTCCATCAGCTTCACCACCAGCAGCGAATTCTCACGGAACTCCGCTCCCAGCCCGGCCACATAGCCCTTGAACACCTCTGTGGTGTCGGAGACATACCCCAGCTCCACGCTCATGACCGTCCCCAGCTTGAAGGCTTTGACTATCTTACTGTTGAAGCTGTGGCTCTCCACATCGTAGGCGCCGCCTATCTTGATGACCGCCATCCCCGCCGTTTCCAGCGAAAGGGTGACGTTCATCTCCAGCACCGAGATATCCAGCGAGGATATGAGCTCGCTGCCCGAGGACTTGATCCTGACGGCAGGCAGCACGAAATTGCCGTATTTGTTTTCAAGCGAGGCGCTGTCGGTAACAGCTGTCATCAGGTCGGCCATTTTTCTCTGCCTCCGTAAACTGAGTGATCACTCCCGGTCGTTTATCGAGGGCACTCGCAGCACCCTCCCGACGGGGATATCCAGGGGGTTCATTATATCGTTCGCATCGGCGATGCGCCGCCATTCACGGGCGTCGCCGTACTCCTTCTGAGCTATGCTCCAGATGCTGGCATCCTCGGTCATAGTCCTGGCCTTGGTGCGGTCGGGGGACATAAAGGGACTCTCTCTTTCACCTAAGGCTCCGTTGAAGCCTCTCATAGTAAGATCCACCACGGCCCGGAGTGGCTTGCCGGTCTTGTCGAACATCGTGTAGGTCACGCCCACGCTCTCGGCATATCCCGCGAACTGTAGCGAGCCCCAGATGAATATACATCCCGGCGGCATATGGTTGTCGCCGTCGATCCTGGTAAGCCCGGATATCTTATTTATCGGCTCGGTAATGTCATCCTCTTTGAATTCCTCATCGCTCAGCAGCTTCTCAGCCGTGCTTTTGATGCCCGACGCCGAAAGGGGCTCATCGCAGTTGAAATAGAGCTTCACCGAGAGCTTTGAAAGCTGATTTCCGTTGTAGCTGACCACAGGCTCGTCCTTCTTGCGCCTTTCGGTCTGGGAATAGGAGGAGCTGTCGGTTATGCTGTATTCGGAGGGGTTGAACTGCACCGGTATCTCCTCCGGCTCGTCCTTTACCACTATGAGCATAGCCTTTGAACCGATTATTTTGCTGGCTGCCATGATCGCTGCCTTGGCCAGCGTTGAGGTAAGACCCATACCGTTCCCTCCTTATCCCGAATATCTTGATCTGTCTAGCCGCAGCTCGGAGCGCAGCCTTGTGATGACCTCGTCGGAGATCACCCGCATATCGCTGGCTTTCAGGGCTCCGTTCTCGATCTCCTTCTGCTTGTTCCGGAGCTCGTCAATGAGCCTGCTGTTCTCGGCTGTTCTCTCTGCTGCGCTTTTTACTGCTGCGGTAAGCTCGCTGATGGCTTTGCCGCTGTCCTGCTGCTGCCCGTAGGCCGTCCCCAGATCAAGGGTGCGCCCCGTGGGGTCGGCGCCGTCGATCAGGTTGCCGTACTGCCTTATGAGCATATCCGAGGACGGTGCAGCGATGCGCGGGCTTTGGGGTGCGCTGCCCGACTGGTTCCCGGCGTTCCCTCCACGGGGAGGCTCCAGCAGCGACAGCGGCGATGCCGTCCCGGCGTAGGCTTCCTGTCCTGCGGAGATGGCTGTCTGCCGGGGCGCTGCGCCGTTCTCTGCAGGGTGGCTGCCTCCAAGCACCCCACGGGAGGGGATGACGCTCATATTTCTTATCACCGCTCCCGGCAGCATCACTGCCTGATCGCGGAATGTCTGTACCGTGTTCCCGTAGCTGTACTCGGCAAAAACCGGATAGCTCACGTTTTCATACTGCGCCGTCACGCTGATACTCTCCGCCGTGACAGGCTGCAAGGGGGAGCTTTTTTCCCTCTGCCGGCGCTCTGCATCGGGTGAGAGCGTATCCCTCACCTCGCCGTAGACAAAGGAGCGGAAGGCCTCAGAAATGCTGCTGCGGGCAGCCTCCGATGCGGAGGTCTCGCGCAGATAGCGTATCATCTCCGGCATAGCCGGGGAAATGCGGTTCTCGGGGTGTGCCGGAGCATATCCCGGAGCTGCCTGCTCAAGAGCTCTGTCCGGGACCTCGCCTCCACGAAGGAAGAACGTCAGCCCGGGGGCTTCAGAAGCGGAGTACCCGCCGGAAGCATAGCCGGCGGACAGCCGGGGCGTATAGCCCGCTGCCCTGCCGAAGGCAGCCCTTGCAGCCTCACGCTGCTGGCTGAATGTGGATATGCTCCTTGCTCCCAGCCCGCCGGTCTGATAGCGGAGCCTGAGCATAAGCTCGCTGCGGCGGTAAATGCTGTCGGTAACGCTGCCGCTTGCCGGAGCGGTGCTGCCGGGGGCTCTGCTTTCAAGGACAGCGATATCACGCCCGGAGGTGTGCTCGAAGCGGGAGCTCACCTCTCTGCCGCGGATAAGCTCCGTCAGAAGTCTGAGGGTCTCGGGTCTGAGGCCGGGGAGTGCCTTTTCGGGCTCCGCTGCGGCAGACTTTTCCGCAGCCTCGGTGCGGCGTACAGTCCTCTCCGCCATGCGGGAGAGCAGCTCCCTTTCGGTCTCCTTAACGCTCTCACGGAGCTTTTCCGTCTCCGACACAGGTCCCGTATCATTCTGCTCACGCAGCACTCTGAGGGTCTGGGTGTTGTATTCTTCTGTTGAACGCTCACCCGCTTCCTGCAGGAGGGAAAGCGACCTGATCAGCTCTCTGCGCTCGGCAACCGCACGGGCGGAGGTGTTGAGCTTCATCCCCGCAGGAGCGATGAAGCTCGTCCCAGGCAACGCTGCCGTCTCCCTGACCGCAAGCCCCGCGAAATGCCTCGCCGCAGCGGTGATAAAGCTGTTTAGCACCATCGTCGCAGCCGCAGCCCCATCGGCGGGAACAGCTTCGTCCCTGTGGATAAGGCTTTCGGTGGTATAGTTATAATCAGCCGACGAGACATTTATCTCATTCCCCACGGTGACGTTATCGCCCTCACGGGTGAGGGTTGTATTTTGCTCTGTGGTCTCGGTCGTGGACGAGGTCTCATCCTTGTGGATAAGGCTTTCGGTGTTGTAGTTATAGTCAGCCGACGAAACGTTTATCTCGTTCCCAACGGTGATATTATCGCCCTCACGGGTGAGGGTTGTGTTTTGCTCTGTGGCCTCGGTCGTGGTGGAGGTCTCATCCTTGTGGATAAGGCTTTCGGTGGTATAGTTATAATCAGCCGAAGAGACGTTTATCTCATTCCCAACGGTGACGTTATCGTCCTCACGGGTGAGGGTTATGTTTTGCTGGGTGGTCTCGGTTGTGGTGGAGGTCTCATCCTTGTGGATAAGGCTCTCGGTGTTGTAGTTATAGTCAGCCGAAGAGACGTTTATCTCGTTCCCAACGGTGACGTTATCGCCCTCACGGGTGAGGGTTGTGTTTTGTTCCGTGGTCTCGGTCGTGGACGAGGTTTCTTCCTTGTGGATAAGGCTCTCGGAATTATAGTTATAATCAGCCGACGAAATGTTTATCTAATTCCCCACGGTGATATTATCGCCCTCACGGGTGAGGGATGTATTCTGCTCTGTAG
>JAFXXU010000019.1 GCA_017542125.1 Ruminococcus sp.
GCACGTCATCTGCTTGCAGATTTTCCGTCATAGCACACAAATTTTCCTTGCCGGGCGTCAGCCCGCCTGCGTCAAATTTATGCACTCTGACGAAAAATCTGACTGCGCATCTGACGCACAGGGGTTGTGCGGTATTGCCTATAATAAAGTATACCCCATAAGGCGGCATATGTCAACCGCCAATAATACAAAGCGCCCCGCAGTCATTCCGTGCTGCGGAGCGCTTCTTTTTCAGAGCGGAGCCAGGAGCACAGGCTCCAGCTGCTCTCCTTTCAGGGCTGCCTCCAGAGTTTTCGGAAGCAGGCTGAGATCCGCCACGGCTGACGAGGGCTTTGCAGCAAAGTTGTCCTGTCGGTATGGCACGAAGTAGTAATTCTTGCTGTTCTGCAAAGCTCCTATATTCTTTGCCGCAGCCGCCAGGGCGTCATTTGTCGAGACAGCTAAAGCTACGGGTCTCAGGTTCCTTATATGCGACTTGACCGCCATAGTGGCGGGGGTATCGGTGATCCCCGTGGCGAGCTTGGCAAGAGTGTTCGCCGTGCAGGGGACTATCGCTATGATATCAAAGAGCTTTTTGGGGCCTATGGGCTCCGCATCCTCTATCGTTCTGATGACCTTTCGCCCGGTTATGCTCTCTATGCGTGATATATGCTCCTCGGCTGTGCCGAAGCGGCTCGAGACCCCGGCTGCATTGAAGCTCATCACGGGAGTCAGCTCCGCTCCCAGCCGCACCAGCTCCTCGGCGGCTTCAAACGCTTTGGAGAAGGTGCAGAACGAGCCGGTCATCACAAAACCTATTCTTTTTCCTTCAAGTGACATTTCCCACTCCCCTTTCGGATAAGATGATCTCTGCCGTCTCGGCGATATATCTGCCTGCGGCAGCGGGAGCGACCTTTCCCGGGAGGGCAAGCGCATGAACAGTCCTTATACCCAGCTCCTTGGCTGCGGAAAAGTCAACGCCGCCGGGCAGAGATGCCAGGTCGATGACAAGGCATCCGGAGCCTGCACATTCCAGTTCCTCCCGCCCGATGACCCGGGCAGGAACGGTGTTCACTATGATATCAAAGCTGCCGATATGCTCACAAAGCTCCGAAAGCATTATGCTACTGTACCCCGAACACTCCGCTTCGGCTGCTGCGTCAGATCGTCTTACTGCGCAGCAGACCTCCGCGCCTGCCGCCGAAAGCAGCCTTGCCGCAGCTTTGGCGACGTTCCCGAAGCCTGTTATCAGCACCCGGCTGCCGAAGACTGTCTCGCTGCGTTCCTCGATCGCTATCTTCAAGGCCCCCTCAGCCGTTGGTATGCAGTTGCGGAGGATAAGCTCCCGGCGCTTGAAATAGTCCTCAAACTCAAAGCCCCGGGAGGTAAACAGCTCACGGGTCTCCTTATCGGCTGCTCCGCCGAGGACGAGCGCTCCCGGCTTCAAGGTCGGCATAAGAGTGTCAAGGATGAGCTTCTCCGTCCCTGCCGGGATAAATGAGCCCTCCTCAGTGTGCCTTACCGCCGTCAGAAGAGGCAGTATCAGCACATCGACCCTGCCTTGCAGCTTTGAGAGCTCAGAAACTGTCTCCGCTCCCGCTGGGGCGGTTTTGGTCATATAAGCATAAACTCTGTAACGCGGGGAAAGCTCCGAGCAGACATATACCTGCCTTGCATCACCGCCGGCTGCGAGGATTGTGATGTTTTTCATTACGATGCCCTCCGTTTCGGAAAAAGCTGCTACGCTTTATACTATGCATAGCCGCGGCAAAGCGTGAGAGCAAAAAAGCCGGCACCCGCTGGGGCACCGGCTTAAGTTTTTATCAAGTTTTGCTGCCTGCGAACTGAGTCTGATAGAGCTCGTAATATCTGCCCTCGGCGGCGATGAGCTCCTCGTGGCTGCCCTGCTCGGCAACTACTCCCTTGTCGATAACGACTATCTTGTCTGCATCCCGAATCGTGGAGAGTCGGTGGGCTATGATAAGGGATGTCCTGTCCTTCATCAGGGCTACCATAGCCGACTGGATGTGCATTTCCGTTCTCGTATCAACGGATGATGTAGCCTCGTCGAGAATGAGTATCTTGGGATCTGCCAGAACGGCTCTGGCTATGGACAGCAGCTGACGCTGACCCTGGGAGAGATTTGAGCCGCCCTCGGAGAGGGGGGTATCGTATCTGTCGGGCAGACGGTCGATGAACTCATCTGCGTAGGCCTTGTTGGCGGCTGCCGCCACCTCTTCATCGGTGGCACCAGGCTTACCGCAGCGGATGTTATCGCCGATAGTCCCCGAGAACAGCACCGTATCCTGCAGAACTATGGCTATTGAGCGCCGAAGCTCATCAATGGGGATATCGCAGATGTTCTTGCCGTCAATAGTTATCTCTCCTGCATCGGCATCGTAGAAGCGGGTCAGCAGGTTTACGACTGTGGTCTTGCCGGAGCCCGTGGCGCCGACTATGGCTATCTTCTGACCCTGCTTGACTCGCAGGTCGAGGCCGTCAAGCACAGGCTTGCTGCCATCGTAGCCGAATATGATATCGCGGAAGTCGATATTGCCCTTCACCTCTTCGCTGTTGAAAGGCAGCAGCCCGCCCTTGGGCTCGGGCTCTGCTTCCATGACCTCGAAGATACGCTCTGCACCGGCGATAGCCGTCTGGATGTTGGCGTACTGGTTGGCGATCTCGTTTATTGGGCGGGAGAACTGCTTGGAATAGAGGATGAAGGCCTGTATCGTTCCGACGGTTATCCAGCCCTCGATCGAGAACCAGCCGCCGAAGGCTGCGATCAGCACAAAGCCGAAATTTGAGATACAGTTCATCAGGGGACCCATCATACCGCCGCAGATCTGCGCCTTGATGCCGGTCTTTCTCAGTTCGTCGCTCATTGACTTGAACTGCTCAACCGAGTCGTTCTCCTTGGTGTAGGCAACGACGGTGCGGTAGCCGGTCACCTGCTCCTCAACATGGCCGTTGAGCCTGCCGAGGATGATCTGCTGCTCGATGAAGAACTTCTTCATATACTTGGTCATCTTTGCAGAGACGAATACGGTCAGGAATATGGTGGAAATGGATATGAGGGTCAGCAGGGGCGAATAGGTCAGCATTATCACGAATGTGCCGATAACTGTCAGAACGCCCGAGATCAGCGAGCCTATGGACTGAGAAACGGTGGTGGAGATATTCTCAACGTCGTTGGTCATACGGCTCATCAGGTCGCCGTGGCGGTGGGTGTCGATGTACTTTATCGGCAGATGTACAAGGCTCTCAAAGAGATCGTGGCGCATCGTTCTCACCGTGTACTGTGAGAGCTTTGCGGAGAACAAACCCTGCAGATAGCTCGCCAGCGCCATAACTCCGTAGACAACAGCAAGCAGGATCAGCGTTTCTATGAGCTTATCCTTGTCGATGCCGGTGCGGTTCTCGTTGGGGGTGATACAGTCTATGGCTATCTGCTGTATCATAGGAGCCAGCAGGTTCATAACGGTGATGAGCAGCATAACTCCCAGCAATGCGAAAAACAAGTATTTGCTTCGGCCTATATAGCGAAGCAGCTTTGAAAGCGTCCTTCGGGCGTTCTTGGGCTTCTCGGCTGTGATACGCGCCGAGTGGGGACCTGCGGGACCTCTGCCCTTACCGCCGGGACCCATTGGAGGCATAGGAGGCATTACTCGTCACCTCCCGAAGCTGCCTGTGAGCGGCAGATATCTTTATAGACCTCGCAGCTCTTCATAAGCTCGCTGTGAGGTGCGCAGGCTACCAGCCTGCCGTGGTCTATGACCGCGATCCTGTCGCAGTCCTTAACTGAGGCGATACGCTGGGCTAT
Source organism: Ruminococcus sp. (assembly GCA_017542125.1). Lineage (GTDB taxonomy): Bacteria > Bacillota > Clostridia > Oscillospirales > Ruminococcaceae > FB2012. Next base: position 3,803 of record JAFXXU010000019.1, read on the forward strand.
GGTGATGACCGTAGTCCCTGCCAGGGATTCACGGAGGCGCTGCCTCAGGCTTGCTTCCGTTCTCAGGTCAAGAGCGGAGGTGGAGTCGTCGAATATGAGAATCTCAGGCTTTTTCAGCACTGCTCTGGCGATGGAGAGCCTCTGCTTCTGACCGCCCGAGAGGGATGCGCCCTTTTCGGCGATCATTGAATCGTAGCCCTCGGGCATTTTGGAGACGAACTCGTCCGCCTGAGCGATCTCTGCGGCGGTGCGGATCTCCTCATCGGTGGCTTCACCGTTGCCCCAGAGGATATTCTCTCTGACGCTTGCCGAGAACAGCTCGCTCTTCTGTAGAACTATGCCTATCCGGCTGCGGAGGTCTTCCAGGCCGTAATCGCGGACGTTGGCGCCGTCCACCAGCACCTCGCCCTCAACGGCGTCGTAGAAGCGGGGGATGAGGTTTACAAGAGAGCTTTTGCCGGAACCCGTTGAGCCCAGCACGGCGATGTTCTCGCCCTGACGGATCTTAAGATCAATGCCGCTGAGCACGGGTCTGCCGTTGGACGTGGGGTAGGCAAAGGATACGTTTCTGAATTCAACTGTACCTTTTTCTGTACTGTTAGCTCCCTCGCCGTCGGAGATTACCGGCTCGGTGGCGAGGACTTCGTTGAGCCTCTGCGCCGAAGCCGCAGCACGGGAAATGCTCTGTGACATCATCGAGAGCATCATAATGCCGTGGAGGATCTGCGTTACATAGGTAACGGCAGCCATTACCTCACCGACCTTAAGAGCCTGTGCTTCAACCTGCAAGCCGCCTATGTAGATAACAGCCAGCACGGCGGCGTTCATCATTATCATAAGCAAGGGCGAGAGCAGAGCCATCAGCTTCATTACCTTGAGGTTTGACTCCATAAGGGCGCCGTTGGCGTTGTCGAAGCGCTGTGTTTCGGCATCCTCACGGACATAGGCCTTGACAACTCTTGCACCGGTAACGTTCTCCTGCATTACGGTATTGACCGAGTCAAGTCTGCGGACAACTATCGAGTAAAGGGGGTTGGCGAATTTCATTATCAGCACTACCACGATGACCTCAAGGGGCAGGGAGATGGCCACAACGATACCGAACCGGACGTTGAGCTGCATCATCATAAAAATGCCGCCGATGAGCATCATTATATTGCGGACGAACATCCTCAGCGCGAAATCCACGAGCTGCTGGATGGCGGTGATATCCGTGGTAAGGCGGGTAACGAGAGAGCCGGTGGTGAATTTATCCGTCTGCTGGAAGGATAGGTGCATTACTCTGCTGTAAACATCGTTTCTCAGGTCTCTGGCAAAGCCCTGAGAGGCCATACCGCTGAACCCTGAGGATGCAACTCCGCAGCTTCCGCCCAGCAATATGGTGATCATCATTATTATGCCCGTGGTTACGATTACGGTCATATTCTGGAGCAGGACGCCGTCATCTACGATCTTCGAGAGCAGTTTCGGCTGGAGCAGATCGGCGGCGACCTCGCCTATCATCATCAGCGGAGCCAGCAGAGCGAAGACCCAATATGGCTTAAGGTATCTTATCAGTTTCAAGCGTCTCCCTCCTCCAGCATATTGCGCAGCATCTTTTTGAGGATCGAGATAAGTGCTGCACGTTCTTCCTCGGTCACTCCGCGCATCATCACTTGTTCTATCTCCCGGCACTGTGAGCGGATGTATTCATCCTGTGCTCTGCCCTTCTCGGTGATGTAGACATATGCCTTGCGCTTGTCGGTCTTGTCAAACTCACGCCGAACCAGGCCGAGGGTCTCCATTTTATTCAGGGCATTGGATACCGTGGGTGCTGAAAGGTTCGCGGCCTTTGCCAGCTCGATCTGCGTGATGCCGTCACGGAAGCAGAGGATGCCGAACATCCTGCGGTAGCCGTGGGAAAGTCCTTCCTCCGATTCGTGAGATATCATCTTGCCGAAGAGTTTGGCGATATCATTGATGAACATTGACGGCTCGGCGTTTTCGCGGTCCAGCAGCTCACGGGGACGCTGCTTGTATTCTTCGGGTAACGGTCTCATAACGTAAGCCTCCTAATAATAAGTTGACTAATTAGCTTCCTAACTATTATATCACAAACTGTTTATATTGTCAATAGGCATTTTTAACCTTTTTGCTTGCAGAAAAGGGCATACTGTGTTATAATGTTCAACAGGAATACTGTTTTGAAAGGAGGCTGCGCCGTGTCTCTGCTTGATAAGCTTTCAGACCCGAACTGCTGGGAGCGCTTTTACGAATACAAGACCTCGCTGGTGAGCAAGAAGAGCTTTACCGCGGAGCTCCGCAGTTTTATTGACGGGAAAGGTTATCTCCCCGTCTGCGGGAGGATAAGCAGCGGCGAATCCTTTCCCCTGCCGAGACGTTCAGAGATAAGCAAGCAGGAAACGGGCAAGAAGCGGGTCATTTACATCTACCCTCCCGCGGAGAATACGGTCTTGAAGCTGCTGACGCATCTGATGCTCCGAAAGTACGACGGCTGCTTTGCAGGCGGGCTATACTCCTTCCGCCCGAACCACACGGCACAGATGGCTGTCCGGAAGCTGACCCGCACCCCCGGCATAGGCAGTATGTGGGCTTACAAGGCGGATATCAGCAACTATTTCAACTCTGTGGATATCTCTCTGCTGATGCCTATGCTTGAGAAGACTCTGGGTAATGACAGGGAGCTTTACGGCTTTCTCAGTTCGCTGCTGACAGAGCCTTGCGTTCTGGACGACGGGCGGCGCATCACCGAGCAAAAGGGCATTATGGCGGGGACTCCCATTTCGGCATTCTGTGCCAACCTGTATCTCTCGGAGCTTGACCGCCGCTTTGAGGCGCTTGGCGTCCCCTACGCGAGATACTCCGATGATATCATTGTTTTCTCTGAGGACAGGGATAAGCTTGATGAGTATAAAGAGCTTGTCCACAGCTTCCTGCGGGAAAAGGGGCTTACCGTAAACCCCGACAAGGAACTGCTCTCAGCCCCCGGTGAGGGGTGGGTGTTCCTGGGGCTTTCATATAAGGACGGCATTATCGACATAGCGCCGGCATCTGTCGTCAAGCTCAAAGCCAAGATGCGCCGCAAGACCAGAGCTCTTATGCGCTGGCAGCAGCGCAGCGGCATATCTCCCGAGAAGGCTGCGAAAGCCTTTATCCGTATATTCGAGCGAAAGCTCTTCGGCGGGAATGAGGACAACGACCTCACCTGGTCCTACTGGTATTTCCCGGTGATAAACACCGACCGCAGCCTGCGGGTCATCGACCGCTATGCACAGGACTGCATCCGCTATCTTATCAGCGGGAAGCGGACGGCCTCCCGCTTCAATGTCAGATATGAGGATATGAAGCAGCTGGGATTGCGAAGCCTCGTCCACGAATACTACTCCCGCCTGGAAACAGAAGACCCGTGAGCAGTTGAATGACCGCTCACGGGTGTTTTTTATCTGTATGTTACGGCTCTCTGATAATCGTAGCCTCTGTCGGGGGTGAAGGTACGGGCGGTAAGCTCAAAATAGAGGATGCCGTTCTTTTTCAGTGAGAGCGGCAGCTCTGCGCTCCCCTCGGCGGCAGTTATCACATCGCTCTTTACGCTGGGCAGCGCCGCTGACCTGATAAGATCGGTCTGGTCGGGGGTGGGGTTGGCAGGCTCGCCCAGGTCGTGCCAGAGCTTCAAGGGGTTGCAGCATTCCTCATCCACCGTTTTGGTGATAAGGGTGTACTCCGATACGTCTGCGGGGAGGGAGAAAAGCCTCTCCAGGGTCTCAGCACCCGTATTCCAGAGGACGCCGGCATAGCCCTTTTCATTCTTGACTATAACAGCCGTTCTGTCCTTGAGGACACATTGGGAGCCGAAGTCCTTGAGCTGCTTATAGAAGGAGAAGGTGTAGAAGGTGGGCTTAGGTATGCATCCCGCAGCCACAAGGCCGAAGCCGCCGTGGAAAGGCGTGAAAGGAACGCCCTGCTCCTCGAACACGTCGCCGAAGGTCCAGTAGGAATAGCTCTCGTTCATATCGCCAAGGCGGGAGAGCTGCTCGGCGATATAGGCGGCGTTGAGGTTGGTATCGTGGATAACGCCCTTGGGGGTATATGAGGTGCTGAACTCGGTGATATGGATAGGTGTACCCTTGAATTCCTCATAGCTGTCGATTATATCCCGGGTCTTTTGAAGAGTGCCGATGCGCTCGTCGGGATCCTGGAGGGTGGAGTAATCGTAATGCCCCACTTTCTCGGGAAAATCAACGGTATAGTGGTGCCTTGTGACATTATCCGGCTTTATGCCCTCTGCGCGGCAGAAATCCATAAAGGCTGCGATCCACTTCTCATCGAACACTCCGCAGATAGCGGGGCCGCCGATCTTAAAGCGGCTGTCGAGAGCCTTTATCGCAAGGAAGGTCTCCTTGAAAAGCTTGAAATACTCCTCCATATCGGCCTTGTACCAGAAGCCGGGGAGGTTAGGCTCGTTCCAGACCTCTATGGGCCAATCGAGGACCTCGTCGCCGTAGCGGGAGAGCAGATGCTTTAACAGAGCCACCACCATATCCGTCCAGAGCTTGTAATCCTTGGGCGGGGTGGTGTTGCCCTTCCAATAGAATATGGTCTGGGTGCCGCTGGCCAGCTTTTCTGGCATGAAGCCCAGCTCCAGATAGGGGCGGATGTCCAGCTCAAGATAGCTGTCGAAGATGCGGTCGATGTAGGTGTAGTTATACTCCACCTTGGTAACACCGTCCTCCTCATATTCATGATAGATGGAAACATCGTCGGTAAAGAGGCCGTGACCTCTGATGTGCTTGAAGCCGATCTCGCTCTGCACGAAAGCCAGCTCGTCGAGATACTCGGCGGTCAGCGCCAATCCCAGGCGCCCCGTCCCGACGCAGTGATCCACATTGTTGAAAAAGCTTACACTGTCATTTCTGCCTATAACGGTCTTGTCCATAGCTTACACTCCTTTTGGGGTTATATTTATCCGATATTATAGTAACATATCCGGGCGGGAAAAGTCAAAAGCTTTATTGCGCTTTGATTTCAACACGTTGACAGATATTGCCCTCGTTTTCACAAGCTTTTCATTTGACATTGAGGGCGAAGTGTGGTATAATATGAAATTGTAAACAAAAGCAAGGGAGGTGTCCGCCATCAGTCTTAATGATAAACAGCCGCGTTCACGGTCGGCAAGGCGCTTTGAGCGCAGAACGAGAGCCAAGGCAACAGCCGGAGCTATCATCTGCACCGCTGCCATAGGGCTGTTCGCGGGTGCCTGGCTTTTCTATGATTCCTACTACTCCGCGGGGTGGCACACCCATTCGGGGGAGACCTATTATATCCTCCCGGAGAACGGTGCCCGCGCCACGGGTATGCAGATGATAAACAATACCTCCTATCTGTTCAGCGATGAGGGCGTGCTGCTCTCGGGCTGGCAGGAATACGAGGGCGGCAAATACTATGTCGATGCCTCTGGAGTGGTACAGAAGGGGCGCGTGACAATCGACGGTGAGGAATACTACCTCTCTGACGATTCCGGGCTTTTCCGCACCGGTTTGCAGGACTTCAACGGAGCGGAATACTTCTTTGACGATCACGGCTTCCCCGGCAACGGCTTTGACCCCTCCTCTGCCGTGGGCGACCACTATTACGACGAAGAGGGCAAGATGATAACCGGCTGGGCGGATATCAAAGGTGCACGCTACTACTTCAAGGAAAACGGCGATATGGCTAAGGGTCTGCTGGAGATCGACGGCGTGACCTACGGCTTCGGTCCCGACGGGCATATGCTCACAGGTATACAGCACATTGAGGGCAGAGAGTACGACTTCGGCACCGACGGCGCGGCCTACAAGGGCTGGCGTGAGGCGGACGGCAAGTTCCGATATTCCGATGAGGAGACCGGCGGCTTCGTCACCGGCTTCCGCACAATTGACGACAAGACCTATTACTTCGATGTGGATTTCAATATGGTCACAGGCAAGCAGGAGATAGGCGGCAAGTACTTCCTCTTCGGCAATGACGGCGTTCTCATCGAGGGCTGGTATCTGGACGATGACGGCAACAAGTATTACTACACCCGGGACGGTGCCGCCACAGGGCTTACGCTGATAGAGGGTCTATACTATATGTTCGGCAAGAACGGCGTGCTGCTCACCGAATGGTACACCGATGAAGAGACCGGCGACCTTTATTACTGCGGAAAGAACGGAGTTGTCCACGACGGGTTCGTATCTATCGAGGACGATGTTTACTATATGGATCCTGTGACCCATAAGGCAGTGACCGGCTGGCTGGCGGTCTACGACTACCCTGCCGACTACAAGGAAGAGGCTGAGCTCTACAAGGAGGAAATGCTCCTGCTGGATAAATACGAGAAGTCTCTGAAGGACGATAAGGTCAAGCTCACCAAGGAAGAACAGGGCAAGATTGGCAGCGTTATCAACGGGTACAGCGCCGGCAACGGCATTACCGCAAGGCAGGCATATCTCGATATAGGCAAGGATTTCTTCAAGCTCCAGTATTTTAAAGAGGATCACACCATGGCTCAGGGGCCTACCCTGATCAACGGCTACCTCATATACTTTGACGAGGTGACGGGTATCAAGTCCATGGGCTGGCACGATTTCAGAGGCAAGAGGTACTACTCAAACTACGCCGGCATCGTGCTGACGGGTGCTAACACCATTGACGGCAAGTATTACCTCCTCGGTGCCGACGGTGCTTTGCAGAATGGTCTTATCGAGGAAGGCGGCAAGCTCCGCTACGGCATGAGCGACGGCGGCAGAGTGGATGTCTGGAAGAAGAACGAGTTCTACAAGGACGAAAAGGAAAACATCTACTACTTTGACAAGAACGGCTATGCTGTCAAGGGCTTACAGATGATAGACAACAAGGTCTACATCTTCGGCGACGACTACAAGCTCAAAAAGGAATTCTGCGAGGTCGGAAAGGATATATACTATATGACCCCCGACGGCGCTCTGATGAGCAAGTGGGTGAGCACATCGGATACTGACACCTTCTATTTCGGCGAGGACGGCAAGGCCGTGACCGGCTGGCAGAGGATCGGCGGCGTGGATTATTACTTCAACAAGGATCACAAGATGGTCAGAGACTGGCAGACCATCGACGGTAAGAAATACTATTTCAAGAACGGCGGTCTGGTGCGGGGTCTGCAGCGTATCAAGGATCAGGACTACCTTTTCAGCGCCGACGGCTCTATGGTCAAGGGCTGGGTAGAGTGGAACAACTGTAAGTATTACTGCGAGACCGAGGGCATCCCCCTCCAGCTCGTTACCAAGGAGATCGACGGCAAGACTTACAGGTTCTCAGCCTACGGCGTAGCCGCTGAGGAACAATAGAACAACAAACAAGCCCGTGAGCTGTGATGCTCACGGGCTTTATCGTTTAGTTACGGTTTTGAGGATTTGAAGATCGCTCCGACTACCAGCGGGCCGGCGTTGATGCTTATGGCGGCGCCGATCTGGAAGAACTCCTCGGGGGGATAACCCAGCTTCTTGGTCATTGCCTTGGCAAGCTCGTCACGAACCGCTTCATCCTTGCCGTAGACGATACAGTAAGGAGTCTTCGGGATGATCTCATCCGAGGTCAGGTCGATGATCTTCGGGATAACGGCCTTATCGCCCCTGACCTTGGTATGGGTCTTGATCTCGTGGTCGTGGATGCGCATGATGGGTCTCAGTCCCATTACCTCGCCGACGAATGCGGCAGCAGAGGGTATCCTGCCCGACTTCCTGGCATATTTAAGGGTATACATAGCAAAGTAGATAACGCAGTTCTTGACATAATCCTGGATAAATGCTGCGATCTCAGCGGCGGGGACGCCCTTTTTGATCTTTCCCGCAGCCTTGATCAGGGGATAGCCGTAGGAACCGGTATAGCTCTCGCTGTCGATATTATAGATGGTAAGCTTGCCCTTGGCTTCGGGGTTGTTCTCATAGAAGCTCTCGGCAGCCATGACCGCATTGTTGTATGTAGCGCTGCCCTCGCGGTTGATGGTGACGTTGATTATATCGGTATAGCCCTCGTCGTAGATCTCCTTGAAGATCTCCTCATACTCAAAGGCTGTGATCTGCGAGGTGACGGGGACGCCGTCATAAGCATCGAGCATCTGATAGAACTTCTCGTTATCAAAATCTATTCCGCTGGTATATGTCTCATCGCCCATTGTGACCTTGAAGGGTATCACCCTTATTCCGAGCTCACGCTCGCACTCGGGCGAGATATCGGATGCAGCGTCGGTAAGCAGTTTGATCTTTGCCATAGCGTTTCTCCTTGCTTGGTTACTTGATTCACCAGGTATATTTTGTCAGCCTGCCCTCGCGCCCGAGATCGGGGTAATCCCACTGGCGCAGCACCTCATACACCGCTATCGCAACGGAGTTGGAGAGGTTCAGGCTCCTTAATTCATTTCTCATAGGTATGCGCACGCAGCGCTCTTTATTCTGATACAGCAGCTCCTCGGGGAGACCCTTGTCCTCCCTGCCGAAGATGACGTACACGCTCCCATCCGCGGGATAGCTGACTTCACTGTGGACGTTCAGCCCTTTTGTGGTGAAGAAATAGAAATGCCCGTCGTTCTGCTCTGCAAAACTGTCCCAATTTTCGTACTCGTAGATATCGAGCTTATCCCAGTAGTCGAGGCCGGCACGTTTCAGCTGCTTATCGGTGATCGTAAACCCGTAGGGCTTGATAAGGTGCAGCGCAGCGCCCGTCACGGCACAGGTGCGGGAGATATTCCCCGTATTCTGAGGTATCTGCGGCTCCAGCAGGACTATATTCAGCTTGTGCATCTCAGAGCACCGTATAATCGCTGAGCTCCCGGTCGGAGCGGAGCCTCATAAGCATAGGCTCAAACATTATTCCGTCAGTCCAGGGAGTACCGTAGCTGTAGGTATTCTTTATCGCCGACTGAGTAAATACGGTAGCGCGGTTCATTGCTATCGGCAGGCTGTCGCCCCCCAGGATGCCGCCTATCAGTATGCTGGTGAACATATCACCGCTGCCCGAATAGCTTATGGGCACATACTCGTTGACTATCTTCCAGAAGCTGTTCTTCTGCTTATCGTAGCCCACGGTGCAGATACCGCCAGCCCTCATAGGGACGCTGGTGATGACCACGATCCTGGGCCCCAGCTGCGAGAGCCTTACCAGCCAGGAGCGCATCTCGTGGGATTCGAGGGTCCCATCGGGGAAGGGCTCGCCCAGCAGTATGGCTGCCTCGGTAAGGTTCGGGGTGATGATATCCGCCACAGCTGCGAGCTCGCTCATTCTGCCGCAGAGCTCGGGGGTATATGTGGGATAGCTCTTGCCGTTGTCACCCATAACGGGGTCAACGACCTTCAATGCCTTCGGGTAGCTCTCAAAGAAGGCCAGGCAATGGTCGATCTGCTCGCTGGAGGCGAGGAAGCCGCTGTAAACGCAGTCGAACTCGCTGCCCATACGCTTGTAGTGGTCGAGGGCAGAGGGTATGAAATCGGTAAGGTCGCGCATTACGAACTCACCGTAGCCCGTATGAGCCGAAAGCACGGCTGTCGGTACCGGGCAGACCTGAATGCCCATAGCCGAGAGTACGGGTATTATTACGGTTAGAGAGCATCTCCCGAGACCCGATATATCATGGATAGCTGCGACCCTTTTCGGTCCTGTCACACAAAACGCCTGCCTTTTTTGACCCAAATCAACATATTACTCAATACATTATACCACATTCAAGCCGCAAATACAATAGCTAAGCCCAAAAAATTTTCCGGACAGTTTCAATTATCTGTAATAACGGTTGATTCTTTTTGTGCATTATACAAGCACTTTTTCGCATAGCATAGCAGTACAAAGGAGGAAGCTGCCATGCTTGAACTGTTATTTACTCTGCTGTGCGATCATTTTCTGTTTTTTGCGCTGCATTTCGACAACAAGACCGTGTTTCCAAAGCCCCTCTCGGCTAAGGAGGAGAGAGCCTGCTTTGAACGACTGGCGGAGGGCGACCGCTCTGCCCGGGACGAACTGATCGAGCACAATCTCCGGCTCGTGGCCCACATCATCAAGAAATACTACGCCCAGGCTCAGGATCAGGACGATCTGATCTCAATAGGCACCGTGGGGCTGATAAAGGCGGTGAACACCTTCCAGAGCGCCAAGGGCAGCCGCTTCGCCACCTATGCCTCCCGGTGCATAGAAAAAGCTATGCTGCCGCAGGGCACATAACAGCAAAACGGAAGCAGCGCGATACTGCTTCCGTTTTTGTTTTACTTATCCTCCCCGTCGACCACAAGGGTGGCGGAGCCGAAGGCTTTAAGGGGCTTGCCGTTCTCGTCCCGCTCAAGAGTATAGCGGACGTGGAAAGGTATCCTGCCCACGGTCAGGGGAATGATGCCTTCGATCTGATCCACCTCGCCGTGCTCGATCTTTCTCATCCACTCCCGGTACATATCCGCATAATCGGGCGGGAAAACGCCGCTCTCGATAAGGGGCTCCGGGTAATTATGCACAATCGGCGGGACATTCAGGTCGCGCATACATCTGAAGCAGGGGCGCATATCCCGTGTGGCGATATCCACCTCCCAGGCATAGACATTGGCGTGCTCAAAGCCGTAGCGCAGACGGCGCTCGCTTTCAAAGAGCTCGTCATAGCGCTTCTTTTCGGCGGTGATATTCTGTACCATAGCATAGAACAGATACTGCTCCTCGGTTCTGCCGATGAGCCTGATAAAGCTGCGTATGCAGATCATATCCTCGCCGCAGATCTTCGAGCAGATCGTCCGCCAGGTCTCACAGACCTCCTCATCGCCGGAGTCAATGGCGCGGAGAAGAGTTTCTTCGTACTTCTTACGGTTCTCGTCGTCCATACCCACCCATGGGTCGGAATCAAGGATCTCCTGCTCGATCATGTTCATACCGAGCTCCTTGACATACTTCTTGTTGACCCTGAGTATCTCAGCCTTGCCGCTCTGATATGTGAAGATGACCGCGCCGCCCACGAAGTTGTTGAAGATCAGAGTCTCCATAGAGGTGGGGTCCCAGAACTTGCCTGCGTCCATCTTGCCCAAAAGATCCATGGCGGCCTTCATAGGCTCGTGCTCCAGCTGCTCCATCTTGACCCTGAATTCATCGGCCGGTACGGGCTTGGAGTAGAGATAGCCCTGAACGTACCGGCAGCCTATGCTCTTCATATAATCTGCCTGCTCCATGGTCTCGACGCCCTCGGCGATGACCGGGGTACCGAGCCATTTTGCCATCTGGACAATGGCGCTGATGATAGTGCCGCCTCGCCCGCCGATATTTCCGCTGAGAAAACGCATATCCAGCTTTATGACATCGACCGCCAGATCTTTAAGAACGTTCAGCGAGGAATAACCGCTGCCGAAATCGTCCATCTCAACAACATAGCCGAACTCGTGGAGCCTTTTCAGCACGCTTGAAACCAGCTCCATACCTCCGATAGCAGAGGTCTCGGTGACCTCAACGTGAAGGTACTTGACGGGTATATCGTACTTGATACGGAGCTTTTCGATCTCGTCTACATAGTTCTTCCTGTAGATATCGTACCGGGACATATTTACCGAGATAGGCACGGGCTTCAGGCCCTCGTCCAGACTCTTTCTCAGGAAGCTGCAGACCGACTCGAAAACAGCCAGGTCGGCGCGGTAGATAAGGTCGTTCTTTTCCAGAACAGGGATAAAGTCTGCGGGATACTGCATCCCGTAGACGGGGTGGGTCCATCTCATCAGAGCCTCGGCACCGATCATCCTGCCGGTAGAGTGGTTGATCTTAGGCTGATAGGTCACAAAGATATGCCCGAAAGCTATAGCATCGTCAAAGCAGGCAAGAAGCTCCTGCTCGCTCATAACCTTACCCATATTAAGCCCCCCCTTATCAGACCTACTTGAAGGTCTTTTTATTCTCATACATCAGAGCATCAGCTCTCTCAAATACGTCCTGAACTCTCATATCGTTCTCGATATTGAAATCGGAGATACCGCAGGCTACGGTCACCAGGCCGGAAGCCTTCTGCTTTTCCTGGATCGCATAGAAGCGCTCCATCAGCTTGCCGCGCTGCTCATAGTCTCTGCCCCGGACTATGACAGCGAACTCGTCGCCGCCGATACGGAAAACGGGGCTGTGGTCAAACACCTCACAGATTATGCTGCATCCGCTCTTGATATAGGCATCGCCGGCGTTGTGTCCCTGGGTATCGTTAACCTTCTTCAACCCGTTAAGATCGCAGATGACCACGGCGAACTCCTGCTGAGTGCCCTGGGAGATCTGCTCGTCTATCTCCATTTCGGTCTGAGCATAGGCTCTCTTGTTCTTGACGGAGGTGAGTGCGTCACGGTTCGCAAGATCCACGGCACTCTGATACTCCAGCTCCATACGCTTTGCTGCATCCACATTAGCCACAGCCACGATGATATGGTCGGAATCCTCCTTTGCACGGACGGCGTAGAGGGAAACATACTGAGGCCTGCCGTCAAGGATGAGGCGGTAATTGATAAGGGTCTTTCCGTCCTCGCTGAGGCGTTTCAGCAGGTTCTCCTTCTTCATCGCCGCAAGCATCATGGGCAGATCGTCGGGATAGATATCAGTTACCATATTCCTTGCGGTATCGGCGAAGAAATCCTTGCCGACGGTGCCGATCTCCAGACGTGAATATTTTTCGCTGGCGCTGTACTCGGAATAAGCGTTGGTCTTGAGGTCAACGTGGTATATGACCTCATACTGCAAAGCCAGAGCCATGGACATATCGGCAAAGGTGCGGTTCTCCTTTTCCATGGTCTGTTCGCGTTTCATCTGGGCATCTATGTTCTGCACGCCCATAATAATATGCTTGTTGTCGTTCTTCGGCTTGACTATGACCATATTCATATAGCAGTAGCCGGTGCCCAGCAGCTGCCTGTATATCAGGGAAATGGTGCCTTTATTTGCAAGCTCGGCGAGGAGGTGTTCCTTTTGCAGCTCGCCCAGCAGCTTCTCGGCATCGTGCCTGTGGATATATTTCTTTATATCCTCGGCAGAGGTCTTGAAGAAATCCGAGCCCTGCTTGGTGGTTCCCAGCTTGGCGTAATCGGCGCTGGAGCTGTACTGTGTATATTCGTTGGTCTCGGTATCTATGTAGTAGATGACCTCATACCGGCTTGAAAGGGCTGCTGCAATATGGCTGTAGGTCGCGATCTCATTTTCCTGACGTATCTGATCGTCGATATTGCGAACACCCATAACTATCTTGTCCGAGTCGCCCTGCTTGAAGAAGGCTATGAGGTTCACATACTGGGTCCTGCCGTCGAGTATCTGGCGGTAGACAATAGAAACGGTGCCGTTCTTGCGCAGCTCGGCAACAAGGGAATCCCTGTCGATCCTGTTAAGCAATGCTACGCGGTCATCGGGGTGGATGATCTTTTCAATATCGCGGCGGGACTTGCTGAAGAAGTCCTCACCGCCGTGGGGCAGCCCGAGCCTGTCATAGGTCTCGCTGGAGCTGTACTGGATATAATGGCCTGTCTCGATATCTATATGGTAGATGACCTCAAAAAGGCTTGCGAGAGATTCGGCGATCTCGGCGTAGATACGCCTTTCCTTTTCGTTCTCCAGCTCGCGGCGCTTCTGCTCGTCTATATTCTGCACGCCTATGATGATGCTCCTGTCACTTGCTCGGATAGTCTTTAAGAAGTGATAGCGGGGCTCGCCGCCGATATTCAGGCGGTAGGTCAGCGAGAAGGAGCTGCCGCCGTTAAGGGCGCGGGTAACCGCTTCCTTCCGGAACGCATTCAGGAAGTATTCCTGATCCTCCTCCCACACCTGCTCGCGGCAGTCACGGTGGACATCGCTGAAGAAATCCTCACCCGAAGACACCCGAACGAGCTCCTTGCTGTCCTTATCCGGGGAATACTCGGCGTAGCTGTCATCATCAGCGTTAATGACGAAAAGCCTGTTATAATCGCTGGCAAGAGCCAATGCAAAATTGACAAAGGAAACCGGGCTCCTGTTGTTTTCGGACATTTTATCAACTCCCGACTGTCGGTCTTAAATAAAGACCGATACATTTAGGCATAATAATACTTATATCAATTATAACACATACAATACAACTATTCAATGAAATATTGTAAGTTTTTATATAATTTTATAAAAAATATAACATATACCAACATATTTCTCTCGGCACTTCCCTTCCTCTGTCTATACTATGCCTTGCCCGCATAAAATATAGCAACACATCCGAAAGGGGCAGGAGTATGCCAAACAGAAGGATAGCCATATACTCTCGAAAGTCAAAGTTCACCGGCAAGGGGGAGAGCATCGGCAACCAGGTAGAGATATGCCGCCGGGCAGCGGTCTCGCAGTACGGCGGCAGAGATGAGGATATAGTCGTCTTTGAGGACGAGGGCTTCTCCGGAGGCAGCACCAACCGCCCCCGCTTCCGGGAGATGCTGGAACGGTGCAGGGAGGGTGAATTCCGGCTGGTAATCTGCTACCGTCTCGACCGCATAAGCCGCAACACCGCCGACTTTGTCAGGACCTATGAGAGCCTGCGGGAGTGCGGGGTCTGCTTCCGCTCCGTGAGCGACAACATCGACGACACCACCCCTATGGGCAAGGCTATGATGATGATATCCTCGGTGTTCGCACAGCTGGAGCGGGATATAATCGCTGAGCGGATAACAGATAATATGCTTGAGCTGGCCAAGCTGGGCCGCTGGCTGGGAGGACGCACTCCCGCCGGATACCGCAGCATTGCCACAGTGGGCAGCATAGCCTCCGACGGCAGAGAGCGCAAAGCCGTCAAGCTGGAGCTCATCGAAAGCGAGGCTGAGGATATCCGGCTGATATTCCGCAAATACATAGAGCTCCGCTCTCTGACGGCGCTCGCAGATCATCTTAAAGGCATGGGCATCAAAAGCAGGCTCGGGCGGGAGCACACCCGCGCCTCCCTCCGAGGTATACTTTCAAACCCGGTATATGTGATAAATGACATCCAAGCCTATGAGTGGTTCTCCCGGAGCGGGATGCAGCTCTACGCCGATGAGAGTGAGTTTGACGGTGAAAAGGGTATGCTCGCCTACAACAAGACCCGCCAGACCTCCGGTAAGGCGGTTAAGCACAAGGCGCTCTCGGAATGGGTGGTAGCCGTGGGCAGGCACAGGGGGATAATCCCCGGAAACGAGTGGGCAGAGGTGCAGGAGCTGCTGGAACAGAACCGTTTGCGGCAGCATAGCAAATGAGATACTGATGCACTTCCGCTCCCTGCGGAAGACACAGAACGACGTCCACTTCGATGAGCCGATAGATACCGACAAGAACGGCAACAAGCTGACCCTCATCGACCTTATCGCAGACGATTGCTGCATAGACGATGAGGTAGAGCTGAGCGTATCCTCAAAGAAGCTCTATGAGCTTATAGAGACCCGCCTTCCGGATAGGGAGCGTGAGGTGATGATCCTGCGCTTCGGGCTCTACGGGCGCAGACCCTTGACACAAAGAGAGACCGCCCAGAAGCTGGGCATCTCCCGCTCCTATGTTTCAAGAATAGAAAAAACCGCACTGGAAACGCTCAGGGAGCATTTCCGGTGCGGGTAGATCATATCTTTTCAAAGCGTTTGACGCTGCCGTCAAGCACGGGCTCGTTCCACATCTCCGCGGGGCGGACCCACAAAGCCTGCTCGCCGTAAAAAGCCCGGTAGACCACCATAGGCTCCAGCGTTTCGGAATGCCTTGCTATCCCGACGACCTCGTATTCGTTGCCCTTGTAATGGCGGTAGCGCCCGGGCTGTATCTCGTTGAGTGCCTGCTCGTAGGTCACGGTCATTCCTCCTCGGCGGATACTATATCCGCAGACTTTATGCTGACGACCTTGCGGAGATCGTCAAGGGCTATCTCGATCTGCAGCCCCACTCTCCCGCCGCTGCAGAAGATGCTCCCGCAGCCCTCGGCGGAGCTGTCGATAAATGTGGGGTAGGACTTTTTCATCCCTATGGGGGAGCATCCACCGTGGACATAGCCTGTCAGCGGGAGCAGCTCCTTTGACTTTATCATCTCAACGGACTTCTCCCCTGCCGCCTTTGCTGCTTTTTTGAGATCCAGCTCCCTGGCGACAGGCACCATAAAGACGTAATACTTCCCCGACCGCGGCGCCACTGTCACAAGGGTCTTGAATACCTTCTCCACAGGCTGACCCATAGCCCTGGCGATCTCCGCTCCCGACATCTCGGCGGGGAGGCCGTGGGCGTACTCGGTAAAGGGTATCTTCTTCTGTGCCAGCAGGCGCAGAGCATTCGTCCTATCGGACGCCTGGGCGCTCACTTGATATTTGTCGGCATACCGTTCACCGACACCTCCGGGTCATCCAGGGCGATGATAAGGCATTTGCGCCCCTCTATCGTTTCACAGCGCACCTTGTCCTGTGCGTCCTTGCCGATGTTTACGGTTATCGAGGGTGCGGTGAGCACTGTTTTTCTCTCGATGAGGTTCACGGCGGTCAGGGGCTTTTCACCCATTGCAGACTCGAACACCTTGGGCAGATGCTCCAGCTTTTCCTGGGTGATACCCGACTCCCAGAGTATATTTGAGAGCTCCTGCTTGCCGATGGTGGCGGGCTCGGTCTCGTGGGCTGTTCTGTCCACCAGCTCCGAGATCTTGTCATTGACGGTGGTGATAAGATCGTAGTCAAGCTCGTCGCCCACAACGTTCCCGAGGATAGCGTGGAAGGTCTCCTTCTCGTTCTTATAGGAGAGGACGAACTCACAGCCCAGCAGGTCATCCACCACGGAGGTGTTGGGCTTGTTGGCGTTCTTGGAGTAGACAAGCACGCCGTTTATATCTCCTCTTCTGTCGGAGAACAGGGGGAAGAGGAAGCCGTCAGAGGGCATACCGATAATGCGGTCGGCGGTGGTCTTCTTAACGATGGAATTGGTCTCATCCGAGAAGATAAGGCCGTCGTATCTTATATCCACGGGGCATATGGCTGTAATGATGAAATTATAGTCATACTCCGATTCGGCATCGTCGGTCAGCTCGTCGTTTTTTGTCTTGTTGAGGACGCTGTAGGTGCAGTGAGCAGCAAAGATCGTGTAGGTGGAGACATATGCCACCTTCTCAACGATATTTGAAAGGTAACTGTCCACCTTCTCCTGATCGGTGAGCTTGCTTTTGAGCAGGTCGTAGAGGTAGGGCTGCATACCGCCCTCCAGGTAAGCGTCCTTCGGGAAGGCGTATTCCTTCAGGTTGCGCCCGAAGGAGCCGGAGAGGGTCTTTTTGAGTATAGCCATTATCTGCTCGCTCTCGTCCTGGGGGAGAGCAGCGAAGAGGTCGTTTGACTTGTATTTGATGTTCTTCTCGCTGTCCACCAGCGCCGAGACCACCTGGCCTACGGTAAAGAAGCCGCTGCTCTCGGAAAAGTTCTTTTTGATCTCATTGATTTCTTTCTTGTTCATTGGTATCCTCCGGTGATAGAATTGCTGTTATTTTTCAAGGGCGTCAAAGGCCTTGCGCAGGCTGCTGACGCCTATGAGCTTTATTGAGTACCGGCTGCTGTCGATGCCCCGCAGGGACTGGACAGGCAGTATGCAGCGCTCAAAGCCCATTCTCTCCGCCTCGCGGATACGCTGCTCGGCATAGCTGATCGCTCTAAGCTCGCCGCCGAGGCCCAGCTCTCCGAAGGCTATGGTCTTCTCGTCAACGGGCTTGTCCCTGATGGCTGAATAGAGGGCTGCGGCAATGGAAAGATCCGCAGCGGGCTCATCCAGCTTGATGCCGCCCACGGCGTTGAGGTAGACATCCAGCCCACCGAAATAAAACCCGAGGCGCTTTTCAAGCACCGCGATTATAAGATAGAGGCGGTTGTAATCGAAGCCGTCGGAGGTGCGCCTGGGAGCCGAAAAGCTGCTCTTTGAAACAAGCGCCTGCACCTCGGCAAGTATGGGACGGGAGCCCTCCATTATACAGGCGACGCATATGCCGGGAACATCCGTGGGCCTGCCCGAAAGCAGCAGCTGTGAGGGGTTCTCGATCTCTGCAAGTCCCCTGTCACGCATCTCAAAGACTCCTATCTCGTTGGTGGAGCCGAAACGGTTTTTAACGGCGCGGAGTATTCTGTAGGAGAGATTTCTCTGCCCCTCGAAATAGAGCACTGCGTCAACGATATGCTCCATTACTTTGGGTCCCGCGATAGCACCGTCCTTGTTGACGTGCCCGACGATGAAGAAAGGTATCTCCTCGGATTTGGCGGTGTGCATAAAGAGATTGGTACATTCCCTCACCTGGGTCACAGACCCTGCCGAGGAGGACAGCCCCTGTATCGTCATTGTCTGGATAGAGTCGATGATGACCACCTCGGGCTTTTCCTTTATGACTGCATCGCATACAGCCTCGCAGTCATTCTCGGCAAGCAGGTAGAGGTTCTCGGAATCGACACCCAGGCGGGAGGCACGCAGCTTTATCTGGCGGCTGCTTTCCTCTCCCGACACATAGAGGATGGTATGGTCCTCACCGAGAAACTGGCATATTTGCAAAAGAATGGTGGACTTGCCGATGCCCGGCTCGCCGCCCAGCAGCACCAGGCTGCCCTTGACCAGCCCTCCGCCGAGGACTCGGTCAAGCTCACCGAGGCCTGTCTTGTATCTGACCTCATCCGCAGCGGCATCCACCGAAGCTATGCCTACTATCGAATCGGAAACATCCCTGACCGATCTTGCCTTCGGCTTGCCCGAGACCGAGACCGTGGGCATTGTCTCTTCAAATGTATTCCATTCGCCGCAGTCGGGACAGCGCCCGTTCCATTTTGAGGACTCATACCCGCACTGGCTGCACACATATATGGTTTTGCTCTTAGCCAAGCTATCACCTGTTTCATAGTTTAATGACTATAATATTATATCACACCGCTGCGATTTTTTCAAGCAGAATTTTCTCCCCGCAAATGTGCATAATACAGGTGAGGTGATATTATGACAGGAACTCGCAGCAGCCTTTCGGTGATCGTCATAGGCTTTTCGGCTCTGCTATGCCTGGCGGTGCTGACGGGCATCCGCTTTGCAGCCTCGGAGGAGCCCTCAAAAACAGAGTTATACACAAAAACTCCCGCCGTACCTGTGCGCGGCGGGATATTTGACCGAAACGGAACTCCCCTTGCGGTAAGCAACGGGGATGGCAGGAGCTATCCGGAGCCACTCTGCCCCCATCTGCTGGGGTCACTCTCGGCAGACGGCTCGGCTTTAGGAGGGATAGAGCTTGCATTTGACGACACCCTCCGGGGAGTTAGGGGGCAGCGTCAGGGTGAGGACATATATCTCACCATAGACGCGGAGCTGCAGTGCACCGCAGAAAGCATCCTGCGGACGGCAGCGAAGCGCTATTCCGAAGGTGTGGATCACGATACGGCTGCACCCTACTGCGGAAAGGCAGGAGCTGCGGTGGTCATCGACTGCTCCGACGGGGAGGTGCTGGCGCTTGCCTCCTACCCCGATCATAAGCTTGAAAGCTTCTCAGAGGACTATGAAAGCCTGCTGAACGATGAAAGCTCTCCCCTGCTCGACCGAGCCTTGCAAGGGCTCTACCGTCCGGGCTCCACCTTCAAGACCGTGACCGCAGCGGCAGCTCTTATCGAGGGGGCTGTCTCACCCACGACCTGTTTCTGGTGCGGTTCATCGGTGAATATAGCCGGCAGCAGGTTTTCCTGTATGAAGCAGCACGGCTACACCGATATCTCAAAGGCTCTGGAGCTGTCCTGCAATATCTATTTCTATCGGGCGGCACTAAGGCTCGGGACGGAGCCGCTGATAAGCTATGCCTCTTTATTCGGCTACGGTGAAGCGCCGGCGCTGGAGCTGCCTACTCTGTCGGGACAGACAGCCGCCCCCGACAACACAGGCTATTGGGGCGACGGTCAGCTTATTCAGGCGGCTATCGGGCAGTCCACAACGCTGTGCACCCCCTTGCAGATGTGCCTTTCGGCGGTGATGCTGGCTAACAAGGGCATACGCCCGCAGCCGCGGATCGTCCGCAGCATCGGGAACTCCATCCCGCCAGATGCCAGGCTGACCCCCGTTATCGCAGCAGAGCTGAAAGCCGACAGCGTCTTTGAACTGATAACCGATGCTATGACCGCCTCCACAGCCTACACCTACGGGGAATACGCTCTCTCGCAGCTGCCCTCCCCCTGTGCGATCAAGACGGGCACGCCCCAATCCCCCAGGGGTTACGACAGCGCAGTTATCGGCTTCTACCCCGCGGACAAGCCTGAGATAGCCTTTGCGGTTATGCTGGAGGGCGGCGCCAACGCTAAGCACACGGTCTATGAGCTGTGCGCAGCATATGAGAGGGTCAGAGCATCCCTCGGCAGAAGGAGATGATCTCTTCACTGCGGGCTTCCGCAGCAGCTTTGCCGTCAACGGAGCAGAGGGCAAGGCTCCCTGAGGGGGTGATCTCCAGATGCCCGCAGTAATGCTCTATCGTGGAGATCAGGCGCTCACACTCCTTCATCCCCCCGCCCGTCCGCAGAACTATGGAATAAGAGAGCTTCCCGCCCCGGAGGGAGGCGTGGGGCTCATGAGTGTTGCTCCAGGGGGTGCAGCGGTCGATGAAGGCCTTGAACTGCCCCGGAACATCAGCCCAGTATGAGGGGGAGACGAACAGTATCCTGTCGGCTTCGTCAAGCTCTGCCATCAGTTTATCAACGCCGTCGCTCATCACGCATTTGCCTGTCAGATGGCAGCTGCGGCAGCCCCTGCAGAATGAAAAGCTGTAATCGTTTATGCAGACAGAGCGCACCTCGCCCCTCTCCGACATCACCTCGGCCGCCAGAGCGCAGATAAAGGCGGTGGCGCCGTCCCTTACGGGGCTGCAATTAAGTATAAGTGTTTTCAAAGACCTCGCTCCTTTCTATGCAAAAAGACCCGCCATTTCTGACGGGTCATTATTATCAAAGCTGTGCAGAGTAGTTGGGGGCTTCCTTTGTGATGTAGATGTCGTGAGGATGGGATTCCTTCAGACCTGCACCGGTGATGCGGACGAACTTTGCCTTTTCGCCCAGCTCCTCGATGTTATGGCAGCCGCAGTAGCCCATACCGGCTCTTATACCGCCCACAAGCTGGAAGATCGTATCGGAAACGGGACCCTTGAAGGCTACGCGGCCTTCAACGCCCTCGGGAACCAGCTTCTTTGAGTTGGTCTGGAAGTACCTGTCCTTGGAGCCCTTAGCCATAGCAGCCATAGAGCCCATACCGCGGTAAACCTTGAACTGTCTGCCCTGATAGATCTCAACGTCGCCGGGAGCTTCCTCGCAGCCGGCCAGCAGAGAGCCCAGCATTACCACGCTTGCGCCGGCAGCCAGAGCCTTTACGATATCGCCCGAATACTTGATACCGCCGTCGGCGATAACGGGGATGCCGTACTTGGCGCAGGCACAGGCAGCGTCATAAACAGCGGTGATCTGAGGCACGCCGATACCTGCAACGACTCTCGTGGTGCAGATGGATCCGGGGCCTATACCTACCTTGATAGCGTCAGCGCCTGCCTCACAGAGGGCTACGGCAGCCTCGGCAGTAGCAACGTTGCCCGCGATAACGGGAATGTCGGGGAACGCAGCCTTGACCTTCTTCAAGGTCTCTATTACATTCTTGGAGTGACCGTGTGCAGAGTCCAGAGCGAGGATATCCACCTGAGCCTCGATAAGTGCGCCCGCACGCTCCAGAACATCGGCAGTCATACCGATGGTGGCGCCGCAGAGCAGCCTGCCCTTCTTATCTCTTGCGGAATTAGGGTACTGAACAGCCTTCTCGATATCCTTTATGGTGATAAGGCCCTTGAGGATGCCGTTGCTGTCCACCAGGGGGAGCTTTTCGATCTTATGCCTCATCAGGATCTTCTTAGCGCCTGCAAGATCCGTGTCAACGGGAGCGGTAACAAGGTTCTCCTTGGTCATAACGTCTGCGATCCTGATGCTGAAATCGGTGATGAAGCGAAGGTCGCGGTTGGTGAGGATGCCCTCGAGCCTGCCGCTGCCGTCTACTATGGGAACACCGGAGATCTTGTACTTGCCCATAAGCTTGTCAGCCTCGGCAACAGTCTTGTCAGCGGTAAGCGAGAAGGGATTGACGATAACACCGTTCTCTGAGCGCTTTACCTTATCCACCTCTTCGGCCTGCTGAGCGATGGGCATATTCTTGTGGATAATGCCTATACCGCCTTCTCTGGCAATGGCAATGGCCATCTTCGACTCGGTAACGGTATCCATAGCCGAGGTCATGATGGGCGTGTTGAGGACGATATCCTTGGTCAGATGGGTGTGGATATCGACCATATCGGGCGTGCAGTCGCTTTCCCCGGGGATGAGCAGGACGTCGTCAAACGTCAGGCCTTCCTTTCCGAACTTGTTGTTGATGTTAGTGTCGAGCATAGCTTTTACCTCCCGTTTCTTTGACTCTGCCGATGCGCCGAAAGACGGTACATCACTTAAAACTATATTATATTTTCTAATTATTTTACTACATTCTTTATTATATGTCAACCTAGTGCGATAAATAAAAATTGAACATTTTATGTCATCATAAGACAGCCCCGGAGGGTCTGAGAGCAGGGTGCGAAGAAGCGACATTTACCGGCTGCGGCTTTCAACCGAAAATGTGTTGGCTTTTTTCACATATTTTGTTTCGTAAAGTTGTCTAAATCGCACAATGCACAAAAATTCCGTAAAATATCCCATATTTTTGTATAATAGGTTACATTTCGATTACGTTGTTTACAAAATAGTTACAGCTTAATTACACAACGTTACTATTCCTGGGGTATAATAGTTAGCATAGGAGGTACTGTATGAATAGTTACATTGTAAAAGCAGCGATCGGTGCTCTGGGAGCAGCGGGTATAGCGCTTATCTCCGGTTCTATAGGAGCCGAGGCCAGCACAGCCCTCTCGACCACCTGCATCGGGACAAGTTTTATGAATGGCTTATCCGCACAGCACATTATTACAACAGACTCGGATGTCAACCCCACAGCTCAGCTGCCGGACGCAGTGAAGCAGCTCATCGAAAGCTTCGATGAGGTCACTCCCGCAGAGCCGCAGCTTTCCTCGGACTTCGTTACGTCCGACGCTATATCGGTCTCGGTAAAGAACCTTTCCGATTACAGCAAGGGTACGATATTCAACGTCTACGTTAACGGTATTCTTAACAAGACCGTTACCCTCGAGGAGCTTCAGAAAGATAATATAATATCTGTTTACAACTCCTCGAATGAGTATTTTCAACCGGATACTGCTTACAGAGTAGCAGTTGAACCCCAGCTGGGGCTTCTGAAAAACCGCTCACAGCTCCCTGTGACCACAGGCTCGGATACATATTTCCGTGTTGACAGCGGAACGCTTGTCTACGCCAAGGCGGGCGACAATTTCTATGCAGCACGCTATACCGAGTACGTCTGCGGCTCAAAGGGCGAGCTCTCCGATACTGAGGGCGATGCGGTAGCGGGTCAGTCCGCTGATACCGATGCCGAGTACATCAAGCTCACCGAGGGCGAGTACAGCGGTCTCTATGTCAGGAGCGAGAACTTAGAGAGAGTTACCGAGTCCGACTCCGCCGAGCTCACCGAGCAGGGCGAGAAGGATAAGGAAAAAGCTATCGCGGAGGCCAAGAAGGCCGCCGAGGAGCAGGCAAAGAAGGAAGCAGAGGCAAAGAAGAAGGCCGAGGAGGCAAGAAAGGCTGCAGAAGCCAAGCTCGCCGAGGAAGCCAAGAAGGTGGAAGAAAACAGAAAGGCTGCCGAGGAGACCGGTAACACTAACACCGGTACGACTGCCAAAACCGACAACAGCCAGTCAACTGCCACCCAGCCCAAGACCAAAACGGATGACAGCTCATCGGCAAGCACCGCTCAGACTGACAGAGCCGCGCTGATCAAGAAGCTCTGCGATTACGCAAGAACATTTGACGGCGGCGTCTATATAAGCTGCGGTACCGGTTACCGCGCCTGCGACTGCTGCGGTCTCACGATGCTGGCCTATAAGTACATCGGCGTTACACTTCCCCACTCTGTCGGAGGACAGGCATCAATGGGCAAGCGCGTTTCGGTAAGCGAGATGCAGCCCGGCGATATCATCATCGCAAACGGCTACGGCCACGCGATGCTCTATCTCGGCGACGGATACCTCATCCACGCCATGAACCCCAGACAGGGAATAAAGATACAGAAGGCATCGACCGCTATGTACTACAATCCCGTAAACTGTGTTGTAAGAATCATATAAGTCATATCGGCGCGGTTACAATGTGCGACCCGCTCCGAACGCTGCAAAAAGACAAAGACCTGCACTCACCTTTCGGTGAGCGCAGGTTTTTTCTTTGCTTATTTGAGGGGTATCTCAGCTGTGCCGATCCTGATCGCTGCCATATTGTCTTCGGGAACACTGTCCGAAAGGATCGTAGTGAGCGTCAGCGCATTCTTTTTGAGATGCTGCTCGGAGAGTATCCTGGTCTCGGTGGGGATAACCTTGCCGTCCTTGGTAATGATCGAGATGAACTCACCGCCGTCAGCGGTCTTGAAATAAGGCAGATAGAAGGCTGCGGACTGTCTGTCCTTGTCGATGCCGTCCTCACCGTCCAGATACTTGCAGCTGTCATCAAGGAGATCTATCACAAGCTCCAGCTTGCCTTTGTTGAGCGAGAAGGAGGCTATCTCAAAGGAGGCCTTTGTATCTTCCTTCTTATACTGGGTGAACCATTCGCTCTTTACGGGGAGCTCTGCGGCAGCCTCAAAGGTGGCATTGCTGCGGTTGCTGTCGTCAACTACGATGTAGCCGTCGGCATCCTTGGAGCCGGGCTGAACAGAAGTCCCTGCCGGAGAGGTCAGCGAAGCCATTGTGAGCTCGGTGCCGTCGGAGAATACGAGTTTCTCGATATCATCTGCGTTGATGGGCTGATCGGTCATATTCTCGTAGAGCATAAAGGAGGTGGCGCCGTTCTCAAGGGTCTCGGCAGCGCTTATGGTGCTGTAGCAGAGCATGATGCGGGTGCCGTTCTTGAATACAACGGTGCAGAAGGTGTCCTCAGAACCGCTGAATGCGGGAGGGATCTCGGAGATGTTGAACATACCGTCAAGAGCTTCGCTTCCGGGATATACCAGCACACCAATGCCTACGCCGCCGTTGCCCACTGTGATCTTATCCACCTGGCAGGTGGCATCCTTGCCGTTATAGGTGTGTGCTATAGTTAGCTTGCCGTCGAGCTTGTAGGTCTGCTCGCCGCGCTTGCAGGCATATCTTGCAGGGAGGGCAACTCCAAATCTGCCTTCATACCAAGAATCCACACTTTCATTGTTATTGAACCCTATGCGCACAGTGTTGGAGTAGGTGCTGTAATCCTTCGGTACGGTGAACTCAACTGTCATAATGGCTATCTTATCGTAATTGAAGGTATCGGCTCTGATTATATCGACCCTGCCCACATAATTGCTCCCGTCGGGGGCGGTCAGGGTGATGAACGGATCCATGAACCAACTGTCATCTTGTGCGTAACCGCATACCAGAACATCCACCTTAAGGATATCGCCGAAGCGCCTTGTTCCGATGACCTCTACGGAATGCTCGCCGTCACTGCTCCTGTCAGAGGCTGCCTCTTGGTCACTGGCACCTACGATATTCATGTAGCTGCCGGCAAGCTCAAGATCGGAGTCGGAGAATTTGAACAGATCCTTATAGAGTCCTTTGTTAGCCGTATAGACCGCATCTCCGGACGGGTCGGGCTGTATCTCCTGAGGATCATCCTGAGCTGTGCCGTTACCGACTTCGATGTCCATGATACCGAAGCGGAAGCCGGTGATCTTGGAGGCGTCGATGGGGTGGTCAGCGAAATCGCAGGCTACAACGATCCTGCCGTTCTCGTCGTCCATAACATCCCAGGGGCCGTAATTGAAGCCCTCGCCGAAGAGGATAGGTCTGAGGGTATCGCCGATGCGAGCAGCGATCAGGCTGGTGGTCTCGGAGTCGGTGAGGTCGAGGTAGCTTATCATACCGTCAGCGCCGGATCTGAGCCATACGGAGTCCAGCTTCTCGCCGCCCCACTCGGAGTCTAATACAGCTCTGAGGGACTGATCGGAATAGCTGAGCTCTTCGAGGGTGATCTCTGCTCCGGGATATGCAGCCTCATCCGAAAGCTTTACCTTCACATCGGGATTGAGAGTATAGTCATAGCCGTGCTTTCTGATCCTGAAGGTGAGAGGTGAGATCTCATAGAAGGTGGGGTCTCCTGCTCTGCTGTTCTTGTAGTAATCAAGCTCAAGGTCGAGCTGGAATTCGGCATCGTCGGTGATCTCGCTGATCTTATTGTATACGGCAAAGGCAATGCTGAAAACTGTCTTTTTGCCGTCCTCTGAGTATACCTGATTCCAGAGGGTGCCTGTCCTGACAAGATCGTCCGGCGTACCGTCGTCACCGATGAGCTCTCTCAGTCTGACATTTCTGACATCGAAGCAGAACTCATTGTCAATATGACTGCTTTCGTCGATGTCGCCCTCGATATCCACTCTCAGGATATCGCCGGAGCATCTGGTGCCGATAACTCTGAACTCGCCGTCAACGCCGTCAAGCCTGAAGGTGCAGCCCTCGGCTGTATCCAGGACGTCAACCTTCTTCATAAGGGTATCGAAATCTGCGCCATTATTGATCTCATCGCGGTAGAGCATCCTATAATACTCGTAGTTCTCCTTATGGGTCTCGGTCTCAATGACATCCTTGGTAGCGATATCGGTGGCGCTCACGCCGCTGTCCTTATCAGGCTTAGAGAGGTGCTTATAGGCTGCCACCCCGCCCAGAGCTGCTATCGCACAGGCTGCTGCTGCCACGAGGGCACCTGTTCTCTTTACTGCTGCCGCATTCTTGGTGCTGCTTGATACTGTGATATTATTTCTTTCCTTCATGTCTACATCTCCCGTTAATTCGTCGAGAGGGATCTGCTTCATTATTTCTGTAAGTTTCATAGAATTATCCCTCCTTTGATCAAAGCCTTCCTGAGCTCGTTCTTTCTTCTCGCAAGTATATTCCAGACTTTTTTCTCTTTTACGCCTGTTCTTCTCGCTATTTCTTTTACATCGAGCTCGTAATAGTATCTTCCGATGAATATTTCTCTGTCGGGCTGGGGCATTTCCGAGACGCACTTTTTGATTATCCCGAGATTGACGCTCCTTGCCGCCTCGTCCTCCAGGTCGAGATCCAGCTCGAGGTCGTCCTCGATGGGATCGACAGGCTGGCCGGAGGTGATCTTCCGCAGCTTATCCACCGTACAGGACGATGCGGTCATTGAAACATAACTTTTGAGGCTCATTCTCGAGAGGTCTATACGGTCTCTTGCTGCCCAGACCTTATAAAAAGTATCCATTACTGTCTCCTCTCTGTCCGAGGGGTCGTTCAGCATTTTTCCTGCTATATACTCCGCCAGGGACTTATACTTTTTCATTACCGCTTCCAGCGCAGACTCATCGCCTGTACGCATCAGCCGGAGAAGCTCCTCGTCTGTCATATTCATCACCGCTTTTCTTTGAAAGGCCTTTCACTTATATATTCGTAATGGGAGACGGTTTTCACTCACTTTTTTGAAAAAAAATTTTTGGGGGATCAGTTTCCCCTCATAGCTTGGAGAGCTTAGGGACGAAAAATCGCTTGCGAGCGGGGCTCACTCGCCCCTGGACCTCGCATCTTTTGGCTTTGTGCCTTGACTTTAGCTTTGCGCGGGGGGATCTGATCGTGCATTGTGAATTGAAAAAAGCCCCCGCATTTACGAAGGCTTTTTTTGTGTTGTCAGATCTTCTCGTGGAATGTCCTCGAGATAACATCATCCTGCTGCTCTTTCGTCAGCTTTACAAAGTTTACTGCATATCCCGATACTCTCACCGTAAGCTGAGGGTATTTCTCAGGATGCGCCTGTGCGTCCAGCAGGGTCTCTC
Source organism: Ruminococcus sp. (assembly GCA_017542125.1). GTDB lineage: Bacteria > Bacillota > Clostridia > Oscillospirales > Ruminococcaceae > FB2012. The sequence goes on from JAFXXU010000019.1 coordinate 31,723, forward strand.
TCGTGAATACGTTCACGTTCAGATGGTGCCCGCCCTTTTCAACATAACCGTCAAGCAGCTCTACAAGGTTGTCTACCTGCCTGTCGTTGGGTATTACGTTTGCCATATGCTCAGCTCCTTATTCTTCATCTTCAGCAGGCTCGTTCGGCTGACAGCAGGCTGCCGGCTTCCCGCCGCATTCGGTGGTGCGGTATCTGTTTACCCTGACCCCGTTGCCGTCCTCGTCAACGTCTATGGTCAGATGACCGCTCCCCTGCTCCATAAGCAGGTCTATCATCTCAACGAGCTCATCCAGCTCGCCGTTTTCGTTATCCTTAGTGACAAGCATTCCCATCAGTCGTTCATCTCCTCTGCAATGCGGTCGATGTCAAGATCACCCATAAAGATTCGGTCGTCCTTGCCGAGGGCATCGGGAATGATCGAGAAGGTGTTCGAGATGCCGTCCTGTGCGTTCCTCCACGGGAGCTTGGCAACTGACGAAAGGGATGCCACCGCGCCGTGGGTATCTCTTCCGTGCATGGGGTTTGCACCGGGAGCCAGAGGCACGCCCATCTTTCTGCCGTCGGGGGTATTGCCCGTCTTCTTGCCGTAGACCACGTTTGAGGTTATGGTCAGTATGGACATTGTGGGAACGCTGTCGCGGTAGGTGTGGTGCTTCCTTATCTTATTTATAAAGCGGGTGACTATATCCACCGCAATGCTGTCAACTCTGTCATCGTTATTGCCGTACTTGGGGAAATCGCCCTCGGTCTCGTAATCAACGACTACGCCGTCCTCATCCCTGATACATCTTACCTTAGCATACTTGATCGCCGAGAGGGAGTCTGCGACTACCGAGAGCCCGGCGATGCCGGTAGCGAAGTATCTCTTGATATCCCTGTCGTGGAGAGCCATCTGGAGGCGCTCATATGAATACTTATCGTGCATATAGTGGATGATGTTGAGTGTATTGACATAGAGCTTGGCCAGCCACTCCATCATATCGTCGTACTTCTCCATAACGTCGTCGAAGTCGAGATACTCGCCCTTGACAGGACGGTACTTGGGGCCTACCTGGACTTTAAGTCTTTCGTCAACGCCGCCGTTGATGGCGTAGAGCAGGCACTTGGCAAGGTTGGCTCTTGCGCCGAAGAACTGCATCTCCTTGCCGACGCGCATGGAGGATACGCAGCAGGCAACGGTGTAGTCGTCGCCGTGGGTCTCTCTCATAAGGTCGTCGTTCTCGTACTGTATCGAAGAGGTCTTGATGGACATCTTGGCACAGTAGCGCTTGAAGTCCTGAGGCAGCTTGGTGCTCCAGAGGACGGTAAGGTTCGGCTCGGGGGCGGTGCCCAGGTTATCCAGGGTATGCAGGTAACGGAAGGAGTTCTTTGTAACGAGGGGGGTACCGTCTATGGTAACGCCGCCTATGGACTCTGTTACCCAGGTGGGGTCGCCGGAGAAGAGTTGGTTATACTCGGGAGTTCTGGCGAACTTCACCAGCCTGAGCTTCATAATGAAGTGGTCGATGAACTCCTGGGCTTCCTTTTCGGTGATGATGCCCTTATCCAGGTCGCGCTGGATGTAGATATCCAGGAAGGTGGAGGTGCGTCCCAGGGACATAGCAGCGCCGTTCTGCTCCTTGACAGCGGCAAGATAGCCGAAGTAGAGCCACTGAACAGCCTCCTGAGCATTCCTGGCGGGGCGGGAGATGTCAATGCCGTAGATATTGCCCAGCTCCTTGAGCTGCTCCAAGGCTCTCACCTGCTCGGCAAGCTCCTCACGGATCTGGATATTCTTGGCGTTCATTCTTACGGGGGCGGTGGCCAGCTGATGCTTCTTATCCTCGATAAGGATGTCAACGCCGTAGAGGGCTACTCTTCTGTAATCGCCGACGATACGGCCTCTGCCGTAGGCATCGGGCAGGCCGGTGATGATGGCGGACTTTCTCGCAAGCCTCATCTCGGGGGTATATGCGTCAAAGACGCCCTGATTGTGAGTCTTTCTGTATTCGGTGAATATCTTTACTATCTCGGGGTCTACCTCATAGCCGTTCTGGGTGCAGGCATTCTGAGCCATTCTTATACCGCCGAAGGGCTGGAGTGATCTCTTGAAGGGCTTGTCCGTCTGGAAGCCTACGATCTTCTCCAGGTCTTTATTAAGGTATCCGGGGCCGTGGGAGGTTATGGTGGAGACTATCTTGGTATCCATATCCAGGACGCCGCCAGCCTCTCTCTCCTGCCTTGCCAGATCCATTACCTGCTCCCAGAGCTTCTTGGTAGCCTCTGTGGGGCCTTCGAGGAAACTCTCGTCGCCGTAATAGGGAGTATAGTTTTTCAGAATGAAATCGCGGACATTGACGGAGGTATCGCTCCATCTTCCCGCGGTAAAGCCCTCCCACTCGGGCATGAATTCACCGAACATTATAATCTCATCCTTTCAAGCATCATCAATATATTGTGTTCAGAGGAAAACTCAGGCACAACATATTTTGAGTCAATTCTATGATAACACACATTTTTCATTACGTCAATATCCGATAAAGATAAATTATCCGAATAGTTCAGGGGCAAATTGGACAGATTAACCATTCCCTTGTGATACTGTAAATTTTTTCTTTACCGCCTGTGAATATTCTGCCCGATGTGTGCAATAATATGCCTGTAAGACATTCACGCTTACTGACCCAGAACCGCGCCCGAAGAGGCGCCTGAAAGGAGAAGATAGGAATGCTTGATAAGATAGCGCTTTTTCTGCTCATCGTCGGAGGAGTGAACTGGGGTCTCGTCGGGCTCTTTGAGTTCGACCTTGTAGCCTTCCTGTTCGGCGGCTCCACGGCTGCGCTCAGCAGGATAGTCTATGTGCTCGTCGCAGTATCGGCGATCTGGTGCATCTCCCTGTTCTTCAAGGACAGCGAGCTTGTGGAAGCACACGACTGACCCTTTCCCCCACTCTCTCCCCGGCATAATATAAGGGAGCTGACCGCGCCCGGGCTGCACAGGCTCAGGGTTTGCAGGCAGCCCGCGGCGTAACGGTGCCCCTTGGATGTGATGCTTTGCACCTTCTCACAGGGAGCCGCTCAGGCTCGGCTCCCTTATATTCTGCCGGGGAGTCTTTTTGCATAAAGTGCGCAATATTCTTGCATTTGCAGGATCCCGGCTCCGGGATTACGAAAAGATTTTCGTTTTATGCATCACCACCGGTTTTTCACAGTATTACCACACTAAAAGCTGAATTATGTGATAATGTCTATATTGTGATGTTAATATTTGTGAAATGCGCCGAAATTTTAGTAGCTGCTGTTTTTTACCTGAAACTTTATTGACAATTTTCGCGATTGTGATTATAATTATAAATGATGTTAAACTGCAAATATGGATTTGTAATTAACATCCGTTTTGTTGTCTCCTTTCTTTTGTTCTACACATAGTTTTTTTTCATTTTGCTTTCGCAGGACACCGTTGTCCTGCCTTTTTTTTGCTCAAATAAACAAATAACACCTCCCCGCAGGGGGTAATACTGCAGTATTCGTAAACTTTGAAAAAAATATATAAAACTGCTTGAAATCCTGTTATCTGTATGGTATAATATATACATCAAAAACGTTTGCGTAAATTTATCTTTTGTTAAAAAGGGGTAATTGGTTTGGAAATATCGGTCGATAAGGCTTATAAATGCAAGGGCCTGACCTGCGTCAAGCTGACGGCGGGCCGCTATTTTGCTGTCATTTCGCCGCTCACGGGCAGCAGCGTGCTGCGCCTCTGCGATACGGAAAACAACATCGAGGTGTTCAGATACAGCGAGGACTGCACTCTTGAGCAGTATAACTCCGCCAGAGAGATCTGGGGTCTGCCCACCCTCTATCTGCCCAACCGCTTCGATGCGGGAGTGGTAAAGACCTCCGACGGTGAGTATCAGCTCCCTGTCAATGAGAAGATGTTCGGCAACCACATCCACGGCTGGGCTCACAAAAGAGAGCACAAGCTGGAATCCGCCGAGGTAAAGGGTGCCGGCGCTGTATGCGTCACCTCCTACACCTTTGACGAGAGCGATGAGATGTTTGCCTGCTTCCCTCTCAGATTCAAGCTCACCTATACATATGAGCTCTCTGAGGATGAGGGCCTGAAGCAGACTGTAAAGCTTGAGAACCTGTCGGACAGGCAGCTGCCTGTTTCCATATGCACCCACACCTGCATCAGCTCACCTATCAAGGTCGGCGGCAGCGAGGAAGGCCTCCTGCTGGCTGTTCCCGTTGAGGAAAAATGCGAGCTCAATGACCGCTGCCTCCCCACCGAGAAGCTGCTGCCTCTCAACGACTATGACAAGTCCTACAAGGAGGGCACGATGAAGCCCGTCCTGCACGATATTTCAAACGATATGTATACGGCTGCTATGGGCGAGCTGGACGGCAAACCCTTCTACGGCGCCGTAGTCACCGATACCGAGAGCGGGCTCAGGGTCTGCAACGAGGTCTCGGAGGAATATAGATTCTGGAATATGTGGAACGACCGCGGCTTCAACGGGTATTTCTGCCCCGAGCCCATGACCGCGATGATAAATGCCTGCAATCTCAGCCTGGACCGTGAAGTCAGCGGTTACACCGAGCTCGCCCGCGGCGAAGCCTTCGAGTGCCGGCAGAGATTCTTCACGATAGCATAATGGGCGTCTTTGAACACATCGTCTCCGAAGCCGCCACCGATGCGGCGTACAAGTTCTCGGGCCGGAGCGAGGAGAGACGTGAATCAAAAAAATGGTCCGCTATATTCTCTGTTTTCGCCTTGATGGGTATGATTGCATTCTATATCCAGAAGCATTCCATGGACGGAGCTGACCTTCTCGGCGGAAGAAAGACCATCGAACGCTTTATGCGCTCGAATGTGATCGCTATGGTCATACTGCTGCTGTCGATAGTTGGCTTCATCATCCTGGTGTTCAGGACCTGGAAGAAAGAACGCTCGCTGGCACAGTTCGCATTTACGATTTGCAGCGGAGTGATACTGCTGTTATGCAGCTTTTCCATCTTCCGCTCGATACACAATATCCAGAAGGATCTGGACTCGCCCAAGACCGTGACGGTGGAGAGCTTCGTGACCTGCAAGGGAGGCTCCAACGAGTATTACGCCGTATTTGATCAGGAGGGCACCATTGATTCGATCCTGCTGAGGATCCCCCAGGACAAGTACGAGCTGCTCACACAGACTCCGGTGGAGACCCGCACCCATATGTCCCGCAGCTACCGCCTTGCGGATGAGGACGGCGGGTTTACAAATGTACAGCTGCACAGCCAGAAAATAGAAATCGTGTATTACGCTCACTCAGTGATCTATGAGGATATAATCCTCTGAGTCAATATATCCTAAGACGACCTAACACAATACAACGAAAGGTGGATTTACTATGAAATTCGGATTCTTCGATGACGCCAACAAGGAATACGTCATCACCAACCCGAGAACTCCCTACCCCTGGATCAACTATCTGGGAACTCAGGAGTTTTTCTCACTCATCTCCAACACCGCAGGCGGCTACAGCTTCTTCAAGGATGCCCGTCTGAGGAGGATCACCCGTTACCGCTACAACAACGTCCCCGTTGATATGGGCGGAAGATATTTCTACATCAACGACGGCGAGTGCGTATGGTCCCCCGGCTGGAGCCCTGTAAAGACCGAGCTTGACAGCTATTCCTGCCGCCACGGTATCGGCTACACCGTTATCAAGGGCGAGAAGAACGGCGTTTCCGCAGAGGTGACCTTCTTCGTTCCTCAGAACTTCAACGGTGAGGTCCAGAAGATGGTGCTCAAGAACACCTCCGACAAGGCCAAGAGCTTCAAGCTGTTCTCCTTCCTGGAGTGGTGCCTCTGGAACGCCTCCGACGACGGCGAAAACTTCCAGAGAAATTTCAACACCGGTGAGGTTGAGATCGAGGGCTCGACTATCTTCCACAAGACCGAGTACAAGGAGCGCCGCGATCACTTTGCATTCTACACCGTAAATGCCGATATCTGCGGCTACGATACCGACAGAGAGACCTTTATGGGCAGCATCTACAACGGCTTCGCCAACCCCGGCACCGTATTCTCAGGCAAGCCCGCAAACTCCAAGGCTGACGGCTGGAGCCCCGTTGCTTCCCACTGCCTTGACATCACTCTCGCAGCAGGCGAGGAGAAGAGCCTCGTGTTCCTGCTGGGCTATGTTGAGAACGGCACCGATAAGTGGAACGCCGACGGCTCTATGAACAAGAGCAAGGCTTACGCTATGATCGAGGCTATGAACACCGCCGAGAAGGCTGACAAGGCTCTCGCAGAGCTGAAGGCTTACTGGGATGTTCTCCTTTCCCAGTACCATGTTGAGACCAACGATGACAAGCTCAACAGAATGGTTAACATCTGGAACCAGTATCAGTGCATGGTAACCTTCAATATGTCCAGATCCGCTTCCTACTTCGAGAGCGGCATCGGCAGAGGCATGGGCTTCCGTGACTCCAACCAGGATCTTCTGGGCTTCGTTCACCAGATCCCCGACAGAGCAAGAGAGCGTATCCTCGACCTGGCTGCTACTCAGTTTGAGGACGGCGGCTGCTATCACCAGTATCAGCCCCTTACCAAGAAGGGTAACGATGCCATCGGCGGCGACTTCTCCGATGACCCGCTGTGGATGATCCTCTCCACCGCTCAGTACATCAAGGAGACCGGCGATTACTCCATCCTGGACGAGAGCGTTCCTTACGACAACGACGAGAGCAAGGCTCAGTCCATGATGCACCACCTGAAGATGAGCTTCTGGCACGTTGCCAAGTTCGTTGGTCCTCACGGCCTGCCTCTGGCTATGAGAGCTGACTGGAACGACTGCCTCAACCTCTCCTGCCATTCCGATACTCCCGGTGAGAGCTTCCAGACCTATACCTCTCCCAAGTACGGCGAGGCTAAGTTCAGCCGCGTGGCAGAATCCGTAATGGTAGCTGCTATGATGAGCTTCATCGGCCCCGAGTATGTTGCACTCTGCAAGTACAAGGGTCTTGACGACGAGGCTAAGGCTGCTCAGGATGAGATCGACAAGATGAACAAGGCTACCCTTGATTACGGCTGGGACGGCGAGTGGTTCATCCGTGCATACGACGACTTCGGCAAGAAGGTCGGCTCCAAGGAGTGCGAGGAGGGCAAGATCTTCATCGAACCCCAGGGCTTCGCAGTTATGGGCGGCCTCGGCAAGGAGAGCGGCAAGGATATCATAACTCTCAACTCCGTTAAGAAGTATCTCGATACCAAGTACGGTCTTGTGCTGAACAACCCCGCATTCACAAGATACTACAAGGAGTACGGCGAGATCTCGACATATCCGGGCGGCTACAAGGAGAATGCAGGTATCTTCTGCCACAACAATGCGTGGATCATCTGCGCTGAGGCATTCGCAGGCAGAGGCGATCAGGCATTTGAGTACTACTCCAAGATCGCTCCCGCATATCTTGAGGATATCTCCGACCTCCACCGCACCGAGCCCTATGTTTACGCTCAGATGATCGCAGGCAAGGATGCAGGCAGACACGGTGAGGCCAAGAACAGCTGGCTGACCGGTACAGCTTCCTGGAACTTCGTGGCTATCTCCCAGTACATACTCGGTATCATCCCCGACTATGACGGCCTTAAGGTAGATCCCTCTATCCCCGAGGCCTGGGACGGCTACAAGCTCACCAGAAAGTTCCGCGGCAACACCTACAACATCACCTTCAAGAACCCCGACCACATCAGCAAGGGTGTTAAGAGCGTGGTAGTTGACGGCGTTAAGATCAACGGCAATATCCTCCCCGTATTCGATGAGGGTACCGTTCACGAGGTCGAGGTAGTTCTCGGCTGATAAGCCAAAGATAACACATTTAAGGCGTGCTCCGGAAGGAGTACGCCTTTTGTTATACTGCACAATACCGTGGCGAAAATTTTGTGCAGTAAAAACATACGTCAAGGTCTTTTGCTTTGTATAAATTCACCATTAAAGTTAATAGAAAGCCGTTAAATTCTCCAAAAATCTTAATTGACGTTTAAATTGACGTGTGATATAATAATAACTGTCAGGATATGTATTATTATAATAAGTATTGAATATGAAAAGGAGAAGGATCATGAAAAAGGCATTTGCTATGCTCGTGACTGCTGCGGCAGCATTGGTTATCGGTGCTTTTTCGGCAGCTGCTGCCGACGTAAACCTCGATACCAAAACCGCCTATAAGGACGATAACGCGGTTTCCTTCAACATCAACTCCAACAAGCTCTCGGCTTCCCGTTTTACCGACAGCACCTCTATCGAGGTAGGCTGCACCGGCTTTGAGGGCGACACCTGCCCCGCAAAGCTCAAGCTGAGCTACTGGAAGGCCTCTGAAGCTAATGACAACTACGGCGAGCCTGCTTCCGTTGAGGTGGAAATGAAGGAATACAAGGACGGCAAGGCTGTCTTTGCTTATGAGGATATCAAGAACGCCCTCGGTGAGACCGATCCCACTTTAGTATATTCCATGGACGTTGTTGTGGCTGACAAGAATGCTTCTATCGGCAGCTTTGATGCAAAGAACGTTCTCTCAAACAACGAGGCTGCCGATCAGGGCATTCTCCATACAGTATGGGTTCACGCCAAGAGCCCTCAGGAGAGCTCCAACTGGGGCCAGAGCATGACCATTGAGGTAGATCAGTTCGATGTAAGCTATATGACCCCTGAGTCCAAGGCTTTGGTGCTTTTCACCTCTGATGCTGCGGAAGATGTTTCTGCTTCACCTGTTGAATTCATCCTCCAGAGCATCGACGACAACGTATCTCCCAAGGCCAAGAACAGCACCGTATGGGCAAAGGTAAGACCTATCACCTACGGCAACACCTTTGCGGTTTTCGCATATGACGATATGGTAAACTCCTACGGCACCGACGATTTCACCTGTGTATCCACAGTTCACGTGGGCGACACCGGCAAGAATACCATCGCCGCTTCCGACCTCTTCGTGTTCAACTGCAAGAACCTCCACGTTGACGAGCCCAAGCCCGTTGAGGAGAGCTCCGCAGCTCCCGATGAGTCCCAGGCTGCTGTTACGACCGCAGCTCCCACCGAGTCTGCTCCCGCCACCGTGACCGAGGCTGCCGCCGCCACCGAGGCTGACAAGAGCTCCACCGGCAACAGCATCATCTTCATCATCATCGGCGTCGTTGCAGGCGTGGGTATCGCGGTAGCTGCTCTGTTCATCATCCTGGGCAGAAAGAGCAAGGAGACCTACGATATCAGCAAGCACAGATATGTAAAGAAGAAATAATAAAGTGCATACAGAAACACCCGGAAAGTTTGAGCCTTCCGGGTGTTTTTTTGCTGTATCAGTACATCCTGTATCTTCCGCTGAGAGCCAGGAAAGCGAACAGGTAGAGACAGTTGTCGTAATACCGCCTGTCGCCCTTTCGCATGGGCTCGTTCCATAAGCGCTCGACCCACTGGGCGGCAAGCGCCTTTTCGGGTTCGGGGCTTTCAAGAGAGAGGGGACCCTCTACGGCAAGAGATGCCTGGGCAGTAGTGGCCAGAATGGCAACGGGGTGCAAAGCGGGCTGACCCGTCCTCTCGCCCTTGACGGTGTAGGTAACAAAGGGATCGGCGGCATTCACCACTCCGAGGGTATATTGAAGCCTGCCGGCAGCGGCGGTCTGGCCAATGTCCTTGTGACACCACTCATAGTCAAGACCGATATTGGCAGCGGTGCGGTAGGCATCGCTGTAGAACTGATCGTGGCGGTCGGTAGTCCAGGTCAGGGGTCTGGACATTGGCGAGCCGTCAAACTCGCCATACTCGGGGTTCATACCTGTAACAGGGTCGCAGGCCTTGATCAGATATTCCCTGCTGGCCTGAGCTGCCTCTGCGAAGAAAGCTCTGTCCTCCTCATAGGCATAGCGGGCAAAGAGCTCATAGAAATGGGGCAGGTGATAGGATGGGTCGCTGTGGTCGCTTCCGGGAACGAAGAGGATCAGCTTGTTTTCCCTGTTCCACATTGGGGCGCCCTTTCTGCCGTTCTCGCCTTTATGGAGGCAGGCGCGGAGTATCTCCCTTGCCTCGTGAGAATAGTTGAAGATGCCCTCGCCGTCCCCCCAGCGGGATGAGGCAAAGAAGAGCGCCATTGCATAGAATTCCTCGCCGTCGGGGGCGGGGCCGTAGGAGTTCTTCTCGCCGTTTGTCTTACAGGACCAGGCAAAGTAGCCCTCGTTATCCCCCTCGGACATATACATATAGGTCTTTGACCATTTCCAGAGGCGGTCGAATTCCTCCTTCATATCAAGCTGGACGCACATCATCATCCCGTAGGACATTCCCTCGGTGCGGGCATCGTGATTGCCGGTATCCTCGATGTAAGCCATATCATCCCCTACGGGGTGATAGACCTTGTCCTCTCCGAAGAAGAACTCGTCCACGATCTCACTGAGCCTTTTTTCGATCTGCTCCTCTGTCTTACCCAGCTCGGCAAAGACATTTCTGTACTGCTTCATTTTACTCTTCCTCCTTACTGTTTACTTCAAAAGCGCCTCCTTCAGGGTGTTCCTTACTGCACCCTCGGACGCTGTGAGCTTCTCAAAATAAGAGAGTATCTTTTCCGAAAGCCCGGCCGAGACTAGGTCGGTGCCGAAGAGCTCGCTGTTTGAGAGCACGGCGAGAAGGGCTTCTCTGTCACTGTCGGTATAGGGCTCCGAACCCTTGAACCAGCCGGAGCGGATGGTCTTTTGCAGCTGGGGGATCATTGGATCGGGGGAGAGCTCCATAGCTTTGCCCTCGTCGTCAAGAGCCATAAGATAACGCAGCCAGGCGGCGATCACCAAGGGGATGAGCTCCAGACTTCCCGCCCCGCCCTTTGCAGCATATGCCTTGACCGTCCCGCCGAAGCGGATGGGTATCTTCTGGGAGGTATCGCAGGCGATGCGCTGGGGAGTATCCGGCAGAGCTGCGTTGGGCAGGCGCTCGGTGAGGACTTCCTTCAAGAAATCCTCCGGGCGGATGATGCCGGGATCGACCACAACAGGCAGGCCCTCCTTACAGCCAAGGCGGTACACCAGCTCTTTAAGGTCGGGGTCATTCATCTCGTCGGAGATCTTCTTATATCCGAGCAGGCAGCCGAAAACTGCAAGTGCTGTATGGAGAGGGTTCAGGCAGGTCATTACCTTCATCTTCTCGGTCTTGCCCACGGTCTCACGGTCGGTGAGGTATACTCCCGCTTCATCAAGGGGCGGTCTGCCGTTGGGGAAGCTGTCCTCGATGACTAGATACTGGGGCAGCTCGGCATTCACAAAGGGTGCCAGGAACGTCCCGCGCTTGGTAATGACTGGCTCCATATCCTCGATGCCCATAGCTTCAAGCTCTTTGCCGATGGCCGGGTCGGGGCGGGGGGTGATCTTGTCGATCATGCTCCAGGGGAAGGACACGCCCTCGGGGTCATTGATATAGGAAAGGAACTCTCCCCCGATGAAGCCGTTTTTCACCCAGCCCTGGGCGACAGTTCTTATCCCTTGGCAGAGCTTATCGCCGTTTTGGCTGCAGTTATCCATACTTACCAGCGCCACGGGCATAGCTCCCGCCGTAAAGCGCTCAAGGAGCAGAGCGCAGACCTTCCCCAGCGCCGAGGACAGCTCGCCCCGGGGGCCGGCGCTGATATCAGCAGCAACAGCCGGGAGCATATCGCCGTTCAGATCGGTGACGGCGTAGCCCTTTTCGGTTATGGTGAAGGAGATCATTTTCAGAGAATTGCAGCGGGCAGCGGACTTGAGCCGCTCAAAGCCCTCGCCAACAGCGGCGCAGGCCTCTGCAACAGAGCCTATGACCCGCAGATATCTGCCGCCGTCAGCTTTGAGTCCTACCAGAAGAGCCAGATCGTCAAAGGGGTCGAATATCTTCTCGATGGGCTCTGTATTGAACACGTCAACGGCGATAATGCCGCTCTTCATAAGACCCTTGCCGAGGAGATCGTCCGCAAGGCAGGCGATGTATCCGCGGAAGATGTTGCCTGCGCCGAAATGTATCCATTCGGGGGCTGCGGCGGTCTCAAGCTTCATAGCCTCTATATCGTATCCGGGGAGGATGAAGCCCTTATCGAGCCACTCCTGCCTGTTGTCGGTTATTCCCATTAAGGTGAGTTTCACGGGATTACCTCCTATCTTTTTATCTGAGCCGAGCCGCTCTTAACAAGCTGCATCACCTCATCGGCGGTGACGACATTCTGATCGCCCTCCACCGTCAGCTTCAGGCAGGAGGCTGCTGCAGCAAAATCCACCGTATCCTGCCGGGACATACCCGAAAGCGAGGCATAGATCAGCCCTGCGGCAAAGCTGTCACCGCCGCCCACGCGGTCAACGATATCAATTTCGTATTCACGGCTGTATGAGAAGCTGCTGCCGTCGCAGAGCAGCGCCGCCCACTTGTTTACGTTTGAGGAAACGGTGGTGCGCAGAGTCATTGCTGCCTGCTTGAAGCCGAAGCGGCGGCAGAGCTCTTTGACCGCGGGCTCGTAGGCGGAGTAGTCGTCCTCGGAGCGAAGCTCGGTATGGATCCCGAAAAGCTCATCCTCCTGACCCCTGCCGCCGATATAGATATCCACATATGGGAGCAGCTCGCTCATTACCCTGCCCGCTGTCTCCTTATCCCAGAGCTTTGAGCGGTAGTTTATATCGCAGCTGACAGTGAGGCCAAGCCTCTTGGCTGCCTTGACGGCTTCAAGGCTTGCTGCGGACAGCTCCTCACCCAGGGCGGGGGTTATGCCCGTCAGGTGGAACCAGGAGGCTCCGGCAAAGAGCTTCTCCCAATCGTATTCCGTCCGCTTGGACATGGCAAAGGAAGAACCCGCCCGGTCATAGATGACCTTTGAGGGGCGCTGGGAGGCTCCACGCTCCAGGTAGTAGATGCCTACCCTGTCCCCGCCCCGGAGGATGCAGGAGGTATCCACTCCCCATCTTCTCAGGGAATTGACCGCCGCCTGACCGATATCGTGATCCGGCAGCTTGCTGACGAATGCGGCGTCGATGCCGAACTGTGCAAGCGAGACCGCTACATTTGCCTCTCCACCGCCGTAGACGGCTCCGAAGCTGTCAGCCTGCAAAAACCTGTAATAGCCCTCGGGAGCCAGCCTGAGCATTATCTCTCCGAAGGTAACGACTCTGTTTGACATAGACTATCCCCCGATCATAAAGCTGTGAGAATGAAGGTCTCGGCCTCAAATGAATTACCTTTTGAGGGTGACTCGGTTTCACTGTCAAAGAATCCTGCTCCCCGCCGGCGCATATGGAAGGCCGTTCTTTCGGGGTTCGAGGAAGCCAGAATGCTCCTGCCCTTTTCATCGAGACCCTTAAAGGTCACTCTGAGCATTATATCCTCAGCCTGACGGGTATGGGCGGCGATCTTATCAAAATCACCCTTGGCGATAAGCTCCTTGGGCACCATAAAGCTGCCTCCGCAGCAGATGATACGGGGATCGTCAAGGTAAGCTCCGATGTTGGCGGCATTGAGGCCGCCAGTGGGCATAAACCGGACGTTTGTATAAGGTGCGGCGAGGGCCTTTATCATTTTAAGCCCTCCGAGGGGCTCCGCAGGGAAGAATTTCACCTCAGTGAGACCCAGGGACAGTGCCGCTTCTATATCGGAGGCGTTGGCGCAGCCGGGGATCATCGGTACTCCCCTGCTGATAACGTGCTTCACCACCTCGGGGTTCAGGCCGGGGCTGACAATGAATTTTGCTCCCGCTTCGACAGCGGCATCCGCCTGCTCACAGGTGAGGACGGTACCCGCACCTACTGCGAGGTCGGGGAAGCTCTTGCTGATAGCTGCAATAGCGTCCTTGGCGGCGGGAGTTCTGAAGGTTATCTCCGCAGCGGGAAGGCCTCCTTTGATAAGCGCCTCCGCGAGGGGGACTGCGTCCTTAGCGTCATCTATCACCACAACGGGAACTATGCCCGTAAGCTCAAACTGTTTGATTATGCTCATAAATCCTCCTTGCTGCCGAGAGAGAAGAAGCTCTCGGCATTGTAATAGCATACATCGGCGACCAGCTGACCCAACAGCTGCTCGTCCCAGACCAGCTCACCGTCGGCGCAGAGCCTGCCGATAAAGGCGCAGAGAATACGCCTGAAATACTCGTGCCTTGTATAGGAAAGCATACACCGGGAATCGGTGAGCATACCTATAAACGTCCCGAGGACGCCCTGCTCGCACATAGAGCGCAGGTGATCTCTCATCCCGCCGAGATTGTCGTTGAACCACCAGGCAGCGCCGTGCTGAACCTTGCCCTTTACGCCCTCCTGAGAGAAGCAGCGGGCAAGGACATCGAGAGGCGTATTCATTGATGGGTCGAGGCTGTAAAGGACGGTCTTCGGCAGTTCGCCGGTCTTGTCAAGCTCGTCCAGGAAGCAGGCAAGGGTCTCAATAGGGGCATTGCTGTGGATGCGGTCAAAGCCAGTGTCCTTGCCCACAAGGGCGAACATCCTGCTGTTTGAGTTGCGGACAACTCCGAAATGCAGCTGCATCACCCAACCGAGCCTTGCGTACTCTCTGCCGAGAAAAAGCATTATGCTGGTCATAAAGCCCAGGCGCTCATCCTCGGAGATGCTTTCGCCTGACAGAGCTTTTTTGAGTATCGCATCCGCTTTGCTGTCGGAGATAAGTGTGCAGGGGAAATAGGCTGCGCTCTGATCGCTGCTGCGGCAGCCGAGGGAGTTGAAATGCTCCATTCTCCCGGTAAGAACGGCTTTGAGGGAGTCGAGGTCGGTTATCTCTCTTCCCCCTGCCTTGCCGAGCCTTTCGATATATGCGGGGAAGCTCTCCCCTCCGATAAGGAGCAGCTGGTCGGGGCGGAATGTGGGTATCACCCTGCACCCGAGGGAGCTGTCCGCGGCGAGGAGCTTATGGTATTCAAGGCTGTCGCAGGGGTCATCGGTGGTGCCGATGACCTTTACCTTAGAGCTCTTGATTATGCTTCTCGGTTTAAGGCTCTGGCCCTTGAGGGCTTCATTGCAGATATCGTATATCCTGTCGGCATTACTCTCGTTCACAGGGAGGGTGCAGCCGAAATACCTTTGCAGCTCTAAGTGGCTCCAATGATAGAGGGGGCTGCCCACCGCCTGAGAAAGGGTCCTGCACCAGGCTCTGAACTTCTCCTTGGGGTCGGCGGAGCCGGTTATGAGCTCCTCGGGGTAACCCATCTGCCTCATAGCGCGCCATTTGTAATGGTCGCCCCCCAGCCATAGAGCGGTGATGCTCTCATAGTTCTTATTCTCGTATATCTCCCGCGGGTCGATGTGGCAATGGTAGTCGATTATGGGGAGGCCCTCGGCATAGGTATGGAAGAGGGTCTTGGCCTCATCGGTGTCCAGCAGGAAATCTGCATCCATAAAGGGTTTCATATTCTCACCTTCCCGAAAGTTTGTCAAGCATATCCCAGGCTCCCAGGATATACATTATACCCAGGGCTCTGTCGTAGAGGCCGTAGCCGGGGCGGCATTTTTCATCCCAGATATGCCTGCCGTGGTCTGGACGGATATAGCCCTCAAAGCCGCCGTCGTGGTATGCCCTGATGATATCAAGGATACCCACATCACCGTCGCAGTCGCGGTGAGAGGTCTCGGAGAAATCCCCGTTATCGAAATGCTTGACGTTTCTGATATGAGCGAATGCAATGCGGCCGCAATGCTTTCTGACGATCTCCGCCACGTTGTTACCGGGGTTAGAGCCCAGGGAGCCGGAGCAGAGGGTCAGGCAGTTATAGGGATCATCCACCATAGAGAGGAATCTGTCCACAGCCGCCGCGTCAACGAGCAGCCTGGGAAGCCCGAAGATATCCCAGGGGGGGTCATCCGGGTGGATAGCCATTTTGATGCCGCACTCGTGACAGGTGGGCATAAGGGCTTCAAGGAAGTATTTCAGATTATCCCAAAGGGCTTCCTTATCCACGTTCTTGTATAGCTCAAAGAGGCGGTTAAGGTCAGCCAGCCTTTCGGGCTCCCAGCCGGGCATGGTGTAGCCCTTGGTCTCTGAGAGGATATACTCGGCCATTTCCGAGGGATCCTGTTTTATCTTGCTCTTTTCGTAGTAGAGGGCAGTGGAACCGTCGGGCAGGGGGTGGAAAAGGTCTGTTCTCGTCCAGTCAAAGACGGGCATAAAGTTATAGCAAACCACCTTTACCCCGAACTCGCTGAGGTTGCGGAGCGTCTGCTTATAGTTCTCGATATAGAGGTCGCGGTCAGCTCCGGCGGTCTTGATATCGTCGTGGACGTTCACCGACTCCACCACCGACATCCCGAAGCCGTAGCGATCAAGCTCGTCCTTGACGGCCTGTATCTCATCCTTTTCCCAGACCTCGCCGGGCTGCTTGTGGTGAAGCGCCCAGACTATTTCTTCAACGCCTGGTATCTGACGGATCTGCGAGAGCGTGATGCTGTCGTTTCCCGTCCCGTACCAGCGGAATGACATTTTCATATATGACGTTCCTCCCTGTTCATATTTTTATATTCCATCACAGGCCTGCATACCGAAATATACATTGCCTCAATTATGATTATATCACAAAGCTCAGTTTATTTCAAGCAGGGAGAGCTAATATCGCAACATTTGCTGCACTTTTCGCTTATCCGCAATAATTGCCCGTGGGCAGACAGCAAATAAGCGCCCGGAGCCTGTCCGGACGCTTAAGGCAATACCGCACAACCCCTGTGCGTCAGATACGCAGTCAATTTTTCCGTCAGAGTGCATAAATTCGACGCAGGCGGGCTAGCGCCCGGCAAGGAGAATTTGTGTGCTATGACGGAAAAAGTGCAAGCAGATGACGTGCA
>JAFXXU010000020.1 GCA_017542125.1 Ruminococcus sp.
CAGCTTTCCGTCATATTACCCAAATTCTCCTTGACGTTGCGTAAAGCGAAGTGAACTTCGCTTGCAAGCCTGCGTCGAATTTAGGCAATCTGACGAAAATCTGTGCCTCAACGCCAGTTGAGGTTGCGCATACTGATGCACAGGAGTCGTGCGGTGTTGCCTAAAAGGGAGAGAAGCAAAATGAAAAGAACAGCTGTGATACTCGCGGCAGCCCTGCTGATGACAGCCTGCGCCTCCGGGAACGATACCCAGGCAGCCGACGTCTCGGCAAAGGATATCTCGGAAGCGGCCGTTACCTCCGCTCATGTAATAACAGTGCCTGTAACGGAGACTAAGCTCACCGAGAAGAAGCCTGAAACGGAGCCGGAGACCTCCCGCCCCGAAAGCAAACGGGAGCCTGCCGAAAAGACCAAAGTGTTCGATGCAAGGAGCAGTTATGACTATATCTATACCGCCGTGTGGGCGTACCCCGACAAGGATCAAAACGACTACGTCCGCATAGAGCAGCAGATCAGGGACGATGTTATGACCTGCGCCTTCTGGGATATGCTGATGGCTCTGGAAGAAAACAGCCTGGGGTACCTTAAGAACCTCAACAGCAGCTCCTACGGCTCTGAGCTGAGGCTCAAGCCGAGAGAGCATGAGAAGGGCGACGGACTGCTGATCAGCATAGGCAGGACCGAGGACGGTACAGAGGTGTTCGTCATCCACGGTGAGAAGAATGACGAAGGGACCCTCTGCCTGCTGCCTACGGAGAAATACTCCGCCCAGTGGTTCGATGAGCTTTGCAGCATAGCCGCAGGCAGATCGCTGAAGGATCAGGCAGTACAAGTCCCCGAGGGAGACTGCGGATTGATGGATACCGAGATCGCAGTCATATTCAGGAATACAAACTTTGCCTGGGGCGTTTACGATAACGGAACGTTTATTGACCGTGAGGGGTACATCTACAAATTTGACTTTGCCGGCGGGGATGATTACGGTGTTGAGATCCCGAGCGAGGACGAGCTCATAGCCGCACTGGAGAAGGTCAGGGAGAAGACGGAGCCTTACGGGAGAGTCAATAAAGATACGCTGGACAGGATGATCCGTCTGGGGACGCTTATCAGCAAGGATGCGGAGGTAAAGACTTCGCCGATATACAGCAACGATGCGGGTCAGGGAACGTTTTATATAGTTACTGACAGATTGATAATGCTGGCAACAAGCGGCGACAGCAACAGGTATCTTGACGATAAGACGGCATTGAGACTGATCGGGGCGATAGCCAACCAGGATCTGCAGATACAGAATATAGATGACGCGGTGCCGCAGTAACAAACAAAGCCAATAGATCAAAGAAAACACAATTATAAGGGAGGACAACAAAATGAAACAGAGAAATAATAAGCTCATCGCCCTGGCAGCAGCAGTCGTTATGACAGTGGGAGCATTCACCTCCTGCGCCTCCGGGGATAACGCAACCGCCGATAATAAAGCCGACTCGCTCCCCGCAGTAACAGAAGCGGAAAGTAGGATAACTGCGCCGCAGACCACAGATAAAACCTTCGACGCACCCGAAGAAAAAGCCGATGCCACAATGACCCCCTCGGATATGCCCGAAACTGCGGGAAAGGAATATGCGAGAAAAATGGAGACCAACGACGCTGCTCTGAGCTGTGAGGCAGCCCCCGACGGCGCCTTCTACAGCGGCGAGGAGTATAAGGGCTTTGCCGAGAATCAGTTCACTCTGGTCAGCGAGAGCCCCCTCTCTACATTCTCAACAGATGTGGATACCGCTTCCTATTCCAATACCAGAAGATTTCTGAGCGAGGGGCTGCTGCCCGATAAGGATTCCGTCAGAGCAGAGGAGTTCATCAATTATTTCAGCTATGACTACCCCCAGCCCACAGGCGATGACCCTATCTCAATCACCACCGAGCTGGCGGACGGCTCCTTCCTCAACGGCAGCAAGACCAAGCTGCTGATGGTGGGGCTGAAAGCCAGGGATATCGAGGTCAAGAACCGACCCCCTATGAATATCGTCCTGCTGATAGACGTCAGCGGCTCCATGAAGAGCAGCCTTAAGCTCCCGCTGGCAGTAAAAGCCTTCAAAATGCTCTCCGAAAGCCTCACCCAGAACGACAGAGTCTCAATTGTCACCTATTCGGGGGAGGAGAAGATCGTCCTCGACGGCGCTAACGGCAGCGATAAGGGCCTGATCGCCGCAGCTTTGGATTCGCTTGTCGCATCAGGCGCCACCGCAGGCGAGGCCGGCATCAATATGGCCTATGACCTCGCTGAAAAGTATTTCATCAAGGGCGGCAATAACCGCATAGTAATGGCTACCGACGGCGACCTCAACGTGGGCGTGTCCTCCGAGGAGGAGCTTAAAGAACTCGTGGAGAAGAAGCGTGAGAGCGGAGTGTTCCTCTCGGTGCTGGGATTCGGTACCGGCAACCTCAAGGACGCAAGGCTCGAAGCCCTGGCCGATAACGGCAACGGCAACTATTCCTATATCGACTCGGAGCAGGAGGCCGAAAAGGTGCTCTCAGCCGAGCTTTCGGGGACCCTCTTCACCGTTGCCAAGGACGTAAAGGCCCAGATAGAGTTCGATCCCAAGGCGGTAGCAGCCTATAAGCTTGTGGGCTACGAGAACCGCGCTCTCAGCGATGAGGACTTTACCGACGATACCAAGGACGCCGGCGATATGGGCGCAGGCCACCAGGTCACTATCATCTATGAGATAGTCCCCGCCAACGGCGTGCTGGGCTCCGACGGTATCTGCGGAGTGCCTCTCTCCTATACCCCCGCAGCAGCTCCCGCACAGACCCCCGAGACCTTCGCAACCGTAAGGATCCGCTATAAGGAGCCCGAGGGCGATACCGGCAAGGAGCTTACCAGGACCGTAAAGACCGGTGACTATAACGCAGAACCCGGTGATGACCTTGCCTTTGCCTGCTGCGTTGCCGGCTTTGCCAAGTACCTCCGCGGAAGCGATACGGCCCCCAGCCTTTCCGTACTGCTCGGGACCCTTAACAGCCGCAGCCTCCTGACCGATAATTACCGTCAGCAGTTCGCTGAGCTGATAAAGATAGCAGCAGAGCTCAGTGCTGATGACCCTCAGGGCAGAGATAACGGGCAGTGAGCCCTTCAAGTCACCATTTGCCGCAGCCTGACCGATTTTTGCGGAAAATATTTTTCGCATAATTTGTCGGAAATTGTCGGGTAGAAAGGCTACCATCGCCGCAAACTGCGCAGCTGCGCGGTTTGCGGCGATTATTCATTAAGGCCTGCATATATGCGAAATGAGATGAACGAGTCCTGTTTTATGTACCGTTGAAAACACGGCACAAAACCGTGAAAACGGGTTTCAGGGCAAAAAAACGTATTATTGTTGAAAACTTTGAATAAAGCGGGGTTGATAAGGGGTTTTATCAGCGAGTTTTTAACATTTTCAACCGAGTTTTCAACATTTTTGAGTGCGCCGGTTTAAAGCACCGTGCTGTCCGAAAAATCACCCATCAGAAAACCTTGGGTCATATGTTCGCCAAGCGATAAAAATTTGCTGTTGACAATTCTTCCTCCCTTTGGTATAATATAAAATGTATTGCTATATCATAGCTTGTTATATCAGGAAAGTAATGATGATACAACTCTAATCAAAGGTGGAATGTAAAAATGGGATTGGTCGAAGCAATATTCGGTAACTATTCCAAGAAAGAGCTCAAAAGGATCGAGCCTATAAAGAACAAGGTGCTCGAGCTTGAGGAAAAGTATGCTCCCATGAGCGATAAGGAGCTCAGGAAGCAGACTCAGATAATGAAGGATAAGATCTCAGACGGGCTGGGTACTCTGGACGACGTCCTCCCCGACGCTCTGGCGGTATGCCGCGAGGCTGCCTGGAGAGTTCTGGGCAAGAAGCCCTTCCCCGTACAGATCATAGGCGCTATCGTCCTGCATCAGGGGCGTATCGCCGAAATGAAGACCGGTGAAGGTAAGACCCTGGTGGCCTGCCTTGCCGCTTATGCAAACTCCCTGGACGGCAAGGGTGTTCACGTCGTTACCGTCAACGACTATCTGGCTAAGTTCCAGTCGGAGGAAATGGGCAAGGTGTTCCGCTTCCTCGGTCAGACCATAGGCGTGGTGCTCAACGGTATGGACAACAACACCAAGCGCGCCGCCTATAACTGCGACATCACCTACGGCACCAACTCGGAGTTCGGCTTCGACTACCTCCGTGACAATATGGTCATCTATAAAAAGGATAAGGTGCAGAGAGATTTCTCCTTCGCTATCGTGGATGAGGTGGACTCCATCCTCATAGACGAGGCAAGAACGCCTCTTATCATCTCGGGTCAGGGCGATAAGTCCACCGAGCTCTATACTCTTGCCGACCGCTTCGCCAAGACCCTGAAGCCCGTTACCGTCGTTGAAATGGACGACAAGGCCGATAACGACGCTCTGGGCGGCGACTATATCATCGACGAGAAGGCAAAGACCGCCACACTTACCAAGGCGGGCGTTTCCAAGGCTGAAAAAGCCTTCAACGTCGAGAACCTTATGGATGCCGACAATATGACCCTGCTGCATCACATCAATCAGGCTATAAAGGCCAACGGTACGATGCACAAGGATGTTGATTACGTTGTAAAGCCCGGAAAGAGCGGCGGCGACGAGGTATTCATCGTTGATGAGTTCACCGGACGTATAATGGAGGGCAGGCGCTTCAACGATGGTCTCCACCAGGCTATCGAGGCCAAGGAGGGCGTTAAGGTAATGCGCGAGAGCAAGACCATTGCCACCATTACCTATCAGAACTATTTCCGTCTTTATCAGAAGCTTTCGGGTATGACGGGTACCGCTCTTACCGAAGAGGACGAGTTCAGAGAGATCTACAAGCTGGACTGTATCGAGGTGCCCACCAACAAGCCCGTTATCAGAAAGGATCACCCCGACGTTGTTTACAAGACCGAGAAGGGCAAGTTCAACGCCGTTATCGAGCAGATCATCGAGTGCCACGAGAAAGGCCAGCCCGTACTGGTCGGCACCGTTTCCATCGAGAAGTCGGAGTACCTCTCCAGGCTGCTGAAAAACAAGGGCATAAAGCACGAGGTGCTCAACGCCAAGTATCACGAGAAGGAAGCTAAGATCGTAGCACAGGCAGGCAAGTTCGGCGCCGTTACCATTGCCACCAATATGGCAGGCCGAGGCACCGATATCATCCTGGGAGGAAACGCCGAGTACCTTGCCACCGCCGAGCTCTACAAGCTGGAATATCCCGAGGAGGTAGTAGTCGAGGCCACCGGCTTTGCCGAGACCGAGGACGAGACCATTCTGGAGGCAAGAGCCAAGTATAAGGAATTCCTCGACAAGTACAATGCCGAGGTAAAGGAGAAGGCTGAGGCTGTTAAGGAAGCCGGCGGTCTGTTCATCATCGGTACCGAGAGACACGAGTCAAGACGTATCGACAACCAGCTCCGCGGACGTTCCGGACGTCAGGGCGACCCCGGCGAGAGCCTGTTCTTCCTCTCCCTTGAGGACGATCTGATGAGACTCTTCGGCGGCGACCGCATCACCAGCATGATGAATATGCTCCGCGTTGACGAGAACACCCCCATCCAGTCCAAGATGCTTTCGGGAGTTATCGAATCCTCCCAGAAGAAGATCGAGGGCAGGAACTTCAATATCAGAAAGAACGTCCTCAACTACGACGACGTTATGAACGCCCAGCGTGAGATCATCTACGGTCAGCGCCAGAAGGTGCTCAACGGCGACGACCTCCACGATTATATAATGAATATGATCACGGATTACATCGAGACCTCCGTTAATACCTATCTGCCCGACGACGAGATCCACGATTACTGGAACCTGGAGGGTCTGAAGGATCACTTTATGGGCCTCTTCACCGTGGATGACGACTTCAACTATTCCGAGGATGAGCTGGATCAGATCTCCAAGCAGGAGATCATTGATATGCTCACCGAGAGAGCTACGGCTATCTATCAGAAGCGTGAGGAGGATCTGGGTACGGATCTCATCCGCGAGGTGGAGAGAGTCGTGCTGCTTAAGGTAGTAGATACCAAGTGGATGGCTCACATCGACGATATGGATGAGCTCAAGCGCGGTATCGTGCTGCGAAGCTACGGTCAGAAGAACCCTGTTGTTGAGTACCGTATGGAGGGCTTCGAGATGTTCGATGCGATGGTAGACGCCATCCGCGAGGACACGGTAAGAATGCTCTTTACCATCCAGGTAAGAAAGCAGGGCGAGCAGGCCGAGGCTCCCAAGAGAGAGCAGGTGCTCAACGAGAGCAAGCACCATTCCCTCCAGCGCAAGGTGAACAAGGTGGGTCCCAACGATCCCTGTCCCTGCGGGAGCGGAAAGAAATACAAGAAGTGCTGCGGCGCTGCCGACAAGCAGAATTGATAAGCTTTGACAGGACGGATATTCTCCGTCCTGTTTTGGGCTATGGAGCTCGAAAACGTTTAAGGGGTGATGCAGGATGCCGAGATTTCTGAGGCCGGCGCTGATACTTGCGGCGATATCCGCTGTCTGCTTTCTGATCAGCTTTTATTTTACGGGAGCGGCGGCGTATCTGGCAGTAGGCTTTGCGACGGGAGTATCGGCGGCAGTGTTCCTGATAATTACCGTGGTAACGCTCATACAGCGCAGCACCGGCAAGAGAGAGACATCCCCCTGGAAGCTTTTCGCCATAGGGACGGCCTTGCTTATCGCAGCCGCCGTGGCCATCGGTGTGATAGACAACGGCGATCACCCGGAAAATCTGGGTGACGGCTGGCTGGGAGCCATATGCCTCTACTACGGCGTGCCGATACTGGCGGCGCTGCTGATATTCGAGCTCATAGTCTGGAAGATAAAGCAGAGCTTCGATGAGGCCGAGGAAAGCCCCGCCCCGCAGCAGACCCAGCCGGAGCAGAAGCCCCGCCCCGCCAGGATAGTGGTGGAGGAGCGCAGCGAGCCCGTCGTGAGACCGGCAGTTCAGCCGAAGCAGGAAGCTTCAGATTTTTCAAAAACACCCTCCGAGGCCTTTTCCCTCGGAGCTCTGCCCCCGCCGGACAGCCGCGGGGACGGTAAATAAACATCGGGAGGAATTATTATGACAGCATTTTCAAAGGCGGATATCCTTTTGCCGAAGGACGCGGATATGGAAAAGTGGGCGGTAGTCGCCTGCGACCAGTACACCAGCGAGCCCGAATACTGGGCTGAGACCGAAAAGCTCGCAGGGGGAGCCCCCTCGGCGCTGGAGCTCATTCTTCCCGAGGTCTACCTCGAGTCGGAGGACGTTGAGGGCAGGATAGATTCCATCCACAAGGCAATGGAGAAATATCTGAGCGAGGGCGTGTTCGAGGAGCATAAGAACTCCCTCGTCTATATCGAGAGGACCCAGTCAGACGGGCTGGTGAGAGCCGGCCTTGTGGGCAAGCTGGACCTGGAGCAGTACGATTACCGCAAGGGCTCGGATTCTATGGTAAGAGCCACCGAGGCTACCGTTGTGGAGCGTATCCCCCCCAGGATCAAGATAAGGAACGGCGCTCCCATTGAGCTGCCCCATATTATGATACTCATCGACGACGCAGCGGGAACGGTCATCGAGCCCCTCACCGCCAAGGCTGAGAGCTTCAAGAAACTCTACGATTTCAAGCTGATGCAGGGCGGCGGCAGCATCAAGGGTATGCTGGTGGACGACGAGAGCGCAGATCAGGCGATAAAGGCTCTGGAGGCTCTGGGCGATCTGGATGCCTTCAACAAGAAGTATTCGCTTAACGAGAGCAGCCCCCTGGTCTATGCTATGGGCGACGGCAACCACTCCCTTGCTACCGCAAAGGAATTCTACGAGCAGCTGAAAAAGTCTGATCCGGATAAGGATCTCTCGAACCACCCCGCAAGGTATGCCCTGGTGGAGATCGTGAACCTCCACTCCCCCGCGCTGAGGTTTGAAGCGATACACCGCATCGTTACCGATGTGAACGTCACCACCCTGCTCACCGAGCTGGGCGAGAAGCTGCTGCTCACCAAGGATCCCACCGACCAGAGGCTCACTATCGTCCAGAAGGGCGAGAGAAGAACGGTATATATCCACAATCAGCTCTCGAAGCTGGCTGTGGGCTCCCTCCAGGCGGCGCTGGATGAGCTGCTGCCGGAGCTGGGCGGAAAGATAGATTACATCCACGGCGACGACGTTATCGAGAAGCTCTCCCAGGCTGACGATGCAGTAGGCTTCCTGCTGCCGGATATGGGCAAGGAGGAGCTGTTCCCCACAGTCATCGTGGACGGCGCTCTCCCGAGAAAGACCTTCTCTATGGGTCACGCCGCTGACAAGAGATATTACGTTGAGGCAAGAAAAATTGAGGAATGACCGTTTCACCCACATCCTCTTCGACCTTGACGGCACTCTGACCGATTCGGCGGAGGGGATAATCAACTGCGTGATCCACGCCCTGCGCTGCCTCGGGAAGCCTATCCCGGATCAGAAAAAGCTCTTTGAGCTGATCGGCCCCCCGCTGACCGTGAATTTCCACGACCATCTGGGGCTTTCGGAGGAGGACACCGCCGAGGCGGTGAAGAGATACCGCGAGAGGTATGCCGAGGTGGGGCTGTTTGAGAACCGCCCCTACGAGGGCATAGAGGATATGCTCATAAGGCTGCGTGAAGCGGGCTTTGTCCTGGCTGTGGCAACCAGCAAGCCCGAGGTGTTCTCGGTGAGGATACTGGAGAAATTCGGGCTGGCTAAGTATTTCGACACCGTCTGCGGCAGCGGCCTTGACGGCTCGCTGGATACCAAGGCAGAGGTGGTGGAGGAGACCCTTCGCAGGCTGGGCGTCACCGACAGAGCGGCGGCGCTTCTGGTGGGCGACAGGAAATACGATGCCATCGGCGCTTCCCGGGCGGGCATCCGCTGCATAGGCGCAGGCTGGGGCTTTGCCGAGGAGGGAGAGCTGGAGGGCGCAGGTGCGCTCCCGGTGGCTGCCGACCCCGCAGAGCTGGCGGACATCCTGATCGGTGGAGGACTATGAAAGCTAAGATGATACTTGCCGCTCTGCTGGCGGGAGCTATGCTCCTTTGCGGCTGCGGCAGCACCATAAAGAACCGGAGCGAGGCGCAGCACGTTTCTCTGGAGGATATCCTCCCGCAGAAGCCCGCCCCCGCCGATGGTACGGTAAAGGTGGATTTCGGCAAGATAACTGCCGAAATCCCCGCCCGCTGGAGAGTTCTGGAGCGGGATGGGGTCACTGCCTATGTGGATGACGAGACCAAGTGCGCCTATATGCTGAGCTTTCAGGGCAGCGACAAGGAGCTGACCGAGGGCAAGGTGCTGGAGCAGTATATGCAGAACGCCAGAGGCACCCTGAGTATAGAGGAGCAGCTCTCCGACGAGCTCACAAACAGCGAGGGCAAGCACTACCGCACCGCCTTCCTCCGCTGCAAGAGCGGCGAAAACACGGCGATGCTGATGTTTGTGTTCTGGCATGAGCAGAATTACTATGTGATATTCAAGGGCGAAGCCTCGGAGGGTGAGGGGGAGGAGCTTATCCCCGCACTCAGAGAAATTGCCGAGTCTGCCACCACGCCTCCCGATACTCCGGAAAGGGTGCCGGATATGCTGACGGGGAAGAAGGTCACCGTTACGGCGATGGACAGCTTTACCCTGGACCTGACCAAGAAGGGCAAGTTCGTGATCTCTCAGGGGGACTGGAAGGGCACGGGCTACCGCATCGAGGGCACCGCCCGCATACTCAGGGGCAAGGAGGCTCTCGACGAGCTGAAAAAGTATGAGAGCAAGTTCGAGACTCTGGATATCTACGATGAGTGGGATAAGGCCGACGGCTGCGGGGAGCTTCTGAACTACTATGCGGTCATTCTTGAATGTGAGACCGTCCGCAGGTGGGGAGCCGTGACCAACAGCAAGAGCTATACCCGCATAATGACCGGCGTAAAGAACGGTCCCGACACCCTGAGTATGTACGACCACAAGGAATATATCAAGCAGAAATGGAAAATAAAGGAGTAGGAGCTATGATAGCTGATGAGGCAAGAAAGGAGCTGACCGGGCATATCGTCCCCTTCTGGGCATCACTCAGAGACGACGAGAACGGCGGCTTTTACGGATATATGGGCTATGATCTGGGCATCGACAAAAAGGCAGATAAGGGGGTCATCCTCCATTCGAGGATACTCTGGTTCTTCTCAAAGTGCTATTCGGTGCTCAAGGACGAGATCTACCGCCCGCTGGCGTTCCACGCCTTTGAGTTCATCAAGAACCGCTGCATCGACTACGACTACGGCGGGGTCTTCTGGATGACCGATTACCGGGGCATCCCCTCGGACACGATGAAGCATACCTATAACATCGCATTTGCGGTGTATGCCCTCTCCTGCTACTACAATGCCTTCGGAGACCGCTTCGCCTTGGATCTGGCCTACAAGCTCTTTGCGGATATCGAGGAGAACACCCGGGACGAGTACGGCTACCGGGAGGCCTTCTCCATCGACTGGCAGCTGATCCCCAACGACGCCCTGTCGGAGAACGGCCTTATGGCTGATAAGACGATGAACGCGGTGCTCCACCTCATCGAGGCCTACACCGAGCTCTACAAGGCCGATAAGAACGAGAGAGTGGGCGAAAGGCTCCGTTACCTGCTGGATCAGGTGAGAGACAAGATCTACGACCCCGAAAGGCACGCGCTGAACGTCTTCTTCGATACCAAATTCAACGTTATCGGGGATATACACTCCTTCGGCCACGATATTGAGGCCGCCTGGCTCATCGACCTTGCCTGCGAGACCCTTGGCGACGAGGCTCTCATCAAGGAGTGGGCTGAAAGAGATCTGCTGATCTCCGAGAACATCTATAACATCGCCTACGAGAACGGTTCGCTGAACAACGAGAGCGAGCACGGCATCATCAATAAGACCAAGGTATGGTGGGTGCAGGCGGAGACCGTCGTGGGCTTTATGAACGCTTATCAGCACAGCGGCGACAGGCGCTTTTACGACGCAGCCTGCGCGGTATGGGAATTCATCAAGGAGAATGTCATCGACAAGCGCCCCTGCGGCGAGTGGTTCTCGGAGCTGGAGCCCGACGGCACCCCCCGTGAGCTGGAGGTAGTGGGCCCCTGGAAATGCCCCTACCACAACGGCAGGATGTGTCTTGAAATGATAAGCAGAGGCATCGGGTTCCCGGAATGAGCCCATAGAAGGGGATATCTATGTTCAGATACGAAACACATATGCACACCGCCGAGGGCTCTGCCTGCGCTTCGGCAACAGGCTGGGAGCAGGCGAAAAGATACAAGGAGTCGGGCTACGACGGGATATTCGTCACCGACCACTTCTTCAACGGCAACTGCGCCGTCAGACATTTCAGGGATTGGGAGGACAGAGTAGCGCAGTTCTGCCTGGGCTACGAGCACGCCAAGGAAGAGGGCGACAGGATAGGTCTCAAGGTCTTTTTCGGCTTTGAGTATTCCTACAACGGCGCCGACCTGCTGACCTACGGGCTCAGCAAGCAGTGGCTGCTGGACAACCCGGATGTGTTGGATATAAGCGTTTACGAATTCTGCGACAGGGTACACCGGGACGGCGGCTATATCGTCCACGCCCACCCTTTCAGAGAGGCAAACTATCTTCAGGAGATACGCCTCCTGCCTATGTGGACCGATGCAGTAGAGGTGCACAACTGCGGCAATTCAGATCAGGCGATGAACGACCGGGCGCTGTGGTACTCGGAGCAGTACGGCCTGCCGGTCTCGGCCGGGACGGACAATCACCACCTGAGTGTGAAAAAGCTCAGCGGCGTCATCACCGAGGAGCCCATCGAGAAGCCCGAGGATTATTTTGAAGCGGTAAAGAACAGGCGTGTAACGCTGATAATACCCGAATAAACTAGAAAGGAAAATGAGAAATGAGAATGAAGAAATTACTTGCTATGGCAGCAGCGTCCTTGATGGCGCTGGCGGGTCTTGCAGGCTGCGGCGGGAGCGATTCCTCCTCCAAGGCTGAAAGCACAGCCCAGGGCAGCGAGGCTCAGACCTCTGCCGCCCCCGATGAGAGCACAGGCGACGAGAGCAAGGCAGAGCCCGAGCTCTATGTGTCCACTCACTCGACCCAGGAGGAGATCCGCGACATTTCTGCCTGGGAGCTGGTCAAGGAAATGAAGTACGGCTGGAATCTGGGCAACACCATGGACGCTACCGGCGACAAGGGCCTTAACAACGAGGTAGCCTGGCAGTCGGTAAAGACCAACAAGGCTATGTACGACCTGCTGGTGCAGGACGGCTTCAATCTGGCGAGGATCCCTGTTACCTGGGGCTACCATATGGACGAGAACTACAAGATAGACCCTGCCTGGATGGCGAGAGTACACGAGATCGTTGACTATGCTATCGACGACGGTATGTTCGTTATCCTCAACACTCACCACGAGGAATGGTATTTCCCGAACGAGGAGAACAAGCAGCAGGATATGGAGCAGCTGAAGGCTCTCTGGGAGCAGGTCGCAGAGGAGTTCAAGAACTATGACGAGCATCTGATCTTTGAAGGCCTCAACGAGCCGAGACTCCGCGGCACCGGCAAGGAATGGACAGGCGGCGACAAGGAATCGAGAGCTGTAGTAGCCGAATACGAGAAGGTATTCTACGACACCGTAAGAGCCTCCGGCGGCAACAATGCGAAGCGCATCCTTATGATGACGGGCTATGCGGCATCCTCCAGCAGGAACTGTCTGAAGGAAGTATATCTCCCCGAGGGTGACGACAAGCTGATCGTATCTGTACACGCATATCTGCCCTACTCCTTTGCACTTGACACCAAGGGTACAGACAAATACGATCCTGAGAACAGAGAGATCTCCAACTTCTTTGAGACTCTTGACGAGTTGTTCATTCAGAATCAGATCCCTGTGATCGTAGGCGAATACGGCAACATGAACAAGAGCAACAACACTGATGACAGAGTAGCCTGTGTAACGGACTATCTGACGGCAGCGAAGGCATTGGGCATCCCCTGTGTATGGTGGGACAACAATGCAGTAGCGGGCAACGGTGAGAACTTCGGCATTATGGACAGAGATCCCATGGGTCCGAAATGGAGGTTCCCGGCGATAATCGAGGCTATGAAGAACGTGTACGCATAAACCCACAGACGATAATCAAGGCACGAAGCCAAATAGGCTGTGGGTCAAGGGGGATGACCGCGCCCCCTTGACCCGCGGTTTATGGGCTTTGTGCCTTGAATATAAAGGCAACACCGCACGACCCGCGGCTAACGCCTCTGCACATCATCTGCTTGCCAGCTTTCCGTCATATTACCCAAATTCTCCTTGACTTGCGTCAGCAAGCCTGCGTCGAATTTAGGCAATCTGACGAAAATCTGGAC
>JAFXXU010000021.1 GCA_017542125.1 Ruminococcus sp.
GATGCGAAGTCCAGGTTTTCGTCAGATTGCCTAAATTCGACGCAGGCGGGCTGGCGCCCGGCAAGGAGAATAGTGTCAACAAGTTGACACGGTAATATGACGGATAAGCCGGTCGTCAAGCAGGCTTGACACGGCAGATGGCGTGCAAAGGCGTCAGCCGCGGGTTGTGCGGTGTTGCCTTTATTACTTTCCCAGCTCCGGGTGCTTCTCCGCGAAGGCTTTGCCGTCCTTGTACCCCAGCCAGTAAAGCTCACCCAGCTTCTCGATGTCTTTCTCCAGACGGGTCACCGTTACAGGCTCCGAGGGGGCGATAACAAGGATCCTTCCCCTTGCCTCCAGAGCCTCCAGCTCGTCGCACTGCCTGTTGTATTTCTCGTTGGCCTTGGGAAGCTCCTTCGCAAACTCAGGATAGTCCCTGAAAATGAGCTTTTCCGCCCCCAGCTTCTTTTTGGGCTTAAGCTGCTTGCGGTAGCTGCGGGGCCTCGTCCTGACTACAAGGATAGTCTCAAAATCCCTTTTGAGGGCGAATTCGTAGGGTATCTTGCAGAGGCAGCCCCCGTCAAGATAATGCTTCCCTCCGATCTCCACCGGCAGGGATATATAAGGCAGCGAGGATGACGCCTGGGCACCCTTGAACACCAGCTCAAGGGTCTTGTCGTTGCCGAAGGCCTCCGGCTCTGCCGTTTCCAGGCAGGAAGCCACGGCGAAAAGCTCACGCCCGCCGTGCATCACTCGCTCGGAGTTGAGGGGCTCCACTCCCTCCGGGTCGCCGAACATAAAGTCAAAGCCGAATATGCCCCGGTTCTTCCGGATAGCATCCTTGCCCACATAGCGGCTGTCCCCCCGGTAGCGGAGGTTCATCCTGCCCGAGCGGCCTATCTGCCCCGCGGCATAGTTTATCCCGTTGAGGGACCCTGCCGATACGCCGTAGGTGGTGCGGAAATTTATCCCCGCCTCCATCAGCGCGTCAAGGACGCCGTTGGTATACACTCCCCTTAAAGCGCCGCCCTCCAGCACGAGGCAGCCCTCGGTCACGGTGTCGGGTGCGTCCCCTTGGGGGAGGGTATCTATCCCGGAATAAACTCCAATGCTCATTGTGACATCTCCTTGTTTACAGCTCATTGACTTATTGTTAATTATACTATATTTTGCAATATATTTCAAGTACCGCGGGCGGTTTGTTTTATACAAATCGTATATTGTTTTTGCACATATTATATGATATAATGGGAAAGACCCGTTTTTCGGGATGATTTAAGGGGGAGAAGAAAATGTCAAGACTAAAAATACTTGTACTTGTGATCGCATTGCTGGGTATCTTTATGGGTGTCACCGGCATGAGCGATGCCTTCACCATTATGGGTGACAAGGCGATCAAGCTTGAGGAGACCAAGGTAGGCTCTCTTTCCATAGGAGACCTCGCCAAGGGTGAGATCGACGGCGCTCTCGATGAGATCGCGGTGGAAAAGACCTCCCGCTCCTACGGCTTCATTCCTATGGGTTCTTCCGAGACGCCCTATTACCTCGTTCACATCAACGACCATTACTCTGTCCTCAGCGCAGGCGACAAGGATATTCAGAACAAGATCAACAGCCTTGCCGCCAGGACCTGGGAGTTCTTTGAGGGCAATGTCGAGTCCATCGGTGACGGCGTTGCCGTAGAGGCTAAGGTCATCGCAATGCCCGAAAAGGTCAAGGGCTTTTTAAAGGATTACTGCAACGAGCTGGAATTCACCGACGCCGATTACGCCGAGCTGGTTGACGACAGCGTGGTCATCAACGTTGTTCAGTACAACACTATGAAGATAATTCCCTTTGTAGGTCTGGGCGTAGGCGTTCTGGCACTTGTGGGATTCATCATCATGCTCATCAAGTCAAAGAAAAATTGAAAACACATAGAGAGGCTGTTGCACAGCGTTGATAATGTGAAAATGAATTGATCGCCGCGCTGCTTTGCATCGCGGCAAAGTGCGCAAAATGGGTATTCCCCTCCGTTTGGGGGGAATACCCATTTTGCGTCGAAAGCTGTTATTGCAGCCCCTTTGTTATTCGTTCTCGAAAAGAGGCGTTGAGAAATATCTCTCTGCCGTATCGGGCAGCACGGTGACTACCGTCTTGCCGGGGCCCAGCTTCCTGGCGAGCTTCAGAGCCGCCGCTACGTTGGTGCCGCTGGAGATGCCGCACATTATGCCCTCCATACTTGCGAGAGCCTTTGAGGTGGATATAGCCTCCTCATCGGTGACGATGTAGATATCGTCGTAGATGTTCTGATTGAGGTTTCCGGGGATAAGGCCGTCGCCTATGCCCATCTGCAGGTGGGTGCCTATGGTGCCTCCCGCCAGGATGGCGGCGTTCTCGGGTTCGACCGCCCAGATGATCATATCGGGGTTCTCGGCCTTGAGCACCTCGCCGATACCGCTGATGGTACCGCCGGTGCCGAAGCCGGAGCAGAAGCCGTCGATGGGGCAGCCCGCCTGCTCGAGTATCTCGATACCCGTCCTCTCCCGGTGTACCTGTGGGTTGGCGGGGTTCTCGAACTGCTGGGGGATGTAGACGTTGGGATCCTCGCGCTGCATCTGCTCGGCAGTTTTGAGGCACTCATCCATGCACTTGCCGATATCCCCCTCATCGTGGATAAGGATGACCTCGGCGCCGTAGTGGCGGACCAGCATCCTCCGCTCGTGGGAGACAGAGTCGGGCATGATGATAACTGTCTTATATCCCTTAACAGCTCCTATAAGAGCAAGGCCGATGCCCTGGTTTCCGCTGGTGGGCTCGACTATAACTGTATTCTCATTTATGAGACCCTTCTTCTCAGCTTCAAGGAGCATATTATAGGCGGTGCGGGTCTTGATGGACCCGCCCACGTTGAGACCCTCGAACTTAACGAGGACAGTGGCAGAGCCGGGCTCCACCATACGGTTGAGCTTTATGAGGGGGGTATTGCCCATTGCTTCAAGTATATTGTTATAATACATCAAATGATTACCTCCGGGGGTACAGATTTACAGCACTGAAAAACATTATACCACACGGGAAAGAAAATGTAAAGCGGGAAGATGTAAAAAGTTTATCTTCCCGCTTCGTGTTTTCTCAGAAATTGTTCCCGTTCCAGCCCCAGTCGTTGGTGCTTGCGTATTTGACATATACCCTGTCCTTCGGGATGCCCAGCTCGCTGTTCAGTATCCCCGTGACCTTACCGGTTAGAGCGTTGTACGCCGACGAGGACGCACTGCCGAATACCGAGACCTCCACCATAGCCGCAGGCGCATCGCTGCCCTTGAACCACAGCGCATAGGACGGCTCGATGCCCACCATGAGCCAGCCCTCGCTCTTGCCGGGGATAGCTGTGATAGCCTGCCCCAGCTGGGACTTGATCGCCTCCATTTTTTCGGCGTTTACCTCTGCATTTGTCTTGACGTTGATGAATGGCATAGTTTCTTCCTCCTGTTTCATTATTGTTAATCAAAACTCCTGTAAAAAATTCACATTATAGGAGCATAATAGATTATGTTATTTCACCCCACCGGGGAGGTGCGTATTTACGGAGAATGCTCTGATTATCAGTAAACAGATAGTTATAATGTTTATAATGCTGGCTATCGGAGCGGGCTGCGGTCTCAAGGGTATCATCACCAAGGACGGCACCAAGCAGCTCTCGGCCGTTGAGCTTCATATAGTAAACCCTCTGCTGATATTCATGTCCTACCAGACCGAGTATTCCGGTGAGCTTATGGGGGGACTGCTCTGGGCATTCCTGCTGGCTGCTGTGTCCTTTGCGGCGGCGATAGTGCTGACCACCTTTTTCATCCGTCCCAACCGGGAGGATTATGACATCGAGCGTTTCGCCTCGGTCTACTCCAACTGCGGGTTTATCGGCATCCCTCTGATAAACGGGATCTACGGCAGCGAGGGAGTGCTGTACCTGACGGCATACATAACCCTGTTCAATCTGCTGGTATGGACCCACGGTTATATGGTGATGAAGGGCGAGCGTGATCTTTCGGAGTTTTTCAAGGCATTGCGCAACCCGTCGGTGATAGCGGTAGTGATAGGTCTCACCTGTTATCTTGCGAGGATACGTTTACCGGAGATACCGGCGGCATCCTTTGAGGGGATAGCCTCCCTGAACACGCCGATGGCGATGCTGATAGCGGGGGCAGCGGTCTCGCAGACGAGCTTTTTAAAGGCCTTCAAGAACAGCGGGCTTTATCTTGTATCGGGAATGAAGCTGATAGCAGTACCGATAGTATGCTTACTGATACTTAAGCTATTCCCGGCTCCGCCGATGGTAGCGACGATAATAGTGATAGCCTGCGGCTGTCCCACGGCGACCACGGGGACGATGTTTGCGGTGCTTTTCAACAAGAAGCCTGAACGCTGCTCGGAATACTTTGCGGTAACGACGCTGCTTTCGGGATTAACGCTGCCTTTGATAACGGGACTATGCGCAGTAATGCTATAAAACAGAACACAAGAGAAGGGCAGGGAGACTGCCCTTTTTTCATTGCAAAAAAACGAAGGACGTTCGCTCCGCACAAGCAAAGCGTCAAGGCACAAAGCCAAATTGACCGCGGTCCCAAGGGCGCGCCAGCCCTTGGAACCGCGGTCTTCGTTCCGCGTTTGGGTTATTGGCTTAGCTTGCTTGCCCTTACTTTACTGTGGTGATGTCCTTGCCGAACCACTTGGTAGAGATCTCTGCCAGCTTGCCGTCGTTCTTCATCTCCTGAAGCGTCGAGTAGATCTTATCGCACAGTGCCTGATCTCCAAGTCTGAAGCCTATCGCATATTCTTCAGGCTCAAGTCCCTCTTCAAGTACCCTGAATGCCTTGCCTGTGGTGGTGATCTCGTACTCGGCTACTACCGAATCAAGGAATACTGCATCGCACATATTCATCTCAAGCTGATTCAGTGCCTCTACGTTGGTGGCAAGCCCGTTGGCTGTAACTGTCTTGCCTACATCAGAATCGTTAAGTATCTCCTGCGCGGTGGAACCGTTCTGGACTGCTACAGTCTTGCCGTTAAGATCTGCCAGAGTGTTGATCTCGCTGTCCTTGTTGACTACGAATACCATCTTGTTCTGCATATAAGCATCGCTCATAAGCATTACCTTCTTGCGCTCTTCACTTACCGAAAGACCGTTCCAGATGCAGTCGATAGTGCCTGCGTCAAGGTCGATCTCCTTGGTCTCCCAGTTTACACCGTAAGGCTCCAGAGTAATGCCGAGACGTGAGCAGACCTCTGCTGCACAGTCAATGTCAAAGCCTACGATCTGATCGTTCTCATCGGTGTAGCCCATGGGCTTGAAGGATGCGTCAAGACCCAGCACCAGCTTGCCCTTGTCAAGCACGTTCTGTAAGGACTTGTCCTCAGAGGTCTGCGCCGGAGCAGAGGCGTCCTCTGCCTTGGATGAGCTGGACGAGGAGCCGCAGCCGGTAAGCAGCAGCATTGCAGCACTTACAGCTGCCAGAAATTTCCTGCTAATTTTCATTTTGCATACTTCCTTTCAAATTGTAGAGGGTCGTTCCCGACCGCTCTCATATGATATCATATCAACGGGGATAAGTAAAGCCCCCCGCCGAAAACTTTGTCATTTTGCCCTAAAACCCCTCGCCTGTCTTGGGTTTTTAAGACAATTCCCTCACCGCCGTGCCTTGATCTTTCGGTCAATGTGCGCCGCGATCTTCAAGCAGTCGGTCTTGGTGAGGAAAGACAGTACCAGCCGCGCTCCCATAGCGTTCAGGATGATGAAATTTATCCCCGTTCTGTCACCGAAGGGCGTCACTACTACCGTCACCGACTTTACCGAGTCTATCAGCATATATGACGTCCGGCTGTTGATGATGCCCTTTATCGCCGTGATGTCGTCTTCGCTTATTACTACCTTGTTGTTTCGGAATACCCTCGGCAATAGCCCGCCCACAGCAAGCAGAAATACCGAAAATACCCCCAACAGTATGAATAAAGGCAAAGTCCTCGATACTATCGCAATTACAGTCCCCAACGATACCACTATCGCAAACACTACCGCAAGTATCATAATGCAAAAAGCCTTCGCATTCCCCGACGGCCTGTACTCCCCCATATACCTCACCTCATTTCCTTACCTTACTGCGTGATGACCTGCCTTTGTTCACAACTACCGGGGGAGCCCCTTCCTAAAACTTTTGATTCTTTTTGGCGAGGGCATATCTCCCCCTTGGCAATGGCGGGAGCCCAAAGCTCAACTCTCCCCCAGTTAGTCCTGCACAAGAGAGTTACTCCCGCAGTATGGCAAGGCAAGGGGGTGGGTTATTTGGAAGTGAGGCGGCGGAGGAAGGTTTGGAGGTCGTCGTCGGATCTAAAGCTGATGGTCATTGTAGTTGCACCGGTAGACTTCCTTTTAAATCCTGCGTCCACGCCGAACTCATTTTTGAGGGCGAGGCTGTACTCGCTGAGCATTTTATCCTGGGGGCTGCCGAAGGAGGTGCGTTTTACCTTCGGCGAAGGCTTGGGCGCATCGGTTTTGGAGGCGAGAGCCTCCAGCTCTCTGACGGTGAGCCCGCCGGAGAGGGTCTCGGAGAGGAGCGATAAGAGCTTATCCCTGTCGTCGATGCCGCAGAGGACTTTGGCGTGGCCTACGGTTATCTTCCGCTCGTTGAGGGCGTCCTTGGCTTCTTTGGGGAGGTCAAGGAGTCGGAGGGAGTTGGCTACGGCGGCTCTGCTGCGGCCTACGGTGGCGGCTATGCTCTCCTGGGTCATGGAGAACTCGTCTTTCAGTCGCTTGAAGGCCTCGGCCTCCTCGATGGGGGTCAGGTCCTCGCGCTGGAGGTTTTCGATAAGGGCTATCTTAGCAGCCTCTTCATCGGTCATCTCACGGGAGATAACGGGCACCTCCGTGAGTCCTGCAAGACGGGCGGCTCTCCAGCGCCTCTCGCCTGCGACGATGGTGTATCTCCCCGAGGATGCGGGTCTTACAAGCAGCGGCTGCAGAACGCCCATCTTTGCGATGTTGTCCGCCAGCTCGGAGAGGCTGGCCTCGTCGAAGGTCTTGCGGGGCTGCTTGCGGTCGGGCTCCACAAGAGAGATCCTTACGCTCATCAGCCCGTCGGCAGCCTCGGGGGTCTCGGCGGGAGCGGAGCTCTGCTCGGGTTCGGCTGCGATGTTATCCTCGAAAAGCGAGCCTAAGCCGTTTTTCATCCTGTTTTTCTTTGACATTGTCATTCTCCTTCCGGCTGAGGCTCCAGCCTGCATATCATTATGTATTCATCGCCCTTGTCGCTCAGCACCTCAAAGCCCACCTTGCGGTAGAGATCAACCGCGAAGTTCGCCTTCTGCACCGAGAGGGACACCCTCCCGAAGCCCTGCTCCGAGAGCAGTTTGAGCATTTCTTTCATAAGCTCGGTGCCGATGCCCCTGTGTCTCTGCTCGGGGAGGACAGAGATGGCCAGCGAGGGGGTCTCGTCGTCGATGTGGCCGTAGTCGTTCATTATCCTGGTCCAGACAGCGCCGACTATCCTGCCTTTAAGCTCGGTAACGAGGCAGAGATCGGCCTTTCCGCTGCCGAAGCCCTCGGTGTAGACTTTAAGCTCCGGGCGCTCGATTATATCTCTCGGCGGGGGCGCCTCCCCCTCCGGGACAAAGATCGCCTCGTAGAGGAATTCGTTCAGTATAGGGTACTCGCTCTTTTCCATAGGCCGCGCCGTGGGGATAAAGGGCAGACCCGGCTTGCTTATCCTGACAAAGGTGAAGCGCCCGTTCTGTCCGGCTATGCGGCCGCCGTTTTTCAGCATCATCTTTAACGACGCCTCGTTGTCCGTCTCGGTCATCAGATAGAACTCCGCCTCGGGGATGATGTCCTCGGCGTATTCCATCACCCTGCGCAGAGCCTCGGTGCCGATCCCCTTGCCCCGGTACTGGGGAGCTATCCAGATGGCTATATGCCCCGAGCCCTCCCGGAGAGCATCGTTGAGATAATGCCGCACCC
This sequence comes from Ruminococcus sp., assembly GCA_017542125.1. Lineage (GTDB taxonomy): Bacteria > Bacillota > Clostridia > Oscillospirales > Ruminococcaceae > FB2012. The sequence goes on from JAFXXU010000021.1 coordinate 7,967, forward strand.
TGGCCTCACCGATTATCTGCAGATCGTTCCAGATGAACAGTGTCGTCTCCGGCACAAAGCCCTCGGGGAGCTCTATGCCCTGGGCGTTCTCCACCATATCATAGAGAGCCTTGTCGAAATCCTCTCTCCTGATATGGCAGTAGGCATTGTGAAAGCCGTGCTCAGAGGTGGGGATGCTCCGCACCAGACTCCATTCGGCATCAAAATCATCGAAGTTTGCTTCTCTTAAATATATCATAAGCTCTTGCCCCTCCGTAGTATTTGTAAAAATCTCCGTCCGGCACGCCGGGAACCCAGAGTGAAGGCTCGTATTCCGCAGCCAGCCTGCCCTCGGCACAGGCGGCTCTTATCTCGCCGCAGATGCTTTTCAGGTGTTCATTATCGGTGCTTTCAAGACCCAGAGCCTCCAGTGCGGGATCATCTGTAAGGTATTTGCCGATATCCAGCAGATAAAAGCAAAGGGTGCTGCTTTTTGTCAGAAGCTTGACGTAATCACTCTTTCCTTTTCCCGTAATGACAGCTCTGATATCGAGATGGAGGTCGTTTTTCCACATAAGCTCAAAGCTCTTGCTGCGTCCTATCTGCAAGAGAGTCTCTCTCCCGGCCTTGATACGGGTCAGCAGCCAGATGAAGGAGCCCCTCTCCTCAAATTCGGAGCCCTGCTCCAGCTTCTTTTTCAGCCTGATTTTCAGCGCCCCGGGCAGGTGGAAGGCTTTGCCGGTATCCATCTCCCTTTCGGTTCCGTTGGTATCGGTGATGACCTTTTTGCCCTCCTTGATGCTGACGGTGCAGATCAGAAAACATTTGTTTTCAAGCAGACTGCTCAGATCCTCCGCCAAGTGAACACCCCCTCCGGTTCAAAGCCTGGTCTTGTAGATCCTGACGCTTATGGGCGGGCAGTTGGGGCGGTTGACGAACTCGCTGACCACCACCGCGAACTCCCCCACAGGCAGCGTCTTTATGTATTCAAGTATGGCGTCCTTTTCCTCAAAGCCGGTGTCCCTGCCGTAGTAGATAGAAAGGCTCATAATGCCGTTCTCTTTCAGCAGAGGCAGGCATTTGCGCAGCGCCGTCAGGCTGGATTCGGTATGGGTGTGCTTGGTGTGATCCCCGCCCGGGAGCCAGCCGAAATTGAAAACTATGGCGCTGACCGTCCCCGGCTCAGCGTAGCGATCAACGTTCTCGTGGCTGTCAAGATATACCTCGCAGATGTTTTCATACCCGCTTTCGGAGATAAGAGCCTTTGAGCTCTCCACCGCCTCGGGCTGGATATCCAGAGCAACTACCCGCCCGGACTCTCCCACAAGGCTGCATAAGTAGGCTGCATCCTTGCCCCTGCCTGCGGTGCAGTCGATGCAGGTGTCGCCCTCCTTGACGTGAAGCCTCAGAAATTCGTGTGCTAAATGCACGGCTCCGAATGTGCTTGGCATAGTATTACCTCCGAATTGTTCCACGTGGAACATTTATAGCTCTGCAAATATCAGCGGCAGACCGCTTATGGTCGCCCGCAGCAGGACACCCGCATCCAGCGCCTCACGGCGGCAGCCGTAAAGCAGCGAGATTATCCGCTCATCGGGCTTTTCGGTAAAGGTCACGGTTATGACCCGGTACTCCCCGTCGTACAGACGCCTGAACTCACCGCTCTCCGTCCAGGAGATATAGTGAGCGGTCTTTTTCAGCAAGGCCTGGCAGTTCTCGTCCGAGCCCTCCACATAGCCGTTGCAGATCAGGGTGAGCTCGATGATATCTCCCCGCTGGGAGATAACGTCTATGGAATCGGTGCTGCCGAAAATCTCTTCCGTTCTCATAGCTTGTTCTTGATGATCTCTTTTGCCAGCTCCTCATATGCCCTGGAGCCCTTGGACTTGGGGTCGTAATATAGCGCGGGCTGCCCGAAGCTGGGAGCCTCTGACAGAGCAACGTTCCGGGGAATGACAGTCTTGAACACCTGCTTGCCGAAATACTTCTTGACCTCGGCTACGATCTGCCCTGTGACCTTGTATCTCTCAACGAACATCGTGAACAGGATGCCTTCGATCTTCAGGTCGGGATTAAGGCGGCTCTTTACGCGGTCGATGGTGTTGTTCAGCTCCACGAGACCCTCCAGGGATAGAAACTCGCACTGTATGGGGATAAGCACCGTGTCTGCGGCAACGAGTGCGTTGATGGTGAGCAGGTCGAGGGTCGGGGGACAGTCGATGAGGATGTAGTCGTAGAAGTCCTTGGCGGAGGCAAGTCTGCTGCGCAGCTGAGTCTGGGGGCTCTTGATGTTCACGAGCTCCAGGACTGCGCCGGAGAGCTCCTGGGTGGTGGGAATGACCGACACTCCGCGGAACTCGGTAGCCACGACGGCCTCAAAGACGCCGCACTCGCCCATCAGCACCTCATAGACGGTATTGCGGATACTTTTCTTCTTTATACCGTAGCTGGTGGTAGTATTGCCCTGGGGATCGAAATCAACGATGAGGACTTTTTTACCTTTATGTCCGAGGACGGCGGCGAGATTCACGACGGTAGTTGATTTTCCGACGCCGCCTTTCTGGTTAGATACTGCGATTATTTTACCCATAATTTTTCTCCCATAGACGTCCCGGGGGACGGAAATTTTCAGATCCTTTATATTATACTATATTTTTGGAAATTTGTAAAGAGAGGAAAAAGGACAAATTGTTCCACGTGGAACATAGCAGGGAGTTAAAGCAATAAAAACAAATGCTCCGCGTTTGGTTCTCTGGCTTCTGTTGATATAAAAAGGAGCCCCGCTTTCGCAGAGCTCCTGTCTCTTAAAACTCGATCTTTCCGTAAAGTCCCGCGTTGAGCGTGTCTTCCGGCTTCGGCCTCTTGTAGTCTTTCTCAAAACTCGTGGTGATGTCGTAATGTGCCTTAGGCTTTCTGTCTCTCCTGTTGTTATTGTTACCGCCGCGCTTGCCGCCCTTGCCGCGGTAATCATTGTTTCTCGGACGCCTCTCGGTCGAGCTGATCAGTACCTTTCTGTAAGGCTCCTCTCCCGTCGAGCGCGAGGTAACTCCCTCAATCTCCGATACCGCTGCGTGAATGATCCTTCTCTCGTAAGGATTCATAGGCTCCAGCGCAGATGTTCTGCCGGTCTTCTTGACGTTGGCTGCGATCTTCCTGGCAAGCTCTTCAAGCTGTGCCTTTCTGCGCTCTCTGAATCCCGCACAGTCGGTGGAGATGCGGTAGTAATCCCTGTCTGCCTTGTTGCATACCAGCGAGGAAAGATACTGGAACGCATCCAGCAGCTCACCCTTCTTGCCGATAAGCTCTTCGATCTCGGGGCTGTCGATAACGAACATTGCTCCGTTCTCGGTCTCGCTTACATTGATCTCGGCATTCTCAATGCCCATTGCCGCGATCACCGAAAGCATATAATTCTTTGCGATGTCCGCCTTTGTCAGAACTACGGGAGGCTCATACTCTGCCTCGACCTTTGCTTCGCCCTTCACCTTGCCGAATATACCCTTCTTCGGCTCCTCGATGATCTTGAAGGTGATCTGCTCCTCGGGCACGCCGAACTCGGCGCTTGCTGCCTGCTTTGCTTCTTCAACGGTGGCAGCCGTAAACTCTTTCTTCACACAAACCATTCCTTTCTATTTTAGCGGAATCCACTTTGTCGGGGATCACTCCTCCGTATACTCGTCGCCGTATTTTTCCGCCATTCTTTTCCTTGCTTCGTTCAGCTTTCTGCGCTGCTGCTCCTTGAGCTCGTACTTTGAGAGCTTCTTATCAGAGTCCTCGCTGTCCTCATCATCATCGTCGTTGTCGCTGTCAAGTGAGGGCTTGATGCCGCGCTGCTCCTGCTGATATTCCAGAGCCTTTTCCATAAAGGACTTCTTGCCGTTCTTGCGGCGCTCGTTCTTCTTTTCGTTCTCCTGAGCGACGATCTCCCTGATTTTTGCGGGGTTGTAGATGATATTCAGGAAGATGGTCTGGATCATTGCGAAGAACGAAGAATAGATCCAGTAAAGACCGAGACCTGCGGGATAGGAGAATGCTATCCACAGAGAGAAGAGGGGAAGTATGAAGAGCATTACCTTCATACCGCCGCCCATCTTTGCTGCGGGGTTGTTCTTCTTATTGAAGTAGGTGGAGATAATGGTCGTTACCAGCTGGAGCAGGAACGAAAGTATCGGGATGATACAAAGCATACTGCTGAAGCTCGGTATAGCTCCCAGCGAGAGGCCGAATATCTCATAGGAGAAGTCCTGGGCATATTCTCTTACTTCCTTGGGAAGTATATCGGAATAATCGCTTCCGGACTTTTCGATCTTATCCTTGTCAACGAAATCAAAGGTAGTCAACTCGGGACGGGATACTACCAGCGCCTGAGAAACATAATCGGGGTTGGAGATGAAGGTGTCGATATCGGGATGCTTCTGGAACACCTCGACCATATCCTTCCACATCTTATCCTTTTCGTCCTTCTCGGACTGCTTATCGTCATCCTCATAGCCGAAGAGCTTATAGGTAGACTTATAGTTCTTATCGTCGGGGTTTACAACGATCTTCCTTACCTTTTCATAGTCGCCGCCGTTCTCTTCAAGGAGCTTGGCCATGGTGGTGCCGTTGGCGCTGATATCCTTGCTGAGGGTAGCGATCTCGGAGATAAGGGTGTTGGACTTATCGATGGTATCCTTATCCAGGTCGGACACATAGGTGAGAGGACCGTAGATAACAGGGATCATCGAGAAGAGTATGAGCATAGTGATCAGCATAGGCAGGCAGCTGGCCATGGGGTTAACGCCGTGCTTCTGATAGAGAGCCATCGTCTCCTCATTCATCTTTTCCTGATTCTTGCCGTACTTCTTCTTTATCTTCTCCAGCTCGGGCTGGATCATTGACATTCTTGCGGTGCTTTTCTGCTGCTTGATGCTGAGAGGCAGCATTACGATCCTTGTTATAAGCGTGAAAACAAGCAGGGCTATGGCATAGTTTCCTACTATTTTGTAGCAAGCCTTCATCAGCCAGCCCAGGGGGGTCGCAAAAAGACTAAACATATCACTTTCCTCATTCTGAAGCGGTCATTTTGCCGCAGATTTTTTCTTTTTCTTTCTTCCCCTGAACAGGTGATACTCCTCGGGGACGTGGTCTACTCCGCCGAGGCTCCAGGGATTACAGCGCAGCAATCTCCAGACCGAGAGCACCGTACCCTTTATGACACCGTGCCTCCTGTAAGCCTCCAGGCAATAGGATGAGCAGGTGGGGTAGTATTTGCATCTCGGCGGGAAGAGAGGGCTTATAAGTTTCCGATAGAACATTATCGGCAGCATAAATATGTACTTCATATCATTTTTTCTGCCCGCGCTTGTTATCCTTCCTGTCGGGATCGTTGGCGGCGGGTATTGCCCTGCCGCGGAGAAATCTCACGACCTCCGCCGAGGTCTTCTCCGAAGCATCGTTCCTGGCGGCGAATATGATGTCGTACCCTATTGGGAATTCCGTCTCGCAAAGCCTGTAAGCGGCTCTGAATATCCTCTTTATGCGGTTTCTCTGCACCGCGCCGCCGTTTTTCTTGCTCACGGATATTCCGAAGCGGTTCACGGGCAGCTTGTTTGGCAGATAATAAACTGTCAGAAAATTACAGCTGACGAATTTTCCGCGGCGAAAGCAGCTCTGATAGACCCTGTTATCCTTGATTATCTCGGTAAATAGCATCTCTCACACCTTCGCCTTGAACGATAAAACGACAGTTTTTCCCATAAAAAAAGATAAAGACCAGATACCTGTCAGATCAACTGAAAGGTATGTGGTCAATAGTCACGAAGATCAATAGCTGAGTCTAGCCCTGCCCTTAGCGCGTCTGCGAGCCAAAACCTTTCTGCCGTTTCTGGTAGACATTCTCTTCATAAATCCGTGGACCTTTTTTCTCTGAAGCTTCTTAGGCTGATATGTTCTCTTCATTTCATTTTCCCTCCTTATCGGTACCGCCTCTTATGATTTACGGGCGGCGATCAGATCGGGCACCGTCTATAAATGCAGACAGTTTGCCCTTGATGCCCTTGCAATATCCTATTATAACTCAAAGCAGAGGCGTTTGTCAAGCGTGTTAACAATTTTTTTATATTTATTTTTTACGCTGTTTCGGCTCAAGGGCTGAGAGTCAGGCCGGGTTTATAAACTTTTTGTTACGGGACAGCTTCAAATTCTCAACATATAGTTATTTTTGCCGCGGAATATGCCAAGATACTGTATGCCAACGAAAAACCGGGGGCATATATTACACTATTATAAAATATATACAATTCGGCATTTTGTACTTGAATTTTTTGGCCCGATGTGTTATAATGTAATAGAATTGGTCTTTATGCCTTATTTTTCGGGACGGCTGTTTTTCAGCCCCCGAAACCTATACGAAAAACCGCCGGTTTTACGGCTTTGGGAGGAAGTAGAATAATATGGAATCACTCGGTGAAGTGTTTGAGCTGGTACTGAAATACTGTGAAAATGACACGGATAGCATCAGCTCCATCGCTTTGGATAAATGGATCAGAAAACTGGAACCCTACAAGCTTGAAGGATCCAGCGTAATGCTGCTGACCGACAGCGAATTCACAAAAAACATCATCAGCACCCATTACTCCTCGCTTCTGTCAAGAGGCTTTGAGAACGTACTGGGCTTCCCGGTAAAGGTGGAGCTGCTGATACGCTCAAAGGAGCAGAGCGGTGAGGCTCCTGCGGAGACCGCTCCCCAGAACGACCCCGCACAGTTCGACAAGCTGACCTTTGAGAACTTCGTCAAGGGCAAATCAAATGAACTGGCCTATGCCTTCTCTATGGCAGTAGCGGGCAACAACGAGATGAGCAACTCGATAAATACCAATCAGACCTTTAACCCGCTGTTCATCTACGGCGATTCGGGTCTCGGAAAGACCCACCTGATGAAGGCTATCGAGAACGAGGTCAAGAGAAAGCGCCCGGACATAAAGATCATCTATACCACCGGCGAGAATTTTCTCAACGAGCTCATCGAGGCTATAAAGAGCAACTCGACAAATGAATTTCACAGCAAATACCGCGGCGCGGATTTCCTGCTCATCGACGACATACAGTTCATCGCCGGTAAGGAGCAGGTGCAGCAGGAATTCTTCCACACCTTCAACGATCTCTACAATGCCAGAAAACAGATCGTGCTGACGGCGGATATCGCCCCCTCAAAGATCAATCTGCTGGAAAACAGGATCAGATCCCGTTTCGCTCTGGGCGTTCAGGTGGATATCCAGCCGCCCGATTTTGAAACGAGAATGGCTATCGTCAAGAGAAAGGCTGAGCTTGTGGGCCTCCAGCTTTCGGATACCATCGCAAGGCTCATAGCCGAAAAGATAAAGACCAACATCAGGCAGCTCGAGGGTACCGTCAACAAGATGAAGGGTCTCACCGAGTTCACCAAAGAGGCTCCATCCATCGCCATGGCTCAGAAGATAGTCAAGGAAATAATGATCCAGAACCATCCCCAGGAGATAACCGTGGACAGGATCATCACCGAGACTGCCAACGTCTTCGGCATCACCCCCGAGGATATCAGATCCACCAACCGCAGCAAGAATATCTCTCTGGCAAGAAAGGTGACTATCTACCTTCTTAAAGAGGTCAAGGGGCTTACATATCTGGAGATCGGCAACGAGCTGGGCAAGAACCACTCCACTATGACCATACACTATCAGAACATCACCGAGCAGATGTCAAGAAACTCCGACTTGAAGCAGGTGGTGGACGATCTTATCAAAAACCTCAAAAATAACTGATTAAACCGTAAAGCAACATTTTTTCAAATGAGATAAAATGCGCAGGCATCGGCATAAAGCAGTCAGATCATATGTGATCTAAACCGACAGCTTTCAACAGGGATAACTGTTTCAACAGAAATATAAACACTTTTCCTGATTGTTTAAAGTTTTTTTCGACTTGTTCAACAGCCTTTGTTCTTTAAACATTCCTAAAGATTCTTTAAACAGCCAAGGTTGAAATTTTACTGCTTTAAAACCCCGCAGCTGCGCGCTTTCGTGAGTTATTGGTGTTTTTGGCTTTACTACTAATAATACTGAAAAAATAAATATATTTATATTATGATCACGCGGGTGATTTCAAGAAACGAAGGTTGAAATATCCGGCGTCGGCAAGGGAGGAAAAAGAAATGAAGCTGAGCTGCAGCAAGCTGAGCCTGTACGAAGCTATCGTTAATGTTTCAAAGGCTATCTCCGAAAGGAGCTCTATGCCCTCTCTCGAGGGAATGAAATTCAAACTGGAGGATTCCACTCTGGAGCTTACCGGCTACGATCTCGAGATCGGTATCAGAACTGTGATAGCCGTAAAGAGCAACGACAGAGGCGAATTCATACTCAACGCCAAGCTCTTCGGTGAGATGATCAAGAAGATGCCCGCTGAGGAGGTATTCTTAGAGATCACCGAGAATTTTCAGGTAACTGTCTCCGGCGGAAAAGTAGTTTACAATATGGCAGCTCAGGCAGCGGATGAATATCCCGAGCTCCCCGATAAGAACAACTGCGATAAGATCTCGGTGCCCCAGCCCATGCTGAAAAGCATGATCAACCAGACCATTTTTGCGGTGGCGGTATCGGATATCAACCCAGTATTGAAGGGTGAGCTGTTTGAGATTGAGAACGGCATCTTCAATCTTGTGGCTATCGACGGCTACAGGCTGGCTGTAAGAACAGAGAATGTCAAGACCGATAAGAACAAAAAGTTCATCGTTCCCTCAAAGACCCTTGCAGAGACCGCAAGGCTCCTCACCGACAACGATGAGGACAGCTGCGACATCTATATTTCCAACAAGCATATCATTTTTGAGATAAACGGATATCTGGTTTATTCAAGGCTCATAGAGGGTGAGTTCCACCCCTACAAGAGCTCTATCCCGAAGAACTGCACCACAGAGGTCATCGTTGACCGCAGAGAGCTGATCTCCACTCTGGAGAGAGCTATGCTGCTTATCAGTGACAGGACCCCCAGCCCTGTAAGATGCTATTTTGAGAACGGCCTTATCAAGATCAAGTGCTCAACTCAGATGGGCAAGATCCAGGATGAGATCAGCGCGGATATGGCAGGCCCCGTTATCGAGATAGGCTTCAAATGCAAGTATCTGCTGGACCCCCTCACCAAGATCGAGGAGGATAAGGTCAAGCTGATGATGGGCGGCAGTCTGCTGCCTATGAAGATAGTCCCCTTAAACGGCGACAGCTATACCTATCTTGTGCTGCCCGTAAGACTCAGCAAGGAGATATGAGAATGGAAGAGCTTGAATTCAGATACGACACCCAGCTGCTCATCGACGGCTGCGGCACAGAGCTTGACGAGGACGAGATAAACGACTACATCACCGACCACTTCAAGGGCGACTGCCTGCTGGTGGTGGGTGACGAGGATACCGTAAAGCTGCATTTCCATACCAACGAGCCCTGGCAGATACTCGAATACTGCCGCACCCTGGGCGAGATCTACGATATTGTCGTGGAGGATATGGACAGGCAGCAGAGAGGTCTTAAAGGATAAGAATGAAATACAGGCAGGAAAAGGTAAGCATAAGCACCGAGTTCATCAAGCTGGATTCTCTGCTGAAATTTGCAGGGGTCGCCGAGACCGGCGGCATCGGCAAGGAGCTTATAGCAGAGGGCAGGGTCAAGGTAAACGGCGAGACTTGCCTTATGAGAGGTAAAAAGCTCAGGAGCGGTGATAAGGTAGAGCTTGATGAGCTTGAGCTGGAGCTCGTTCTGGAATAATGTATATAACTTCTGTCAGGGTAAACGGTTTTAAAAATCTCAAAGAGATAAATATAAGCCCGCATCAAAAGCTGAATATCTTCTGCGGCGACAATGCCCAGGGCAAGACAAATCTTATCGAGGCTCTCTGGCTATGCAGCGGCGTCCGCAGCTTCCGGGGAACAAAGGATAAGGATATGATAGATATCTCCGGCGAGAATATGGAGATAGCCGTCAGGTTCAGAGACAGGCTCCGGGAGCAGGAGATAGTTTACCGTATGGCCAGGCCTTATGTCAAGGAGAAAAGCTGCTCCTTGAACGGAGTTAAGCTGCGGGCCCCCTCAAAGCTCTTCGGCAGTCTTGACTGCGTAGTGTTCACGCCGGAGGATCTGGAGCTTTCAAAGGGCTCACCCGAAAAAAGGCGGCAGTTCATCGACCTTGCCGCGGCGCAGATAAAGAATTCCTATAAAAGCGTCTCCGACAAGTATGAGCAGGTGCTGGATCAGAGAAATACTCTGCTGAAGAACATCTCCTACGGAAAATCGGGCAAGGACGAGCTTGATGTCTGGGATATACAGCTGGCTCAGATGGGCGCCTATATGTCCCTGCTGAGATACAACTACTCAAAAAAGCTGGGAGCCTATGCCTCAAAGCTCTATTCCGATATCTCGGGAGGGAGAGAGGCGCTGGAGCTCGTTTACAGCTCAACGGTGTTCCCGGTGCTGGAGGGCAGGACCGATTACAAGGGCGATCTTGCCGAGGAATATCTTACCGTGCTCAGGCAGAGCCGGGATGACGATATCAGCCACGGCTTCACACAGAAGGGCGTCCACCGGGACGACCTGTGCGCCTATATCGACAAGCTCCCCGCAAGAGATTTTGCCTCCCAGGGGCAGCACAGGTCCATAGCGCTGGTGATGAAGCTGGCACAGGCAAATATCCTTACCGAGGAGACCGACGACGCGCCGGTATTCCTGCTGGACGATGTTTTGAGCGAGCTGGATCCTTCAAGACAGGAATTCGTTATTTCAAGGATAGACAATATGCAGGTGTTCATAACCTGCTGCGACGAAAGCATCCCCGAGAACAAAACGGGCAAGCTTTATCATATCGGAAGCGGAAGGATAGTCTGAAATGTTTTTGCACCTCGGAAACGACCATATCGTCAACGTGAGGGATATAGTGGGGATATACGATCTTGAAAAGAGCTCGGTATCCAAGTACACCAAGGAGTATCTTTCAAATGCCACAAAGCAGGGCAGGGTCATCAACTGCACGCTGGAAATGCCCAAGAGCTTTATAGTTACCCTTGACCGTGAGCTCACCGAGAGGGTATATATCAGCCAGCTTGCCTGTTCAACGCTTTCAAAAAGGCTTGCAAACAATAAACTGTAATCAATGATCGCAGACTTCTGCGAATGGAGGATAAATCTATATGAGTGAAGAGATCAAAAGGGAAGACGAGCTTGTAGAGGTAAGCGAGATATCCAAGGTCGAGGAGGAATACAACGCCGACCAGATACAGGTGCTCGAGGGTCTTGAGGCTGTCAGAAAGAGACCGGGTATGTATATCGGCTCCACAGGCCCCAAGGGACTTCACCACCTTGTCTACGAGATAGTTGACAACGCTATCGACGAGGCGCTGGCAGGCTACTGCACCGAGATCACCGTTGATATCCTGCCGGGGAACATAATCGAAGTCACCGATAACGGCCGAGGCATCCCCACGGGCATCCATCCCACCGAGAAGATCTCCGCGGCAACGGTAGTTTATACCGTTCTCCACGCGGGCGGTAAGTTCGGCGGCGGCGGATACAAGGTGGCGGGCGGTCTCCACGGCGTGGGTGCATCGGTAGTAAACGCCCTCTCGGAATGGCTGGAGCTCACCGTCTACGACGGGAAGAACGTTCACTTCCAGCGCTTCGACAGGGGCAATTACAGCGAGCCCATAAAGATCATCGGTGAGACCGATAAGACCGGTACCTCGGTGCGCTTCAAGGCAGACCCCGAGATCTTCACCGAATCCACGGTCTACGATTACGAGATACTGCTGACAAGGCTCCGGGAGCAGGCATTCCTCAACGCAGGCATCAAGATAGTCTTCTCGGATAAGAGAGACGAAAACAATGTTGTTTCCGAGACCCTCCACTATGAGGGAGGAATAAGGGAGTTCGTTGAGCATATCCACAATACCAGAGGCGTTGAGCCCATCTCCGACAGGGTCATCTATTTCCAGGGTATGCAGGGAGATATGTTCTGCGAGATAGCTATGCAGTATAACGACACCTATAACGACGTTATACTATCCTTTGCCAACAACATCCATACTCCCGACGGCGGTACTCACGAGACCGCTTACAGGAATATGATAACCAAGGTTCTCAACGAGTACGGCAAGAAGTTCGGCCTCCTGAAGGACGGCGAAAAGCTGGTGGGCGAGGATGTAAGAGAAGGCCTTACCGCCATAATCTCGGTCAAGCTCACCAACTGCGAATTTGAGGGCCAGACCAAGGGCAGGCTGGGTAATCCCGAGGTAAAGCCCTTCGTCGAGAAGATCGTCTATGAGAAGTTCATGGATCATCTTGAGGAGAACCCCGAGACCGCCCAGGCTATATTTGAAAAATCCGTGGCGGCAAAGAGAGCCCGTGAGGCTGCCAAGAAGGCAAGAGACAACGAGAGAAAGCGCAAGAGCGCTCTCGATAACGTATCCCTCCCCGGCAAGCTGGCGGACTGCTCTGATAAGGACCCCGCCAATACCGAGATATATATCGTCGAGGGAGATTCGGCGGGCGGCTCCGCAAAGGAGGGGCGCGACAGGCGCTTTCAGGCCATACTGCCTCTCTGGGGCAAGATGCTGAACGTTGAAAAGGTGCGTATCGACAAGGTCTACGGCAACGATAAGCTCATGCCGGTAGTCACCGCTCTGGGTACTTCAATGGGCGAGGATTTCGACGTTGCCAAGCTGCGCTATGACAAGGTCATCATAATGGCCGATGCCGATGTGGACGGCTCACATATCAGAACGCTGCTGCTCACCTTCTTCTTCCGCTATATGAGGGAGCTGATATCCAAGGGCCACGTTTATATCGCACAGCCCCCGCTTTTCAAGGTATCCAGGGGCAAGCAGGTAAGATATGCCTTCTCCGATGAGGAGAGGGATCAGTATATAGCCGAGATACAGAAGGGCTCTGACGTCAAGGTTGACGTTCAGAGATACAAAGGTCTCGGTGAGATGGATCCGATACAGCTGTGGGAGACCACTATGGATCCCGAGTCCCGCACTATGATACAGGTGACTATGGAGGATGCCGTCAAGGCGGATGAGATATTCACCATCCTTATGGGCGACAAGGTACAGCCCAGAAGAGAATTCATCGAAAAGAACGCTCAGTATGTCAAGGATCTTGACGTATAAGGCACCGGCAGGGAGGGTGTATTTTTGGAGGAGCTTATAAAAACGGAGGAGACTTCGGAGCCGAAGGAAGAAAAGCCCTCGCTCTGCTCTTTTGAATTCAATGTTACCATTCCCGAGGAGGACGATGCTTTCAGGACCTTCCAGAGGCGGTACGTCTTCAAGAGGAATGTGATCAAAAGCATAGGCTTCGGGCTGCTGGGAGTTGGCTTCCTGATCAGCGCAATACTGTATCCCGATCAGATAATGAACTATGTGCTGCTGGCCATATGCTTTGCGGCGGTGGTGCTGATCTGGTACAATAACCGCCATATCAGGAACTCGCTTATGGAAGCGCTGAAAATGCTGGAGGACGACAGGTATATCTTCACGCTGTATGACGACAGGTTCAGGATAGAGACCATCATCCCCGAGGATGAAAGGAACAGCGAGGATTTCCAGGAGATCCCCCCGCAGGAATTCGAGCTTTCGGACGAGCTGCTGGACAGCGTCGAGAAGGACGATAAATTCGTCATCATCGTGAAGAAAGCCACGCTCTATGTGCTGCCGAAAAGATGTATGAGCGATGAGCAGATCGGGCTTGTGAGAGACAAGCTTGGTATCGGCAAAGTCAGTTGAAAGAGGATGATATATTGTTTGCTGAAAATTCAACGGTCATAAAGACAGATGTCAACAGTATAATGCAGGAGAGCTTTTTGCAGTACTCCATGGCTGTTATCGTATCCCGTGCGCTCCCCGATGTAAGGGATGGCCTCAAGCCCGTTCACAGGCGTATTCTCTATACAATGTTTGAGAACGGTCTGACCCCCGACAAGCCTTACAGAAAGTGCGCCGATACGGTAGGTAACGTGCTGGGTAAATATCACCCCCACGGCGATGCCTCGGTATATGACGCTATGGTAAGACTTGCCCAGAGCTTCTCGCTCCGCTACCCGATGGTGGACGGCCACGGAAACTTCGGCTCCGTTGACGGAGACCCTCCGGCTGCTTACCGTTATACCGAGTCCAGGATGTCGAAGATGTCTCTCAGTATGCTCTCGGATATAGGCAAGGAGACTGTTGATTTCCAGCCCAACTACGACGACCGCTTAAAGGAACCCGTAGTCCTGCCCTCCAGATTCCCGAACCTGCTATGCAACGGCTCGGTAGGTATCGCGGTAGGTATGGCGACAAATATCCCGCCCCATAACCTCAATGAGGTCATCGACGGTATGAAGCTGCTGGTACAGAACCCCGACTGCACCCTCGATGAGCTTATGGAGTGCATCAAGGGGCCTGATTTCCCCACCGGCGGTATTATAATGGGCAGAGCGGGCATCAGAGCTGCCTACGGCACCGGCAGGGGTAAGATAACCCTCCGCTCCAAGACCTCTATCGAGGAGATAGGCGGGCGCAACTGCATCATCGTTCATGAGATACCCTATATGGTAATAAAGGCCAGGCTGCTGGAAAGCATCGCTAACCTGGTCAAGGATAAGAGAGTCGAGGGCATCCACGACCTCAGAGACGAGTCGGACAGAGACGGTATGCGTATCGTCATCGAGCTGAAAAAGGACGCTATCCCCGACGTGGTGCTCAATAAGCTGTTCTCTTACACCCAGCTGCAGGACACCGTGGGTGTCATTATGCTGGCGCTGGTCAACGGCGTGCCGAAGATACTCACCCTCAAGGAGTGCCTGGAGCAGTATATCGACTTCCAGGTAGAGGTCATCGAAAGAAGGACCAGATACGACCTGCGCAAGGCCAAGGAGAGGGACCACATCCTCAGAGGTCTGAAAATAGCCCTTGACAATATCGACGAGGTCATCGAGATAATGAAGACCTCAAAGAACATCCCCGAGGGCAAGGAAAGGCTCATCGCCCGCTTTGATCTTTCGGAGATACAGGCTGACCACATCGCAAATATGATCCTCGGACGTCTGACCGGTCTTGAAACTCAGAAGATACTTGACGAGCTGGCTGAGATCGAGGCTAAGATCGCCGATTACGAGGATATCCTGGCTAACCATCAGAGAGTGCTGGATATCATCATCGAAGAGGCTGAGGAGATACAGAAGAAGTTCGGCGACGAGCGCCGCACTATGATCGAGAACGTCAGCGGCGAGGTGGATATCGAGGATCTCATCCCCGTTGAGGAAAGCGTTGTCACCTACACCAACAACGGCTACATCAAGCGCACCCCCGTTGCCGCATACAAGGCTCAGAACCGCGGCGGACGCGGAGTTTCGGGCGTTAAGCAGAGAGAGGACGACTTCGTCACCGAAATGAACATCTGCTCCACCCACGACCATATACTGTTCATCTCGAACCTGGGCATCATGTACCGCCTGAAATGCTACGAGCTGCCCGAGGGTGCCAAGAATGCCCGCGGAAGCAATATCATCAACCTGCTGCCTCTCAAGGAGAATGAGAAGATAGCCCAGATGATCAAGACCGAGGATTTCAGCGGCGAGAAGTTCATCATAATGGTAACGAAGAACGGCAAGATCAAGCGCACGCCCCTTTCGGCATACAGAAATGTCAGAAAGAACGGCCTTATCGCCATAGGTCTTGACGAGGGCGACGAGATCGCAGGCGTCAGGATGACCGGCGGCGACGACCAGCTGATGATCGCCACCCACAAGGGTATGGCTATCCGCGTTGAGGAGCAGGATATCAGAGCGATGTCCCGTTCGGCTCACGGCGTAAAGGCCATAAAGCTCAGAGAGGGCGACTTTGTCGTTTCGATGGCGAGAGTAAGAGAGGGCGCAACGGTCCTCACCGTTTCCGAAAAGGGTCTGGGCAGAAGGACGTCGCTTGACGCCTATGCTGTTCAGAGGCGCGGCGGCTACGGCAGGCTCAACTACAAGGCTAACGATGTCAAGGGCTATGTCTGCGGCATAAAGGTAGTCGATGAAGAGAACGACGTTATCATGATATCCTCTGACGGTATCATTATCAGGCTCAGAGCTGCGGATGTCCGCGTAATGGGCAGATACGCCACAGGCGTAAGGCTTATGAAGCTCCAGAGCGAGGAAAGCAGAGTAGTTGCCTTCACCAGAGCGGAGCATGAGGAGGATGCGGAGATCACCGAGATCGAGCAGCCCTCGGATGAAGAGCTGGCAGCCGAGGAGGCAGCAGCCGAAGCCGAAGAAGCAGGCGAGATCGTCGAGCCCGACGAGGAGCCGGAGGATTAAAGGCATAATAAAAACCGGAGGGAGACCTCCGGTTTTTTTGTTATATTAAGGCAACACCGCACAACCCCTGTGCGTCAGATACGCAGTCAATTTTTCCGTCAGAGTGCATAGATTCGACGCAGGCGGGCTAGCGCCCGGCAAGGAGAATTTGTGTGCTATGACGGAAAAAGTGCAAGCAGATGACGTGCAGAGGCGTTAGCCGTGGGTTGTGCGGTGTTGCCTTAAAGATCAAGTCTGTCGATCAGAGTGGTGCAGTAGGATATGAGCCAGTTGTTCATGCTCTCATAGTTCACCGCTTCGCCGTTGAGATATACTGCATTCGTGCCGTCATGCATTATCACGACGCTCATTTTTTCGCCCAGCTCCATAAACTCCAGCGTTACCGTGTTATTATCAGCGGGGATATCGGCTGCGGGGGACCTGTCATAGTTTCTGATCTGTTTCAGCCAGGTGAAGAGATAGGGCAGCTCCGACCGGGTGATAAATGTCCCGGAGGCGCCGTTTTTGAAATGCTTTGTCACTCTGATAAGGCCGTAGGGCACAGAGCCGTCGGTGCGGTTCTTTTCTCTTTTGGCAAGCTCTTCGTACCCGGTGGGGAAATCTCCTAGGCTTTTTACTGTGAAGCAGGTCTTTGAGGTGTCAGTAAAGCAGTACACGGGGGCGTCCTCTTTTTTCGTCCACTCGGCAAAGGCGAGGGAGCTGTCCTCCCGGAAGACGAACAGGGCATAGCCCTCTCGCAGGCTGGTTTTTGCGAGCCTTTCCATACCTATCACAGCCTCGCTGAGATAATCGGGGACGTTCCCGAGGTCGATGAAGATCTCTCCCGCAGAAAACTCTCTGCCCCTCTGCTCCCGGTAGGATGCGGCATAGCCTGCCATTGAATTGAACAGCAGGCTGGCCCGGTAGCTGTCGCCCACGTTCTGAAAGGCTACTCCGTCGGTATCATAGGAATAGATGGGGTCGGCCTCGTTATCGCTGACGGGGCTGCCGGGCTCTATGCCCGAATGCCTGAGGGAGAATATCAGCGCTCCCGCTCCTATAACTGCCGCTATCACCGCTGCCGCGATGTACGCAGGCAGGCTGCTCTTTATGCGGACAGGCTCCGGCTTTGCCTCCGGGCGGGAGGCATCGGGCTGAAAGCCGCTCTCACCCGTCTCCTCCGATCTTTCGGAAGACCCTCCCATAAGCTCATCCAGCGGTATATCCTGCAGCAGCTCATCCAGCTTTCTCATAACAGTATCCCTCCTTTCAGCAGGGCTTCTTTAAGCTTCTTTTTTCCTCGGAACAGTATGTTCTCAACTTTCTTCTCTTTCAGACCCTCACGCTTCGCTATGTCCTTTACGGGCATATTGAAGTAGTATCTGTCTATGAATACTTCCTTCTCCGGCGAGGTCATTGTGCTGATGCAGGCGATGATTATCTGCTGGTTGAGCTTCTTCGCCGCATTGTTCTCGTAGTCAACGTCTATACCCAGATCGTTTTCCTCCGGCGGGATCACCTCCTGCCGCTTGATCCGATTATGATACCGCAGCTTGTCCGATATGCAGCTCTTGGCGATCATGCAGATGAACCCCTTTAAACTCCTTCGCTCCGGGTCAATGTCAAACCGGTAACGCCATAGCTTGAAGAAGGTGTCAGCCTTGACTTCCTCCCAGTCCGCCGGATCGTCAAGCAGCTTTTTCGCTATCCCCGTCACAAGCCCACCGTACTGCCTCATCGCTTCGTCAAGTGCCCCTGTGTCGTCACCCTTCATCCGGTCTATGATCTGTTCGTCTGTCACCTGCATCACCCCCTTCCATGCCTCTCTGTTCCTATATACGACAATTCTCTCCCATCCACTCACTTAAATGATAAATATTCAGTAAACATTCCGTAAATAAACCGTGATTTTTGAGTGCCCCCCTCGCCCCCCTCTATTGACACCCCACCCCTCCCCGTTATATAATGGTATTGCAGCTTGCCTTTAGCTCTGCGGAGACTATCAGCTTTGTTTGCTATCCGCTGGGGAAAACCTTTCTGAAGAAAGGTTATTCCCCAGACCCCTTTCCAAAGACTTTTAATGCTTTTTGGCGAGGGCATATCCGTTTCACAGGGGAGCGCTGAACTTCGGGCTCCCGCCATTGCCGATGGGGAGATATGCCCTCGCCAAAAAGAGTCAGAAGTTTTAGGGAGGGGGTTTGGGGGATGACCCTTTTTCAAAAGGGTCTCCCCCAACAGGTAACGAACAGAACCGGTAATTTCCGCAGAGCTAAAGGCAGGCCGCGATACCATTGCAGAACGGGGAACGGCGGGATGGGCAAGGTCGAGATACTGAGGGAATACTTTGGGCACGGTGAATTCCGCGAAGGTCAGGAGGGGATAGTTGACGCTATTCTTTCGGGCAGGGATGCGATGGGGATAATGCCCACGGGTGCTGGCAAGTCGATATGTTACCAGGTACCGGCATTGATGCTTGAGGGGATAACGGTAGTTATATCACCTTTGATCTCTCTGATGAAGGATCAGGTAAACGCGCTGATACAGTCTGGGGTAAGGGCGGCGTACCTTAACAGCTCATTGACGCCGGCGCAATACGAGACGGCGATAGGTTATGCTGAGAGAGGGGCTTACAAGCTGATATATGTAGCGCCGGAGAGGCTCTGCACGCCCTCATTTTTACGGTTTGCGGCCTCGGTGAGGCTATCGCTCGTAGCTGTTGACGAGGCGCACTGCGTATCCCAATGGGGGCAGGATTTCAGGCCCTCCTATATGCGTATACCGGAATTCATCTCGCGGCTTTCCTACCGCCCGCCCATAGCAGCGTTCACGGCTACAGCCACGGCAGAGGTCAAGGACGACATTATCAAGATGCTGGGGCTCCGGGAGCCCTACACCGTCACCACGGGCTTTGACCGCAAAAACCTGTATTTCGGCGTTACCGCTCCCAAGGACAAGTTTGCTGAGACTCTGGAGATAATCAAGCGCAACGAGGGCAGGAGCGGCATAATCTACTGCGCCACGAGGAAGAAAGTTGAGGAGGTCTGTGCGCGGCTCAACGAGGCGGGGCACTCCTGCACCCGCTATCACGCAGGCCTCAGCGACGAGGAGCGCCGCAGCAACCAGGACGATTTCATCTACGACCGTGTGCGGCTCATCGCGGCGACCAACGCCTTCGGCATGGGCATCGACAAATCGAATGTGGGCTTTGTTATCCACTACAATATGCCCAAGAACATAGAAAGCTACTACCAGGAAGCAGGCCGTGCGGGGCGTGACGGCAGCAATGCTGAGTGCATCCTGCTTTACAACGGCCAGGATGTAAGGACCAACACTTTTCTCATCGAGCAGAACGAAAACCCCGACCTTGATGCCGACACCGCCGAGATGCTCCGCAAGCGGGATATGGAGCGCCTGCGTCAGATGACCTTTTACTCCACCTCAACCTCCTGCCTGCGGGAGTTCATCCTGAGGTATTTCGGGGAGCAGAGCACACCCTACTGCGGCTGCTGTTCCAACTGCGAAAAGGGCTTTGAGGAAAAGGACATAACAATAGAGGCTCAGAAGATACTTTCCTGCATATACAGGCTGCTCCAGCGGGGGCAGTCGGCGGGGGCGGGGACGATGACCGATATCCTCCGGGGCTCAAAGGCCGAGAAGATAATCTCCCGCAGCTACAACACCCTCTCTACATACGGCATAATGGCTGACACTCCCGCAAGGCTGCTGCGGCAGATGATAGCTCATCTGGAGCAGCAGGGGTATCTCGTCACCTTCGGGGACTACTCCGTCCTGAAACTGACCCAGGGGGCAAAGGGAGTGCTCTCGGGGGAGGTCAAGGTGACTATGAGGCTCCCAAAGGCGCCTGTCCGCAGCAGGAGATCCGAGGTCTCCGACGGGATATACTCCCTGGATGCGGAGCTCTTCGGCAAGCTGAAAGCCCTGCGCACACGCCTGGCGGCGGAGGCAAGGCTCCCGGCATACATCATCTTCACGGACACGGCTCTGCGGGATATCTGCATAAAGCGCCCCACCACCCGGGAGGAGCTGCTCTCCTGTTCGGGCATCGGCAAGAGCAAAGCCGACCGCTACGGCAGCAGGATAATCGCTCTCATAAACGACTATATCGCGGAAAACGGCGAGGAAGCCCGCCACAGCTCCCTGATAGGCGAGAGGCAGAGCTCCCAGACCGCCTCGGGCAGCAATATGCTGTTCAAGCTGATACGGTTCAACAAGGGCAAGCTCTCCCCCGCAGAGGAGCCGCTGACGCCTGCCGCTTTCTGTGAACGGATACTGACCTGCCTCGGCATCTCTGCTGACAGGCGGAAGCTCAGCTCAGCTCTTGACAGCTGGCTGGTGCAGAACGGCTATCTCGCCGTCTCCGAGGGCGGCAAGGGCAGGGAGCTGACCATCCTTTCCGAGGAGGCGGGTCTCGCCGGGGAGGACAGGCTCTCGGTGAGAGGCAAGGCGTACAGCACTATCGTGATAACCCCGGAGGGGCAGAGATTTCTTATCTCATACACAGACGAGATATTTAAGTAAGGCGGTGAGGCTATGGACGGCTCGGAGAGCAATCATCAGGGACACAGAGAGCGTATGCGCAGAAGATTTATGAACGACCGCACTCTGGCGGGCTTTTCTCAGCACGAGATACTTGAAATGCTGCTCTATTCCTGCTACCCCAGGATAAACACCAACGAGCTCGCACACCGGCTCATCGAGTGCTTCGGTTCATTGGACGCCGTCCTCAGCGCCGAGCCCGAGGAGCTTATCCGGACGGGACTTATAGGCGAGGCTCCCGCCCAGAAGCTGGCTTTCCTCAGCGCCGTTGCGGACTATCTGAGGAAGGGCACCGGCTTTGACCCCATAGAAGCCTACGATATGGCTTCGGTCAGGGACTATATCAAGTCCTGGTTCGACGGCGAGACCGAGGAGACCCTCCGGGTGTTCCCCGTCGTCAACGGCACCAAGCTGGCCGGCTGCTTCGTCCAGGATATGGGCGGCAGACAGGATGTGCAGATCGGCGCCGCAAGGATCAAGGCAAGACTTGAAAAGCTGGGCAGCAATACTATTTTCCTCGCCCATAACCACCCATTCTCAAGCTGCGCCCCCTCGGATAAGGATATCTTCGCCACCAGGCTCCTTATCCGCCAGCTAAGCGAATATGATATAACCATGCTGGACCATTTCATCATCGGCAACGACGGCATCTGCTCCCTCCGCTCCGTCGGCCAGCTCTTCGATTATGAATAAAGACCGTCCCCCTGCAGCAAGGCGGCGCAGAGGGATAGTCAATATTCACAATTGGATAGTGTTGGGTAGGGGGATTTGTTTTGAATGGAACAAAAATACGGCAGATGTATTGACAAAATGTGCGGATTGAGTTAATATTATTGTAGCGTTGTAAACTTTTTTAATAAATTATTTGGGAGGAAAAAAATATGTCAAAGTTTTGCACCACCTGCGGCACACCGCTTGACGATAACGCGACCTTCTGCACCAACTGCGGAACACCTCAGGGCAGCAGTGCTCCTAATGCGGCACCTCAGCAGGGGGCTATGAATATGGGAGCTCCTGCGGGAGGCACACCTGCCACCCAGGCAGCAGCTGCCATGAAGGATAAGCTGGCTAACATAGACATGAGCGGCTTCAAGACTGCTCTTTCAAAAGAGAACCTCAAGAACCCGCTGAAGAACAAGTACACCATCATCACTCTCAGCGTTATCGGCGTGCTGGTGATCACACTGATCGTCATTCTGCTGGTGATCCTGCTGGGCGGCGGCTACAAGAAGCCTGTTGACAAGCTCTGCAAGGCTCTGGAGACCGGCGAGGGCAAGTACTATGTTGAGGCTATGACCAAGGCACAGGCTGAGTACTACGAAGAGGCCTATGACATTGAGGACTCCAAGAAGTATGATTCTCTGGAAGAGTACTATGACGAGAAGATCTCCAAGAAGACCGAGAAGCTCGAGGACGAGTACGGCGACAAGATCTCTGTTTCCTTCAGCGTAGAGGATAAGGAAGAGCTCACCGAGAGCAGGCTCAAGAGCATCAAGAAGACCTTCAAGGACACATATGATACCAAGGTAGACGTTACCGATGGCTATTCTCTGCTCCTCAGCATGACCTGGAAGGGCAGCGACGATGAGGAAGACGGCGCAGCTTACGTAGACGTTGTAAAGGTTGACGGCGACTGGGTAGTATACGGCTGCGACTACAACGACCTCGTTCCCAGCAAGCTGGGCGGCGGCGCAGATGCCGGTGCTGATGCAGCAAAGATCGCAGAAGCCTCCAGAAAGGCAAAGGATAAGCTGGGCGACATCGACGATCTGGATGATCTTGACGACCTCGATGAGGACGATATCAAGGATCTGCTCGGACTTTGATAAGCCATAAAACCAAAGACTTCGGACGGACTGAGATATGTCCGTCCTTGTTTTAAAGCTATGAGAAAAACAAAACTTTTTATCCTTCTCGCGCTAACGGCGTGTGTGACTTTGCTGGCGGCTTGCGGCTCGAGAGAAAATCCCCCCTCGGCTCACTACGAAGCGGTGCTGGATACGCTGGTATCGGCGGTGAAGGTACACGATACCTCATCGTATCTCAAATGCTTCACCCCCGAGGCAAGGGAGGACTATGCCGCATCCGAGACCTATGACCCCGACCTTACCGAAAAGCTGGCGCTTTCGGGAGAGGGGAAGGAGTATAAGCTCATCTACTCGACGCTGGAGCATTCCGAGCTGGACAGCTCGGGCATCGCAAAGCTGAAAAAGGACTACGCCGAAAGGTACAGGAAGCGTATCGAGATAATGAAGGCTTATGAGCTGAAAGTAGAGTTCTCGTCGGGAGACAAGAGCACGCAGAAGATGCTGACGGTATTCTACAACGGGATATCCTGGCAGATCATGGGCGATGTTATCGAGAGCTATTTCTGAGATAATTATTTGCGAAAGGCGGAATGAATATGTCTATAATCTGTAAGAACTGCGGCAAGGAGCTTGCCGATAACGCAAAATTCTGCGGAGGCTGCGGCTCAAAGATCGAAGCTGAGCCTGTACAGTCCAACGGAAGGCTTTGCCCCGCTTGCGGAGCGGCGCTGACTCCGGGCGTTAATTTCTGCGCCTCCTGCGGTCTGCCGATAGAGCCTATCGTTATAGAGAACGAGCCCACTGAGATGGAGGAGCTTGTACCTCCTGTAATTACCGACGACACCTTTGCTGTAAGACCTCAGGAGGATATCCCTGCGGAGATGGAGGGCATAGCCTCTCAGGCATACACACAGCCCGCACCTGAGCCTGTGATCCCCACGCCTGCACCGATACCCGTACCGGCTCCTGCGCCTGTTCAGGAGAACGTATACCGTGCGCCCGAGCAGCCTGCATATCAGCAGCCCCAGCAGCCGATGTACCAGCAGCAGTACGCACAGCCGAACATACCGCAGCAGCCCAACAATATGCCGCAGTACCAGCCTTATCCCGATCCCAATGCAGTAAATACTGTACCGGGCAAGAAGGGCAGCGGGATGCTCGTGCCGATAATACTGATACTGCTTATCCTTGGAGTTATCGCATTTGACGTATTCTATCTGTTCAGGGACAAGATCTTCGGGAGCGATGACAGCAGCAGCAAGAAATCGACGAGCAGCAAGGCATCGGTATCGAGTGTTGTTGATGATGACGACGAAGAAGACGATGATGAAGACGACAAGAAATTTGCTGTTGACGAAGAAGATTAAACAATAAACAACAAGCAGACCCGACTGGGCAGAGAGAGCCCGGTCGGGTCATTTTTTTAAGGCAATACCGCACAACCCGCGGCTAACGCCTCTGCACATCATCTGCCGTGTCAAGCCTGCTTGACGACCGGCTTATCCGTCATATTACCCAAATTCTCCTTGACTTGCGTAGAAAAACCGGCGGCTGCGTCCCTTTTGTGCTTTGGGATGCAGCGCCGGTTTGGTTTTTTGCTTTGCTATTCTTTCTGTTTGTGACATTCCCCGTGCATCGCACAGCTCCCGCAGTTCATTCCGCAGTTGCTCTTCCCCGCACGCCTGTCTCTTATTATGCTTCTTATCACTAATGCGATTATCACAGCCAGTATTATGACCGCCGCTATCGCCCTGATGTTCTCTGTTATCCAATCAATCATTTTTCTGTACCCTTAAGGCAACACCGCACAACCCGCGGCTGACGCCTCTGCACGCCATCTGATTGCCAGCTTTCCGTCATATTACCCAAATTCTCCTTGCCGGGCGCCAGCCCGCCTGCGTCGAATTTAGGCAATCTGACGAAAACCTGGTCTTCGCATCTGACGCACAGGGGTCGTGCGGTGTTGCCTTAATTCTTCGCTCCGTTCCTGTCTTTCCTGAACAGCATATATCCAAGGAAGCATACCACCAGTATCGCCCCGATCAGCGAGCAGATACCTGACGCCCCCTCAAGCCTCCCCGTCAGAAGGTTGCCGAAGGAGGTCACGCAAAGCGCTATGGCGTATGCAAAGGTGCACTGATACCCGATAGCGAACCAGGTCCATCTGGCGCTGTTCATCTCCCGCCTGATAGCCGCGATCGCCGCAAAGCAGGGAGCACACAGCAGGTTGAATATCATAAAGGAATAGCCCGTTACTCCCGTGAATACCGTCGAGATAGCCTCCCAGGCAGTCTGGTCGCCGCCGCCGTACAGAGTACCCATTACTCCCACGATGTTCTCTTTAGCAAGCAGCCCCGCAAAGGATGCCACAGCCGTCTGCCATTTGCCCCAGCCCAGAGGTGTGAAGATCCAGGCGATACCGCCGCCGATCTTCGCCAGGATGCTCTGATCCAGCCTGTCCTCGGAAAGCATTCCGAAGCCGCTGTCGCCCCAGCCGAATCTGGAAAGGAACCATACCAGCACCGTTGAGAGCAGGATGACTGTCCCCGCCTTTTTGATGAAGGACCACCCCCGCTCCCACATAGCCCGGAGGACGCTGCCTGCCGTGGGCATATGGTAGGCCGGGAGCTCCATTACAAAGGGTGCGGGGTCGCCCGCAAAAAGACGGGTCTTTTTCAGCATCAGGCCCGATACTATTATCGCCGCCATGCCGATGAAATATGCAGAGGTGGATACCAGCGCCGAGCCCCCGAACAGCGAGCCCGCGATCATCCCGATAAAGGGGACTTTGGCTCCGCAGGGGATGAAGGTGGTGGTCATTATGGTCATCCTGCGGTCACGCTCGTTTTCAATGGTGCGGGATGCCATTATTCCCGGAACTCCGCAGCCCACGCCCACCAGCATAGGGATAAAGGATTTGCCCGAGAGCCCGAATTTCCTGAACAGTCTGTCAAGCACGAAGGCGATCCTCGACATATAGCCGCAGGCCTCCAGGAATGCCAGCAGCAGGAACAGCACCAGCATCTGCGGTACAAAGCCCAGCACCGAGCCCACGCCCGCAACGATACCGTCGATGATGAGGCCACGGAGCCAGGCCGGAGGATTCTCCCCCAGGAGCTTTTCGATGATCACCGGTACTCCCGGCACCCAGACCCCGTATTTTGAGGGATCCACCTTGCCGCCGTACTCTGAGAACAGGGCTGCGGCTTTGTTGAATTCCTCCACCGAGGCGGTGCGGTTGGTGACCTCAAGGGTCTCGGCGTCCTCCAGCTTGTAGGAGAAGGCCGTGTCCTCGGTATAACACCCCGATACTGCCAGCAGAGCCTGTTCTGCGGCGGCAGCGTCAAAGTCCTTGGCTTCCGTGTCGATAGCCGCCCTTGCGGCGGTGGTGTCTATGCCGTCCCGGTCAGCCTTGTTCAGCAGGCCGGTGATGATGGCGTCGGTGTCGCCGTACTCCTTCTCGGCGTCGGAGGCGGCGGAGCTGCCTATGCCCAGCAGATGCCAGCCCTCTCCGAAGACCCCGTTGCTGGCCCAGTCGTTGGCGCGGGCCCCCACGGTCACCATTGAGAGGTAGTAGACCAGGAACATTATCACTGCGAATATGGGCAGACCCAGCCAGCGGTTGGTCAGCACCATATCTATCTTGTCGGAGGTCGAGAGGCCGTCCGGATCCTGTTTTTTATAGCAGGAGCGGATTATTGAGGTTATGTAGTTGTAACGCTCGTTGGTGATGATGGACTCCGCATCGTCGTCAAGCTCCCGCTCGGCGGCGGCGATATCCTCCTCGATGTGGGACATCACCGATCCGCTGATGCCCAGCCTTTCGATGACCTTCTGATCCCGCTCGAAGATCTTTATGGCGTACCAGCGCTGCTTTTCCGCATCCATATCGTGGACGGCGGCCTCCTCGATATGTGCCAGGGCGTGCTCCACGGGTCCCGAGAAGCCGTGCTGCGGAATGGTGGGCTCACCCTGAGCGGCCTCGATGGCTGCCTCGGCGGCTTCCAGTATGCCCTCCTCCTTCAGCGCGGAGATGGTTACGAACCTGCACCCGAACTTCTTCGAGAGCTGCTCCAGGTTGATCTCATCGCCCTTTTTGTTGACGATGTCCATCATATTGACAGCCCCCACCACCGGGATGCCCAGCTCCACCAGCTGAGTGGTCAGGTAGAGGTTGCGCTCCAGGTTGGTGCCGTCGATGATATTGAGTATGGCGTCGGGGCGCTCGTCGATGAGATAATTCCTGGCCACCACCTCTTCAAGGGTATAGGGCGAGAGGGAATAAATGCCCGGCAGATCGGTGATAGTCACATCGCTGTGACCCTTGAGTTTGCCCTCTTTTTTCTCGACGGTGACTCCCGGCCAGTTGCCCACATACTGATTGGAGCCTGTCAGCGCATTGAAAAGGGTGGTCTTTCCGCAGTTCGGGTTGCCAGCCAGCGCGATAGTTATACCCATAGATACCTTACCTTCCTCTTATCAGCCGAAAAATGAGACCCCCGCCGCATCCGGCAGGGATCGTTAAAACGTGATGAGCGGCGGATCACTCCACCTCGATGAGCTCCGCATCGGCTTTGCGGAGGCTGAGCTCGTAGCCGCGGACGGTGACTTCGATGGGATCCCCCAGGGGAGCCATCTTGCGAACGCGGATATCGGTACCCTTGGTGATGCCCATATCCATTATCCTTCTGCGGAGGGCGCCCTCGCCGTGGAGCTTCACGACCTTTGCGCTGCCGCCTATCTTTATCTCTCTGAGTGTTCTCATGGCATTTTCTCCTTTCCGGCTTTCCTGTCCGAAAAAATTAGTCGAGGCTAACTGTTTCCTATCCCTATTATATATTCCAAATTGGTATTAGTCAATAGATTTGCGTAAAATATACGAATTTCGTAACAATTCTTTTACAGGGATAAAACAGTCTGAAAAAAACTATGAACAATGCACAAACGGAAAAATGTACCGAAAATATGAGGAATATGCACAAAAGGCTGTCCGATTTTTTGGCTCGTTCACAAAAAGTTTATATTTTTCTGTTCAAAAGGTATTCCCAAAACAGAAAAAGTAATGTATAATATATGATGAATGATTATCCTGTAAACTAGGGTAGTTGTCCATAGGTTCCGAAAACGGCGGAACGTGTAAAAATTTTTGCGCTTCTGCGCTAAAGGAGAGGATATGTATATGAAGAGACGATTGGTCTCCTGTCTGACCGCTCTGTTCTTGATCTTCACGCTCATACCTACAACGGCATTTGCTGCAAGTCCGGGCGATACGATCAAGGTCGAGGGAGAAAATGTGACGGCTAATCCGGGCGATGAGATCGTCGTTAACATCATGCTCACCGAGAATCCCGGTATGAACCTGATGAAGCTTGCATTTGAGTGGGATGCTACCGCTCTGGAAATGACCTATGCAGGCATTGAGGACGAGGATGATCAGAAGGGCTTTTTACCCGAGAAAATGGGTATGAACGTCGAGTATGATGAACACGGCGACCCTGTTGTATGGGGAGTTCCGAAGGATGAAACCGGGACTATTTACAGAGGTGCTGTGCTTCTGGGCGACGAGACCCTGAAGAAAAAGGGCAAGTTTGCACAGTTCACAGAGACCGGAAGGATCTATTCGCTGTATTTCACCGTAAAGTCTACTGCTAAGAACGGTGAGTATCCCATCACGATCGATAACGGCGGACAGAATCCTATCTTTAACGACAACACCGGACACAGTGCCGGCAACAACCTTGTTCTTGTTACTACCAACGGCAAGGTTACCGTTGAGGGTTCCACCTCTCATGAGCATAACTTTGTATGGGTCGAGAAGGCTGCTAACTGCACCGAGGGCGGTATCAAGGGCCACTATGAGTGCGAGTGCGGCCAGTGGGCTAAGGATGCAATGGGCAACATTCTGATCGATGAGGCTGACAAGGCAAGCTACACCGTAGGCGCTCTCGGCCACAGCTTCGTTCTCGATACTTCCAAGTATGAGGACGGCTATGAGTGGAATGCCAACTATACGAGCTGCACCGCTCACGGCAAGTGCGAGCGTGACGGCTGCACCGAGACCGCAGCCGCTATCGGCTCCATTACCGGCGGAACAGTTACCTGCACCCAGGGTGCTACCTTAACTGCTACCTTCACCGAAGCATGGGCACCGCAGACCACCAAGGAAGTTCCTGCTGATCCCGATGCTCATAAGGAGCTCAAGCACGCGGAAGCTGTTGCAGTTGACTGTGAGAAGGACGGCAACATCGAATACTGGTACTGCGAGGAGTGCGGAAAGTATTATTCCGATGCAGCCGGCAGCACCGAGATCACTGATAAGTCTTCTGTTGTAATCGGTCAGACCGGTCACAATTACCAGCTCAGCGAGATCAAGTGGTCTGCCGATCATACCAGCTGCTGGGCAGTTTTGGTATGCCAGAACAACCCCGCTCATACCGATGAGGTCTATGCTACCGTTGAGGATCAGTCCACCGGTGCCGAGTGCGGCAAGCCCGGACAGACCAAGTTCGTAGCTACATTCCCGACTGAGACAGGCATCGCACAGCAGACCTATACCGAGGACGTTGATGCTCTCGAGCACAACTGGGTTGACGTTAGTTATAGCTGGAATAGCGATAACAGCTCTTGCACTGCTTACCATAAGTGTGATCGCTGCAAGACGGAGGAAACTGAAGAAGCAACAGAAGCCAACGGAAAACTCGTAATCGAGACCAAGGCTGCTACCTGTGATGAGGCCGGCTCTATTACCTATACCGCTTCCTTCACCACCAAGGGCTTTGAAACAAAGACCAAGACCGTTGCCGGCGAAGATAAAAAGGGTCATAAGTGGAATATCAGCTATGCATTCGATGATGAAGCTAAGACCTGCACCGGTACCGCTATATGCGAAAATGATGCTGCTCATAAAGTAACAGAGACTGTTTCTTACACCGTTAATGTGATCGAGGCTCCCAAGTGCGGCGTTGCCGGCTCAGGTGAAAAGGTTGCAACCTTTACCCTTGATCCCCTTACTAATTACAGTGAGCCTGTAGTTATCGATGCTCTTGAGCACGAGTACAGCGAGCCTTACTCCTATGTGTGGACCGGTGAGGGCGATGAGATCACCTGCACCGCATCCCGTCGCTGCAAGCACTGCGATCTGATAGATTTCGAGATCGCTACCATTGCAAACGGCAAGATCACTGCAGAAACCAAGGATCCTACCTGCACCGAGGCAGGCAAGACCGTTTACACCGCTACCTTCACCAAGGAAGGCTTTGAGACTAAGACCAATGAAGTTCCCGGCGCCGCTGCATTAAAGCACGACTGGACTATCAATTATACCTGGGATGAGACCGCCGGCACCTGCAAGGCGGAGGCTGTCTGCAAGCGCAACAACACTCATAAGGTCGAGGAGACTGTAAGCTACATCACCAACACAACTACCGAGCCTAAGTGCGAGGTTCCCGGTGCTGCTACTCTGGTTGCTCAGTTCACCAAGGATCCTTTCACCACTCAGGAAAAGCCAGCTGTTCTCGACGCTCTTGAGCACGAGTGGGGCGATCCCGTTTACGCTTGGACCATTACTCCCGACAGCGCTAAGTGCGTAGCTTCCCGCTACTGTCCTAAATGCGGTACCACCGCTACAGAGGAAGCAAACCTTGAAAACGGCAAGGTGCAGGCTGTTGTTACTCCCGCTTCCTGCGAGGCAGCCGGCAAGACCGTTTACACCGCTGACTTTGAGGCTGATGAGTTCGGCACCTCCACAAAGGAGATCGCAGGCGATCCCGCTAAGGGTCACCAGTGGGTAGTCGGCGACTATGTATGGGCAGAGGATAACTCCACCTGCACCGGCAACGCCAAGTGCTCTGTATGCGAGAAGGATCTGGCCGTTACCGTTAACACCTCCGTTGAGGAGAAGGAAGACGATACCGGACTTTACACCGCAGAGTTTGACGAAGAGCCTTTCACCACTCAGACCAAGACCGCTGTTCTGGAGATCTCCTACACCGCTTCCGATGCAGTATGGACCAAGGGCAGCACCGACGGCGCTCTGATCGTTGTTAACCGCAACATTAACGACAACAAGACCTTCGGCGAGTTTGAGAGCGTTACCGTCAACGGCGAGGCTCTTGACGCAGCTAACTACACCACCGAAGAGGGCAGCCTCAAGCTGACCATCGCGGCTGCATTCCTCGAGGCTCTTGAGGAGGGCGACTATAACGTCATCGTTAACTTCACCAAGGGCGAGGCAAAGGCCAAGCTGACCGTTGTGCCCGCAGCTGCTCCTATCGACGATGATCCCGGCGAGGGCAAAGATAATCCTTCCGAGGGTGACGATAAGGATCAGCCTTCTGAGGGCGAAGATAAGCCTTCGGAGGGCGGCGACAAGCCTTCTGACGGCGGTTCTTCACCGAATACCGGTGCTGCAAGCGCAGCAGGTGCAATTGCCATCGTAGTTGCAGCAGCAGCGATAGTAATGAAGAAAAAGAAGTAATATGACCTCATAAAACAAAAGGCGGCGGCTTTAAGCAGCCGCCTTTTTTACGGAGAAACCGGATGAACAAAAAGAAAAAAATGATGCTTGCGGGGATAGGCGCGGCAGCGGGGGCGATGGCTCTGATAATGCTGGCCGTATGGCTTATTTTCGGGAGGACGTCCTTAGAGGGTATGTGGCGGTACGACAAAGCTACCCGATACGAATTCAAGGACGGGGGCAAGGGAAATCTTGTCCTGCCGGATGCGGAGTATGCGTTCAGCTACACCTTAAATGAAGACAAGGACAAAGTGAGCATAGATTTTGAATATGAAAAAGCGCGGGACATGACATACAGTTATAAATGCTCCTGGGGCACATTAACTCTGACCGAAGAGAACGGAAAGAGTTACGAGCTGAAGAAAGAATAACCAAGCAAGGCCAAAGAAAACGAACGCGGAGCTATTGCGAGGTCCAGGGGCGCGGTCTATGGGCTTTGTGCCTTGATCTTAGAATGTGCTGTGCTAATGCCTCGCTTTGCTTTAAGGCAACACCGCACAACCCGCGGCTGACGCCTCTGCACGCCATCTGCCGTGTCAAGCCTGCTTGACGACCGGCTTATCCGTCATATTACCCAAATTCTCCTTGCCGGGCGCCAGCCCGCCTGCGTCGAATTTAGGCA
>JAFXXU010000022.1 GCA_017542125.1 Ruminococcus sp.
AGCGTTTAGAAGGTGGGTGGTCTTGCAGTAGTGAGGGGCAGTGCGGGGTAACGCCTACCGGAAAAGTACCCCTCCACGCCTGCACGCCCACCGTCCAAATGAGGACCGCATCACAAGTAGAGGTAAAAGGCAAAAAAAGATTGACTAATTCGCCAAGGCGATGTATAATATTGGAAACAGCACGCAGCCCCCGGCTTGCGTTGGATCAAACTAAGGAGGTCAGATAATGGATAATTTCAACTTTTGCAGCCCTACCGAGTTCGTGTTCGGAAAGGGCAGGGAGAACGAGTGCGGCAGCTTTGTAAAAAAGTACGGCGGCAGCAAGGTGCTCATCCACTACGGCGGCGGCTCGGCGGTGCGTTCGGGACTGCTTGGCAGGGTCAAGGATTCTCTCGCCGCTCAGGGCGTAGGCTTTGCGGAGCTGGGGGGCGTTCAGCCCAATCCCCGGGATACGCTGGTTTATAAGGGCATAGAGCTCTGCCGCGCCGAGGGCATCGACTTCATCCTCGCCGTAGGAGGCGGCTCGGTCATCGACTCGGCTAAGGCTATCGCCGCAGGCACCCTCTATGACGGCGATTTCTGGGACTTTTACAGCGGCAGGAAGGTCGAAAAGGCTCTCCCTCTCGGCGTGGTGCTGACTATCGCCGCGGCGGGCTCCGAGGGCTCCGGCGACAGCGTCATCACCAAGGAAGACGGCCTGCTCAAACGGGGCACCGGCTCGGATGTGCTCAGGTCGAAGTTCTCCGTCCTCGACCCGGAGCTGACCCAGACCCTCCCGGCCTATCAGACCGCCTGCGGCGCCACCGATATCATGGCGCACGTTTTCGAGAGATATTTCACCAATACCAAAGAGGTCGAGATAACAGACCGCCTCTGTGAGGCCGTCCTGCTGACTATGGTGAAAGAGACGCCCCGCGTCATCACCGACCCCAACAACTACGAAGCCCGCGCCAACATCATGTGGGCGGGCATGGTGGCTCACAACGGCCTTGTGGGCGTCGGAAGGTCTCAGGACTGGAACAGCCACGCCATCGAGCATGAGCTGTCAGCCCTCTACGACTGCGCTCACGGCGCCGGACTGGCGGTGATAATGCCCGCATGGATGGAGTTCGTCCACAGCCACGACGTTATGCGTTTCTGCCAGATGGCGACGAGGGTCTTCGGCTGTCAGATGAACTACGCCGACCCCGAGACCACGGCTATGGAGGGCATACAGCGGTTCAGAGCCTTCCTCCACAGCATCGGTATGCCGGTGAACCTGTCAGAGCTGGGCGCCAAAGAGGAGGACATCCCCCTGCTGGTGGAAAAGCTGGGTCTGGGCGACGGCAGGACATGGGGCTTCGTGCAGCTCTCTGCGGCGGACGTCACCGAAATATACAAGCTGGCAGCCAAGGCAAAGGCCTGACTGCGCTTCATACTGTAACCTCACGGGTATCTCACCGCTTTGTCGGGGGATACCCGTTTCTGTGCTTGATTATCTGTAACATCCGTGCTATAATATACCTATCTGACCTGAACGGAGTGACACCATGCTATCTGCTTATATGGCGCTTATCGACAGTAAGCCCCTGCGTAAAGAATTCGAGCGTTTCTACAACGACAACCGCCGCCTTGGCATGAGCAAGGCCTATGAGGTGCTGGGCAATATCTCCATGGCTGAGGACGCCCTGTCCGAGGCCTTTTTCAGGCTGGCGAAATGTTTTCAAAAAGTTCACAATTTGCCTTCTCATAAATTGCAGTCTTATTTCGTTATAATAGTCAGGAACGTATCTATCGCCCTGCTGCGCCGGGAGAGCCGCGCCGATGTAGTCGAATACGCCGATGAGCACGGTTACGGTCAGGCTCCCGACGAGCTGCCTGACAGCGATGCCGCGGAGCTTGCCCGGTGCATCGGTCTGCTGGGGGACACCGACAGGGAGATACTGTATCTGAGATTTGAGCTTGAGCTGGACTATGACGAGATAGCCCGCGCCCTGGGCATCACCGAGGACGCCGCCCGTCACCGGGTACACCATGCCCGGAGCAGGCTCAGAAAGCTGCTTGAGGGGGAGTGTGCGGATGAATGACAAAAGGCTTGGAACAGCGCTGGCGGAGGTCTGCGAGGACAGGCTGCTGACCGACAGCGGAGCCCTGCCGGAGGGGTTCGAGTTCTCGGAGGGGTTCGAGCAGAGGATGCGGAGCATCATCGGCACCGAGAGAAAGCCCTTCCTGCGGGGGAGGCTGAAAGCCGGGCTCATCATCGCGGCGATTTTCGCGGCGGGTTTCTGCCTGGGCATGGCAAGGGAGCCCCTGTGGAACTACATCGTACAGCATGATGACGGCGGCAGGAACATCTCTTTCGACGTGAATACGGTCAAGGATCCGAAGAAGAAGATCGAGCAGGTCTACGAGCTGGGCGGCCTGCCGGAGGGCTACGATCTGGTGTGGGAGTCCTCCAACAGGGAGGCCTGTTCCCGGACATACGGCCTGAAAAAAGGCGACGGCGCGGAGCTTTACAACGTGATCTTCTTCGGGCAGTATATCCCCTACATCTACTACGACGCCCATTTTTCTGACAATGCCCGGTACTGCTTCGACGAGGATGGCACTCAGTACTACGTTGACGAAACTCCCGAATGGTCGGGGGCCGTATGGTATCAGGACGGTTATGTGTTCCTTGTTTCCGGCAGTCTGCCCAAAGACAAAATACTTGATTTGTGTAAAACGCTGAAAAAGTCAGAAAGCTGACCTCATCATCTCACAAACCGGGTGAAAATAACGTTTATATGGGTGCGGAGCGATCCGCACCCGATTTTTTTGAGACAACAAGGAGGTAACTATGAAAAAACGAACTATCGCGCTGCTGTGCGCGGCGGCAATAATGCTGACTGCCTGTACCGGCTCCGATGCAGACGGTTCAACCCCTGCCTCTGCTAACGGTACAGAGAGCCGTGTGACCATTGATACTCCAAACGAAGAATATTCGTTTACGCTGGGGCATCCAAAGGATTCGTTTTCCCTTGATACATCAGCCATGCAGCATATCAAAGCATCTGATGATACCGAAATAGTGATATCACCCCCCGATAAGGTGTACAAGTTTGATTATTCATCAGATGATCTTGACTATAATTCCAAACGCGATGCTATAGGAAGGGCTTATCTTGGCAGCAGCTATAACAGCTGTTTCTGGAAAGAGACCCAAGAGAATATCGCCACCGGTTTCAGGCTTATTGAAGCTGTTTATCAGAGTGAAGACTTTCCCGAGGTGATCTCGCTGACCAACTGCGGCAATTTTGTGTTTCAGCCTCAACCGGGTCTGCTCACATCGGTCTCGTGGGACGGAGTCGTTATTCAAAACGATGATACGATGTGCGTATTATCGGATAAAAGCAAGACCTCTTACAGCAAGGCTCTGGAAAGAGCAAATGCGCTGATAAAGGGCTTTGATGAAGCTGTGGGCAGAACAAGCAGCCGCGAACCCGAGGTAAGCTATGACCCGAAAGCAGCGGCAGTCAAGGTGGAATATCGGCAGGTAGTTCATGAGCTTGATCTCTGTAAGATAAGATATCAGATGCTGTACCCGGAACAGGACACAGATCATTTAGGGCTGTGGAACACAGGAAGTGATCCGCAGGAAGAGGTATACCTGTGTTCATCAGACGAAAAAGGCTACTATATCAAGGTCATGGGCGGAACGCTTAAAATCGTCGATAAAGAAGAATACGATAAAATGATAACTCTTCAGTCAGCACTGGAATATCTTGACAGCGCGGTTGCAGTCTATTTTGATCTCACGGTCAAAAAAGCAGAGCTGAAATACCTGCTCACGACTGAAAAGGGTGAAGTGTTTGACGACGGGTCATTTAATTACAACAACAGCGACGGCATCCCCGTCTGGGAAATAATACTATACAACCAGCTGGAGCATCAGGACTACGCTTATGTGATGAACGTTCTGAACGGTGAGTATTCGCTGGTGAAACTGAAAGCAAACAATTAAAGAAAGGTGAGAAATATGAACATAAGAAAGCTAACAGCCCTGCTGTGCGGGGCGGCAATAATGCTGACTGCCTGTACCGGCTCCGATGCAGACGGTTCAACCCCTGCCTCTGCTAACGGTACAGAGAGCCGTGTGACCATTGATACTCCCAACGGAGAATATGGATTTACATTTGATCTGCTGGAAAACTCATATGCACTTGATACCTCAAATATGGAGAAGATAACAACATATGAATATTCAAAGGTCGTGAGAGCCGATATCGACGGTGTATATGAGTTTAACTACTCATTGCCTGACCTTGATTACTACTCTAAACGCGAAGCATTAGGGAAAGCCTATTTAGGCGACGCATATGACAGCAGCTGCTGGGAAATTAAAAAAGTTAGCAATACAAAGGAGCTTAGTGCGCAGTATCTAAGTCTCAGCTCATCTGAAAGCATGACGGCTAATAACTCCGGCGTTTTTTTCTACCGTCCTGACAGCGAAGCGCCTTTTGCACCTACATGGATCGGAGAGCTTATTGAAGACAACGATGACGCTTATAAATTGACAGATAAAAGCAGCATCACCTACAAGGAAGCAGTTAAAATAGCCGAGGAAGCTTTCAAGCCCTTTAATGAAGTCATCGATAAAGGCAAAGCATTTGTTCCGACGGTAAGCTACAACGAAGGTCGGGCGATGATCAGGGTGGATTATCAACAGCAGTTTCACGGCCTTTTAAAATGCTGGGCAAATTCCGCAAATACTCAGTATTCAAGCGAAAAAACTGACGGACTGGGAGTAAGGTCTGCCGCTGGCGATATAACAAAGAGCGTATATATCTATTCCTCGGCTGACAAGGGTTACTATATCCGTGTTTTGGGTACTTCAATGGAGCTAAAGGATATCCAAAAATACGATCGGCTGATCACGCTGCAATCAGCTCTTGAATATCTCGATACCAATTTAGCTCCTAATATGGATATGATACTTAAGAGCGCAAATCTAAGATACCTGCTCACCACCGAGGTCGGAGAAAAAGATGCTGACGGTTCCTATGTTGCAATGTTCAAGACAGCTATCCCCGTCTGGGAAATAATACTCTACAACCGTGGGGAGCTTCAGGACTATGCCTACGTGCTGAACGTTCTGAACGGTGAGTATTCGCTGGTGAAGCTGAAACCGAACAATTAAAGAAAGGTGAGAAATATGAACATAAGAAAGCTAACAGCCCTGCTCTGCGCAGCGGTGATGATGCTGGCAGGCTGTTCCGAGCCTCCCAAAAACCTCACCGAAAGCAACCCGGACACATTTTCCGCCGAGGAAGGGGAGTTTGTCTTTGATCAAGACCTGCTCCGGAACAGCGCTTCACTCGACCTTGAGGGAATGGAGCACCTTAAAGCTGCGGAGGATATGGTCATCCTGACTCCGGACACAGACAAGGTCTATGAGTTCGGCTACGCATGGACAGACCTTGACGTTTTCTCCCGCCGCGACGAGCTGGGAAAGGTCTTCCTCGGCGAGGACTATGACAGCAGCCTGTGGAGAGAGGAAAAAGAAACGCTCTATAATGACGAAGAGAAGATAAGAGGGTTCTACGAGCCGAAGGACTGGGAAGGATATTTCATGGCAGACACCAATTCTTCGCTCTTTTATCAGACCGACAGGAGTTGGCACCCGCTGGGCAGCCAAAAAAAGACCGACGAGCAGCTCATCGAGGATGACGGTACAGAATATAAGCTCTCCGACGGCAGCAGCATCACCTATAATGAGGCCGTGGATATCGCCGACGGGCTGATGGAGGGCTTTGAAAGCGCCTTCGGGAGAGAGAAGGCTAATGTCACCGAGGTAAGATACGACCCTGACGAAAAAGCCGTGACCGTGGATTATTTTCAGCGGGTACACGGTATGAAGATCTGCGAGATAAGCGAAGAAATGGAGATACACGGTCTTGAGCCGTCTTCCGAGGATAAGCTCGGAGCTGCAAACACCCCGAGCAGTCTTTTGAAAAGAGTGTACGTATACGGCAGAGACAAGGTCTTCTTTCAATTAAGTGGCGGAGAGATCGATACATCGGACATAAACGAATACGACAAGATAATAACGCTGCGGTCAGCTATGGAATGCCTTGATGATTACCTTGCAGTGAATATGGAGTTTGAGGTCAGGCGGGCGGAGCTGAAATATCTGCT
Source organism: Ruminococcus sp. (assembly GCA_017542125.1). GTDB lineage: Bacteria > Bacillota > Clostridia > Oscillospirales > Ruminococcaceae > FB2012. The sequence continues at coordinate 6,157 of JAFXXU010000022.1, forward strand.
CACCACCGAAATGGAAGAATTGGACGGCAAGACGGTGTTGTTCAAACACAAGAGCGGCATCCCGGTGTGGGAGGTAAGGCTTTACAACACCCGCGAGAAGCGGGAATATGCCTACCTGATAAACACCGTAAGCGGGGAGTTCTCGCTGGTGAAACTGATACCGAACAGCTAAAGGAAGGAGAGAAATATGAACATAAGAAAGCTAACAGCCCTGCTGTGCGCGGCGGCAATAATGCTGGCGGGCTGTGCTGAGCCCGACAGCTCATCAGATACCCGGAAGTACGAGTTCAAGCCCTGCACCGAGGTGCTTGCAGAGAAAGACCTCCCGGAGGACGTCTACGGCAACCTCATCCTCCCCGCCGGGAGCATCACCCATAGTGCGGAGGCTGTGTATACCTTTGAGGCTGACTGGGGGGATGCAGTCCTCACCGAGAAGCACAGGGAGACCCTTGCACAGGTGTTAAGCGATTTTACCGGCAAGAGCGTTGATAAAAAAGAGCTTGCCCGGGACGGAAGCTACGGCTACAGATACTCCGACGACGAGGTCGCAGGGTTCATCGTTTCCACAGGGAGCTTCGGTGTGTCAAGGACAGACAGCGGTACGGCGGTACTGAACAACTACGCCGGGACAGAGCGGGTGATACACCTTGACCGGGGCGAGAATACCGGTATTTCCTACCCGGTGAACGGCGTCAGCTGCTCCGTTGATGATGCTGTGGCTGATTCGGAGGCCTATCTCCAAAGGCTGGGAATAGAGAAATACTTATCCCCCGGAGAGAGGCTTTCCCCCAAGTGTGTCTCGGTGATAAAGACCTACGGCAGCGTCCCCCGGGAGGACGAAGAGGTCATCCCCGACACCCAGCCCACCTACTGCTACAGGATATACTACTCGATACTAAAGGACGGCATCCCCTACACCGAGACCGGCGGCATCCCCTCCGAGGACGGCAAGGGCTTCCCATACAGCAGCTTCTTCTCTACTGTCATCACCGAAAAGGGAAAGGTCGGTGCTGTGGAGTTTCAGGCCTACATTACCGCCGGGGAGAAAACTCAGTACAACGGGGAGCTGCTGAGCTGCAAGGGCGCTCTTGACAGGCTCTCGGATTATCTTGCGGAATACAAGGAGTACCAGGTCCCGGAGGTGGGGGCGGTCTACTGCGCCATAGCCCGGGAGGGTGACGGAAAGCTCAGTTACCGCCCTATGTGGCGGGTGATACTGGAGGAATACCCCGAGGATGCAAATATACAGCTCCTCGTGAACGCCGCCTACATAGATATGATAAACGGAGATATTTACGTCTTTGACGACTCAAAGGCTCAGATGACCGGCACGGATAAGTCGGTCACGGGCCCGGCTCAGAATCTGACCCGGAAGGTGATACCATGAAATTCCTGCACACTCTGAAACAAGACCTGAACAAGACCCTGATAAACGGCGGTTTTGCGGCGGCGGCACTGATGACCTGCGTGCTGTGCTTCACGGCCTCCGCCTACCGCGACAACTCCAACGACAAAAGCTACTCGGTGTTCGAGGCCTTCTTCTCCTTTGAGCGGCGGTTCATCGAGACCAACGACGAGTTCGCCTCCATTCGGCTTTTCGGAAACGGCCTCTCGGGGTACATCACCATGTTCATCCCGATCATCGTGGCGTTCCCCTTTATGGTGTCCTTCTGCGCCGAGCGAAACAACGGCCTGATGCGCTTTACGATCACGCGCTCCGGCAAGCTCAGATACTATCTGTCCAAATTTACGGCCTCGTTCCTCTCCGGCGGACTGGCTGTGATGATAGGGCTGGCGCTCTACGGCGTGATAGTCTGGATAGCCTTCCCCTCCATCGACAGCTACGGCCTCGACCCCGAACAGCTGAGCTGGTCGATCCCCGACGGCGTGTTCGTCTCGGTGATGCGAAACCTGCTGGCGGCCTTTATCTACGGGGCTTTTTCCACGCTGCCGGCGTTTTTCCTCTCGTCGTTCTGCAAGAACCCCTACATCATCACCTGCCTGCCCTTCATGCTGGTCTACGTGTGGAACACGGCGATCAACAAGCTTATGATGAAGGCCTTCGAGACCGGGGATTTTGAGATATATGAAAAGCTCTCCCCCTTCACCCCCGACTCCCCCCGGCAGCTGGCGTATATCAGCTTTTCCGGGATCACAGAGGCGCAGAAGAAAATGCTGATCTTCAACGGCGCGTATCTTTTTGTGCTGCTCATCGGGTTCATAGTCATTATGAACCTGCGGACGGATAAGGGAAATTGAGGAGGTGCCGCCGATATGAAAAAATTAAACTTCAAACAAGCCTTTTCCTGTGCCCGGACGGAGTTCGTCAAGTGGGTCTGCGACGCACGAATGATGATCCTCGGGGTACTGCTGATATTCATTTACAGCTTCGCCATAGAGCCCCTTTTGAAGAACGCCGAGGAAATGGGCGAGCCGCTGAACATCCTCGAGCCCTTTATCGCCATAGCCAATTCCGGCGCCATACTGCTGATAATACCCCTGGTGTTTCTGACCCTCATCGCCGACTTCCCGAAGATCGACACCAACACGGTGTTCTACATAATCCGGGTGGGCAGGGTCAACTGGCTGCTGGGGCAGATCATCAAGCTGGTGATGATGGCGCTGTCTTACCTTGCTTTCATATTTGCGGGTGCAGTCATCCCCATGATCGGGCGGGGTTTCTGGTACAACGGCTGGAGCAACGTAGCCACGCAGTTTGCGGTGCGCTTCCCGGAGAAGTCCGGCAACTTCGGCGTGCAGCTGCTGCCGGAAAATCTTTACAATCAGCTGACGGTTTTTTCGGCGGCGATACAGAGCTATCTGCTGGTCTTCGCCTATCTTATGATAATCGGACTGCTGCTGCTGGCCTTCTCCCTGGTGAAGAAAAAGACCATGGGCTTTGTCCTCTGCGGCGCGGTGATCTCCCTCGGGACGGCCTTCTGTTCGATCAAAACGGTTCTGATGTGGTCGATGCCCATGGCGAACAGCATCATCTGGCTGCACTTCACCAAGTACTTCCGGCAGCCGGTGGTATCCCTCGGCTTCTCGATCGGCTACCTGTGTACATTCATCGCAGTGCTGATAGTATTCTGCGTGGCGGCTATAAAGAAATTCAACTATGACAATGTGGCGGAGATAGCGACGTGAAAGGAGAAAACGATATGAAAGCAAAAAACTTGATATCACTGCTCTGCGCAGCAGTGATGCTAACTGCCTGCTCCGCCACGGAAAACAACCCCAACGAGCATAAGGCCGACCCCGCGCTTACCGAGCCTAAGAGCATTTCTCAGCTTTATGAGGGGTATGAGGAACTGCAGGGGAAGGACTATGAGATATTTACAATGCCGGAAAAGATATTACCGCAGGGCATTGATAAGCTCTATACCTTTACGAGAAACAAGCGGTTTACAGTTGAGCAGGAACAGAACGGAAAACGTGTGTTCAAGGCTTTCTGGGGCAAGGAGTTTGACGAGAGCAAGTGCGCGTATTCGGCGTATGATACCTATTATACCTACAACGAGGACGGCGAAGAAACCGGCAGCTTTGATAACGGAAGTTTTATTTTGCAGAAAGCCGGCTCCGGAAGAATAAAAGACGACAAGGCGATCACATATTACAGCGTCGAGCAGGAACCGGATGCAGTAATCCAGCTTGCAGGCGGGAGTGTGAAAACATCTGAGCTTGCCGAGAAAACAAAGCAATTCATCGCTGACTGCGGAGCGGATGATCTTTACGGGGATTTTTCTGTTGAGCCGATGTGGGTAACTGTGTTTGATACAGACAAAGGAATAAATGCAAGCGTGATCTGCGCTCTGTATTACTGCGGAGTACCCACAGATACATTTACAAATTATTTTAAAACCGGACAGAAGGACGGTCAGATGACGGACACTTACTATATCGCTCCGATGCTGACCTTGCAATTTGCAGGTCCTGATGATCTCAGAACGGCGCGTTTTTCAAGCGGTATCCGGATATACGACAAAAAAGAACTCACCTCGGCTATCACGCTGAAAGGAGCAGTATCACTGCTGGAGAAAGAGCTTGCGGAATATTCGGATTATGATTTCTTGTCAGTCAGGCTGTGCTATTGCTGTCTCTTAACAAGGCCGAACGGCGAAGAGTACGCAGATGATGAGAGCAAAATGAAAGAGCTTAAGGAGTCACTTTTGGATATCCACGATGAATCTGTTCCGACATGGTGCTTTTATTATCTGACATTAGCAGGACAAATGGAACTGATAAAGGTCAATGCCATCACCGGCGAGATAACGATAGATAAGGAGCAAAGGTCATGATATTAAGAAAATCAATAGCTCTGCTCTGCGCGGCAGCCCTCCTTGCCTCCTGCGCCGACGTTCCGGAGGATGTCAAAACCTCTGCCGGGAGCAGCCCGGCGGACAGTACGGCAGCTTCTGCTGCGGAGGCTCCGGCGGGTGACAGCACCGCCGAAAGCAGCGCCTTCGGGGAGTATGACAACATCAAATTCGCCCCGACCTTCGCGGTCTGCCCCGGTCAGCCTGAGGATATCGGCATCTATGAGGCCCAGCGCCGCACCGACCTGACTGAGCACTCGGAGGAGATATTCAAGGCCTTCTTCGGTGAGGACTTTGACAGTGCCGGGACGGTCAAAACTGAAACTGATGTGAGCTTCGCCCATGACGGCATAGAGCTGCACGTCGTACCGAACTATATCTATTTCACCGACAGAAACGAGGCGGGCAAAAACCTCACCTATACCAACGACGACACCCTCGAAGCGCTCTGCGAGGTCACCGACAGCTTTATGGACGAACGCCTCGCCCTCGCTGAGGGGGAGGCGACTGTGGGGGAGCTGAGCTCCCGGCTGGAGGGCTTCGTCGCCGGGCTGAAGGAGGCCGGGCTGGGCGAATACCGCCCCTTCACCCTGTCCTCGCTGACCAACGCCAAACAGGGGCGCAGCCTGCCCACCACCCTGCTCACCTACCGCAAGTACTTCAAGGGGCTGCCGGTGTTCAACCTCAATTACTGCTCCCGGACCGGCGAAGCTCCGGAGCTCAGCTATAAGCTTATCGAGAGCGATTCGGTGAGCTTTGTATCTGCGGACAGGTTTTTCTCGGGGGGCTTTTCCTCGGAGTACACCGAGGTTCGCCGGGTCGGGGAGGCTGACAGCATCCTCACTCCGGAGCAGGCCGTGGAGACCGCCAGCCGGGAGCTTGCGGCGTATCTCGATCTCACCGCCCTGCGGCTCGACCTGGTGTATGTGCCGGTCATCCCGGAGGGGGCGGCGGACAACAGCGAAGTCACCCTTACTCCCTACTGGCAGCTGGCCTTCGGCTTGCAGCCCCTGTCGGAGCACTACGCCCTGATAAACGCCCTCACCGGCAAGGTGATCTATTATGAGGAAAGGAGAGAGCAGTCATGAGATATAGGAGGGTTATCTCGGTGATGCTTGCGGCGGTGATGCTCGCCGCCTGCGGCGCCTCCCCGGAGAGCGGCGAGGCATCCCGGGAGGACTTGGGGGAGGGCAGGGAGCGACTGAGCCTTTCGGAGATGAAAACGACTGCGGCTGAGGAATCCCGCCGGATAACCGAGAGCAGCTATGACAACATCACCGTGACACCGGGACTGAGCTTTACCGTGCCGGACAAGCTGGGGCAGTACCAGGTGAAGCCTGCCAAAAACTTCGGCGCCGACACCTGGGAGGCGTTTTTGCAGGAGTTCATCCCCGCCGGGGACTACGATCCCTCCAAGACCGCAGAATACTCCGAGCCCTATCACACAAAAGTCTACTCGGACACGGAGAAGCATTATTTCTTCTGCCTTGCCAGTCCCGGCATCTGCAACGCAGACTATCTTGACGATCGGGCTTTCGGAAAGGTCTTCGCCTCTGACCGGAACGACAGCTGTGTACTTCACGAGCCTGTAAAAAGCGTCGGGAACAAGCCTTTCAAGCTCGAAAAGGGCACCCTCGACCTGTCGGAGTACGCGGAAAAATGCCGCAGCTTCGCGGAGCGGTTCATCCGCGTCACCGGCTTTCCCAACGGTCTCGAGCCCGGTGCGGTCTATGTTTACGACGGGGGCGACGGCACATATTCCTGCGACCTGCATCTTCGCAACAGCATTGAGGGAGTGCCGATATTCGATGTTATCCCCGTCAGCCTTGCGGAGGAAATGAGCTTTACACCTGCCAAGACCTTCGGGGCACATTGTGCGTGCGTTTACGAGGGCGAGGTGGAGTGCTTCCAGCTCGACCAGGGCTTCGAGATATGTAAGACCGACGCGGAGTACACCGAGCTTATCAGTCCCAGCCATGCGCTTGAGCTGCTCAGCGAAAAGCTGTCAGCCTATGTCAATTATGAGCTGATAGACATGGAGCTCTGCTATATGCCGGTATGCCTGAACCCCCTCGGCGAGGACGAGACCCCGCCCGAGGACTACGAAGCGATATATCAGCTTACGCCCTACTGGTCGTTCTGCTTTGACCTCACCCCCGGTAATGAAAAGTTCGGCTTCGTAAACTGCCAGACCGGCGAAGCGGATATGTTTGTGAGCAGGAGGGATTGATGATATGAAAGCAAGAAAAATAACAACTCTGCTCTGCGCGGCAGTGATGCTCGCCGCCTGCGAGGATGTCCCGGAGAATTTGCAGTCGCGGGACAGCGAGCTTAACAACACAGAACAGGCCGAGCTAACGCTGCAAAAGGGGGATCTCGACACGATACGCAGCTGTCTTGCGGCGGATGCCTCCAAAAAATACGGAACTATCACCGTCAAGCACGCCTCGGCGGGAACTGCGGCTGAAATGCCTGTGTACAAGGTCGAAGTCGGCGGCGGGGACTATACGGTGAAGGAGCTTGCACAGTATCTCTACGGCGATAAATACGACCTTGAGGATCAGTCAAAATACGATATCCGCCCCTGGGATTTCAACGGCGCCGAGCCCCAAAAGAACACGGACAAGTACACCCCGGAGATAGATTATATCCCCTTTGCGATCTACTATCAGGTGGATACCTGTACTCCGTCGGAGGATGATGCCACCCGTTCGGTGCATATCTTCTCCAACGGCACCTGCTGGGGAGCGCAGGCGGGGCTCTATGAATACGGAAATGATTACGACGCGCCCTGGCTGGGTACAGTTAAGGCGCACTACTGCCCCGAATATGAGGATATCTCGGCGGTGTCATATAGGATGTACGACGGCACCGAATGGCCTCTTGCGGACGCGGTGAAGTTCACCGAGGACTTCTGGAACGGAGAGCTTTCCAAAAACGACCCGCAGAAATTCCGCTACAAGGTATGGAGGGCGGAGGTGATTGACCTGCCCACCAATGACAATTACGGCTATCTGTTCATGATGTCCTGCGAGGACGAGTCCGGGAACCGCTATGACTGCGACTGCTACGACAACTTTGCGCTTATGGATAAACGGGTATATGAGGGCAAGCGTTTCTTTATAGCTCAGAATCAATGGCAGCTCAGTCTCAAAAAGGACGAGATAACAAGATTTGATAAGGCGTTTTCATTCAAGAAGACCGATACAGTGAGCGCCGGTAAGGAACTGCTGACCCTCGGCGGTGCTATGACTGTTTTGCAGAATGAGCTGGCGGAGTTTATCGACTATGACTTCGAGACCGCAGAGCTTTGCTATTTGGTCACCTGCGACAAATACCCCGACAAGGACTACGGCGGCGTGCTGAAATACAGTCCCTATTACTGCACGAAATTCTGCGAGACCGTCATCAGACCCTACTGGTGCTTCCGCACCACAAACGGCTTTATCGACAACTGGAACACCACCGAGAATTACTACGTTGACGCCGTCACCGGCGAGATGATACATATAAAGTTGGGAGCGGAATGATAAGGAGGTAAAACTATGAACATCATCGAAGTAAAAGACCTTGACCTAACCCTCGGCAAGACACAGATCCTCAAAAACATCAGCGTGAGCTTTGAGGAGGGGAAGATACACGGCCTTATCGGGCGCAACGGTTCGGGGAAGACCATGCTGATGAAATGCATCTGCGGGTTCATCAAGCCCACCCGCGGCGAGGTGATCGTGGACGGCAGGCGCGTGGGGAAGGAGGTTGACTTTCCCAAGGATATGGGTATAATAATAGAGACGCCGGGTTTCATCCCCTACTACTCCGGATATAAAAATCTGAAACTGCTTGCCGGCCTCAATCACAAGATCGGCAAAGAGGAAGTCCGGGAGAGTATGCGCATGGTGGGGCTTGACCCCGACCTGCGGCGGCACGTTAGAAAGTACAGCCTCGGTATGCGCCAGCGCCTGGGGCTCGCACAGGCGATCATGGAAGACCCGAAAATACTCATCCTCGACGAGCCCTTCAACGGCCTTGACAAAGAAGGCGTTGCCGAGATGCGCGAGTATCTTCTCGGCTACAAGGAGCAGGGCAAGACCATCCTGATCTGCTCCCACTCTGCCGAAGATATATCCGTCCTCTGCGAGACGGTGCATGAGATGGACAAGGGGATCATTGAGAGGGTGCAGTGAGGCAGGAAGATATGAAACTGATATCATTGGCGAGGATGACCGGGCTGGCGGCGGTGCTGCTGCTCACCTCCTGCGGCTCCGACGCTTCCCCGGAGAGCGCCTTATCAAGTGAGGCCGCTTCCTCCGAAACCGTCTTCGCACCTGACAGCCCGGCCTCGGCAGCGCAGGAGCTGACGCTCTTTGACGCTGACATAAAGGGCTATGACGGCGAGGTGCTTTCCTTTGAGTTCGCCGGGGAGACATACAGCGTGCGGTTCGATCACAGGAAATTTGCCGGTGACGATACCGCGGATGCAGCTATTCCCCGCAAGTGCCTTTCAGAGGAGATCATAAACAACCCCCTCGGCGAGGCGGTGAAGGCAAGGCTCCGCGCCCGGGCAGACTTCTCGTATATCGAGTACTGTGACGTGGTATCGGTCAACGGCAGAGTCCTCACAAACCCCATTGACCCCGCCCGCACTGCGCCTGCGCCGCAGGAGCAGCTGGACTACACCCTCAGGCGCACCGGGGGAACAAAATGCACGCTGCAAAACTGCGACTACACCTTCGAGATCGACGTCCAGGCCCTGCCCATGTACATGAAGGAGATCTACCGCGACGAGCTGAGCCCTGTGTTCTTCCGGGGTTATCAGTTCACCGACGGCAGGTTCATGATCTATGAGCTGTTGACCTACCCTGTCACCGACGAATACGGTCAGCTCGTTTACAGCATCGGCACCGACGATTATGTGACCGAAAACTGCCTTGGCTTCGTCGGCACAGTACAGAGCGTTGAGGGAGAGACCGCACGCATCCTGCTTGGCGACGGCGTGACGGCTTGCAGCGTCCCGGTGTATTTCAGCGACGGAGAAGTGTCCCCCGGGCAGGATGCGGTGATCTTCATAAACGACACCGCCGAGCTTTTGGGCAGCGGCGGGGACAAGACCTATGACTTTGCCCTTGTCTACACCGACTTGGTGAGTCTCGGCCTTGATCCGGAGGCGCTGGCGGCTGCTGAGTATATCATTCCGAAGGATTTTTGCTGCGGCAGGTTCGAGACGGCATCCGCCGGGCTGTAAGATTTACACACAGTTCATAACTTTTTGCCGGGAAAACGCCAAATACTGAGTGAGAGCGCTCGAAACCACACCGAAGGGAGATGACGGCTTGGACGCGAAAGCAGAGTTTGAAAAGCTCTATGAGCTGACGAAACGCACAGTCTACAACTACATAGTCTCGAAGTGCTTCAATATCGACGATACCGACGATATCTTTCAGAACACCTACCTTGAGCTTTACTCCACGCTGACGCGCCGCACCCAGCCGCCGGAGGATCCTTTCGGGTATGTCATGGTCATCGCGGGCAGACAGCTGACGAGGTATTACTCTTTCATCCGGCGTATGCGGGGCAGACTGAGCATCGACCGCGACCCTGCGGGAGAGGAGCTGCCTGACGGCAGCTTTGACCTGGAGGACAGCTTCACAGACCGCTGCACCGCTGAGCAGATCGCCGAGATTATAAAGGAAAAGCCGCTGCTGACTCAGAAGGCGTTTTTCCTGCACTACAAGCGCGGCCTGACGCTGTCCGAGACTGCCTCGCTGCTGGGTATCAGCGAGGCATCGGTCAAGAAGCACATCTATACGACCCTTGCCGAGATAAAGAGAAAGCTTGAAAAGGAGGACAAAAATGGATGACAGAGAGCTTATGAAAACAGTATACAGCCGCCCCTGCGCCGACGAGCTGGATGCGCAGCAGATACTCTCCCGGATTTCCGAAAGAGCCGAGGTAAAGAGCCGCGCACCGGTGTATGCAGCTGCGGCGGCTGCGGCTGCTGCCATAGGCATAGGCACAGCCGTGATAGTCAGCAATATGTCGGTGCCCAAAGATGACAGCTCCTCACAGCCGCCCCGTGATATGGCTGCGGTCGTAGCCGCCGAAAGCGCCGCTGACGAAAGCGCCCCGGAGGAAAGCAGCGTCATCGACAGCGTTGATACAAGCAGCATCCCCGAAACAGACAGCATATCATCCTCCCCCGAAAGCATCCCCGAAGCATCTGAGCCGGTCAGCTCTGAGGACAGCTCCGAGACCGAAGAATACGGCGAGGTCATCATCTCCGAACCCCTGCAAGCTGAAATGGATGCCCACGCTAACGACCCCGACCGGCAGTACCCGGTACGGGTGACCCGGAGCGACCCCTGGCAGAATCTGACCTACTGGTTCTTCCCCTACTCAATGATCAAAGAAGGCGCTTGCCTTGCCACGGCGGAGCAGCTGCGCAGTCTCACCGGTATCGAGGGCGCGGACGTCACTGTTAAGCTGTCCTCCGAGACCGACTCCGTCTGGGACGCTTTTCTCAACACCTATTACCGTGCGGAGATCAAGGTGGATGAGGACTGTATAAACGCTATGGGCGAGGGGGATATCCGGGTGGAGATCAACCTCAACACCCACGACGAGAAAGAGAAAGCTCTTGCTGAGATCAACGCCCTCGAAGACACTGTCCCCTATGACGAACTGCGGACGCGAAAGCTCGACGCCATGAAAGAGATACACGACAGGGCGCTTTCGGAGCTTATCGCCGAAACAGGTCTTGACAGAGCGAAGATAGTCATAGACAGCGGCTTCACATCCTCTGTCTACATAGATGCAGACAGGGAGCTGCTCAGGAAGATATACAACAGCAAGGTCGTTGGAAACATAATGCTGCTGGCTGAGATACGGGGCAGCGACTTCTGAAAACACGCAAAAACGGTATATCCGGGCGGATATACCGTTTGTTTTTTGTTATGCACGGAAGGCCTCAGCCGTCCAGTGTTTTCTTGATCGTCAGTATGTTCTGACCGTCCTTGTATTCGTAGGTCACGTCGTCCATGGTCTTCTTCACCATGAATATGCCCAACCCGCCCCGGGGGCGCTGGTGCAGCGGCAGGTCAATGTCAGGGTCAGGCTTGGCAAGGGGGTCGTAGGGCTTGCCGCTGTCGGTGAAGCTTATGACCACCGACAAAGGATCCTCCCTTATCTCGACCCTTATGGCGGCGGGGCCTGTTTCGGGGTCGTAGGCATAGCTGGCGATGTTTATGAATATCTCCTCCACCGCTATGTCGATCTGGGTTATGATCCGGAAGGCACATCCCAGCTCTTCAAGCTGCCCGTCCACAAAGCTCAGCACCTGCGGCAGGTTCTCTTTCAGCGCCTTAAGCTCTATTTCTTTCATCGGCATCACCTGTCATTCAATGTCAAGGTCGTCAGCGAATCCTGTTATCTCGAATACGTCCATTACCTCTGTGGAGACGTTCCTTACCTTCATCTCCCCCTGCCTGTCCATGATCTGCATGGCGGTCAGCAGTACCCGCAGACCCGCGCTGGAGATGTATTTGAGCTTGTCGAGGTCAAAGATCAGCTTCTCAACGCCGTCGAGAGCAGGCTTGAGCTTGGCGTCCAGCTCCGGGGAGGTGAGAGTGTCGAGCCTGCCTTCCAGAGCAACGATAAGTTCCTTGTCGTTTTTGTTCAATGTAATGGTCATAGCGGTTTCCTCCTGTTTATTATGATCGTTTTGTTTACAGCAGTTTTATTCCCAGCATCGTCAGGTCGTCGAACTGCGGGGCGTCGCCCACGAAGCTGTTGACTGCGTTATGTATTTCTTTAAGCAGCTTTTCCGGAGCCCCGTCAGGGTCGCGGTTGAGGGCTTCAACGAGCCTGCCGGTGCCGAACATGTTCTCCTGTGCGTCGGTGGCCTCGGGTACGCCGTCGGTGTAGAGGAACAGCGTCCCGCCCTTTTCTAAGGTGAATTCGTACTGCTTGTATTTCTTGCCCATGATGCCCCCGACCACGAAATTGTGCTTATCCTTGAACAGCTCGAAGCTGCCGCCGGGTTTTCTGATTATGGGGTACTCGTGGCCGGCGTTGCAGGCGGTGACCTTGCCGGTGGATATCTCCAGGATACCCAGCCATATGGTCACGAACATCTGCCGGGTATTGTTCTTGCAGATAGAGTCGTTGGCGCGTTCAAGCACCTCATGGGGCGGCATACCCATAGCCGTGTAGTTGCTTATCAGCATCCGTGACATCATCATGAACAGCGCCGCCGGTATGCCCTTGCCGGACACGTCCGCGATAACTATTGCAAGGTGGTCGCTGTCGATAAAGAAGTAATCGTAGAAGTCGCCGCCCACCTCCTTGGCAGGGGTCATGGAGGCGTAGATGTCGAACTCCGTCCTGTCGGGGAAGGCCGGGAATTCGCAGGGCAGCTGCTCCGACTGGATGTCCCTTGCCATGTCCAGCTCCGCGGCAACTCTCTCCCGCTCTCCCGCGAGGGCGGCATTTTCCTTGGTGTAGTAATCTATCTCCCGGGCAAGGTCAGCGATATCGTCCGAGAGCAGCCCGAACTCGTTTCGCGCCTTTATCCCGGCAACAGCCGCCTCGACCTCGGCGCTGTCCTTGTTCTCGGTGTACCTGCGGACTATCTTCTGTATCCGCGACAGCGGCGACACCGACTTGCGGAAGATAGTGACCTGCAATATTATCAGCGCGGCGATTATACCGCCGATGCTTACGGCGGCAGCCTTTTTAACGGTATCTGACATGGTGTCCTGGAACACGCTCCAGCTGTACACGATGCCCATGGCGGCTCTTGCCTCGCCGTCTACGATATAGGGTCGGTAGCCGATGTAGTAGTTGCCCTCGGAGGGGAAGTTCTTTACCCGCTCGAACACGGCGGTGGGTTGGGGATCCTCCAGCATCTGCCGTATCGCCGGGTGATCCTGAAGGTCTATTTCATATTTGTCTCCCAGCGTCTTGGCCTCGCCGTGGAGGTTGAATTCGCAGATGACCATTCCGAGGTAGGGTTCCCTCAGGTCTATCAGGAACATCTGCTGATAGTTCTTATCCTCAGTTTCATACCTGATGCCTTCAAGAAGAGTGCGGTAGGAGACCTTGCCCATATAATTGCTCGCCAGCTCCGGCAGCCCCCTGAGCCAGTCGATGTATTCGCAGGATTCGTAATCATACTCCCGGGCGGCAAAGGACTGCAGCTCGGCAGTGGTGGAGCTTTGCAGGTAGAACTGCGGATCCTGCTCCCACAGGGTCAAATACCAGTCCAGCTCCGCGCCGCTGTAATAGGTGGAGCGCTCGGTGGTCTCTTTGAGGATATAATCAAGGTGGGAATTCTGCGCCTCCAAAAAGCCGTTTACCGTGCTGCTGTACATTGCTATGGTGATCGCTGTGGTCATGGCGATGAACACCGGCAGTATGATTATACTGATCTGGAAAAGCAGCTTGCGGTTCTTTTTCTTCCGCGGCTGCACATTTCCCGGCGGCAGAGAGCTGCCCTCCCCGGATACGCGGTGTTTCATTCTCCTGCCATTCCTTTCCTGCCGGTCACTTAGCCGGTGCAAGCCTGACTGTCATACCGATTTGTTACCCTATATTATAACACACCCAAATAATTATGTCAATCTTTTTAATTCCGTCTTTTATCTCACTTTTTTTAATTCCGCCTTTTATCTCACTTGGATAGAACTTCTCACCTGGTCGGACGGCGGGCGGGGCTTTTTGATAAGCTCCGGGGGGCAACTGGTTATCTTGGCTTGTGGTCTTGCAGTTCCTTTTTAATTCCGCCTTTTATCTCAATTGGATAGTACTTCTCACTCGACGTGATCGTCACATCCTTCGGCAGCAAGGATACACTCAACTGCCCCGAGCACTCCGATATGTGCTTCGGTGACGGCACCAACGGCTGAAAACACTAAGCGGCAGGTGTACAGCGTGCACCGCGCAACTCCGCCTTCTGCAAGCGAGCAGAAGGCGGTTTCTTTTGTTTGGCTGCGGAATTAAAAAAAGACTTGACAAATACCTCACGCTGGTGATATAATATGAGTACGAATATTTTCAAAGGCTACGACGGAAACGTGCTTTGCGCAGCGTTCGTCTCAGAGAGCCCGGGGGAGCTGTGAACCGGGCGGCGGACTGCAAGGCTGTATCATTCCCGAGCCTGCCCCCGAAAGGCGAAAGCCCGGTAGTACGGCACGGTGCTCACCGTTATATGAGACTAAAGCGGCGTATGCCTCCGGTATGCGCAAGCAGAGTGGTAACACGGAGCATGGCTTCGCCTCTGTACGGGGCGGAGCTTTTTTATACGATCTATAATTGAAAAGGAAGGATAAGAATGCTTACACTCGACAAGGTCTATCACGCGAAACACATCCTGAAACAGGTCATCAGGGAGACCGAGGTCATCAAGGCGCCCAAGATCAACCCCGAGGCCGATGTTTTCCTCAAGACCGAAAACCTCCAGATCACAGGCTCCTTCAAGGTCAGAGGCGCTTACTACAAGATCTCCCAGCTCTCCGACGAGGAGAAGGCTAAGGGCGTTATCGCCTGCTCAGCGGGAAATCACGCTCAGGGCGTGGCTCTCGCTGCCGCAAAGAACGGCATCAAGTCGCTGATCTGCCTGCCCGACGGCGCTCCTATCTCAAAGGTGGAGGCCACAAGGGGCTACGGCGCAGAGATCTGTCTTGTGGAGGGCGTGTACGACGACGCCTACAACAAGGCTCTCGAGCTGCGTGACAAGCACGGCTATACATTCATCCACCCCTTCGACGACGAGAACGTTATCGCCGGTCAGGGCACTATCGGTCTCGAGCTCATCGAGCAGCTCCCCGACCTTGACGCGGTAGTAGTGCCTGTGGGCGGCGGCGGACTTATCTCCGGCGTTGCATTCGCCCTCAAGACCCTCAACCCGAACATCAAGGTCTACGGCGTGCAGGCCAGCGGCGCTCCCTCTATGGTGGAGTCCCTCGCCGAGGATAAGATCAAGTGCCTTGCGTCCGTTTCCACTATCGCCGACGGCATCAAGGTCAAGGAGCCGGGAGTCAATACCTTCGAGTACTGCAAGCAGTATGTGGACGATATCGTCACCGTCACCGACGACGAGGTCAGCTCCGCCATACTTGCCCTCATCGAGCAGCATAAGCTCATCTCCGAGGGCGCAGGCGCAGTTTCCGTGGCTGCGGTGATGTTCAACAAGGTGCCTGTCAAGGGCAAGAAAGTGGTATGCCTCGTTTCCGGCGGTAATATCGACGTTACCATACTCTCCCGCGTCATCAAGAGAGGTCTGCTCAAATCCGGCCGCAGCGATACTATGGCAATCCAGCTGGAGGACAAGCCCGGTCAGCTGGTGGGCGTGTCTAAGATCATCGCAGAGCTGGGCGGCAACGTGGTATCTATCCACCACGAGCGTGCCAGCGAGGACAGCGATATCACCGACTGCATCCTCCGCATCGTAATGGAGACCAGAGACTACGACCACATCAGAAAGATCAGAACGGCCCTCGCGGATGCAGGGTTCAGGATCGTCAACAAGTAAGCCCTTTATGCAGCAGAGATACGTTCATTGAAGACTATGGACCATTTTAATAACAGGAGGAATCAACTATGGCAGAAACAGTTTACACCAAGAATGCGCCCGACGCTATCGGCCCCTATTCTCAGGCCAAGATCGTGGGAGGGCTGGTATTCACCTCGGGACAGATCGCTATAAACCCCGTCACCGGCGCAGTTGAGGCGACAACTATCGAGGAGCAGACCCACCAGGTATGCAAGAACCTCAGCGCCGTGCTGACAGCAGCCGGCAGCTCTCTTGACAAGGCAGTCAAGACGGTATGCTTCCTGAAAAACATGAGCGATTTCGCAGCCTTCAACGGCGTTTACGGCGAGTACTTCGCCAGCAAGCCCGCCCGCAGCTGCGTAGCCGCCAAGGAGCTCCCCAAGGACGTCCTCGTTGAGGTAGAGGTCATCGCGGAGGTCTGAGATCAGCTAAGTTAAAAACGGTATCCCGCCCGGGATACCGTTTTTTGCGTGTTATTCTTTTTCTTCGGTCTCTGTCTTATCTTCTGCCTCCGGCTCTGTCCTGAGCTCCTCGGGGATCTTCTCATAGACGTAGACTGTCTCGGTGCGGTGCCGCCGTGCGATCAGCAGCAGTATCAGACCGACAAGTATCAGCGTGCAGCATACCGCGGTCTGTATCACCGTCACGGAGTTGTCCAGCTGCACCAGCACATAGAGGGAGATAGCATTCTCCCAGTACTCCTGGGTCAGACCTTGTGCTGCGAAATAGTCCGAGACCATCTGGAACTGCTCGTCAGTTACCTCCACGGCTCGCCCTGTGAACTCAACGTGGGAGACTGTGTCATCTATAAGCCCCTGAGTGCGTGCCGCAGTCTGCTCGAGGATCTCGTCGTAGACCGCAGTGTCCTCCCTGACGTCGATGATGACGAATCCGCCGTTGTCGGCGATCAGGTAAAGGGTGCCGGTCTTCTTGGAGAAGGGTATGCCGAAGATCTTCTCGTTTTCCTGCAGGTGGCCTATCTTCGAGACGATGTATTTTATATCTCCGCTGGCGACCTCGCCTTCCTCGTAGGTGCCGTAGGTCTTGTCCTCGATATTCACTCTGCCGAAGATCAGCCCGAACAAGTCGCCGGCCGATAATGCGAACAGTATCAGTCCTATTATGAGCGAGACAGCTCCGAATCCCATGAGCTTTTTCATTTTACAGTCCTCCCCGGGAACGTTTACTGTCATAAATTATAACAAAAATTTTGCGCCGTGTCAATGCTTTTTCTACATATTAAAAAAGCGTTGAAAATATTGTCGGATCCCGCCGCCGGAGATATGAATAATATGTAAAATCACCCCTGTTCCGATTGACAAACGCTGCGTATAAAGATATAATATCCTTAAGGTTATCATTGATAACCTAAATACATTACGGAGGTATTACTACTATGGTATTTGAAACTGTTGCCAAGATAATTGCCGAAAGGATCGACTGTGACCCTTCCGAGATCAAGAGAGAGTCCGCTTTCAGGGATCTGGGTATCGATTCGCTGGATATCGTTGACCTGACCATGAACCTTGAGGACGAGCTGGGCATCGAGCTGGAGCTTGATCAGAAGGTGGAGACTATCGGCGACCTCGTAGATTTCATCGAGGCCAAGCAGGAATAAGCCATGATCGAAAGCAGACTGCGCGAGATGCTCGGGATCGAGTATCCCGTTTTTCAGGGCGGAATGGCATGGATCGCAGACGGTGAGCTTGCCGCTGCCGTTTCTAACGGCGGCGGTCTTGGTATTATTGCGGCAGGTAATGCCCCTGCGGACTATGTCAGAGACCAGATCAGACGTGCCAAGGAGCTTACTGACAAGCCCTTCGGCGTGAATATCATGCTGCTGAGCCCCTACGCCGACGAGGTGGCGGCTGTGGCAGCGGAGGAAAGAGTCGCGGTGGTGACTACCGGCGCGGGCAACCCCTCAAAGTATATGGAAATGTGGAAGCAGGCGGACATCAAGGTGATACCCGTCGTGGCTTCCTGTGCCCTTGCGAAGCTGATGCAGCGCCTCGGGGCTTCGGCTGTGATAGCCGAGGGCGGCGAGAGCGGCGGACACATCGGCGAGCTTTCAACGCTGGTGCTGGTGCCTCAGATCGCTGACACCGTGGATATCCCGGTCATCGCGGCGGGCGGCATCGCCGACGGCAGAGGCGTGGCGGCTTCATTCATGCTGGGCGCCTGCGGCGTGCAGGTGGGCACCAGGTTCTTAGCCGCCGAGGAGTGCAACATCCACCCGGTATACAAGGAGAAGATCGTCAAGGCCAAGGACCTTTGCACCATGGTCACCGGCAGAAGGCTGGGACACCCCGTCAGGGCGCTGAGGACGAGCTTCCAGAGGGAGTACCTCAAGGCCGAGTATTCCCAGATCAGCGACGAGGAGCTTGAAGCAATGGGCGCCGGCTCGCTGAAAAAGGCCGTAGTTGACGGCAACAACGACGAAGGCTGCTTCCTTGCAGGACAGTCGGCGGCAATGGTCAGGAAGGTGCAGCCTGCAGCGGAGATCGTCCGCGAGCTGTGCGAGGAGGCCGAACCGCTTTTGAAAGGAGCTGCAAAATGGGTAAGATAGCTTTCGTTTTCTCAGGTCAGGGCGCACAGCGTCCCGGCATGGGCAAAGATATATACGACGCCTCGGCAGCGGCAAGAGAGGTCTTTGAAAAGCTGGACGCCCTGCGTCCCGGCACCTCCGGGATGTGCTTTAACGGCACCATGGAGGAGCTGACGCTCACAAAGAACACCCAGCCCTGCCTTTTCGCAGTTGAGCTGGCGGCAGCTGCCGCTTTGGGCGAAATGGGCATCAAGGCGGATATGACAGCGGGCTTTTCTCTCGGTGAGATCGCGGCGCTGACCTATTCGGGAGCTGCCTCCCTCGAGGACGGCTTTAAGATCGTATGCAAGCGCGGCGAGCTGATGCAGGCTGCCGCAGAGAAGTACCCCGCCTCCATGGCGGCAGTGCTCAAGCTCCCCAACGAGGAAGTTGAGCGCATCTGCTCCGAGCTGGAGCAGGCTTATCCCGTGAACTATAACTGCGAGGGTCAGGTGACCTGTGCGGCGGCATCGGCTACCATGCCCGCACTGCTGGCAGCAGCCAAGGCCGCAGGCGGCAGGGCAGTGCCTCTTAAAGTATCGGGAGGCTTTCACTCCCCCTTCATGGAGAGCGCAGCAGAGGAATTTGCGGTAGCGCTCCGTGGCTATGAGCTGAAGACGCCCGACATAACCCTTTACTCCAACTACTCGGCGGAGCCCTACACCGACAACCCCACCTGGCTGCTCTCGCAGCAGATCTGCTCGCCGGTGAAGTGGGAAAAGCTCATCAAGAACATGATCGCAGAGGGCTGCGACACCTTCATCGAGCTGGGTGCGGGCAACACTCTCGTGGGGCTGATAAACCGCATAGACAAATCGGTAAGTACCTTCTGTGTCACCGACAGCGAGGGGCTTGAAAGGATAAAAGGCTCGGAGCTGGCAGCTTCGGGACAGGGAGGTTAAAGTATGGAAAGATATTCGGACGAGACCGTCATCGTTACCGGCGGACTTCGCGGCATAGGCGCAGAGATAGCCAAGAGGCTTTACAGCGCCGGTGCAAGCGTTGCCATAATTGACATGGCTGACGAGGAAAATGCGCCGGAGGCAATAGAGAATATGCACCTGACCTCTGAGGGCGGCAACGTTTGCAGGTACTACAAGTGCAATGTAGCTGACTTTGAGCAGACCAAGCGCACCGTGACCCAGATCGCCAAGGATATGCCCAAGGTGACCATGCTGGTGAACAACGCCGGCATCACCCGCGACGGACTTGTGATGATGATGAGCGAGCAGCAGTTCGACGACGTCATCAGCGTGAACCTCAAAGGTGCCTTCAATATGATAAAGCACTGCTCGCGGCAGTTCATCAAGAACAAGTGCGGCAGGATAGTGAATATCTCCTCGGTATCGGGTCTCAGCGGCAACGCCGGACAGGCCAATTACAGCGCCTCCAAGGCGGGACTTGTGGGTCTGACCAAGACTGTTGCCAGGGAGTTCGCCGCCAAGAACATCACCTGCAACGCCATAGCTCCGGGCTTTATCGCCACGGACATGACCAAGGATATCAGCGCCGAGAACAACCCTCTGGCAGCTCAGATCCCCCTTGGTAGACCCGGCGAGCCGGCAGACATCGCGCAGGCTGCGGAGTTCCTGCTTTCGGCCTCCTACATCACAGGCGTGGTGCTGAGAGTTGACGGCGGTTTAGGAATGTGAGTCTTAGCGGTCTTAGCGGTCTTAGCGCAGACGGCGCAGTTCCGTCGCGGGTAAGTGTGTACAGGAGGCTGACTTTGTGTCGCTCCGGGCTTTCACTTGGAGAGAGCTTATCATGAATTGCTTCAAGTGTTTTGATTCGCGGGTAAGTGTGTACAGGAGGCTGACTTTGTGTCGCTCCGGGCTTTCACTTGGAGAGAGCTTATCAGGCGTTGTTTTCGTGGGATACTGTCCACGGCGGCAGCGTGATTTGGAAAGGTAATAATGAATATGGAAAATAAGATTCGCAGAGTCGTGGTAACAGGCATCGGTGCGGTAACTCCGCTGGCGCTCAGCGCTGAGGAGACCTGGAAGGCAATGCTGGAGGGCAAAAACGGCATCGCTCCCATAACCCTTTTTGACACCACCGACTACAAGGCAAAGCTGGCGGCAGAGGTAAAGGGCTTCGAGCCGAGGAACTACATGGAGAAGGCGGAGATCGTCAAGACCGACCGCTACTCCCTTTTCGGCATCGCGGCGGCTCAGGAGGCCGTTGACGACAGCGCCATTCTCGGCAAGATCGACCCCGACAGGCTGGCTGTATACTTCGGCTCCGGCATCGGCGGCATCACAGCCTTCGGCAGCGAGCATGAGAA
Source organism: Ruminococcus sp. (assembly GCA_017542125.1). GTDB lineage: Bacteria > Bacillota > Clostridia > Oscillospirales > Ruminococcaceae > FB2012. Next base: position 26,889 of record JAFXXU010000022.1, read on the forward strand.
ACTCCTTGCCCGCGGCCCCAAGAGGGTATCGCCCTATTTCGTGCCCATGATGATCGCCAATATGGCGGCCGGTATGATCGCCATACGCTTCAACGCCCGCAACGCCGCACTTCCTGCGGTAACAGCCTGCGCCTCAGGCACCAACGCCATCGGCGAGGCTATCAGGGCAATCAGACACGGCTACTGCGACGCCGCGATCACCGGCGGCTGCGAGGCGGCTATCACTCCTATCGGTGTGGCGGGCTTCGTGAATATGCAGGCGCTTTCCGTTTCCGAGGATCCCGACGCGGCATCTCTGCCCTTCGACAAGAGACGTGCCGGCTTCGTTATCGGCGAGGGCGGCGCGGCGCTCATCCTCGAGGAATATGAGCACGCCAAGGCCAGAGGCGCCAGGATCTATGCCGAGGCAGTGGGCTACGGCTCCACCTGCGACGCACACCACATCACCGCTCCCGACCCGGAGGCGGGCGGCGCTTCGAGAGCCATGAAGCAGGCACTTGACGAGGCAGGCTACACGGCTGACGATGTAGTTTATGTAAACGCTCACGGCACCGGCACCCCCCTCAACGACAAGTCCGAGACCAAGGCCGTAAAGCTTGCTCTGGGCGACAAGGCAAAGGACGCCTACATCAGCTCCACCAAGTCCATGACCGGACATATGCTGGGCGCTGCGGGGGCTATCGAGGCTATCGTATGCGTAAAGGCGCTCTCCGAGGGCATAATACCTCCGACGATCAATCTCACCGAGCCCGACCCCGAGTGCGACCTCAATTACTGCCCCAACAAGGCTGTCAAGGCCGATATCACTCTGGCGGTATCCAACTCGCTGGGCTTCGGCGGACACAACGCCTGTGCGGCATTCAGAAAGCTCTGATCCCGGGAGGATAAGAAAATGAACGAAAGCAATATCAGAAAATACGCCGAGCTCATGAAGGAGCTCGAGCTGACTGCTCTTGAAATAAACGAGACCACCGGCAACGTGCGCCTGGAGCGTATGCCTGCGCCCCCGGTGATGATGCAGGCGGCTCCCGTGCCCATGCAGATGCCTGTGCAGCCCGCAGCGGCAGCACCTCAGGCTCCTGCTCCCGCACCTGCCCCCGTGCAGGCCGGCGATACTATCAAGGTCAAGTCCCCCATGGTGGGCGTGTTCTATGCTGCCCCCGCCGAGAACGCCGAGCCCTTTGTCAAGGTAGGCGACAAGGTCACCAAGGGACAGACCCTCTGCATCGTGGAGGCGATGAAGCTGATGAACGAGCTCACCGCCGAGCAGGACGGCATCGTTGCCGAGATCTGCGTGGAGAACGGACAGGTAGTCGATTACGGCATGACGCTGTTCGAGCTGAAAAAAGCCTGACAGGGGAGCGTGAAAAAGTTGAACAAGGAAGAAATAATGGAGATACTCCCGCACAGGGACAATATGCTGCTGGTGGACGAGGCGGAGCTGGTGGGCGAGGAGGCTCACGGCAAGTACCATGTCACCGGCGAGGAGTGGTTCCTGAAAGGCCATTTCCCCGGCAACCCCATAGTTCCGGGAGTTATCCAGTGCGAGATACTCGCTCAGTCGGCATGTGCGCTGCTGGCGGACAAGATGAAGGAGGGTATGCTCCCTCTTTATACGGGGCTCAACAACGTCAAGTTCCGCAATCCCGTAAGACCCGGCGACACCTTTGAGACGGTCTGCCGCCTGACAAGGGTGAAGCACCCCTTCTACTTTGCCAGCGGGGAGGGCTACGTTGACGGCAAGCTCTGCGTAAAGGCGGAGTTTTCCTTTGCACTCAAGGAGCGTGAGTCATGTTTTCAAAAGTCCTGATCGCTAACCGCGGCGAGATCGCGGTCAGAATAATCCGCGCCTGCAAGGAAATGGGCATCAGCACCGTTGCGGTATATTCCGAGGCCGACAGAGACGCTCTCCATGTGGCGCTCGCCGACGAGAGCTACTGCATCGGCGCCTCCAATGCCGCCGACAGCTACCTCAACGAGGAACGCATAGTCTCTGCGGCGCTGGTCTCCAAGGCTCAGGCCATTCACGCGGGCTACGGATTTCTCTCTGAGAACGCACATTTCTCACAGCTCTGCGCCAAGAACGGCATAGTCTTCATCGGCCCCGCCGCCGAGACAATGGAGCGCCTCAGCGACAAGACCACCATCAAGAACCTCATGGAGGAGGCGGGTCTTGACGTGATCAAGGGTACCGATGTGCTCACCAGCGCCGAGGAAGCAAGGATCGCCGCCGAGAAGATCGGCTATCCCGTGATGCTCAAGGCTCGTTCCGGCGGCGGCGGACGCGGTATACGCCTTGTGGAGAGCGAGAGCGAGCTGGAAAACAACTATCAGATGGCCGTGTCCGAGGGCGAAGCCGCTTTCGGCGACGGCGCAGTATATATGGAAAAATACGTTTATCCCGCAAGGCATATCGAGATGCAGATAATCGCCGACGAAGCGGGCAACGTGGTCTGCCTGGGCGAGCGGGACTGCTCCGTTCAGCGCAGGCATCAGAAGCTCATAGAAGAATCCCCCTCACCGGCAGTGAGCCCCGCCCAGCGCAGGGAGCTGATAAAGCGGGTCACCAAGGCCGTGAAGCAGGTGGGCTATGTGGGTGTGGGAACTCTCGAATTCCTGCTTGACAGGGAGGGCAGGTTCTGGTTCATGGAAATGAACATCAGGCTCCAGGTGGAGCACAGCGTCACCGAGATGCTCACCAACATCGACCTTGTGAAGTGGCAGATCAGGACTGCCGCAGGCGTGCTTCTCAACTTCACACAGGAGGACGTGGCGCTCATGGGCTCTGCTCTCGAATGCCGCATCAACGCCCTTTCTACCGGCAAGCTGGGTATGCTCCACGTTGCGGGAGGCCCCTCGGTAAGATTCGACACCTATCTCGTGCAGGGGGTGGAGATCAGCCCCTTCTACGATTCGCTCATAGGCAAGCTGGTAGTCCGCGCCGGCACCAGAGAGGAAGCCCTTCGCAAGATGAAGGCCGCCCTCTGCGAGCTGGTCATCGACGGCATCAGGACCAACATCCACCAGCAGCTTAGGCTGATAAACGACCCGAAATTCATGAGCGGAGAATACGATCTCACATTTATGGAAGGCAGGTAAAGGCTTATGCCGATCCTTGATTTTTTGTACAAGCCCAAAAACGAGCTTGAAAAGGGCGGGCGTGCCGTCGCGCCGATACAGGCCGACGCCAACGAACCCGAAAAGACCTGCCCGAACTGCCATAAGGCTATCCCCCTGAGCCGCATCTGGGCGAACTTCAACACCTGCACCTGCGGCTATCATTTCAGGATGAGCGCAAGGCAGAGGATAACCTTCATCACCGACAAGGGCACCTTCTCGGAGATGTTCAAGGAAGTGACCTCTCAGGATCCTTTGAGGTTCGACGGCTACAAGCAGAAGCTGGAGACCGTCCGTGCCGCCTCCAACGAGGAGGAGGCCGTCATCTGCGGCACCGCCGTCATCGGCGGGGTGAAGTGTATGCTCTTTGTCATGGAGCCGAACTTCATGATGGGCTCCATGGGCTCTGCCGTGGGCGAAAGGATAACGAGAGCCTTCGAGTACGCGACCGAACACCGGCTCCCGGTGGTGGGATATACCGTTTCCGGCGGCGCCAGGATGCAGGAGGGGCTCATCTCTCTGATGCAGATGGCCAAGACCAGCGGCGCAGTCAAGCGTCACAGCGACGCGGGGCTGTTCTACCTCACGGTACTCACCGACCCCACGACCGGCGGCGTAACCGCCAGCTTTGCCATGGAGGGAGACATCATCCTGGCGGAGCCGGGGGCGACTGTTGGCTTTGCCGGCGCGAGAGTCATCGAGCAGACCACGAGAAAGACCCTGCCCAAGGGCTTCCAGAAGGCGGAGTTCCTGCTGGAACACGGCTTCGCCGACGCCATATCTCCCCGGAGATATCAGAAGTCTCTCGTGTCCATGCTGCTCAAAATGCACTGCGGAGGTGATGAACTGTGAGTACAGGAGCTTATGAGACCGTCAGGAAAGCCAGAAGCTCGGGGCGCTACACAGGCATCGACTTCATCAAGGGCATATTCAACCACTTCTTCGAGCTCCACGGCGACAGGCGCTTCGCTGACGACAGCGCCATAATCGGCGGCGTGGCTTACCTCGACAATACCCCCGTAACTGTAATAGCCATAGAGAAAGGCCACAACGCCAGAGAGCGTATGCAGAGGCTTTTCGGCGCTCCCAATCCCGAGGGCTACCGCAAGGCGCTGAGGCTCATGAAGCAGGCCGAGAAGTTCCACAGACCGGTGATCTGCTTTGTGGACACCTCGGGAGCCTACTGCGGCATCGGTGCCGAGGAAAGAGGGCAGGGTCTTGCCATAGCGGAGAACCTCTGCGAGATGATGACCCTCAACACCCCCGTGATATCGGTGCTCATCGGTGAGGGCGGAAGCGGCGGAGCCCTGGCACTCTCAGTGGCGGACAGGGTCTATATGCTGGAAAACGCCGTCTACTCGGTGATCTCCCCGGAGGGCTGTGCGTCTATCCTCTGGAAGGACAGCACCAAGGCCGCCGAGGCCGCCGAGTGCCTCAAGCTCACCGCGAAGGACGCGCTCAAGCTGGGCGTCATCGAGGAAGTCATAAGCGAGGACAACATGGAGCAGCCGGAGTTTTTCGCCGGACTGCGTGAAAAGCTGAAAGCCGAGCTCAGAGTGCTGAGAAAGGACCCTCAGCTGCTGGACAAGCGGTACAACAGGTTCCGCGCCTTCGGAAGAACGGAGTAATAAATATATGACATTATATCAGAGGTTCGCCGCGGAGACCTTCGACGGCGAAGGCAGGCTCACCGATATCGAGCTTAGCTATCCCGATAATTTCAACTTCGGCTACGACGTGGTCGATGAATATGCCAAGGCCGAGCCGGACAAGCGAGCGCTGGTCTGGTGCGATACCGAGGGCAGCGAGCGGCAGTTCAGCTTTGCTCAGATAAGCGAGCTCAGCAGCCGCTGTGCCAACGTCCTCAGCGAGGCCGGCATAGGCCGCGGAGACAAGGTGCTGGTGGCGCTCAAAAAGCATTTCGAGTACTGGATCGCTGCCGTGGCGCTGCATAAGCTGGGGGCGGTGCTGATACCCGTTACCCATATGCTCACGGTCAAGGACTACGTCTACCGCATCGAGACCGCCGACATCAAGGCCTTCATCGTAACACATCAGGGCGACGTCTGCGAAAGAGTGCGCGAGGCCGTGGCTCAGACAGGCCGCAGCTGCCGTCTCTGGACGGTCAGGGAGCAGCGGGAGGGCTTTTTGGACCTCTCGGAGCAGATCGAAGCCGCATCTCCGGTGTTTGAGCGCCGGGAGACCTCGGTGCACGACCCCATGCTGCTGTACTTCACCTCCGGCACCACCGGCCTTCCCAAGGGCGTCATCCACGACCACAGCTATCCCCTGGCGCATATCGTCACCGCAAAGTATTGGCATCACGTTAAGGAAAACGGCCTGCATTTCACCGTGGCTGAATCCGGCTGGGCAAAGTCCTCCTGGGGCAAGCTCTACGGTCAGTGGCTCTGCGGCTCGGCGGTAATGGTATTCGATTTTGATAACTTCGACCCCAAGATGATGGTGCACATCATCAACAAATACAAGGTCACGACCTTCTGTGCGCCCCCCACTGTATACAGGTATATGGTGCGCTCGGGTATACCGGAGCTGACCTCTCTTACCCATGCCACCACGGCGGGTGAGCTGCTCAACCCCGAGGTGTTCAGGCTGTTCAGGGAGAAGACCGGTCTTTCCCTCTGCGAGGGCTACGGTCAGACCGAGACCGCGCTGCTGACGGCGAATTTCTGCGCCGAGACCTCTGTCCCCGGCTCAATGGGCAGACCCTCTCCCCAGTACCGCATCGCCATAATCAAGCGCGACGGCACCCCCGCTCAGACGGGTGAGGTGGGCGAAGTATGCGTCGTACCCAGGAGAGAAGGGGAGAGGCCTGTGGGCGTCTTCGTGGGCTACCTCGGCGACGAGGAACGCTACAAGGAGGTCTGGGAGGGCGGCGTCTACCACACCGGCGACTCCGCCAGCGCCGACGAGAACGGCAGCCTGTGGTTCAACGGACGTTTCGACGATATAATCAAGACCGGCGGCTACCGCGTGGGACCCTATGAGATAGAGAACGTGCTCATGGAGCACCCGGATATACTTGAATGCAGCGTTGTCGGCGTTCCCGACCAGCGCAGAGGTCAGGCGATAAAGGCCTTCATCGTGCTGAAAAAGGGCATCGCCCCCGGCCGCGAGCTTGAAAGGGAGATCAAGGATTTCGCCAACGCACGCCTCTCCGACTACAAGTGGGTAAGACTGATAGAGTTCGTTGATGAGATGCCCAAGACCATCAGCGGCAAGGTACGCAAGACCGAACAGCGCAAAAGCTGAAAAGAGGACTGACAGATATGTCTAACGATGCAAAGCGTCAGAATAAGCGCGAAGAGCTGATACTCGCCGGCATAAGCGAGATCAGCCGCAGCGGCATAGCCGGCTTTTCCATGCGCCGCGCCGCCGAGCAGGCAGGGTTATCCTGTGCGGCTCCGGCAAGGCATTTCGGCGGCAAGCAGGGCTTCATCGCGGCGATCATCGACTACGTAAACGGTCAATGGCGCGACGAGCAGACGAAAATACTTTCACAATGCGGCCCCACCCTCCGGGAACAGCTGGTGGAGTTCAGCCTCGGATATATCAAGTTTTTGGTGGAGAAACCTCATTTCCGCTCCATACTCATGCTCAAGGACGACAGCCTCGACAGCACCTATCAGAGCCGGGGCAAGACCACCAAGCTCACCCTTGACCTTGTGGACAAGTACTGCGACGAGGTGGGCATGGACGAGGCCACCCGCCTGCGGAAGTTTTACATCGTGCGCTCGCTGATCTACGGCGCCTCACTGATGTTCGACAACGGCGAGCTGCCCTACACCGAGGAGGTCCTGGAGATAGTCAAGGAGAGCATCGACAGGGAGTTTGACCTGCCGTGATACGGGCTGCTGCAAGTGCCGCCCTGACTGGCTGCCTCACCGGACGGTGTCCGCTTTCCTCTTTCCTGCGAGTGCAGGAGGGTAGCTTTTCGGCGCTGCGTATTATTCGCCCTTACAACAAAGAGAGGACATCACTTAGCGCGGCGGCGATATAGAAGTATTTGTATATTATATTTTTGTGTGCGCCACCGCTAAAATAAAAAATAATAAAGAAGAAAGAAAAAATAATAATAGAGAGCTAAAGCTCTCCGGTATCCGCAAATCGGACGGATTTTTTAATCACCGCCAAAGGCGATACCAGATTGAACTATGCTCGATCTATTATTATTTCTTATTAATTCTTTCTTCTTTATTTTTATCCCAATTTGGTTGTGTATTGCTGACAGATATCCGGCGGGAAATGCTCTGCCCCGGTTTCTTCCGAGCGAAGACAAGGAACAAACATCCCGCGGAGTTCGTTTCGTGTTCGTTCTTTCAGCTTGCACAGCCCCTTTTTCAGTCTTTGAGCGCCCGCAGCAGTCCCTCGCAGCCCTCGTATATGTCGTCGAAGGCCACATCGAACCGCCTCGAATACCAGGGGTCGGAAACATCCCGCTCCTCCCCCGCGTAGGTCATCAGCATCCGCAGCTTGCCCTCCGAGTCGCCCCCCAGGATGCTCCGGGCACGGCGCAGATTGCTCCTGTCCATGACGATGAACAGGTCGTACCGGTCATAGTCGGAGCGGGTCAGCTGTACGGCGCTGTGCCTGCCGCAGGGTATCCCCCGCCGTTCCAGCTCCGCCCTCGCCGGCGGATAGACCCCGTTGCCCAGCTCCTCGGTGCTGACGGCACAGGAGTCGATCAAAAACTCCCCCGACCGCCCCTCGCGACGCACCAATTCTTTCATAATATACTCCGCCATCGGCGACCGGCAGATGTTGCCGTGGCAGCAAAAAACGATCCTAATCATGCCTCGTAAACCTCCGAAAATGCGCTGTTTCGCGGTTTGTAAACTTTTTCGTCATTTTGACCAAAGCACTGATATTTTCTTATTTTCTCAGATCTTCTCATATTTTCTCATGCTTTGATTTTCAAAGATCTTAAAAGAAAGAGACCCGAATTTGCAATATCATTATACCACATTTCCGGGTCTGTTTCAACACTTTTCGCAAATTAAATCACAGTAGATCCATCAAGAAACCGTTCAAATCTCTCCCGCTTGAACAGCACCCGGTTGCCGTTCTGAATAATAAAGTCCGCATCGGGATGCTCCTCCGCGATCCGCCTCAGCTTCCCCTCGCCGATGTGATAATACCCGGCAGCCTCGGTGACTGTCAGAGTGTATCTTTTCCATACGGGGATAGCGGTGTTTTCTGTTCTCTCGAATTCAGTTTCTGTTGTCTTGATCAAATGGGTCCTCCTTTCGGTTTCATCTGCACCTGCAGGGACAGTTACATAAACAAAAACATCACCGAGCAGCGAAAGCTGCGGTTTGCTCCGCCCAAAAGAACGGTTCACCGGAAAGCTCTCATATCACTGTTGTATCATGACCTTGATAAAGTTAAAGACCTGTATGAAGATGACCTTACTAAAAATAATAGAACGCTATCCGCTGCTTGGAGAGTTTTACGATTATATCCGAGGCTTTAAAGAAATAGTGTTCTCGAAGAAGGCAGAATTGCTTGAAGCATGGCTTGATACTGCGGAGGGCAGCGGTATCCCCGAGTTGATCAGCTTTGTAAACGGCATCCGCCAAGACCTCGAAGCGACCAAGGCAGCAATAAAATATCCATACAGCAACATATGACTGCTCAAGCTCTGAACATCTGAAAAAAGAGAGTTTTCTGTTGCTTTCTCGAGAAATATATGGTATTATCAAACCAATTTCACACTGAGTACCACCGAGTCACACTGAGTCACACAAAAAAATCCGATTCCATGGGGCTTTTTAATGGTAGAAAGCTCAAAAACAGCGAAACAGCGCTGTTCTGAAAATTCAAGCATTTTGAAGATTTTTGGTAGAAATTTGGTAGAAAGCCAACGGTAAAAAAGTTGGTAGAAACTTGGTAGAAGCCGAAAACAACCCTAAAACGGTAGAAAGTCTGTTGACAAAGCAAACTGAATAATGGACAATAGCGGACGGTGTTTCATAACAGAAGCGCTGTCCGCTATTTTTATGCCTAAAAATTGAATATTGCACATCGCTTCTCACTGAGCCTGTATGAAAACAGGTCGCTGAGGAGCTTTTTTTATTTCAGATGAACTATGTCAAGGAGGTCTTTCTATGCCGAACCCTACTGAAATCAGTCTGCTCAATTACAACTTTGAAGCTAAAGCCTGTAATGAACTGCTGACGGCAATGCTCAACCATTCAGACTTTGACTACGTTACGGTCGATGAGCTTCGCCGTTACAGTGAGCTTTCACAGTTCACCTTCGATGAGCTTCGTACCGCTGTGTATGAGCTTTGCAAGAGAGGTTTCCTCCTTGTAGTGCAGAAGCCGTATGGTCATGTCTATGCGGTCAACAAGCTGCGAATATCCAACATGGAATTTGTGTACGGAGCGTAAGCAGAGGTGAGAGAAATGGACAAGAAAACAAAAGCAAAAAAGACAATACCAGATACGATCTGCCGAGTACATAGGTCAGGCGGTTATGCCGTTCTGAGCAATTGCTTCGTGCGGTCAACAAATATCGGCTGCGATTCGATAGGTCTGCTCGGCAAGATCAATGACCTACCACCTACATGGAATTTCACGATTGCCGGACTTGTGGCTATCTGTGAGGACGGTGAAACAGCGATCAAGTCTCAACTTGCTGAACTGGAACAGTGGGGATATGTCAAAAAGACCTTGCTGATGCCAAACGAGTCTCCTACGGGCAGGATCAGCTATCTCTATGACTTCTATGAATACTCGGAACTGGACGATTCTATCCCGAAGTATGACATTGAAATGGAGACATTTACAGCAGATAACGCTACCCTGAACCGTGTGAAGAAGGACAGCAATTTCACTATTATCAGTGCAAAGCTCCTCAGAACCAATAAGATCAGAAACAAACTGATCGGCTTTATGCTGAAAGTTCTTTCTCTGCCGAATAGCTGGAATTTCTCTATGTCAGGACTGAAAGCTATCTGCAAAGAGGGCAAGACTGCCGTGCATAACGCTGTGAACAAACTCATTGATATGGGCTACCTTGTTCGCACAAAACTCCTGTCGAATGAGAGCGTGAACAATCATTTTGAATATGTTTACAGCTTTTTCGATGTACCCGTCAGCAAGGAAGAAGCAGACGAACTTGAAGCTGAGACCAGACGCAAGGCTATTACGATCCGTGAGGGCGGCAAGGCGAAAGCCGTTGTTTCTTCATCGGCTGAAAAACAGAAGGTGGAAAACCCGTATCTGGACACTCCGCCTGCTGAAACTCCGCTGTCTGAAAATCAGGGACAATATAATAACAACAATACAAAACAGAAAAATCAATTACTGTGTGATAAATCCTCTATCATTCCTGCGGTGGCAAAGCCAACTTTCAACATTCCGAGTGTTGAAAAATCTGCTGAGAGAGTGACTGACGGATATAACGCAGAAGAAGTAGAGTATTTCACAGAAGTTGTCAGAGATAATCTCGACTACTGGCATCTTGGTGACTGGCTCTGTCAGGACGGTCGGGACGGTTATGCAGAAGCTGATGAAATTGTCGGCTTTATCGTTGACGAAATATGTTCCCCTCTGCCATATACCACACTCAGAGGTCAGGCATTCCCCAGAGCAGTTATTCAGTCAAAGATGCTCAAAGCCAATATCTACATGGTAGAGAATGTCCTTGAGAATATGGCAAAGGTCGATAATATCAAGGATTTTCGCAGATATTTCATCAGTTCCCTCTACAACGAGGTTCTGACATATCATTTCAACGAAGGTTGTGAGAGCCGTAACATTGACGAACAGATCAGGCGTGATCTCGGTTATGGTATGGCTGTCTGACAGAGAAAGGAGGTGGTTCTATGGCTGCAAAGAAGAATGTGGCGGTAACTCCTGCATTTACAGGCAGGAATGTATCGCTGTCTGAGATCTCTCAGGCAAGTGGTATCGGCATCGCTACGCTGAAAAAGGGGCTTGTTGCCGGAGCTGTTGACTTCGGTTATGCGATTCCCTGCGGTAAAGGCGATCAGCATCGCTATTACTGCCCCGACAGGCTTGTGTATCTCAAGACCGGATACTTCAATCCTAACCCTGAGAAGCAGAACACAGACTCCGAAGCCGCTTGAAAGTCTGTAAACGACCTGTTTTACAGTTTTCACAGCGATTTAGAAGCTATCGTCATGGATATGCTCGGTAACAGGATAGAGAAAAAGACTCTTGACACCGTGTTTTCTTCTTTTGACGAGCTTCAGGAGGAATATCACAACAAGCTCCATGAGCTTTTACGGAAAGAGGTGAAAAATCATGGCTAAGTCTATTATCACGCAGGACGGCGATCTTGTCAACTATAACAATCTGGTCGCAATCAGCGTCGAGGAGCGTGCTGTTGGTTTCGATGAGGAGCATTCGGAAGATGAATACTGCATCATCGGCACTGACGTAAAGAACGGCGAAATTCTCCTTTACCATAGCTCCGACTATGAGGAAGTGATGAAGGTCCAGCGTGACATTACCCGTTGGCTCCAGAGTGAAGCGTTCTCCACTTTTGAAATGCCAACCGCAGACGAAGGCGGTGATGCGTAATGCCGTCCGACTATGAGAACGGTGCGAAGAAAACCATCGACATTTCGATCAAGGCGGAGAAAATGACCGCCGATGTGCTGAAATCCGCATTGCAGGAGTTTATGTCGGGCAAAGCTGAGAAAAAGGGGCGTATGACCTACAAGCAGTTGCAGGCAAAGTCCCCGTCAAAGCTCGACAGCATTGAGGTTTCAGACCGAAATATCGGGGATTTTCTGAAAACCGCACGAAAATACGATGTGGATTTTGCCCTGAAAAGAGATAAAAGCACCGAACCGCCTACCTATCATGTTTTCTTTTCCGCTGCCAAAACAGAGGATTTCAAGAGAGCATTTTCGGAGTATGTCGGCAAGGGACAGGGCAAGACACAGAAGCGTGGGGAGTTCACCCGTGAGCAGATGCAGCAGCAGGCTCAGAAGCTCAGGAGCAAACCTCGCAAACAGAAACAGAGAGAGAAAACAAGGGAGAACAGACGGTGATCTACAACTACTTCCAGCCTGCACCCGTTCCACGGGCAAGGGGCGATGATGTTTTTACGGCGGTTTTTGATGCCGATACCAACAGAAAGGAAAGGTCTGCGAATTGCAGATCGACACGAGAAAACTCAAAAAGCTGATCATCAAGGCTGTTCCCTATGTAGCTTTCTCTTATGTGGGCAACCTGATCGGCTTTGCGTACCGTACTGCTGAGGGCAACGGATTTCAGGAAAAAATCCTGCCTTTCATGAGCAATCTCGGTGTGGCGTTTGCAAGAATCTTTCCCAGTTTACACCCGTTTGATCTTCTTTTCGGCTTGGTTCTTGCGGGTGTAATGAGGTTAGTCCTCTATGTCAAGTCGAAAAACAAGAAGAAGTTCCGCCAGGGCGAGGAGTACGGTTCTGCCGTATGGGGCGGTGAAAAGGATATTGAGCCGTATATGGACTTATCCTGCCCTGAAAACAATGTGATACTCACAAAGACGGAATCCCTGACTATGGGCAAGCCCTCTGCACCGAAGTTCGCCCGTAACAAGAACATTCTTGTGATCGGCGGTTCAGGCTCAGGTAAGACACGATTTTTCGTCAAGCCGAACCTGATGCAGATGCACTCCTCTTATGTAGTAACCGACCCGAAGGGTACGGTGCTTGTGGAATGCGGAAAAATGCTTGAACGGGGCCGCCCGAAACGAGTTGACGGAAAAGTTGTGTACCGCAGGGACGATAAGGGCAACTATCTCAAAGACAAAAAAGGCAGATATATCCCTGTCTATGAGCCTTACAAGATCAAGGTGTTCAACACGATCGACTTTGCGAAAAGTATGCACTACAATCCGTTTGCTTACATTTCAAAGAAAAACCGTGAGAAGGATATTCTCAAATTCGTGGAAGTCCTTATCAAGAATACTTCTTCCTCTCAGCAGCCGTCCGGCGATGACTTTTGGGTGAAAGCGGAGAAACTGCTCTATACTGCGTATATTGCACTTATTTTCGCTATGTACCCCGAAGATCAATGGAACTTTGAAACGCTGATCGACATGATAAACGCTTCGGAATGCCGTGAGGACGATGAGGAATTCAAGAATGCGATAGACATTGAGTTTGAGATCGTGGAGTGCTGGCTGAACGGCACAAAGCACGAAGATCCCGAAGTCATGGCTGATTACGGTGACATCTTTGAAACAAAACCCGATGCCGAACAACGGCGCTTGGGTGCATTTGCACTCAAACAATTCAAGGCGTATAAGCTCGCTGCCGGAAAAACGGCTAAGTCTATTCTTATTAGCTGTTCGACACGACTCGCGCCTTTTGCAATAGATGAGGTCTTGGAGATCACCTCCTACGATGAGCTGCACCTTGACAAGCTCGGTGATGAGTTGAGTGCGCTTTTCATAATCATCTCCGATACAGATGCGACTTTTAACTTCCTGGTCGCTATCATGTATTCACAGCTTTTCAACCTACTCTGCACCAAAGCAGATAATTCCCCAGGGGGAAAGCTGACCTATCATGTACGCTGTTTGTTAGACGAATTTGCCAATATTGGCGAAATACCGCAGTTTGAGAAGCTCATTGCGACTATCCGAAGCCGTGAAATCAGCGCGTCGATCATCTTGCAAGCTAAGAGCCAGCTAAAGGCTATATATAAAGATAATGCAGATACGATTGAGGGCAACTGTGATACGATGCTGTTTTTGGGCGGTAAGGAGAAGTCCACGCTGAAAGAGATCTCAGAGAGCTTGGGTAAAGAAACGATCGACAGTTTCAATACCTCCACCAATCGTGGACAATCGGAAAGCTACGGTATGAACTATCAGAAGCTCGGCAAAGAGCTGAAAAGTCAGGACGAACTGGCGGTCATGGACGGCGGTAAATGTATCTTACAAGTGCGAGGAGTGCGTCCGTTCTTCTCGGACAAGTTTGACATTACCCGTCATAAGCAATATCCAATGCTCTTGGACGATAATCCTGAGATGGGGTTCAACATCGAAAAATATGTGAGTGACCAAAAGGCGATGCGTTTGAGACTGTCTCGACAGGAGAAGTTCACGGGGTATGGTGTTGATATGACGGCCGCCGGACAGGAAGTTACAACAGTATCAGCAACAGAAACAGAAACCGCTGATACTCCAAATTCTGAGGAAACCGACGAAAAAGAGATATATGTCGGATTTTAACTCGGACAGTGAAGAAACCGAATAAAAGAGAAACGGTTGAAGCTGCGGACACTACTTTTTTTATTTTGAGGGAGACTTTTTACCTATGAACGAACTGAATATTTCTGCGGTCGATGCTACCGCTATGGAGACAGCAACCACTACCTCTGCACCTAAGCACAAGTGGCTCTCTAAGCTCACCCGTGGTGCAAAGAAGGCAACCATGTTTGCAACCGTTGCAGGCGTTATGGCTATGACCTGTACTACTCAGGCATTCGCAGCAGGCACCGGCGAGGTCGATACCTCGTCCTTCATCACTACTGCCTGCACCGTACTCAAGAGCGTTATCTGCCTTATCGGCGGCGGTGTTTCGCTTTGGGGTGTCGTAAACCTCCTCGAAGGTTACGGTAATGATAACCCCGGTGCGAAAGCACCGTAGTGATATAGAAGTTTTTTCTCCCTTAATTCAGGTCGCATAAAATAGGCATTATGCGACCTTTTTTCCATATTTGCCTGTTTCAACGGATATGGTAGTCACCGCCACATCAAAGCGGAAGTGTATCTCAATATCCTGCACACGCTTTCCGCTGGACTTGTCGGGTTCGTGGACGATGATCTTATCAATCAGTTCGTGCATGATCTCAGGCGTGAGCGTTTCGATATGCTCGTACTTATGCACCACTTTGAGGAACGCAGTCACATCGGAGGACTTCTGCTCTGCACCGTCAATCAGGGTTGTAAGCTCCGCAACGGTAGCTTTCAGTTTTGCCTGTTCTTCCTCATATCCTGCCGACATCATCGTGAAACGCTCGTCCGACAGCCTGCCGAGGACATTATCCTCATAGAGCCTTGTAAAGAGCTTGTCAAGTTCAGCGATACGCTTTTCAGCCTGTTTCAGTGTTTTCTTTGCTTTTGTAAGCTCTGAGGACTTACGCTGAACGGAATTGCTCATAGCGGTCTGAATAAACTCGTCCTCGTTCTCCCTCACCGTAGCAAGTAGCTTGTTCAGCTCACCGAGGACGATCTCATTCAGGACACAGGTGCGGATATAATGCACCGAGCATCTGTCCTGTTCCTTTGCGTATGTAGAACAACGCATATGCTCCTGTTCGGGACGCTCGTTCTTGCGGCGGCTCAGGTACATCTTTTCTCCACAGTCAGCACAGTACACCATTCCTGCAAAGGGATTGACCATCTGCATCTTCTGCGGTCTGCGCTTGTGCTTGCGAAGTTCCTGCACCAAGTCAAAGGTCTGCTGCGTGATGATAGGTTCTTGCGTATTCTCGAAGATCTGCCACTCGTCCTGCGGATTGTAGACGATTTTGTGAACCTTGTAGGACTTCATCTTTGTACGGAAGTTGACCGTATGACCGCAGTATTCATAGCGTTCAAGAATATGGGCAATCGTGTTTGCACCCCAGCGGTATGTTTTAGCGTTGTGTCTGCCGTTGTCCCTGCCCTGAGAAAGAGCGTAGGCAGTCGGTGTTGGTATGCCTTGCTCCGTCAAAATCCTTGCAATCTGCACCGGACCGTAGCCGTCAATGCAGAGCTTGAAAATCTTGCGCACCACCTCGGCGGCAGGCTCATCAACTACCCACAAATTCTTGTCGGTATCAGACTTCTTGTAGCCGTACACGGGCGGACACAGGTGCTTGCCCGACTGTCCCTTTGCCCTGAACACAGCACGGATCTTCTTACTGCAATCACGGGCGTACCAGTCATTAAAAATGTTCTTGAAAGCAAGCAGTTCGTTCTCGGATTTCGCTGTATCGAC
>JAFXXU010000089.1 GCA_017542125.1 Ruminococcus sp.
ATAAATTTTATAATAAAGTGTAGTGTAATGCAGTCGTTTTGCGTCAGTATAAGCAGAGGGGGTGTGAGCGTGGACGATGAAAGCATTATCGGGCTGTACTTTGAGCGAAACGAGCAGGCGATAGCCGAAACAAGCGGCAAGTATTCCGAGCTTTGCGAGCGTATCGCTATGAATATACTTGACGATAAGTCCGATGCCGAGGAAGTGCTGGGGGACACCTGGCTCCGTGTGTGGAATACCGTCCCGCCGGAACACCCGAAGAACTTTCCGGCTTTTCTGACGGTAATAGTCCGAAATTTTGCGCTTGACAGATACCGGCGCAGGAAAACTGCAAAACGTCCGGAGGCTTTTACGTCTGTACTCGATGAAGCGGCGGAGCTTTATCCCTCGGATACGGATATTGCAGAACAGACTGAGCGCAGAGCTGTGATCGAAGCTATAAACCGCTTTCTCGGAACGCTGCCGAAGAAGAAGCGGATACTTTTCGTGCGGCGGTATTTCTACCTTGACAGCATAGACGAGATAGTAAGACGACTTGGTGTGACGGAAAGCTACGTCACGGTCACGCTTATGAGAATACGAAAAAAGCTGCGCCGGCAGCTTGAAAAGGAGGGGCTGTTATGAACGAAAAGGGCTTTGGAGCTTTGTCGCTGCTTTCGGAGATAGACGGGCGCTTTATCGCTGAGGCGCAGGAGGACTGCATCACAGTTCGCCGCAGGCGGGTGTTCAAGACCCCCTTTATCGCGGCGGCGATAATCATTCTGCTGACCCTTTCAACGGTGGGCACGGTGGCTTATGTAAAGGGATATCTCGGCCACAAGGAAAATGTGGAGCATCAGTATTTCTACAATGAGGCGCTTATCCCCGAGCTTGAAAAGCGGGCTATGGAGCCTCTTGTGTTCGAGAATGAGCATCTTCGGATAACCATAGATGCGATAATATCGGATGCGGTCTGTGTTGAAGCCTCCGCCACCATAGAGGGGCTCGACGCCCAGGGCAAGGAGTTCGTGGAGAACGGCGTTACTCTCGAAAATGAAGTCGAGGGTCTGACTGACAGCGAGGTCTTTGAGATCTTCGGCGGTAAAAGATCCTTCATCCCCTTTATGACTGCCCCCGGAAGAGACGGCAGGACAGTAAGGGCTAACAGCAGCGCGGACGGGATGTACGGCAAAAAAGGCGAACACTCCGAGGCAGCCTTCACCATAATGTTCCCCCGCGACAGGTTCCCCGACTGTGAAACGCTGGAGCTTACCTGCATGGAACCGAGCCTTAAAGGTACGGACGACTGGGAACCGGGTATCTTCAAGGGGATGATCCTCAAGATCCCGATGAGGCGAAACTTCGATACACTCGTGCTTTCAAGCGATCCGGGCAAGGAGGTATATCTTTCCGAGGTCTGCTTCTATCAGACCAAGCCCGATATCTGGGGAGGCGATGATTTTGACCTGACGGTATATTACAAGGACGGTACGGAGCAGAATATAACCAAAGATCGCAAAGGGATCACTGTGGGCGAATACCTCTTCCGTATCGACGATGTGGAGCACATCGAGTTCTGCGGCATTCGGTATTACCCGAAGGAGATCATCCCCGCCGCCCAATATTGACTTGCCGCCCGCTTTGTGCTATTATAATTGTATGGCCGTCCCTTCCCCTGCAGCGAGGCAGGGAATGGGATGACCGCACAAGTTATGATAACACAGAGCGGGCGGTGAGTTTTTATGAGCAAGGTAGCGGTAGGGCTGTCGGGGGGAGTTGACAGTGCGGTTACGGCGTATCTGCTGAAAGCGGCGGGGCACGAGGTCATCGGGATCACGCTGCGGACATACATAACAGATGACGGGCGTGACAGCCGGTGCTGCGAGATCGACGATGCGCGGGAGACGGCGGGTCTGCTGGGGATACCCTACTATGTTATAAACGTGCAGGGGGAATTCCGCAAGCACATCACGGAGCCGTTCATAGAAGAATACCTGCGGGGGAGGACGCCCTCGCCCTGCATCATCTGCAACAGGCGTGTAAAGTTTGCGAAGATGCTTGAGGCTGCGGACAACCTGGGTGCGGAGTACATCGCCACGGGGCATTACGCCGAGGTGACGCGGCTTGAAAACGGGCGGTACACCGTCCGGCAGGCGGCGCACATCGCCAAGGATCAGACCTATATGCTCTGCCGGCTGACCCAGCAGCAGCTCTCCCGGACGCTTATGCCTCTCGGAAAGCTCTCGAAGGACGAGGTGCGGGAGATCGCCCGGAGCATCGGGCTGCCGGTGGCGGAGAAGCGGGACTCCCAGGAGCTTTGCTTCGTCCCGGACGATGACTACGCCGGCTACATCGAGGATCACGCCGAGGCTCTCCCCCCAGAGGGGGACTTCGTTGACGAGGCGGGGAACATCCTCGGGCGGCATAAGGGCATCTACCGCTGCACCGTAGGTCAGAGGAAGGGCCTCGGCCTATCCCTGGGCTACCCCGCCTACGTCAAGGCCATCGACGCTCCCCGCAACCGGGTCGTAATCGGCACCGAGCAGTCGCTCTACACCGATACCGTCCTCTGCTCCGACCCCGCTTTTATGGGCATCCCCGACCTTGCCCCCGGCGAGACCGTCACCGGCTTCGCTAAGATCCGCTACGCCCATAAGCCCCAGCCCGCCTCTGCGGCCCTAACCCCCGACGGGCTGCTGAAACTCACCTTCCCTACCCCCGTCCGCGCCGCCGCACCGGGGCAGACGGCAGTATTGTACGATAACAGCTCCTGCATCCTGTGCTCCGGAACGATCTTATGACCGCTCCCTGCGCCCGGCTTGCTGCGGGGGGACACAGAAGCAGATCACAAAAACCATTTCGGAGGACAAGATGAAGAAGGCTGTCATTGGGATACTTGCACACGTTGACTCGGGGAAGACTACGTTATCGGAGGCTATGCTTTACAAGAGCGGGGCTATCCGGAAGCTGGGGAGAGTCGATCACGGGGATGCGTTTTTGGATACTGACCCGATAGAGCGGGACAGGGGGATAACCATATTCTCGAAGCAGGCGGTGTTCGGGTGGAGGGACACCTCCTATACTCTGCTAGACACTCCGGGGCACGTTGATTTCTCGGGGGAGACAGAGCGGACGCTTTCGGTCATCGACGCGGCGGTGCTGGTGATAAGCGCCACCGACGGCGTCCAGAGCCACACGGAGACGCTTTGGAGGCTGCTGCGGAGGTACTCGGTGCCCACCTTCATTTTCATAAACAAGACGGATATGCCCAACGCCGACAAGGCCTTTGCCCTGCGTTCGGCGCAGGCGAAGCTGACGGCGGGCTGCGTGGATATGTCCCTGCCCCGGAGTGAGCTTGCGGACGCCCTCTCGGTCATCAGCGAGGGGCTTATGGAGGAGTACCTTGAAAGCGGCGCCGTCTCGGACGAGAGCATAAGAGAAGCAGTCAAGGCGGGGGAGGCAGTCCCCTGCCTGTTCGGGTCTGCCCTGAAACTCAAAGGCGTTGAAGAATTGCTTGACTGCCTTGACAGATACATCACCGTCCCTCCGCAGCGAGAGAGATTTGCGGCAAGGGTCTACAAGGTCTCGGAGGACGGCTCCGGGGCGAGGCTCACACATATCCGCATCACGGGAGGGAGCCTCTCGGTGCGGGAGCCTGTGACCTACACCGACCGTTCGGGGAACGAGCTCACCGAAAAGGTCAGCCGCATACGCATTTACAGCGGCGAGAAATACACAAACACCGAGACCGCCTCACAGGGGGAGGTCTGCGCGGTGCTGGGGCTCTCGGCCTGCTGGGTGGGGCAGGTGCTGGGTGCGGGGGGCGGCAGCTTCACTCCCCTGCTGGAGCCTGTGCTGACCCGCAGCGTCAAGCCCCCCGAGGGGGTGGATGACCACACCATGCTCCGGGCGCTCCGCGTCCTGGAGGATGAGGATCCCACCCTGGCTGTCTCCTACAACGAGCAGACGCGGGAGATAAGCCTCGCCCTTATGGGGGAGGTGCAGCTTGAGGTGGTCAAGCGGATACTCACCGAGCGCTTCGGCATCGACGCCCAATTCGGCGAGGGCAAGATAGCCTACCGTGAGACAATAGCCGCACCCGTGGAGGGAGCGGGGCATTTCGAGCCCCTGCGCCACTATGCAGAGGTGCATCTGCGGCTGGAGCCTCTGCCGAGGGGGAGCGGGCTGGAGTTCTGCTCCGAGTGCAGCGAGGATGTCCTCTCACGGAACTGGCAGCGGCTCATACTCACCCATCTGAAAGAGAAGGTACACAAGGGTGTGCTGACCGGCTCCCCCATCACCGATATGAGAGTGGTGCTGACGGCGGGCAAGGCTCACATCAAGCACACCGAGGGCGGCGACTTCCGGCAGGCCACCTACCGGGCTCTTCGGCAGGGGCTGCGCTATGCCGAAAGCCTCCTGCTGGAGCCCTACTATGCTTTCACTCTGGAGATACCCCAGGCCAATGTGGGCAGAGCCCTCACCGACCTGGACAAAATGGGAGCCGAGCTCTCACCGCCGGAGCAGAGGGGTGAGAACGCTGTTATCACCGGGCGGGTGCCTGTCTCGGCGCTGAGGTTCTACCACACGGATGTGGCAGCCTACACCAAGGGTCTCGGCAGACTCTACACCGAGTCGGACGGGTATGACAGCTGCCTGAACTCCGATGAGGTCATCGCAGAGACAGCCTACGACCCGGATTCAGACCTGCGCAACACCGCAGATTCGGTGTTCTGCTCCCACGGTGCGGGGCATATCGTGCTCTGGAACGAGGCCAACGCTATGATGCACGTCTCCACCGAGCCCCGGCGCTCCGTTGAGGAGGAGGCCGCAGAGGTCAGGGCGAGAGCTGACAGCTTTGTCCGCCGCGCCGCCGAGGACGAGGAGCTTATGGCTATCTTCGAGCGCACCTACGGCAGCATAGAACGCCGCCAGGATCAGGCTCTCCGGACGCCCAAGGAGCCCCCTGCCTCAAAGGGCAAGCCCCGTCCCGTACCCAAGGGGCCCCTCTATCTTCTGGTGGACGGCTACAATATCATCTTCGCCTGGCCCCAGCTGAAACGTCTGGCTGAAAAGAGCCTTGACCTGGCACGCTCGGAGCTCATAAACCGCCTGGCCAACTACCGAGGCTTTATGCAGTGCGTGCTGATACTTGTCTTTGACGCTTACCGGGTAAAGGGTCAGCACCGGGAGATAGAAGAGCACAGCGGCATCACGGTCATCTACACCAAGGAGGCCGAGACCGCCGACACCTACATCGAGCGCACCACCCGCGTCCTCTCGAAAGACCACCGCGTCCGTGTAGCGACCTCCGACGGTCTGGAGCAGGTGATAATCCTGGGCGGCGGAGCCATGCGCGTCTCCGCGAAGGAGCTGCTGCTGGAGGTGGAGGCGGCGGAGAAGGCGGTCAAGGAATACATCGACTCTATGGGCGGCTTCAGTTAATTAATAATTAATAGTTAATAATTAACAATTGAAGGTGTCGGCGCTCTGCGCCGAGATATGGCCATTCGGCCGCCGCAGACAGCAGTCTGCCCGAATGGGCATCCCGTCCGCGAAGCGGACACCATAATTATTAATTGTTAATTGTTAACTATTAATTGACCAACACACCTACCGGAGGCACAGCTATGAGTAACCGAAACAACATCCTCATAATCGACGACGACAGCGATCTCAGCTTTGTGATAACCGATATGCTGGAGGGGTACGGGTATAACGTGACCTCGGCGGAGAGTGCTGCCGAGGGATTTGATCTGCTCTCGGAGCGGAGCTGGGATCTTATCCTGCTGGATATAAACCTGCCCGACTCCACCGGCTTTGAGGTATGCAGGGAGCTGCGGAGAGTGTCGAATGTGCCGGTGATCTTCGCCAGCGCCCGCACCGGGGAGAACGACCGCATCTCCGGCTTCGATATCGGCGGGGACGATTACCTGCCCAAGCCCTACTCTATGGCGGAGCTGCTCTCCCGGATAAAGGCTCTGCTGCGCCGCGCCTACGGCAGCGAGACCGAGAGCCGTAAGGTCACCTTCGGGGACGTTACCGTTGACCTCACCGCCAGGACAGTTGCCAAAAACGGCTCCCCCGTCCCGCTGACGCTCAGGGAATTCGATCTGCTGGCCTACCTCTGCGAGCACCCAAATACTGCGGTGCAGAAGAACAAGCTGCTCTCGGAGGTCTGGGGGGCGTTCTCCACGGTGGAGCCCTCGACCCTGACGGTACACATACGCTGGCTGCGTGAAAAGCTGGAGGAGGACCCTGCCTCTCCCAAATACATCAAGACGGTCTATAAGGTGGGGTACATTCTGGAGGTGAGCGAATGAAAAGCAGGGTCATAGGCATAACCCTTTTCTTCACGGCGCTGATGCTCTGCATCACCCTTGTATTCATTTACAGCGACCGCAGCACCGAAGGCGGTGAAGCTGCCGGGGAGGCTGCCGTTGCCCTCAACGAGGTGCAGCAGCTCTACAAGAGCGGCGACACCGCCCTCGCCGACGAGAAGGCCGAGGCTCTGGCTGAGAACGTCCGCGGCCTTGAGGGCGGCAGCTCGGACAGCAGCCGGGCGGTGATATTCTGTGTGATCTCCTGCGTTTTCGCGGGGGTGGTTTTTTTGTATGTCTACATTTCCATACTGCGCCCCTTTGACAAGCTCAAGGGCTTCGCCGAGAAGATCGCGGGGGGAGATTTTGACATCCCCCTGAAATACGAGCGCTCAAACTACTTCGGCAGCTTCACCTGGGCCTTTGACAGTATGCGGAGGGAGATCACCAAGGCCCGCGCCTGCGAGCGTGAGGCCATCGACAACAACAAGACGGTCATCGCCACCCTCTCCCACGACATAAAGACCCCGGTGGCCTCCATCAGAGCCTACGCCGAGGGGCTGGAGGCTAATCTCGACACCACCGCCGAAAAGCGCTCGAAGTATCTCTCGGTGATAATGCGCAAGTGCGATGAGGTCTCAAAGCTGACCAACGATCTGTTCCTCCACTCCCTCTCCGACCTGGAAAAGCTGAAGATCAACCCGGAACGCTTCGAGCTGACCTCCTTCATCGAGGACGCTGTCCGGGAGATAGCCGCCGAGCAGGAGGATGTCACCTTTATCCGCCCGGACTTCACGGCCTACGTCAGCGCGGACAAAAACCGCGTGACCCAGATAGCCGAGAACCTCATAAACAACGCCCGCAAGTACGCCAAGACGGCTGTGACCGTTTCTGTGAAGCAGGAGGGGGGCAATGTTTCCCTCATCTTCGCCGACAGCGGCAGCGGCATCCCCGACGAGGATATGCCATTTATCTTTGAGAAGTTCTACCGCGGTCACAACGCCGACACCGAGCAGGGCTCCGGCCTGGGCCTCTACATCGTCCGCTACCTTACCGAAGCGCAAGGGGGAGAGGTCACGCTGCGCAACCTGGCTCCCTGCGGGCTGGAGGTATGCGTTGCTTTGCCTATCTCGGTTCAGAGCTGAGGCTGTGTGTAATTAATAATTTACAATTAATAATTAATAATTATGGAGTCCGCTGCGCGGACGGGATGCCCATTCGGGCGCTGTAGATAGTGCAGGAGGCGAGCTTGGAGCATTTACCAAGCTGTGAATAGTTCTGCAAATCTATCGTTCTGCACCCGGCAGTCTGCCCGAGATTTGCAATCTGAACGCAAAGCGTTCAAATATACATCGCCGAAGGCGATACCATAATTGTGCATTGAATGCGTGCATTGAAAAATAGCATTCTTCTTAATTACATCTTAATAACTTTTGGTATATACTGAGTACAACAAAAGCCAAAAGGAGAGACGGATATGAAAAAAACGGTACTTGAAGCACGGGCGCTGTCGAAGAGCTTTGCTCATAACGGCGGGCAGGTGCATATCATCACAGGGGTGGATCTGGACATCTATGAGGGGGATCTCACCGTGATAATGGGAGCCTCGGGGTCGGGGAAGTCCACTATGCTCTACGCTCTCAGCGGTATGGACAAGGCCACCGCCGGCAGGGTGATGTACGGCGGGCAGGATATAGTCTCGATGAACGAGGCACAGCTTGCCTCCCTGCGGCACAGCGACTTCGGCTTCATCTTCCAGCAGATGCATCTGGTGAGCAACCTGAGCCTCTTTGAGAACGTGGCGGTGCCGGGGTATCTCAACAAGAAAAAGACCGCCAATGAGGTGAGGGAGCGAGCCGACGCTCTCCTTGCGAGGATGGGCTTAGATCACATAAAGACCCACCTGCCCTCACAGGTCTCCGGCGGCGAGCAGCAGAGATGCGCCATCGCCAGAGCCCTCATCAACGAGCCCAGGCTCCTCTTCGCTGACGAACCCACCGGCGCCCTCAACCGCAGAAACACCCTGGAAGTCCTCGACCTGCTCACCGAGCTGAACCGGGAGGGTCAGAGCATACTTATGGTGACCCACGACATCCGTGCGGCGCTGAGAGCTTCAAGGCTTTTATACCTCTCCGACGGTAAGGTGATAGGCGAGCTCACCCTGCCCCCCTACTCCCCTGCCGAAGAAAAGAGCCGTGAGACACAGGTCAACGCCTGGCTGAACTCTATGGAATGGTGAGGTGAGAGCTATGGATCTTCTGACTCTCATCCGGGCGAACATTCGCCGCAAAAAGGGAACCTTCATCAGCATAGCGGTGCTGATGTTCATAAGCTCCATGTCGATGCTGCTCATACTCAGCGTCAAGAAAAGCTGCGCCGACACTCTGGCGGAGGTCTACGACAAGGCCGGCAGCGGCACCTTCGTCTCCTTTATCAGAGAGGACCGCTTCACCGCCGAAATGGAGCAGAAGCTCAACGACCACCCCCTGGTGGATCACCTCCGGGTGACAGCTGCGGTGGCCACCGACCAGGTGAAGACCGACAAGTACACCAACGGCAACACCTGGTACCTCACCGAGTATTCCGGCGGCCTGCAGCTGGTCAATGAGGACGGCTCCGGCTGCGAGGAAAGCGTCCCGGAGCTTGGCAAGGGGGAGGTATATCTCTCCTACGGCACCAAGTCAAAGCTGGACTGCAATGCGGGGGACAGGATAACCGTCTACGCCTGCAATACCTCCTACGAATTCACGATAAAGGGCTTTGTGGCGGAGCCTATGCTGGGCTCGATGAATATGGGCTGGAAGCACCAGTTCGTCAGCGCCGAGGACTTCGCCCGGATGCAGAAGGATGCCCGCGAGAATGCCTCCGACGAACACGGCTCCTGGGCCTGCAAGCTGGTTGAGGTCTACAAGAAGGACAGCTGCACCCTCACCGACGGCAGATTCAAGCGTCAGGTGAACCTGGACACGGGCATCGTCACCAGTGCCTGGGGCTCCATGACCCGGGACAATTCCGCCCACTACACCAACATCTACGCCGATGTTATCATGGGGATAATGTTCGCCTTCATCATCATCCTGGCGGGAGTGGTGCTCATCGTTATGAGCCACAGCATCTCCACAGGAATAGAAATGGATTACACCGACCTGGGCATACTGAAGGCACAGGGCTTCTCCAGCCGCAGGATACGGGCTGTATTTATGATACAGTATCTCTTTGCCGAGCTGCTGGGAGCTGTTCTGGGGGCTATCCCCGCAATACCCCTTATCCCGGTGCTCACCGGGGTATTTGACGGGATGTCCGGCTTCATTGCCGACACCAGGCTGGCTGCGGTACAGACCCTGGTGATACTCCTGATCATCTTTGCGGTATCGGCGCTGTTCATAATCTTCACCACCCGCAAGGTGACTAAGATAACCCCCATAAGGGCTATCTCCGGCGGCAAGAGCGAGATCTACTTTGACAGCCGCCTCAAGGCACCCATAGGCCGCAGAGGCCTCCCCGCACTGCTGGCGCTGAGGCAGTTCACCTCCTCGAAGCGGAGGTATACCGCATCCATCGTCATAGCCTCGCTGCTGATATTCTTTATGCTGATGATAAACGGCATCAGCGACACCATAAACTCCAAGACCGCCATCGAGATGATGGGGGGCTACTATTACGACGTTGAGATCTACCTGAACAAGCCCCTGGATCACGAGACCTGCGATAAGATCGTCAGCATCGCCGAGCAGCAGGCCGAGATCAGAGCCCGCTATTTCACCCGGGGCATCTACTACTCGGTAAACGGCGAGGAGATCATGTGCCAGGTAAAGATGTACCCGGAGGACACGGTGGTACAGAAGGGACGCAGCTGCATCTACGACAACGAGATACTCATAACCGAGATAGTAGCCGACGAGCTGGGCATCGGCATCGGCGACAAGGTAACGGTCTCCAAGAACCAGTACAGCGCAGAGTATATCGTATCGGGGTATTACGCCTCAATGAGCGACACCGGCTGGGCCTTCTCCATGAACTTCGAGGGTGCGCAGAAGCTGGGTCTTGAGGGCATAGGCTTCGGCGGCTTCAACCTTGCCGACAGCTCCAGAGCAGGAGCGGTGGCCGACGCCATCAACGCCGAGCTGGGCACCGAGGACTTCCGCGCCGAGGATGTCTCCGACGTACAGGAGGACGAGGAAACCGAGATGTATACCACCGCCGCCAACGCCATGAAGACAGTTATTTACAGCTTCTCGGTGATCTTCGCCCTGATAGTGATAACAATGGTCTGCACCAAGGCCTTCACCCAGGAAAGGACGGATATAGGCATCTACAGATCCCAGGGCTTCACCTCCCGCAGCCTGAGACTGCAATTTGCGGTAAGGTTCCTGATCGTGGCAGTGATAGGCTCCGCCATAGGCACCCTGCTTGGCCTCCTGCTGACGGAAAAGCTCCTGTCGGTACTTCTCCGGGAGCTGGGCATCACAGCCTTCTACTGTGATTTCTCATTCCTGAGCGTGATGATCCCCGCAGCGGTGATCTGCCTCTGCTTCTTCCTGTTTGCCTACTTCGTTTCCAGAAAGATAAAGAAAGTTGGGATCAGGCAGCTGGTCACAGAGTAATAAAGGCAACACCGCACAACCCGCGGCTGACGCCTCTGCACGCCATCTGCCGTGTCAAGCCTGCTTGACGACCGGCTTATCCGTCATATTACCGTGTCAACTTGTTGACACTATTCTCCTTGCCGGGCGCCAGCCCGCC
>JAFXXU010000090.1 GCA_017542125.1 Ruminococcus sp.
TACTATTATATAACAAAAATCACATTTTGTAAATAGGGTTTCACGTTGTTACGCTGTTTTTTCTAAGTGCATCCCGCTTTCATATTTTTAGTGTTTCCCGGGCGAAAGGTTCATTCCCGGCACAAAAAACGGCCCTCCGCTCGCTGTGAGCAGAGGGCCGTGCGTGTATTTGTTTGAGGGGAGGAGAAGACTGCCTCATGCGTACAGCTTATCATAAAACTCCTTCAGCACATCGTAAAGCTCATCGAATGAGGCTGCCGTATAGTTGATATCATACTTCTTCACTTCTTCGGGGATATCGCCCCGGGGCATGAACCAGCAGCTGGTGAGGCCGGCGTTCCGGGCGCCCAGCATATCCGAGGTGAGGGAGTCGCCGATCACGATACAGCATTCCCCGGGGTCGCCGAGGGTTTCTATGACCTGGTCAAAATATTCCCGGGCGGGTTTGGCTGTGCCCATGGTCTCGCTTACGAACACCCCGTCAAGATGCGCCGAAAGCCCCGTGGATCTGATGCGCCCCAGAGCATTCCGCTCAACGCCGTTGGTGACTATGTATATCCTTGCATCGGGGAGGCCGGCCTCCAGCTTTCCGAGAAACTCCGGCACACCCTCCATAAGCACGCCGTTATGGGACATACAGTCTATGAAATCGCTGTTTATCCGCAGAAGGTCGATGCCGGAGGTATCGCAGCCGCATTCCTCAAACAGCCGCCTGAACCTTTCCTCAAACAGCCCGGGCTTTGAGATGAGCCCCTTTTCAAAACCCAGCCACAGAGCCTTGTTGGCCTGCTTGAAAAAAGCATACCGCTCCTCGGTAAAGGTCAGGTCTGCATCCTCCATTACCGCTTTCAGCGCAAGCCGCTCGGAGGCATGGAAATCAAGCAAGGTCTGGTCAAGGTCAAACAGCAGATCACAGTGCATAGTCGTTTCTCCTTTTCTGTTCCGGGAAAGCCCCGTCGGTTTTGAGATCATTTCTCGGATCTGTACAGCCCCTGCTTCATTATATCACACCCCGCCGTACTTTTCAAGCCGGACAAAAACAGAGGTCCCACCACAGTTCGCAGTTCCCTTTATTATCCCGTATTGACAACCCTCCCTCTATATGCTAGAATTAGTTTGGGTGCATATTTTTCACGTTTTGTTTACAAATATTAGCAGGGGAGGAATACTTATGACAAGTACAGGCAGACGGCTCTGCTCGCTGCTGACAGCTTTCGCACTTATCCTTTCGCTGATCCCGGTGATGCCGCAGAGCCTTATGCGGGCAGCAGCGTTGGATAGCTATTATCTTATGGTCGCGGGGAAGGCGGTAACGAGCGCGAATAAGGATGATATTTTAGGTGACGGCAAGCAAGCAGCTGTCTACGAGCCCGAGACCAAGACCCTTATTCTCAACGGCAGCATCACATCAGAAAAGGCTCCTGCTGTTGAAAACCATATAGACGGCCTGACCTTAAAGATCAACAATGAGATCACGGTCTATTCTCTGGCCTCTGAGATAATCGTCACCGATCATGCCGATATGACGATCACCGGCGGCAAGATGACTGCGATGACCCTTGACGGCTACGATGGCATTGTCGTAAACGGCGGCAGCCTCACCTTTGTGGATGCAGAGGTTTTCGTCAGTGCAGATCACGGTATAATCGGCAGCGGTTCAAGCAAGCTGATGATCAGGAATTCTTATGTTTCCGCTTCCTGCGGGATCGCAGCGATAACCGGTTTCTCCGGCGGTATCGAGTTCGAGGATTGCGACCTTTACCCGTCCGACAGCGGTTATGTCGCCAAGAAAGACAAAACCTTTTCGGTATACAGGCCGAAAAAGGGCAGCGAGACCGAGGACCCGGTCGCCGAAACCGTAAGGATAGAATACGACAAAGACGTCAAATACGACCTCTGGGTATTAGGCAAGCAGGTGACAAGCAGGAACCGCAAGGATATCCTCGGTAAAGGCAAGCATGAGGCTTCCTATTATCCTTCCTCCAATACCCTTGAGCTCAACGACAGCATTGTAACAGATCCCGAGAACAATATCACGGGTGATGCTATTGTGAATAGTATTGAGGGGCTGACGATCAAGGCCAACAAGCGGCTTGACATTTATGCCCCCTATGAAGGCAACGCCCTGGTCTGCAATAAGACCACTACCCTCACCAGCAACGGGTTACTGTGTGTCTTCTCCGACGAGACCCATACAGCAATATGTGTCAACTACGGCACTCTTTGGATAAAGGACGCGGAAATGTGGGTCTGTGGGAAATACGGAATACGGGGCAAAAACGGCAGCGACTCCCTTGTCATACGAAATTCGGACGTTGAAGTCATTTCAGAATACGGTTATGCTGTCGGCGACTTCGGCAACGGCATCGACCTCGGAAGCGAGAACTATGTTATCACTCCGAAAAAGTATCAGAGAAATGATCTCGGCCAGGACGGTCATCACTCGTTCTTTATCTGCAACCAGGACGGGAGCATAGCGAAACAAGTCATGATCAAGCGCCCCTACGACCTCTGGGTCTGCGGGGTACAGGTAACGGCAGAAAATGAGGAAAATGTTATCGGCGATACTTCTGTGTGGTTCGACAGGGATATGAAGACCCTCTGGATAGAGTCCCCGACCTTCTCAAAGGAGGGGAGCAGCTTGATCCGTAACGGCAACTGCGACGGCCTCACGGTCATCTTCAATGAGGATGCGGATTTCACCTTGACCGGCAGCTGGAATGCGGCTGTCGAGACAGATGTGGATATGATGATCACCGGCGGCTGCCTCACCATTAAGGTCAACAGCGGCACGTCAGAAGGCATAAGAGTCCGGGATAGTGCCACCCTGACGATAAAGCAGGCCGAGATAGATATATCCGGCCTTGGGTACGGGATGTACGGCGGAGACAAGTCTTCGCTTATCATAGACCGCTCAAATCTGGATATTGATACAGATCACGCCGTCAAATACTTTACCGGCGGCATAAAGCTGAACGGCTGCTATATCAAGACCCCTGCCGGTGCGGATATAGGCAGCGATATTCTCGAATATCACGGCGGACCTGTCGCAGCAAATGTCGTTATCCGCACTGAGGACAAGGTCAAGAAGGGCGATGTCAACCGGGACGGCGTCGTTGACCTCAGCGACTATTCCGACCTTGCAAAATACTTCGCAGAGTGGACAGGCTATGATGAGATCATAGATCCGCAGGCTGCTGACCTGAACAATTCCGGCGCTCCCGACCTGGACGACCTTTCCATTCTCGCCAAGTGCTTCGCCGAATGGACAGGCTACAGTGAGACTTATCTCGACTGAGCTGAAAAACAATTTCGCGCTGACAGACCGTTACGGCCCGTCAGCGCGTTTTTTATTCGTGAGATCATGCTCTGCTGAAGAAGATCAGGCTCATGTTGCTGCTGCAGTCCAGCTTGGCGGTGGAATTGCCGGACCTGAAGCCTGCGTGCCAGTGATCTATGATGCTGACCTTGCTGCTTGCAGCCTCGACCTTATCGGTGGAGACTCCGCTGATGCCCTCAGACTTGTTGTAGCCCATAAAGGCTTTGTCGCCCTTGTATTCGTTGAAGTGGGAAGCGACCAGCTTTGTGAATTTTAAAAAAACCAATTATTTTTCAAAAAATATTCTGCTTACTGTTCCGTCCTCTGCGAAAGAAAGGATAACAGCCGCTCCTTATAATCCGGTGCCGTATCATAAGCCGTGTGACCGTAGCCGTTATACATATAAAGCACGGCGCCTTTCTGCCCTTTAAGGTGCTTTGCGATATTTATGCTTGCATCGGCACCCAGTACCCTGTCATCCAGCGAACCGATCACCAGAGCAGGGCAGCTTATCCTCTGCAGATCCTCGGTAAGGTCGATCCCGCGCATAGCTTCCGACTGGATGATAAAGCGGGTCAGATCCTCATCGGTCACGTTTTCTGCCAATCCGGTCAGCAGCCCCCGGGACTGTTCAAATACATCCCTTGGGTAGACCGCCTCGCCGAAGCTCAGATAAAGCTCAGCCCTTTTCCCGGCCCTTGCCAGATCTGCCCACCTTTCAAATATCTGATAATGAGCTTCATCCACATACGCAGAGGTCGAGCCCAGCACCAGCTTCCGTATCATTTCCGGATGCTCTGATGCTGCGGCCATAGCGACGGAACCGCCCTGGGATGTGCCGAAAAGGTCGATGCCCTCAAGCCCGAGCAGCTGAAATGCCTCTGCCGTATCCCTTGCCATATCACGGACAGAATATGAAGCCGGCATATCCCTCCTGCGGTCAAACACATAGACCGTGTAGTCTTCCCCGAACATCCTGTATGCGCCGGCGATGCTGTCGGCATAGAGCATCACGCTCTGCACGCTGATCCCCGGCAGGATCACAAGTGTCCCTTTGCCCCGTCCGAACCTAAAATAATCCATCGAAAAGGAACCCGCATTTACCGTTTCTATCCTGATCCTGTCTGACATTTCATTTTCCTCCTTCGCATCGGGTCTGTCTGTATTTTACCACATCTAAATGAAAAGAGCAAGTGTTTTTCCCCGATGCCCCAAAAAAGCGCCCGTACTGCTGCACGGACGCTTTATTCGGTCATATTGAATGTCATTCTATACTCTTTATTGAAACGGATTTCCGCAAAAATATACATAAGTCATATATGCGAACTGGATAGCGATCACCGATCCGGCAGCTATCAGGAATCCTGTAAACATCTGTTTTCCTTTCGTTGTGTTTTTGGTTGTTTCCTTTTCTTTGATCTTAGTATATCATACCGACCCGGACAAAAACTGGACAAAAGCGCAAGGGTATAAAAAACTCCCAAGGACTGTCATTCAAACAGCCCCTTGGGAGAGATATATTCATTTTACGCATCGGCTTTATCCGAAAAGCTGATCAATAAAGTCCGTGCCGAAGTTCAGGTCGAGATCGAAGCAGCTCTCGCCGTCGTCTTCGTCATCCTCGTCACCGGCGTTCTCGAAGTCTTCCTCGGAGAATGCAGGCTCGTCATCGTCGTCATCAACAAAGCCGTACATACCGAAGTCCATGTTGAAGGGGTTCTTGATGCAGCCGTCGGGGTTTGCATTGCGGATAACATCCATAACCTGCTCGTGGGTGAGCTTGCCGTCGCTGTTTTCGTATTCGTTCTTGTCGTTGCCGTTGTAGCAGTCAACGGTGATGTTAAGTCTTTCCATCAGATCGTAGACCTGATCAAGCTCATCCTCGTTGTTGTCATTGTTCTCTATGTCTTCCCAGGTCTCCTGCAGGGCGGCGTTGGCCTTGGCTGCCTCGATGATCTCATTGTTCTCGGCGTCGCTTGCGGAAGCGCTTACTGCGAATGCGGACATTGCGGTTACTGCTGCCACCATAGCAGCCATCTTTCTTGTGAATCTTCTGGTAGTGTTT
>JAFXXU010000091.1 GCA_017542125.1 Ruminococcus sp.
TGGAGCAGGATTTTGTTGGAGCCGTGCTTTTGGGTTCCGATGACGGCATCAGAGAGGGCAGCGAGGTCAGGAGAACGGGGAATATCGTCTCCGTACCTGTGGGCGAGGCTCTGCTGGGCAGAGTTGTGAATGCCCTGGGTCAGCCCATCGACGGCAAAGGAGCCGTCCTCACCGATGAGACCAGACCCATCGAGAGCCCTGCATACGGTATTATCACAAGACAGTCGGTAAACCGCCCCCTGCAGACAGGAATCAAGGCTATCGACTCGATGATCCCCATAGGCAGGGGTCAGCGTGAGCTTATAATCGGCGACCGCCAGACCGGCAAGACCGCCATTGCCCTGGATACGATAATCAATCAGAAGGGCAAGAACGTTATCTGTATATATGTAGCTATCGGCCAGAAGCGTTCCACCGTTGCAAATGTGGTGGATACCCTTGAAAAGGCCGGAGCTATGGAGTATTCCACAGTCGTTTCGGCTACTGCCTCGGAGATGGCTCCGCTGCAGTACATAGCTCCCTATTCGGGCGTTGCAATGGCTGAGTATTTCATGCTCCAGGGCAAGGATGTGCTCTGCGTCTACGATGACCTTTCCAAGCATGCAGTAGCTTACAGAACCATGTCCCTGCTGCTGAAAAGACCTACCGGCCGTGAGGCTTATCCCGGAGATGTATTCTACCTCCATTCCAGACTGCTGGAGCGTGCCTGCAACCTCAACAAGGACTACGGCGGGGGCTCTATCACCGCACTTCCCATTATCGAGACCCAGGCGGGCGACGTTTCCGCTTATATACCCACTAACGTAATATCCATTACCGACGGACAGATATTCTTAGAGAGCGAGCTGTTCTTCTCGGGCGTAAGACCTGCCGTAAACCCCGGTATCTCTGTATCCCGTGTCGGCGGCTCGGCTCAGATAAAGGCTATGAAAAAGGTCTCAGGCTCGCTGAAGCTGCTCTATTCCCAGTACCGTGAGCTGCAGGCGTTCTCCCAGTTCGGTTCCGACTTGGATAAGGACACCAAGGACAGACTTGCCCAGGGTGAGCGTATAGTTGAAGTCCTCAAGCAGAACCGCAACTCTCCGCTGCCCGTTGAGCATCAGGTCATAATAATCTATGCCGTAGTCAATAACTACCTCAAGAAGATAGCGGTTTCCGATGTCAAGGAGTTCGAGAGCGAGCTGTTTACATATGTAGAGTCGGCTCACTCCGATGTATGCTCCAACCTCCGCTCCACCGGCGAGCTTTCCAAAGAGACCGAGGCTGAGCTCAAGGACGCTATCAGCGAGTATGTTGAAAAGTATCTCCAGACCAAATAAGGGGGTGTGACGCCGCTTAGGCGGGCATTATGGCAACAGCTAATATGAAGGACGTTAAGCGGCGCATAAAGAGCGTTGAGTCCACGATGCAGATAACCAAGGCTATGCAGCTGGTGGCATCGAGCAAGCTCAGGCGTGCCAAGGAGAGGGCTCTCGCAGCCCAGCCGTTCTTTGCGGCTCTCTACGACACCATGAGCGATATCTCCAACGACCCCGCTTTTACGTCTGTGTATACCAAGAAAAAGGTTCTCAAATCCACTCTCTTTGTCGTCATTGCCGGCGACAGGGGACTGGCTGGAGGCTTCAACTCAAATGTATTGAAGCTGGCTGCTCAGAAGATCAAGGAGCTTACCGATAAAAACGAGAAGGTCTCTGTCATCGCTGTGGGCAAGAAGGCTGTGGAGTTCTGCGACAAGCGGGGCTTCGATGTGGTCGGGAGATATCCCGGCGTAGCCGAGAGCCTTTCGATCATAGATGCCGAGGATATCTCGGACGAGATCATTGAAAAATTCCGCTGCGCTTATTACGATCAGGTGGATCTGATCTATACCACATTTATCTCGGCGCTGACTCAGGAGCCGGTAGCAGTATCGGTGCTGCCCGTTACGGATATATCCACGGGTGTAAAGCGAAAGTCGCTGATAGAGTACGATCCTTCTCCCGAGGAGGTATTTGATGGGCTGGTGCCCCAGTACCTTACCGGGCTCATCTATGCCGCAGTTGTGGATTCCTTCGCCTCCGAGCAGGCCGCCAGAAGAACGGCTATGGAGTCCGCCAGCGATAATGCCGAGGAAATGATAGCAAACCTCTCGCTGCTTTATAACCGTGCAAGACAGGCTATGATCACTCAGGAGCTCACCGAGATCAGCTCGGCGACCCTCAACGATAAAGAATAAGGGGAGAAGGTTCACTATGGAAGGATTTGCAAGAAGACTTGTCATCTGGTTCATCACCCTGGCTGTGTTCGTAGGCGCTTTCAATCTTATCTCCTGGCTTCTGGGTGACAGCTACAGCTTCGGCTTCAAGAACGGGATAGTTATCCCTGTGGTCAGCTATATGCTAGCATCCTTTATGCTCTTTATCTTCGGCAAGACCGGTAAGAAGAAATGACAGAGCAGGATAAGGCTCCGGAGAGGAGTTCCTTCAAAGACAAGTTAAAACTCATAGGCCGGAGGATCCTTTATATAGCGGTCCTCAACGGCATATTCGATCTGCTGGAGCTGCTGTTCGAGATACTGTTCGTGCGGCTTCTGGTCAGATCACGCAAAAAGAATACATCGCGGGGCAGTTCCTGCCTCAGGAAAGGCGGTAAATAAATGGAAGGCAAAAACATTGGAAAGGTCGTTCAGATAGTCGGAGCCGTAGTGGATATCCGGTTTGAGAAGGATCACCTTCCCGATCTCCTAAATGCGGTCGAGATAATGCTTAACGGTAATAAGCTCACCGTCGAGGTAGCTCAGCATATAGGCGACGATGTCGTAAGATGCATCGCCATGTCCTCCACGGACGGACTTGTGAGAGGCACCGAGGCTGTCGATACCGGCAGAGCCATCAGCGTGCCCGTGGGCAGGGAGACTCTGTCGAGAATGTTCAATCTTCTCGGCGAGCCTGTTGACAATAAGCCCGACCCCGAGACCAAGGAGCGCTGGGAGATACACCGCGAGCCGCCCTCCTATGAGGAGCAGAAGGCTTCAAACGAAGTGCTGGAGACCGGCATCAAGGTCGTTGACCTGATCGCACCCTACCTTAAGGGAGGTAAGATCGGTCTGTTCGGCGGCGCAGGTGTCGGCAAGACGGTGCTTATAATGGAGCTTATCAATAACATCGCCAAGCAGCACGGCGGTATCTCCGTATTCACCGGCGTAGGAGAGCGTACCCGTGAGGGCAACGACCTTTATAACGAAATGATCGAGTCGGGAGTTATCGACAAGACCGTCTTAGTTTACGGTCAGATGAACGAGCCCCCCGGAGCGAGAATGAGAGTCGGCCTTTCCGGCCTGACTATGGCTGAGTATTTCAGAGACGTTGAGGGGCAGGACGTTCTGCTCTTCATCGACAATATATTCCGTTTCACCCAGGCAGGCTCAGAGGTTTCGGCTTTGCTGGGCAGAATGCCCTCTGCGGTGGGCTATCAGCCTACCCTTGCCACTGAGATGGGCGCCCTCCAGGAGCGTATCACCTCCACCAAGAAGGGCTCTATCACCTCGGTACAGGCAGTTTACGTTCCCGCTGATGACCTGACCGACCCCGCCCCTGCGACCACCTTTGCTCACCTGGACGCTACCACCGTTCTGTCCAGAGGCATAGCTTCGCTGGGCATTTATCCTACTGTTGATCCGCTGGAGTCC
>JAFXXU010000023.1 GCA_017542125.1 Ruminococcus sp.
CCCTCGCCAAAGCTGTTGGCGAGGGAATTGCGCGCGGCCGCTGCCGCTGGCGGAGACGGTGAGATTCGAACTCACGAGCCCGTTTAAGGGCTAACGCATTTCGAGTGCGCCCCGTTATGACCACTTCGATACGTCTCCGTAAATATTTGATTGAGAAAACTGCGAGAAAACTGCGAGATACGGTTTGGAAAAGCCGCCGTATCAGAGTCCCTAAACCGCGATATACCGCAGTTTGACGACAACAACCGTGACAAACCCGACTATGTTTCGAGTGCGACCCGTTATGACCGCTTCGATACGTCTCCGTGTGGGTGCCCGATGAGGCACTAATATATTATACTACATTGGCGTTCAAAAAGCAATACCTTTATCATAGTTTAGATTTGTTAATTTTTTATGACGGCGATAATTAAATGGTTTCTCGGGCTTAACAAATCCTTTTGGCATTATTAACGAAAAATATAGTAATAAATTGTGCATACTTTTTTGGGATTTCTTTAATTTTTCTATTGCCTAACTTTTAATTGTGTGTTATAATATCAATAAGCAGGCGCTGTCGGGCGGAATGTTCGTTGTGTTTTTACCCGATGCGCCCCTCAAAGCTGCTGAAAGGATGATTTTGCAATGGCTCTTAGAAGAAAAAAGGAAGAATCTACCAACGATAAGATAGTCCGTCTCTATCAGGAGGGTAAATCTGTTGCCGACATCTGTGCGGAGGTCGCGCTCAGAAATGACATCGTTACCGGCGTTATCCAGAGGAAACTGGGTCCCGATGCTGTTCCGGATGCCGTTATCCCTCACGAGAAAAATCCCGCAGCTGAGGTCATCGCAGCCGCCAATACCGCACCCGCTCCCGTTGAGGAGCCCGCTCCCGCAGTTGAGGAGACCCCCGTCGATGAGATGGAGGGTATGAGCAAGCTGGAAAGATATATGTTCGAGAAGAAGAGAAAAGCCGAGGCCGAGGCTAACGCTGCTCCTGCTCCCGCACCCGCTCCCGAGCCTGTGGTGGTAGAGCCCGTGAAGATCCCCGAGCCCCCGGTCGTTGAGCCTGTATCTGCCGGCTTTACAACTGAGCCGGTTAAGGAAGAAGCTCCCGCAACAGTTTCCCTTATGGATGCAGAACCCGAAAAGAAGGACGAAGGCGAGCATAAGGTAAGCCTTGTGGACGATTATAGGCTCCGCATCTCCAACGCCGGTTCAACTTCCTCTGAGTCTGAGGGTATCTCCCTTATCCCCAAGGATGCCGGCGAGTCCGTGACCTCCGTTCCGTCCTATACCATTCCCTCCGCAGGTGAGGAGTATGCCGAGATGGACGCTTTGGTTCCCCCGGATCTGGATTCCACCGATATCTCCGATGCGCCGATCCTTTCCTATGATCCCAGCGCCGAGGCAGCCAAGGAGGCTGAGGCTCCCGCAGCAGAGGAGCAGCCCGTTGCCGTTGAGACCGATAAGGCAAGCAAGGTAGCCGATAAGATGAAGGCCTTCGCCCTGAGCCAGATCGAGGCCAATAACCTGAAGATCACCGAGCTGGAGGGCAAGAAGGATCTGCTGAAGGATACCTTCTCCGCTAAGCTTGACGATGCCAATAATGCACTCACCCTCAGCCAGTATAACTACGATATGGTCGAGAACAAGCTCAACGACGCTTACTCCGCTGAGGAGCAGGCCAGAGAAGAGCAGAGAGTAGCCCTCGCAAAGGCTGACGACGATTACCGCCGCAAGCTGGAGCAGCTGGAGGAGGAGTACAGAGCAGCCACCTTCGAGGCTAACAACAAGTTCCAGGAGTTCGACGACAGGAACAGAAAGGTCATCGAGGAGCTGGATAACGAGAAGGCTGCCGCCCAGGCAGACCTTACCGCAAAGAGATCCGCAGTTGCCGAGCTGCATAACCAGATCGGCGGCGAAAAGGATAACATCGAGGCGCAGATCAATGCCCTCAAGGAGGAGAATGCCGGCTATCAGGCGTTCCTCGGATAAAATATACGATACCAGGGCAGACCGTTTTTGGCGGTCTGCCTTTTCTTCTCCCGGCGTTTTGTGTACGGATGAAAAATTTGTGAAAACTATTGAAAAAAGAAAACGTTTATGTTATAATATCAGTGAGCGTAGGCTCAAACAGAAAAAAATATATAAAGGGGGAACAGAAATGGATACGACAATGGTTATCTTTTGGGCAGTTGCATTCGTGGTCTTTCTTATTGCAGAGATCGCAACGCTCAATGCACTCGTTTCGGTGTGGTTCGCAGTAGGTGCGCTTGCCGCTATGTTCTGCGCGATGGCCGATATCTCGTTTGTATGGCAGATGGCGGCGTTCGTTATCACGTCAACGGTCGTACTCATCGCTACGCGGCCTTTTGTCAAAAAGGTCCAGGGGAAAAAGGTAGCAACGAATTACGAGCTTGATGTGGGTAAGCAGGCAACTGTTATCGAAAACATCAATAACGATCTGGGGCAGGGCAGAGTAAGGCTCGACGGTACAGATTGGTCCGCCAGATCGGAGAATGGGGACGAGATCTTTGAAGGGACTATGGTCACCGTAACAAAGGTCGACGGCTCTAAGCTCATAGTAAAAAAGATATAAAACGGAGGTAAACGGATATGGATGCTCCTATCATTATTGCGCTGATCGTAGTCGCATTTATTCTTCTGGTAATAATCTC
Source organism: Ruminococcus sp. (assembly GCA_017542125.1). Lineage (GTDB taxonomy): Bacteria > Bacillota > Clostridia > Oscillospirales > Ruminococcaceae > FB2012. The sequence goes on from JAFXXU010000023.1 coordinate 2,661, forward strand.
AAACATCAAGGTAGTTCCGCAGGCTTATGTCTATGTAGTTGAGCGCTTCGGCGCTTTCCACGCGGCCTGGACCACCGGTCTCCACGTTAAGGTGCCCTTCATCGACAAGATCGCAAAGAAGGTCTCCATCAAGGAGCAGGTAGTAGACTTCAAGCCCCAGTCGGTTATCACAAAGGATAACGTAACTATGCAGATAGATACGGTCGTGTTCTTCCAGATCACCAACGCCATGCAGTTCACATACGGCGTTGAAAGACCTATCTCCGCTATCGAGAACCTCACCGCCACCACCCTGCGTAACATCGTCGGCGATATGGATCTCGAAGCTACGCTGACCTCCCGTGATTTCATCAACACCAACATCACCAAGATCCTCGACGAGGCTACAGACCGTTGGGGCATCAAGGTGCAGAGAGTCGAGCTCAAGAACATCCTTCCTCCCGCCGAGATTAGGGACGCTATGGAAAAGCAGATGAAGGCTGACCGTGAGAGACGTGAAAAGGTAATTCAGGCTGAGGCTGAGAAGAAGTCCCAGATCCTTGTTGCAGAGGGTGAAAAGGAATCCAAGATCCTCCGTGCAGAGGCTGAGAGAGAGTCCAAGATCCTCCAGGCTGACGCAGTTAAGCAGCAGAAGATCCTTGAGGCAGAGGGTGAAGCGCAGGCTATCCAGATGGTTCAGCAGGCTCTCGCCGACAGCCTGGTAAAGCTCAATGAAGCTAACCCCAGCGAGAATGTTATCCAGCTCAAGAGCCTTGAGGCATTCGCTAAGGCTGCCGACGGCAAGGCTACCAAGATCATCATCCCCAGCGAGATCCAGGGTCTTGCTGGTCTCGCAGCAGGCATTAAGGGTGCAGTTACAGAGCACACAGACAATACAGCACGCTGAGCTCATACCGAAAACCTTGAAAAAGGAGTTGTGACATATGAGATTTGACGTTCAGGGAACACCTTTGCCCGTCCTGGTCTGCCATCTTGAAGCAGGCGAGGAGATTAGGACAGAGAAAAACGCCATGAGCTGGATGTCTCCGAATATGGAGAAGCAGTCCTCAAAGATCGTTGAGCCCGAAGCTCCCAAAAAGAAGCTCCCCAAGGGTCTCCCAAAGGGACTTCCGAAGCTGGCCCGCAAGCCCTATTCCACCTATATAGCAAAGGATACCGAGGGCATGATCGCCATGGCTGCCAGCTTCCCCGGAGAGATACTTGTCTTGGATGTCACAGATGAACCCATAATCGCGCAGAAGCACGCATTCCTTGCCTGTGAGGCAACTGTTGAGAGAACTGATTTCCTCAATAAGAAGCTGGGAGCAGGTCTGTTCGGGGGTGAGGGCTTCATTATGCTGAGCTTCTCGGGAACGGGCAGCGCAGCGTTCAGGCTCGAGGGCAGCGTTATGACCTATGAGCTTGAAGCAGGGCAGACTATGATAGTCAAGACAGGCTGCCTTGCAATGATGACCGCCAGCTGCACTATCGAGATAGAACTGCGCAAGAGCAAGGCTAAGGTGGGCAATAAGCTGCTTGTGGCCGAGAGCGACTTCAATACAACGGTAACGGGGCCGGGCAAGATATGGCTTCAGTCGATGCCGGTGTATTCCAAGAGCCCCGCGCCCTACACTCCCACCGAGTGAAACTAATAACAGAGCCCGGAAACGCGATGAACGTTTCCGGGCTTTTTGCTATATGAGCTTTGTGCCTGTGTTGTCGATGCGGTGCTCCTCGACTCTCCACCCGCCGAGGCCGGCGTTTTCAAGGGAGAATCTCACCTTTCCTGCGAAATACTCGTTGCTGTCATCTACGATGGCCATTACCGTAGGCCCTGCGCCGGAGATGTAGGCAGCGTAAGCGCCGTGGGTGTAGGCAATGTCGAATACCTCCCGGCAGTTGGGGATAAGGGGAGTGCGGTAGGGCTGATGCAGCCTGTCGTGGACGCCGGTGCGGAGGTTCTCAAACTTGCCCGTCAGCAGGGAAGCCGAGAACAGCGCCGCCCTTGAAAGATTGTATACCGCATCCTTGTGGCTGACCGTTTCGGGCAGACAGGCTCTGGCCTTTTCGGTGGGCAGCTCGAAATCGGGGATGATGCAGACAAATTTCAGCTTGGTGTAGACCTCCTGCTTGACCCAGTGTACCTTCCTGCCGTCAAATACGGCGGTGACGATGCCTCCCAGCAGAGCGGGAGCGGTGTTGTCGGGGTGACCCTCTATCTGCGCAGCAAGATCCACAAGATCGTCCACGGTCAGGGGCTCGCCCAGGAGCTTGTTGGCTCCCACCAGCCCCGCCACGATGCACGCCGAGGATGACCCCAGACCTCTGGTCATGGGTATGTTGTTTGTCTGACGCAGATACAGTCCCGGCAGCTTCTTCCCGCAGACCTTGTAAAGGTCGTTCACCGAGATGTAGATGAGGTTCTTCTCATCGGTGGGCACCTTGACTCCGTCCAGCGAGGCTATGTCGATAACGTCCGACTCCTCCAGCTCAACGGTGTTGTAAAGATCAAGCGCCAGACCCAGCGCATCGAACCCCGCCCCCAGATTAGCCGAGGTCGCAGGGATATCCAGTCTTATCATAACGGTTCTCCTTAAAAAACATCTCCCCGCCGCAGGGCGGAGAGACTTGACTTCATATTACAGCAATCTGATCTTCGACTCGATGGAAGCACTGGCTGAGAGCTGCTCCAGATTCGCGTCGATGTCACCCTCCACCATTCTGGGAGTGATAAATGCAAGCTCGTCATCGGGACGGCCGTTGCGCTCAAGATACATTACCTTTCCGAAGAGCTCCGAAACCGCAGGCTTCAGGCTCTCGGCATCGGCAGCCTTGATGCGGACGTACATATTGTTCTCTATGGTCTTGTAGGGGACTACATAGCTCTTGTCGGTGCAGTCGTCCCAGCCGATCATAATGATCCTGCCCTGATGCTTCAGGCAGTCGATGATATCACCGACCACAGCCGAAGCCGTGGGAAGCTTGCCTGCGCCTCTGCCGTAGAAGAGAACGTCACCCGAGCCGTCGCCGGTAACGCTGATGGCGTTGTAAACATCGTCCACCGATGAGAGCAGGTTGCTCTTGGGAACGAGCCTGGGGCATACGATCACGCTGATCCTGCCGTCGCCCTCCGGCTTTGCAGTACCGACCAGCTTGATGGCGTAGCCTGCATTCTCGGCGTACTCAACATCGTCCAGCGTGATGCGGGAGATGCCAGAGCAGTGAACGTACTGGGGATAGATGTGCTTGCCGAAGGCCAGAGACCCGAGGATGCAGATCTTTCTGCAGGCATCGTGACCCTCAACATCGGCAGTGGGATCAGCCTCGGCATAGCCCAGCTCCTGAGCCATTTTCAGCGCCGACTCAAAATCCATCTGCTCGCGGATCATCTTGGTGAGGATGAAATTGGTGGTTCCGTTGAGGATACCCGAGATCTGCATGATCTTGTTTCCCGCGAGGCACTTGTTCAGCGGCCTGATAATGGGGATACCGCCGCCCACGCTTGCCTCAAACAGATAGTTGCAGTTGTGCTCCTTGGCGATCTCCAGAAGCTCGGCTCCGTGGGTCGCCACCAGCTCCTTGTTGGAGGTAACAACGCTCTTGCCGCGCTCCAAGAGCTTCTTGGTGTAGTCGTAAGCGAAGGTGGCTCCGCCGACAACCTCAGCCACAACCTCGATCTCATCATCGTTGAGGATGATGTTGAAATCCTTGATGAGCCTGTCCTCGTACTTGTCGCCGGGGAAGTCTCTGAGGTCGCAGATGTACTTTATATCGCAGTCCCTGCCGATCTTCCGGCAGATGTCCTCTCTGTTCCTTTCAAAAAGCTCGACCGTTCCCGAGCCTACTACTCCGTATCCTATGACCGCTACATTACGCATCATTTTTCTTTCCTTCCTGTTGTCATTATGCTTATTCGCCCGAGATCAGCTTGACGTCCACGACGCCGTCGATGCCTGCGAGCTCTTTTTTCAGAGAATGCGAGCCGCCCTCCGAGTCGTACCTGACCGATACCGTCACCGTCGCCACCGAGTCGATGGGGATGTTCTGATTGATGGTCAGAATATTCGCTCCCAGCTCGTAGAGCCGTGAGATTATCGAGGAGAGCACTCCCTTTTCGTCGCGCAGCAGCAGATAGACCGAGATGATCCGGTCGGTGAACTGCTCCTCATAGCCCCAGATCTGATCCTTGTATTTATAATAGGCGCTCCTTGATATGCCGACAGCCCTGCAGGCCTCGGCAGAGGTAGCTGCGGCACCGCTGGCTCTCAGACGCTTTGCTTCGAGTACCTTGGTGATTATCTCGGGCAGCACCGAGTCGCTTACGATGACAAGTCTGGGTTCTCTATCAGCCAAAAAGTCCACCTCCGAAAAACAAGTGTGCTTGCGACAAATACAAATATATCATAATTCTTCCGCTTTGTCAAGAAACATTTCTACAAATTTAGTATTTGTACATCTTTATGGGTAGACAATTTTCACAATTGTCAAAGTCTCCTTTATCGCACAATGCACAAATGCCTGAAAACATCAAACAATTCTTGATGTTCTTCGTCATTATGAACAAATCGTGCCTGAATTGTTCCGATTTCATAAAAAAGCTGTTGAATTACTCTTTGAAAAGGTGTAAAATATAATGAGTTATAAATCGTTTCTTCGGGAAGTGATATGAATGGATATTATCGCAGAGATACTCGATGCCGACAGGCTCGCAGAGGAAGCCCTGATGAAGGCTGAAAAGCAGTGCAGGGAGCTTGCCGAAAGCGCCGAAGCCGAGAAGCAGCGCCTTGAAGCCTCTGTTGAGGAAAGCCGTGAGAGTTTTGCCGCCGAAGCCGAGAAGGACCGCCGCGAAAGAACGGAAAAAGCCTCGGCCGAAGCCGCACAGCGTCAGGAGAAAAATATGGCTGAGCTCGAAAAGAGCTTTTCGGATAACCGCGAAAAATGGGCTGACGAGATATTTTCCCGTATGACCGCGGACATCTGATCTATTCCCGGTCTGTGACCGTCAACAAAGGTGGTGAGGCATTTGCTGGATAGCTTTTCGACTAACGCGACAGTGGCGAAGATCAGGTCGATCTACGGGTCTATGCTGACCCGGGACGATTTCCGCGAGATGATCTCCAAGCGTAACGTCGCCGAGATCGTGGATTTCCTGTCCTCCACCAAGCGCTTTGCGGAGCCGCTCAAGGATATCGATCCCAATACCATCCACCGGGGCTTTCTTGAGAGCAGGCTGATGCGGTTCAGCATCGACACCTACCTCCGCCTGACCTCCTTTCAGGGGCTGGAGGATAAGCCCTTTTACAACTACCTGATCAAGAAGATTGAGTGCCGGCAGCTTATAAGCCTTGTCAATGCCGTCAATAACGGCCTCAACGACAGCTTCGTTACCTCGCTGCCATCCTACGTTTTCAAGGGCTCAAAGCTGGATCTTATCGCCTGTGCACGATGCAGGAGCATCCCCGAGGTCACTAATGTGCTGAAAGGGACCGCCTATTACAAGGTGTTCAAGAGCTTCGAGCTGGACGAGAACGGCAGGGCAGACCTCACCGATGCCGAGCTGAAGCTCAGGACGAAATACTTCTCCGACCTGCTTGCCAGCATAAAAGAGAGCTTCTTCGGCAGCGAAAGGGAGGAGATCACCGAGGTCGTCCGGCGCGAGGTGGATATAATCAATATGATCAACGCCTACCGTATGAAAGCCTATTTCGGCTATTCTCCGGAGGAGATTAAAAAGAGCTCGCTGCCCTTCTCGCAGCTCAGCAAGAGAGCTATGGATCACGTCTATGAGAGCGAGGACGCTCCCGCGATGCTCACCTCTATCAGAAAGACCGTCTACGGAAAGGAAATGACCGACGAGCAGGATTCCATCGAGTCGGGTATGTCCCTCAGAGCGCTGCGCTATATGCGCCATACCATCGCCAGATCGACTTCAACGCCCGTTGTGCTCTATGCGTTTATGTATATCTGTGAAACGGAGCTCAAAAACATCGTCCGGGTGGTCGAGGGCGTAAGGTACGACGTTGACTCTGCTTTGATAGAGAAAATGCTGATAATCTAGCAAATTCCGGATTGATTATACAGCTTATATTCCTGCGAAAGGAGTAAGGATATGGCAATAGTAAAAATGGAGCTGGTCTCGCTGACCGCCGAAAGCTCGATGCTTGAAGCCGTTCTGGAAAAGTGCTGTGAGAGCGGCTGCTTCCAGATGGAGAACGCTATCACCGCATTGCCGGTCTCGGGAAAAAGGTCGCTGCAGCTCCTGAACGATAAAAACCCTTATGAGGTGCCCCTGAAAGGCCTGGCTTCCATAGCCACGGAGCTTGACATCACCCTGCGGGAGACGAACACCCAGGCCTGCAAGCTGGAAACGGATGAGGACTTCAACCGCTTCAACGACTCCCTGGAGAATTCCCTCCGTGCAGCAGCCGTCCGTAAGCAGGAGGCGCTCCGGATAATCTCCGAGCGTAAGGGGGCGGTCAAGCAGATCGAGCACCTCCAGGGTCTCAATGAGCAGTTCGACCGCATATTCAGCTGCAAGCACGTCCACGTCAGGGTCGGCAAGCTGCCTCTGGAGAGCCGTGCGAAGCTGGAATACTACGACAAGAATTTCTTCTTCGTCCCCTTTGATACTGACAGGAGCTACTGCTGGGGAATGTATTTCTGCCCGAAGGAAAGCAAGGATATCGTTGACGATATCTTCACCTCACTCTTCTTTGAGGTCATCAGGATCCCAGATTTCGTAACGGGCAACACCGCCGAGGCCTTTGAGCGGCTGGAGGCCGAGATCAAGGAGCAGGAAAAGGTGGCCCGCGACGCCGAGACCGAGCTGCGCTGCTTTGCCGACGTCCATGATGGGGATATACAGCGGGCTTATTCCAAGCTGGTACATAAGAGGGATATCTTCAATCTCAGAAAAAAGGTGGGAGTGCTCAGAGATAAGGTCTTTATCAAGGGCTTTATCCCCCTGAAAGAGAAGGATCGCTTTGCTAAGCTCTTTGAGGATCTTCCGGGCGCGGAGCTCACCTTTATGCCCCCCGATGCGGATTCCAGCTGCAAGCCCCCCACAGTGCTTAAAAACTCCTGGTTCACACGGCCTTACTCGATGCTGGTGGAGATGTACGGCCTCCCGGATTACACGGGATATAACCCCACCGCGTTCGTTGCCATAACCTACACGCTGCTCTTCGGCGTTATGTTCGGAGATCTGGGACAGGGCTTCATAATCTTCCTGCTGGGTCTGCTGATAGGCACCAAGGTGCATAAGCAGTTCGGCGGTATGATGACCCGCTGCGGAGTATCCAGCATGATCTTCGGAACGATCTACGGCTCGGTCTTCGGAATGGAGGAGCTGCTTGACCCCGTCTTTGAGGGCATCGGGATAGACTTCCTGCCGCTGCACCCTTTCAAGAACACCACATTCATACTGCTCACCGCAGTGGCTATGGGCGCCGCGCTTATAATCATCTCGATGATCCTGAATATCATCATCGGCTTCAAGGAGCACGATATCGAACGGGCGGTGTTCTCTAACAACGGCATAGCGGGACTCATATTCTACAGTTCCATCGGCGGCGGCCTTGTCGCTACCATAATGTTCGACGTCAAGGTGATGTCCGCGCCCTTTGTGCTGTTCCTTATAGTCATCCCCGCGATCTGTATATTCTGCCGCGTGCCCTTCGCTGCCGCGGTGAAATATAAAGAGCTTCGCCTCTCTGAGGACGGTGAGAAGATGACGGTGGGCAACTTCATAGTCGAGAACTTCTTCGAGATGTTCGAGTATGCCCTGAGCTACGTCTCAAATACCATGAGCTTCCTGAGAGTGGGCGGCTTCGTCCTCTCTCACGCAGGAATGATGCTGGTGGTCACCTCCCTTATGGGAATGGTGGGCTCGGGCGCCAAGCTGCCCGTTATGATAATCGGCAACGCCTTCGTTATGATAATGGAGGGTATGATCGTTGCGATACAGATCATAAGGCTGGAGTTCTATGAGATCTTCTCAAGATTCTACAGCGGCGACGGTAAGCCGTTTGAGCCTGTAAAGGCTGAATTTACCACAGAACTTGATTGATGGAGGAAATAACAATGTCTGTACTTGAAATGCTTCTTCTGCCCCTGGCAGCCGTTCTGCTGCTCTGCGTACCCTTTATCCTTTCCGCTAAGAGGATCAGGCAGGGCAAATCCGCAAAGCCCGCATTCATCGGTAATCTCTGCACCTTCGCAGGCGTTATGCTGATGGGCATAATCCTGCCCCTGGGCAAATTTGTGGTATTCGCTGCCGATGAGGGCACCAAGGCTGCCGTTACCACCGGCGCAGGCCTCGGATATCTTGCAGCAGCCCTCTCAGTAGGCCTCTCCTGCATAGGCTCCGGTATCGCAGTTGCCGCCGGCGCTCCCGCAGCTATCGGCGCTACCTCCGAGGATCCCAAGAACTTCGTTAAGGCTCTGATCTTCGTCGTTCTGGGTGAAGGTATCGCGCTCTACGGTCTGCTCATCTCCATACTTATCGTAAACAACCTGGGCTGATACAATGAAATTCTATCTCATAAGCGACAACATCGACACCCAGATGGGTATGCGTCTGGCGGGTATCGAGGGCGTTGTCGTGCATACGGAGGATGAAGTCTCACAAGCCCTGGATAAGGCTATGGAGACTCCCGATATCGGCATCGTGCTGATGACCGAGAAGGCCGTCGCGGTATGCCGCGATAAGGTCTACGACTATAAGCTGACAAAAAGCACTCCGCTGATAGTCGAGATACCCGACCGCCACGCTACCTCAAAGATATCCGATACTATATCCCGGTATATCAAAGAGGCAGTTGGCATCACTCTATAAAGGAAGGGGCGGAACGTTATGGCAGATGAAATCGAAAAGCTCAGGCGCTTCAAACAGGCCGTGCTTGCAGAGACAGATGCTCAGGTGGAGCGTATGCTGGAAGAAGCCAGAGCAGAGCACGACGCTGTTATCAAGGCTGCCAAAGCCGATGCTGAGCGTAAGCTGAACGCCCTGCGCGAGGATATAAACTCCCGTGCCGAGCAGCAGCTCACCCGTGAGCTCTCAACAGCCGAGCTGACAGAGCAGAGGAAGGTCCTCCTGCGGCGTGAAGAGCTTGCCGACAGCGTTTTCGATCTCGTCAGAGAAAAGCTCGCAGCATTCAGAGCCTCGGATAAGTATGTGGATTGGCTCTGCAAGAACGTAAAGAGCGCCTCGGAGCGCTTTGAGGGCTGCGAGGCTGAGGTCGCCGTTTCCCCCGATGACCTCCCGAGAGTGTCAGGCAGGCTGAAAAATGCCGTCGCCGACCCCTCGATAACGCTGGGAGGCGCAGCTGTGCGCTTTTCCGAAAGGGGAGTGCTGCTCGATCTCAGCTTTGATTCGCTGCTCGAGCGCGAAAGAGCGGAATTCTGCCGCAATGCGGGGCTGTAACATCCCCGGCGGCAAATATCTGATCGGAGTTTTAGTATGGATAAGATATACTCAATCAACGGCCCCGTTGTAAAGGTGCGCGGAACCAGGAGCTTCTCCATGATGGAAATGGTGTTCGTCGGCAACAAGCGCCTGATCTCCGAGGTCATCGGCGTCAATTCCGGGTTCACGACGATACAGGTCTATGAGGGTACCACCGGCCTTATGCCCGGTGAGCCCGTCGTGGGGACGGGTGCGCCTATGTCCGCACTGCTGGGGCCGGGTATCATAACCAATATATTCGACGGCATCGAGCGCCCGCTGAGAAGCCTTGCGGAGCTGTCCGGAGCCTTTATCGGCGACGGCACCGCTGTCTCATCCCTCGATACCGAGAAGAAGTTCAGCGTGACCCTTACCGTCAATGTCGGGGACAGGCTCGCTCCCGGCGAGATCTACTGTACCTGCCCCGAGACGCCTGTGGTCATCCATAAGTGTATGCTCTCACCCCTTTCCAAGGGCGGCGAGGTGGTCTGGGCTGCCCCTGACGGCGAGTATTCCATCAATGATACAGTTGTAAAGATAAAGACCGACCGCGGCGAGACCGAGGAGCTTACCCTCTGTCAGCGCTGGCCTATCAGGACCCCCCGCCCCTCAAAGGAGCGCCTGCCCATCGACAGACCCCTTATCACAGGGCAGAGGGTAATAGATACCGTAGCGCCCATCGCCAAGGGCGGCACTGCTGCTATACCCGGCGGCTTCGGCACCGGCAAGACTATGACCCAGCATCAGCTGGCTAAGTGGTGCGATGCGGATATAATCGTCTATATCGGCTGCGGCGAGCGCGGCAACGAGATGACTCAGGTGCTTGAAGAGTTCTCCGAGCTTATCGACCCCCGTACAGGCCGCCCACTGACCGACAGGACGGTGCTTATCGCCAATACCTCGAATATGCCTGTGGCAGCCCGTGAAGCGTCGATCTATACAGGCATCACCCTGGCTGAGTATTACAGGGATATGGGCTACCATATCGCTATAATGGCCGATTCCACCTCCCGCTGGGCTGAGGCTCTTCGTGAGCTTTCGGGCAGACTTGAAGAGATGCCCGCCGAGGAAGGGTTCCCCGCATATCTGCCGTCGAGGATCTCGGAATTCTACGAGAGAGCCGGCTATGTCAAGACTCTGAGCGGCGGCGAGGGCTCCGTATCCATAATCGGAGCGGTATCCCCCCAGGGCTCGGATTTCTCGGAGCCCGTAACTCAGAACACCAAGCGCTTTGTAAGATGCTTCTGGGCACTGGATAAGGCTCTTGCCTATGCAAGGCATTACCCCGCTATCAACTGGACCTCCAGCTATTCCGAGTACACCGACGATCTCGCGGCTTATTACAAGAAAAACGTTGCCCCCGATTTTATGGAGGTAAGGCAGCAGATCTCGAATATCCTCGTTGAGGAAAATGCCCTTATGGAGATCGTAAAGCTCATGGGCGCCGATGTCCTCCCCGACGATCAGAAGCTGCTGATCGAGACTGCGAGAGTGATAAGAGTCGGCTTCCTGCAGCAGAACGCCTACCATAAGGACGATACCTACGTCCCCCTGGAAAAGCAGTACCGGATGATGAAGTTGATCGTCAGGTTCTTCGAGCTAGGTAAAAAGGCTCTCGCCGAGGGCGCTTCCGTTACTGCGGTAACGGGCAGCGGCTGGTGCGAGAAGCTCATCAAGATGAAATACGATATCCCTAACGATGATCCCGGGATGTTTGACAGCTATACTTCGGATATGGAAAGGGAGCTTACCGTCCTGACAGGAGGTGCCGCAGTTGGAGCTTAAATACATCGGTCTCGATGAGATAAACGGACCTCTGGTGGCACTTGAAAACGTCAGCGGCATTGGCTATGACGAAATGGCGGAGCTTCGCCTCTCCGACGGCACCAAAAGGCTGGGCAGAGTAGTCGAGGTCTCCGAGGACAGAGCCGTGCTCCAGGTCTTCGAGGGAACTAAAGGCCTCTCCCTTGGCAATACCACCACCCGCTTTGAGGGCAAGCCTATGGAGCTGCCCCTCTCTAAGGAAATGCTGGGGCGTATCTTCTCCGGCGCGGGCAAGCCCATAGACGGTCTGGGGGATATCTACCCCGAAAAGTATGCCGACATTAACGGCAAGCCTCTTAACCCCGTGTCCCGTGAGTACCCCCGTAACTACATCAATACAGGTATCTCCTCGATAGATGCCCTGATGACCCTTATCAGAGGGCAGAAGCTGCCTATCTTCTCGGGCTCGGGTCTTTCGCATAACAAGCTGGCAGTGCAGATCGTCCGTCAGGCTAAGATCGCCGATGAGAACGGTCAGGACTTCGCCATAGTTTTCGGCGCTATGGGCGTCAAGAACGACGTCGCCGATTATTTCAAGCGTTCCTTTGAGGAAACGGGCTCTCTGAAAAGAGTTGCTATGTTCCTCAATATGTCCAACGACCCCATTATCGAGCGTATCCTTACCCCCCGCTGCGCATTGACGCTGGCGGAGTATCTCGCCTTTGAAAAGGGGATGCACATCCTTGTCATCCTCACCGATATGACCGCTTATGCCGAGGCTCTCCGTGAGTTCTCCTCCTCAAAAGGTGAGATCCCGGCGAGAAAGGGCTACCCCGGCTACCTCTATTCCGACCTTGCCTCGCTTTACGAAAGAGCCGGCATCGTCAAGGGTGCCAGCGGCTCGGTAACGCAGATCCCCATACTGACAATGCCCAACGACGATATAACCCACCCCGTCCCCGACCTGACGGGCTACATAACCGAGGGTCAGATCGTTCTCGACCGAAGCCTCGATCAGAAGGGAGTTTACCCCGCAGTTTCGGTGCTCCCCAGCCTTTCAAGACTTATGAAGGACGGCATCGGCGAGGGCTACACCCGCGAGGATCATCAGATGTGCTCGAACCAGCTCTTTGCAGCCTATGCCAGAGTGTCAGACGCAAGAGCGCTGGCCTCCGTTATCGGAGAGGAGGAGCTCTCCCAGACTGACAGAGCCTATCTCCGCTTCGGAAGGCTCTTTGAGAGCGAGTTTATCGACCAGGGCTTCGATGTGAACCGCTCTGTTGAGCAGACCCTCGACCTGGGCTGGCTGCTGCTCTCAACGCTGCCCCGCAGCGAGCTCGACCGTGTTGACGACGAGCATCTCAACAAGTTCTACGATCCCGAAAGAGCCGAGCTGCTCTACGGAGATAACTGATAAGAAGGGAAGTGAGCGCTGTGGCTCAGCAGGTGTTTCCAACCAAGGGCAATCTCATAGCTATGAAGCGCTCGCTGGCGCTGGCTCTTCTCGGCTACGACCTCCTTGACCGCAAGCGGAACATCCTCATCAGAGAGCTGATGTCCCTTGTGGATAAGGCCGGGAGCCTCCGGGAAAGGATAGAGACTACTTACAGCGAAGCCTATCACGCTCTGATGCAGGCCAATATAGCCCTCGGAGTGGTAACGCCCTTCGCGGCAAGTGTCCCCGTTGAGGAGGGCATCGGCCTCTATACCCGCAGCGTTATGGGAGTCGATCTCCCCAAGGTCACGCTGGAGCATCACCGTCCCGAGGTCAATTACGGATTTCTTTATACCACATCCCATCTCGACAAAGCCTATATCGCCTTTGGTAAGGTCAAGCAGGTAACAGCCGAGCTGGCGGAGGTGGAGAACAGCATTTACAGGCTCTCGGTAGCCATCCGCAAGACCCAGAGGCGTGCAAACGCATTGCAGAATATCATAATCCCCAATAACAGAGCCACGGTCAAGTATATAGCCGACTCCCTTGAGGAAAAGGAAAGGGAGGAGTTCTCCCGCCTGAAGGTGATAAAGGCGGTCAAGCTCAAAAAGCAGGCTGCTGCGTCTGATAAGGAGGAAACCTAATGCAAACAGTAAAAAAGGTGTTCGGAAACTATCTGCTGCTCTCGGCGGTCTGCATCATCCTCGGTGCTGCGCTGATAGCCAAGCCCGAGTTCTTTACTCACGCCATCAGCTATACCATCGGCGGGCTTTCGATAGCTGCCGGCTGCATTGAGATAGGTCGCTTCCTGCTGGGGCGCAATTCTCCCCCCGCCGAAGGCGAAAAGCCTGACGGAGGCGGTTCCTTTATGCTGATCAGAGCCATCATCCTTGCGGCGATAGGCATCTTCCTGATATTGAAGCCGGATTTCATCGCCCAGGTCCTGGCAACGATCTTCGGCCTCTATATGCTCATCAGCGGAGGTATAACCCTCTTTGATTCGCTGAGGATCAAAAAGAGCGGCAACGATGAATGGCAGCTCACCTGCCTGCTCTCATCCATTACTGTGCTGGGAGGCATCGTGATACTCTTTAACCCCATGCTCCCCAATACAATAATGTTTACCGTCCTCGGCATCGTTCTGCTAGTTACCGGTATCACCAATATGATAGGCTCGGTAGTCGGAAAGAGAAAGGTGGAGGAGCTGCTTAAGCTCAGCACCGAGGAAGACGGCAAGGACAGCAAGAAGAACAGAGATTTCATCGACATTAACTGATCTGTAAGGAGGATAATGCTATGGACATCATCGGAAAGTGGAAGATCGCTGAGGCTAACGTTTTTGATAAGAATTTTAAGCAGACCTGGAAAACTGCTGAGGAGATCCAGTCCGACCCCGGAGTAAATCCTATGCAGAAGGCAATGTCCCGCGGCGTCTATGCGTTTGAGGAGGACGGTACCCTGCTTTCGCTTTTCCCGAAGGATATGAACGACGGCAGTATGGAGGCTTACGACGATGAGTTTATCATCGGCAATAAGAGTAAGTGGAAAGAGGAGGACGGCAAGCTCTTCACAGCCACCGAGGAAAACGGCGAGCTGGAGTGGAACGAGGCTGTTCCCACCGATAACGGCTTTGAGCTTCTCCGCTTCCACAGGATAGTCAAGTTCTGAGTGCTTCTTTTCTACAAAAAACCACACGGCTTTGCAATGCTATTGTCGTAAACGCCGAAAGTTTCGGCGTGCCTTGACAAACCCGCGCAAAGCCGTTATAATCTGTATAAACAGTAATCTGTCAGGAGGTCAAGCCATGAATGTTCCCGAGATCTTCGGAAGCGATGTGTTCAATGAATCGGTGATGCGTGAGCGTCTGCCGAAGGAGACCTATAAGGCTCTCAAAAAGACTATCGCTGACGGCAAGCCGCTGGATATCGAGCTCGCCAATGTCGTAGCCAACGCTATGAAGGATTGGGCGGTCGAAAAGGGTGCTACCCACTATACTCATTGGTTCCAGCCGATGACGGGTCTTACCGCCGAAAAGCTCGACAGCTTCATCACCCCCACCGAGGACGGCCACGTTATTATGGAGTTCTCGGGCAAGGAGCTCATCAAGGGCGAGGCTGACGCTTCATCCTTCCCGTCGGGAGGTCTCCGCGCTACCTTTGAAGCCAGAGGCTATACCGCCTGGGATGCTACCTCCTATGCCTTTATAAAGGAGCGCACTCTCTGCATACCTACCGCATTCTGCTCATATAACGGCGAAGCGCTGGATAAGAAGACCCCTCTGCTCAAATCAATGGAGGCTATCAACCGCGCCGCGCTGAGGATACTTAAAATGTTCGGCTCCAACGCCACCAGAGTCATCGCCAACTGCGGTGCTGAGCAGGAGTATTTCCTCGTTGACAGAGAGATGTATTCCCACCGCAAGGATCTGATCTTCACCGGCAGGACGCTATACGGCGCCCCCGCCCCCAAGGGTCAGGAGCTTGAGGATCACTATTTCGGCACTATCAAGACCCGTGTCGCAGCTTATATGCGCGACGTTGACGAGCAGCTCTGGCGTCTCGGCATCTACGCTAAGACCAAGCATAACGAGGTCGCACCCTCCCAGCACGAGCTGGCGCCCATATTCTCCACGGCTAATATCGCCACCGACCACAATCAGCTCACTATGGAGATAATGAAGCGCACCGCCCGCAAGCACGGCTTCAAGTGCCTGCTCCACGAAAAGCCCTTCGCCGGCATCAACGGCTCCGGCAAGCACAATAACTGGTCTCTTTCCACCAATACTGGTATGAACCTGCTCGATCCCGGTAAGACACCTGCCGAGAACGCCCAGTTCCTGCTGTTCCTTGTGGCGATAATCAAGGCTGTCAATGACTATCAGGATATACTCAGAGCCTCCGTCGCCACCGCGGGCAACGACCACCGCCTCGGTGCCAATGAAGCGCCCCCGGCCATAATCTCCATATTCCTCGGTGACGAGCTCACCGGCATCCTCGAGGCTATCGCCCACGGCGACAGATATGAGGGCAAGCGTGTGGAAATGGAGATAGGCGTTGACGTCCTGCCCCATTTCCCCAAGGATACTACCGACCGCAACCGTACCTCGCCTTTTGCCTTTACGGGCAATAAGTTCGAGTTCAGAATGCCCGGCTCCCGCCTTTCCTGCGGCGGTCCCATCACAGTTATCAATACCATCGTAGCCTCGGTGCTTGACGGCTTTGCCGACGAGCTTGAAAAGGCTGCCGATTTCCGTGAAGCCCTTGAAGAGCTCATCAAGAGGGAGTATAAGAGCAATTCCCGCATCGTGTTCAACGGCAACGGCTATTCTGATGCCTGGGAGGACGAAGCCTCCCGCAGAGGGCTGCTCAATCTCAGGTCCACACCTTCCTCTGTGCCTTGCCTCTGCGCCGAGAAGAATATCCGCCTCTTCTCCAAGTACGGCGTTTACTCCGCAGCCGAGCTGCGCAGCCGTGTTGAGATCCTGCTGGATGAATACTGCAAGACCCTGAACATCGAAGCGCTGACTATGATAGATATGGCAAAGAAGGACATCCTTCCCGCTGCGGCATCCTATATCAAGGAGCTTTCAAAGACCGCTGCCCTTGCCAAGGAGCTGGGTGCCGATATCAGCTTTGAGAGCGACCTGGTAAAGCGCCTCTCCACCCTCTCAGCTCAGACATACAAGAAGCTGGGCGATCTGGAGAACACTCTTGCCAAGTGCAAGGAGATCAGGGGCGTCCAGGAGCAGGCTAACTACTACCACGACAAGGTGTTCACCGCTATGGGCGAGCTCAGAGCCTCCGCCGATCAGATCGAGGCTCTTGTCGGTGAGAAGTACTGGCCTTACCCCACCTACGGCGCACTGCTGTTCTATGTGATGTAATAATTCCAAAGCCCGTGAGGAGCGTTTCTCACGGGCTTTTTTTGTAACTCTTATTTTCTCCAAACCGCCGTAGAGCCGCAGGGCAGAGGCATTGAAGCCATCTCCACCGGCAGACCTATCTCGTCTGCGGTAACGCTCCCGCCGAAGCGGGGAGTGATTATCTCGCTGAGAATGTAAGCCATGACCGAGGGCGAGAGCCCTGTGGTGTAGCTGTTCAGCAGGAAGAAAAGCGGCTCGTCGGAGAGAACGTCCGCACAGGTCCTGACCAGCTCAAATACGCTGTCCTCCAGCTTCCAGATCTCGCCGCCGGGACCTCTGCCGTAGCTGGGGGGATCCATGACCACAGCATCGTAGAAATTCCCGCGCCTGATCTCCCGCTTGACAAATTTCTCGCAGTCGTCCACCAGCCAGCGGATGGGCTTTTCACCGAGCCCCGATTCCACAGCGTTGTCCCTGGCCCACTGCACCATTCCCTTTGAAGCGTCAACGTGGGAGACCTGGGCTCCCGCCGCTGCACAGGCAAGGGTGGCGCCGCCGGTGTAGGCAAAGAGGTTCAGCACCTTTATGGGTCTGCCCGCCGATCGGATCATATCCCCCATCAGTTCCCAGTTTACCGCCTGCTCTGGGAAGAGCCCCGTGTGCTTGAAGCCCGTGGGTCGGATGATGAATTTAAGATCTCCGTAGCTGATCTGCCAGCTCTCGGGGAGCCTGCGGCGGTATTCCCATTCTCCGCCGCCCTTGGCCGAGCGGTGGTAAACGGCGTCGGCCTTCTGCCAGAGGTCGGTCTTGTGCTCGGTGCGCCAGATTATCTGGGGGTCGGGTCTCACTAGGAGCTTGCCGCCCCAGCTCTCCAGCTTGTCACCGTCAGAGGTGTCGATTATCTTATAGTCCTGCCATTTGTCTGCAATTCTCATAAGTCCGTCCTTTTTGTATAACTGTTATTCGCTTGCCGGCGCTATTATAATTCGCAGCCCGCTCCTATTCTGAAGGCCGCACAGCCGTGAGGTACGAGGGCAGCCGTCAAAGTGTCGGAAAGACCGGTGCTCCTGCCTGTCCATAGGTCGGTGACGGTCTCGCAGCCGCTGAGCCCTATGTCGGAAAGGGGCAGCACAGTCTCCAAAGGCTTCTCACCCAGATTGAACAGCGCCGCATACTGCCCGCCCTCGGAGCATCCAGCTGTCCAGAGGCAGAGCTCGCTGCCATCCTGCTCACGGCGGAATACCTGATGAGCACCGCGGGAGAGCTTGTTCATATCCAGTATATGCTTGTTTGTCAGCAGAGAGAGGGTGAACTCATCGCACTTCGTCAGGTCGCAGCCCATTATCAGCGGCGAGCGGAAGATGCACCAGAGGGTCATCATCGTGCGCTGCTCGTCCTCGGTGAACTTGGTGCGGTCATCGGGATCATAGTCCTGCCTGATGGCTCCCAGGGGGAGCATATCGGCATCCGGCCAGCTGCTTTCACCCACGTGTTCAGCCCAGCGCTCGCAGCGCTCAAACATATTGTAGAGCAGCTCCCATTTATCCCAGAAATCGTCGGTGATGCGCCACATCTCAGCCGTAGCCTTGTAGAGCTCAGCCTTCTCAAGCAGGGCAGGCCCCGGCGAGAGGCTCAGTACCATATCCCTGCCGCAGCTGCGGAGGCATTCGCTCAGCAGTACAAGCTCGCTCTCCTCATGAGGCAGCTCCCGGCAGATATCGTCGCATTTAACAAAGTCAACGCCCCACTCTGCATAGAGCCTGAAAATGCTCTCGTAGTATTCGCGCGCACCTTCTTTTTCGGGGTCAACGCCGTACATATCGGTGTTCCAGGCGCAGATGGAATTGGTCTTTGCAATGCTGCGGGCGGTGACATCGGTGCCCAGCAGGGGAGTGTTTCTGTGAACAGCCTGCCTGGGAATGCCCCTCATAATGTGTATGCCGAATTTCAGCCCAAGGGAGTGAATATACTCCGCCAGCGGCGCAAAGCCCTTGCCCCCCGCCGATGAGGGGAAACGGTTCTCCGCAGGGATCAGCCGAGAATACTCATCCATACAGAGCTCGGTAAAGGGGTGGTATTCGTGATCCTTTGCAGTCGGCTCCGACCATTGGATATCCACCACAACATACTCCCAGCCGTACTGCTTCAAATGCTCCGCGATGAACTCGGCGTTCTTTCTTACGGTGTCTTCATTTACTGCTGCTCCCCAGCAGTCCCAGCTGTTCCAGCCCATAGGCGGTGTCAGCGTTTTCATAATACTCTCTCCAATCCTTGTATCCCTTGCGCGGTAGGCGCATATCTATTTCTGATTATACAACTATTGTCATAGTATGTCAATTGACAGCGCAGCAAAAAAGCCCTCAAACGAGGGCTTTTGATTGGTCATTATTACTTTGTCATAAACTCCTTGTAGAGCTCGTTTATCTCGCTTACGCCCTTGTCGATGATGTCGCGGTAGGATTCCTTGAGCTGAGTCCAGGTGAACTGCTCGCCGTCCTCGCTCTCCTTCATAACGGAGGTGTACATATAGGAGTTTACAGCCTCCTTGGAATCGTTGAGAGCAGCGTCGTCGTCGGAGATATCGGTGTTCACGCCGAAGCCGGGGTCGGTGATGCAGGTGTAGTAATCGGTGCCCAGCAGCTCATAGGCTACATAGTACATCTCGTCGGTCCAGTTGGGGTTGGTGGTGAAGAACTTCTCGCGCTCGACCTGCTTGTACTGCTCGTCGGTGTTGACGATCCTTGCGCACTCCAGCCAGGTCTTCATAGCAACGTCCTTCTTGGAGCCTGCTACCCACATATAAGCCTCGATATCGGGGTAGATGTAGTTCTTATCGGAGTTGGGATCGCTGGGCAGCGGTACCATAGCCCATCTGTCACCCTCCTTGGGAGTATGGGAGTCGATGGAAGCCCAGGGACCCATAGCGTAGAAGAGAACGTGATCGGTGAAAGCATCCTCGGTCTGACCGCGCCATTCGTTGAGGTAGAAGCCGTTCTTCTTGATATCATAGAGCATATCGGTAACACGGATGAAATCCGAGTCGTCGATGTTGTTGTAGTACTCCTGCTTTTCCTTGTCGAACATAATGAGGGACTTGCCGGTGGAGTAGAAGATGAAGGGAGCGAACCAGCCGTTTACGCCGTAGCGCTGCTCGTCATCGGGAGCGTTGTTGACGTACTCAGCCATCATATCGTACCAGGTGTTCCAGTTCCACTTGCCCTCCTGCCAGAGAGTGTAGGGGTCATCGAGCTCGGCAGCCTCCATAACATCCTTGTCGTAGGTGATCACAGAGGTGGTAACGTAGCGGATAGGGGCAACAAAGTGCTGACCGTTGAGAACATACTCCTCGGCATCGTCCTTGGTGTCCTTCCAGAGGTCGCTGTCAAAGTCAACTATGCTGTCGATAGACTGGAACATTCCTCTTGTAACGTTGTAGGGGAAGGTCATCTTCTTCTCGAACCAGAACATATCGGGGGGTGAGCCCGCAAGTATCTCCTGAGCCAGCTTGGTGTACTTTTCAAGAGACTGTGTCTTATCGTAGATTATCTTGCCGCCCTTCTTCTGGAAGAGGTCAAGGTCTGTTCTTGTCTCGGGGCTGGAGCGGGTGGGGTTGATGTCGAAATAGGAGAGCCAGATAAGCTCCTTTTCCGAATCGGGGATAGTATCCATGCTGGCAATAGTCTCGGTGTCGGTAACACTTACAGCGTCTTCGTGTGAGCCGAGATCGTACTCGTTGGTGGACTCAGCATCGGTGCCAGCTGCCGAGGTGCCGCTGCTGCTGTCGGAAGAGCCGCAGCCTGTTATGGCAGCCGCAGTCATTACCGCAACAAGGAACGCAAGTGCTCTTTTTGCTTTCATCATATAAATTCCCTCCATAAAAGTATAAGAATACCAGATCCTGCAATACGCCTACATTATAACAGACGTGAGAGGGGTTGTCAATGCTGTCAAATCCATTCGTAGCCTAATTGTAAACGTTTTCAGCGTTTCGGACAAAACAGCCTTGTCCGCTTTGATGATTGTTACAAAAGTAAATTCATATTATGATTATTTTAAACTGCCCACATCAACAGAAAAGCCCTCCCCGCCTTAGCGGAAAGGGCATATAAAACTTGCTTTATATCAGCAGCTCTCGCTCAGCTTGGCTCTGACGGCTGCCTTCGGTTCGGGGGTCTCATCCCGGCGGCGGATGTCCTTGTTGGTTATGAAGCCTGCACCCAGCAGGAAGGTCATGGCTATCCACACCAGGGGCTCCGAGATCTTTACGCCCGTATAGCCTATCCTCGGGGCAAGCATCGAAGCAACTATCAGCTTGCCCGTCAGCTCGATAAGGCTTGAGATCAGCGGGAACAGCTTTGCACCCACTCCCTGCAAAGCATTCCTGAACACGATCACTATGCTGAGCACGAAATAAAAGGGCGTGTTGAAGCGGATGTACTCATTTGAGAGCTCTGCAATGAACTGTGAGTCGCTGCCGGTTATCAGCCTGACGAACAGGGGAGTCAGAGGATAGCAGACCGCAATGGTGATGACAGACCATATCCATCCGAGGAGCGTGGCGTCAATGAATCCTTTGCGGACGCGGGAGTATTTTCCTGCACCGAAATTCTGCCCCGAAAAGGTGGCGGCAGCTGCCCCGAAAACCAAAAATGGCAGCATGAACATCTCGCTTATCTTTCGGGAAGCAGTGTGTGATACGATAGTCTCGGCGCCGAAGCTGTTGATTGCTCCCTGGAGTATCAGCGAGCCTATCCCCACGAGAGAGATCATCAGCCCCATCGAGGTGCCCTGAAGATACATATTGCAGGCAAGGCTCCGGGAAAACCTGAAATGCCTCCGTTCCGGGAGCAGCTCCCTGTGGCGGGTGAACATATAGTAAATGCACAGCAGTACGGATATCCCCTGAGAGATCAGCGTAGCATATGCTGCGCCCTGTACGCCCATCCCCAGCGCCCCGATGAACAGCAGGTCGAGCCCCACGTTCACAACTGCGGATACGACCAGGAAGATCAGCGGCATCACCGTGTCCCCCACGGCTCTCATCAGAGCGGCGGCGATGTTGTAGCACATCGACACGGACATCCCTGCGATTATCACGCTGATATAGCCCTTGGCGTTGTCGAAGATAGTCTCGTCCACGTTGATGGCGTGGAGCAGCGGATCAAGGAGCAGCAGGCTTGCAACAGTCAGCACCGCAGCAGTGATGAACCCCATCACCAGGGTCGCCGCAACGGTCTCCTTGACCTTGTCTTTGTCCTTTGCCCCGAAATACCGGGCGGTCAGCAGCGCAAAGCCGTTGGTCAGGCCGTTCAGAAAACCGATTATCACGTTGTTGATCGAAGAGGTCGCCCCCACAGCCGCCAGCGACTGCTCACCGAGGAATTCTCCGACGATCCTTGTGTCAGCCAGATTGTAAAGCTGCTGGAACAGGTTCCCCAGCAGCAGAGGTATCGCAAAAAGCAATATCAGCTTCATCGGCCTGCCTTGAGTAAGGTCTTTCATATATTCATACTCCCTGTAAGCATTAACAATTCCCATTGTGCAATATGCAAAACCGAAACTATAAGATTTTGTGCATATAGCACCTTACAGCAAGACAGTATATCACTTTTGTAAAGCATTTGCAATTAACAATCGTGATAAAAATTTACAATTTTTTGTGAACGGTAATAATACCTATGCTATAAGACGCCTCATAAAAATACTGCCGCGGCATTATACCGCGGCAGCGCTTTGTGTTATCAGAGGTCGATGCACTCGATGGTTTCGATAGAAGCCTTCTGGCTGGTGTTCATCTTGTTCTTGAGCTGGTTGATGATCTCCTTGCCGGCCTTGCCTTCCTTCTTCTTTCCGACTACTACCTTGTACTCGGGATATACGGTTCCGACATTCTCGATCTCCTTGGGAACGATCATCTGTCTGAAGGCTATGTTCACCTTATTGATGACCTCATTGATCGAAGGACCGCCGTCCTTGGTGGGGATGACTACCAGGAACTCATCCGAACCGGTACGGTAGATTCAAAAGCCGATAATACCCGCACAAAAAGAAAATAACAGGCTCCGCGGCGATTTTCTCTCCGCAGAGCCCGGCATATGGCATATTTAACAATTTGCTGTGCATTCTGCACAAGAAGCATTTCTGCAAATAAAAAACAGGAAGGAAAAAGGTTAAATCCCATAAAATTTATGGGATTTACAAGGCCGTACACGGTACTGCTGCCTGCGAAGACTGTAATGTGCCGTGCCTGACCCGCCGCAGGCGCATAAGCGTTTCCTTCCTGTTTTTAACTTGTCAAGGCTCCCGGCTCAGACGCTGAGAGCAGTGCGCACTCTTCCCGCAACATAGGAGCGGGCGTTCCACCAGCCGAAGTGGTTGTAGTAAAAGCGCAGATAGGGCATACCGGAATTCTGGCACTCCCGGCGCAGCTTCTTGGATGTGCAGTTCTCGGACATGACCTCGACGATGAGCTTGGTGCTGCCGTTGCGCTCAAAGGTGAATACCGTAGCCGCAATGCGCTCCGCGGGAGCGTGAGTTACCTGGTAGTCAGGGAATTCCTCGCGGAAAACTCTGGCGAAGTAATCCACATAGTTCCCGCCGACGGAATACTGGTTCTCCTCTGCGGGCATCACAGGCCCCCAGGGCAGGAGACCTCTGGGCTGCGCCTGCTGGGGCGAGGCACCCTTCTGCGGCTTGGGAGCCGGCTGCGGGGGAGCGTCGTCGGGGCGCAGATTGTCAAAGAAATGCTTTTCATCGCCGTACATATCGGCGGCAGTGTCGCTGATCTTGCCGAAAAGTTTGGAAAACAGTCCCATATCCTTATCCTCCTTGATCCTGCGGGGCAGCATCCGATCCCGCCCCTGCGGATATCATCTTAAAGATATTATACATTAGTTTCAAGATCTTGTCAATAAAAAAGTATAAAGATAACCTGTATAACCGCCGCTGTTTTGGGAATAATATGCGGTTGATTTTTTTGCCGGGATGTGTTATAATATAAAGACGACCGAATGAAGCAGTGACATCGGGCTGAGAGAAACTGTAACTTGCCCTGTAAGTAAGGAGATAAGTAAAACAGAAGGAGGAGATACTTATGGCAGCAATGACAGACATAAAAGAAACAAAGAATAAGATATATCCCTGCGTGCCCACCAGGGAGCTGGTTGTGTTCCCCAATATGGTGATGCACTTCGACGTAGGCAGGAACACCTCAGTCAAGGCAGTAAAGACCGCGATGAATACGGGTACCCTCGTTTTCCTCGTGCCTCAGAAGGACGCCAATGTGGAGCGCCCCACCAGGCAGGATCTCTGCACCGTGGGAACTCTGGCTAGAGTAAAGCAGATCATCAAGACCCCCGGAGGAGCCTACCGCTGCCTCGTGGAGGGCAAGCAGAAGGCTAAGCTGGTGGAGCTTTACTCCGGCGAGCATTACTATGAGGCTCTGGTCCGCAACGTCCCCAATTACTCCAAGGAGAAGCTGGACGATGCCGAGCTGGGCGCAGTTATGCGCGAGCTGAAAAAGACCTTCGTTGAGTATGCGGAGCTGATGCCCCGTATGCCCCAGGAGCTCTATACCCAGATCGATACCGCCCCCGACGGCATCAGCCTGTTCGAGGCCACGGCTTTCAACCTTATGCTCCAGTTCCGCGACAAGCAGATCCTCAATGAGATCTCAACCGTGGGCGAGAAGCTGACAATGCTCCTGACCATCCTCACTCGTGAAGTCAAGATCATGGCTTTGGAGCAGAAGATCCATGAGCGTGTCCAGGAGGCTATGGACGAGAGCCAGCGCGAATACTACATCCGCGAGCAGATCAAGGCTCTCCAGGAGGAGCTGGGCGAGAAAGCTCCCCTCACCGAGATCTACGATAAGCAGGAGCTGGCCGAGCTGCTGGGCAAGGTGGCAGAGGCTGGCCTCTCCGGCGAGGCTCAGGAGAAGCTCAGCAAGGAGCTCTCAAAGCTGAAAGGTATGCCCGCATCCTCCCAGGAGGGGCAGGTCATCAGAAACTATGTCGATACCGTCCTGGAGCTGCCCTGGAGCAGACGTTCCGAGGACAATAAGGATCTTAAGCTCGCCGAGAAGATCCTGGAAGAGGATCACTACGGTATGAAGCGCGTCAAGGAGAGGATCCTTGAAAACCTTGCCGTTATGCAGATGACAGGCACCCCTAAGGGTCAGATAATCTGCCTCTACGGCCCTCCCGGCGTGGGCAAGACCTCTGTGGGCAAGTCCATTGCCAGAGCCACGGGCAGAAAGTATGTGAGAGTATCCTTGGGCGGCGTCAAGGACGAGAGCGATATCAGAGGTCACCGCAAGACCTATGTAGCCTCTATGCCCGGACGTATAATGACAGCCATGATCCAGGCAGGTACCAATAACCCCGTTATGCTGCTGGATGAGATCGACAAGATGAGCAACGACTTCCGCGGCGATCCCGCCTCGGCTATGCTGGAGGTCCTCGACCCCGAGCAGAATGTGGCTTTCCGCGACCACTTCATCGAGCTGGCCTATGACCTCAGCGAGGTGCTGTTCATCACCACAGCCAACAGCCTCGATACCATAGCCCCTCCGCTGCTTGACCGTATGGAGGTAATAGAGCTCCCCAGCTATACCAGGGAGGAAAAGTTCAATATAGCCAAGCTGCACCTCATCCCCAAGCAGCTGGAAAAGCACGGCCTTAAGGCCTCGCAGCTGAAAATAACCGACGATGCCGTCTATGCCCTCATCGACAGCTACACCCGCGAAGCGGGCGTCCGCAAGCTGGAAAGGCATATCGCAGCCCTCTGCCGCAAGGCCGACAGGCAGATCCTGGAGGACGGCAAAAAGCGCATCACCGTAAAGAACAGTAATATTACCGATTTCCTCGGTCATAAGAAATACCTTGACGACGGTGTCTCAAAGAAGGATGAGGCAGGTCTCGTAAACGGCCTTGCCTGGACATCCGTGGGCGGTGTGATAATGCCTCTTGAAGTCCTTGTCATGGACGGCAAGGGCAAGATCGAGCTCACCGGCTCTCTCGGTGAGGTAATGAAGGAGTCCGCGAAGATAGCGGTCAGCCTGGCAAGAAGCCTTGCCGCCAAGTACGGCATCGACCCCTCCTTCTATGAGAAGAAGGATCTTCACATCCACGCTCCCGAGGGCGCAGTCCCCAAGGACGGCCCCTCCGCCGGTGTTACTATGACCACGGCTCTGATCTCCGCGCTCAGCGGCATTAAGGTAAGGCATGATGTGGCTATGACAGGCGAGATCACCCTGAGAGGCAAGGTGCTGCCCATCGGCGGCCTCCGCGAAAAGACTATGGCAGCCTACAAGGCGGGCATCACCACCGTCATCATCCCCAAGGAGAACAAGGGCGACCTTGACGATGTGGACGATACCGTTAAGCTGGCAATGAATTTCGTATTTGCCGAGACCATACAGGACGTCCTTGACGCGGCACTGGTAACTCCCAAGGGCAGGAGAAAGTCCGATATGCCCTTTGAACTGGTGAAGAAGCCCGTAAAGCGCGCCAGAAAGAGCGATATCTGATAAGGAAAGGAGCGGCAGAGCAATGAACTGGAGCAAATCGAGCTTTCTTACTTCCTTCGGCTCCCTCTCGCAGATGCCGCCCTCAGACCGCATTGAGGTGGCATTTTCTGGGCGCTCGAATGTGGGAAAATCCTCGCTTATAAATAAGCTGCTGGGCAGGAAGGCACTGGCAAGAGTCAGCTCCGTACCCGGCAAGACGGTCACTATCAATTTCTATGAGGCTGACGACATCTACATCGTAGACCTCCCCGGCTACGGCTACGCTAAGACCGCAAAGGGTCTCAAACGGAGCTGGAGCGACCTGATCGGCGGCTATATAGTCTCCGACAGAGAGCTGGAGCTGGTGGTGCAGCTTGTGGATATGCGCCACGCACCCTCCCAGGACGATCTTCAGATGATAGATTTCCTCATCGAGAACGAGATGCCGTTCATCATAGCATTTACTAAAGCGGATAAGCTCAAGCCCACCGCCCGCAAGGAAAGAATGGCAGCCTTCGCCAAGGAGATCCCCCAGTTTGAGGATATCGTTTGTGTAGAGACCTCCGCCGAAACAGGTGAAGGTATAGATAAGCTCAGAGAACTGATAGAGTCATTGAAAGAGTGACAGGATAAATATAGGGGGTAAGTATTATGAAAAACAAGAAGCTGCTGGCTCTGCTGCTTGCCGCTGCACTCTGTGCTTCCGGCTGCGGAGACGGCGATTCAAGCTCCCAGGGTGATAACTCATCCGAGGCTGAGAGCGGTACCGTCACTACCGCGGTGACTCCCGCCTCCGAAACGGTGACAGAGACTGCTCCTCCCGAGGAAACGATCTCCGAAGTCGCCGATACACCGCTTTACACCGCGGCTCTAAACGTGTTCAAGGCCAGGGAGCTCAAGGGCGATGATATCTCGGATCAGATAATAGATCTTTTTGATGAGGCGGAGGATAAGGCTGATCTTAACGAGTACTTTTGCCTGGCGGGTAAGATACTAACCAAGGATATGTTCGACCCCTTTGATGATCTTGTTACACAGATCGACGGCCTGGCTCTGATAAACAAGCAGTGCGAGGTCTTTGAGATCGTCCGTCCTATCACGGTCAAGAGCGGCGAGGGAACTATGCGTGACTATGACGGTGAAGTGATCGCGCTGGCTTTCAACTGCGATTCCCCCGAGTCAGCCAAGAAGCTCTTCGACCTGACCTATACCGATGACATCAAGATCGAGATGACCGAGTATCGGAGCGATGAACGCGCCTATATAGAGACCAAGGATGACTACGGCCTTATCCGCATCGGTGATACTGAGTTCTACGGCATCTACCTTGTGGATAACTATGTTTACAGCATCAGATGCTTTGATGACACCGACAGCTTTGCCTCGGTGCCCCTGGGCGGCGAGTACAGGAAGCTGGTGGATTATAAGGCCGAGACCGAGAAGCTCTGCGCCGAGCTGGGAGTAAAGTCTCCCACCAAGCTCTCTGACGGCGATATAAAGGAGGCTTCCAAGCCCGACGGGAATAATTCCTCCAAGCCTGACAGCAAGGAATCTTCCAAGCCGGACGGGAAAGAGTCTTCCGCCCCCGACAGCTCAAACAGCGGCAGCTCCTCCAAGAAGGTTGAACAATACAAGGAAAAATACGATTTTGCCAAGACCCTTTCGGATAAGCTGGGATCAAAGATCATTGAGCCCTCCTTTGACGCCGATCAGGATTTCATCAACGAGTATAAAAAGGGCAACAGCCCCTCCTATGTATTCGTGGGTCCCACCGAAGACCTTGGGGTCATGCTCAGTTCTCTGGTAGGCGGGAACGGTGCTCTGGTCCAGCTCTTACCCGAGACCTGCTGCGTTTTTGCCAAGCCATTCGCCAGGAATGACGAGGAGGCCAGCGATCCCTATAACGTGCTTTATGCCTATTGCTTCCCCTTCGGCAGCGAGGATGAAGCCATTACTTTCAGAGATAAGCTGTTTACAGTGATCGCCCTGCAGATCAAAGAAAAAGCCAAAGAAAAGCTGATATCCAAGAAGGATACCGACAGCCTGATGATAGCCGAGGAGGGCAATTACGCCGGCTGGTACCGGGTCGGCTCGGATTTTTATATCGTATGCCCACTTACCACCACCGATGAGAACATCCCGGCTGCGGAGTATGACACCCTTTGCGCCGCTCTGGGCATCACCTCACCCACAAAGACCTGATGATACTGCACCCGTCTCGTTATAGCAGAGACGGGCTGCTTTTTGGAGGACTGTACTTGAAGAAGACCTTTTTACTCATCACAGCACTTGCGCTAACCCTCTGCTCCTGCGGCGAGACAGACATCAAGCCTCTGGAGACCATGCCCTCGTCAGCTTCGCAGACCGTTCTGACGCAGACGGAGGCCGCCCTGACCGAGACTCTACAGACATCGGCAGGGCAGACCGTTACGGAGCAGACTGCCCCCTCTCAGACCGAGACAGAGCAGACTGCCCCGGAACAGACCCAAACAGAGCAAACTACCACAGAGCAGACCACAACTGAACAGACAACTACCGAGCAGACCACCTCCAAGGAGACTCGGACCGTCACCGAGAAGGTAACTGAGGCACCCAAAACTGAGCCCAAGCAGAAGCTCCCCCACGAGCAGCATTACTGCTATGCAACCGCCCTCTGCTGCCTTGATAACGGCGAGATACTCTACAGCCACAATCTCACCAGCTATACCGCTCCCGCCAGCCTTACAAAGCTGCTCACCACCCTTGTAATGCTTAATTATCTCGGCGCTGACGATGTGATTACCGTTGGCAATGAGGTCACTATGGTGCAGCCCTATTCAAGCCTCTGCTGGCTTGCTGCAGGGCAGAGGATCAAGGTCCGGGATCTGGTCAAGGGTATGCTCATGTGCTCCGGCAACGATGCAGCCTATGTGGCAGCTGTCAACACTGCAAGAGCCTATAAGGGCGACAGCTCCATTTCCGATCAGGAGGCGGTAAAGATCTTTGTCGGCCTGATGAACGATTACGCTGCCAAGCTGAAAATGTACGACAGCAAGTTCGTCAACCCCGAGGGCTGGGATAACGATGCCCAGCATACCACCGTCGCAGACCTTATCAAGCTGGCATCCCACGCCGCACAGAACTCCGTGATCCGCGAGGCGGTCAAGGATCCCAAGACCACGGTATATTTCCTCTCCGGCGGCAGCTATGAGTGGACCAACACCAACTATCTCTTGGACCCCTCAAGCCCCTATTATATGTCCGGGGCCTACGGTATGAAGACCGGCACCACCTCTCTGGCAGGCAAGTGTCTGATCTCCCTCTTTACCGTGAACGGCAAGAGCTATCTGAATGTTATGGTCGGTGCTCAGAACGATGACGACCGCTTCTACGAAGCACATTCAGCAAGAGACTATGTGCTCAGTATGCAGTGATAAAAGCACAGGATGAACAAAAGCCCCGGGGCGATCTGCCTCGGGGCTTTGATACTTATTGATACAGACCGCAGCGGTCTCTGTCATTTGATCTTCCTGCAAACATATACTTCACGCTCGCTGTTTTCATCGGCAGGGGAGTCGGTGTAGCCGTCACAGCGGGCGAGGACTTCAAACCCGGTCTCCTTGAGCAGGGAGGTCAGGAACTCATCCGGCCATACCCTCTCGGTAAAGCTCTCGGAGAAGCGCTCATATGCGCCGTCCTCACGCTTTTCAAAGATATCGAGGAATATCCCAACAGAGCCGTCCGCGGGGTCGTACTGGTTCTGCCAAGCGCAGAAGAAGTCCTCCATATCGTAGTTGTAGGCGTTCTGAGCCAGGATATCCCGGTGCTTGTGAAGCGTGTTCACATCGAAAATAAACATCCCGTCCGGGTAAGCAAACAGCGAGATACGCTCAAAGGTCTTCTTCACAGCCGCCTCATCGGGGAGGTGGTTGATGCTGTCAAGGGTGCAGACGGTGACGTCTATCGTCCCGAACATATCCAGCCGGGTCATCTCCTGACGGAGATACTGGATGGGCTGGCCGCTGTCGAATTTCTTGTCAAGGGCACAGGAGAGCATCTCGTCCGAGCCGTCAGTCCCGATAACGTCATATCCCCGCCGCGACATCAGCTCGCAGAGTGTCCCCGTGCCGCAGGCAACATCCAGCAGGATCTTTTTCCTGCCGCCGAAGCGTTCCACATAGCGGTCTATGGCCTCGGCAATATCCCCGTAGGGGACGTTTTCGGTCAGCCTGTCGTAATAGCGGGCAAAGGCACCGTATGCCATTATTCCTTATCCTTCTTGTCCTTGAGGCGGTCGAAGACGATATTGTAGCCGCCGCTGCCGTCGTAGGAGATAGAGCGGTTCACGCGGCTGATAGTCGCGGTGGAAGCGCCGGTCTCGGCAACGATATCGCTGTAAACGTGGTTCTCGACCAGCAGCTTGGCTACCTGAAAACGCTGCGAGAGCGCCTTCAGTTCGGGAATGGTGCAGAGATCCTTGAAAAACAGCCTGCACTCATCGACAGTCTCCAGCTTAAGGATGGCCTCATAAAGGTCGTCGAGTTTCTTTATTTCCAGCTTTTCACGCATAGAGTTTCCCTCCGTTATCATAATGTAAAGTGCTAAATCTGTTTACAGTTTACCACATTACCCAGCAAAAGTCAATACCTTTTTGCGATCTGCTGCCGAAAAGCCTGCCCGATTTGGGCAGCAGGGCAGTGCGGGACAAATTTCGGGGAGTTTTTTTCAAAAAGCACTTGACAATCGGTGATATATGTAGTATAATAATATTCGTCACTTGACGATGGGAGCTTAGCTCAGCTGGGAGAGCGTCTGCCTTACAAGCAGAGGGTCATAGGTTCGAGCCCTATAGTTCCCACCACCGTATTGCGCAGGCAACAGTCTGCGCAATACGAATGCGGCCGGGTAGTTCAGTTGGTTAGAACGCCAGCCTGTCACGCTGGAGGTCGTGGGTTCGAGCCCCATTCCGGTCGCCATAATGCGGATTTAGCTCATCTGGTAGAGCGCCACCTTGCCAAGGTGGAGGTAGCGAGTTCGAGCCTCGTAATCCGCTCCAAATCGGCGCTATAGCCAAGTGGTAAGGCGTAGGTCTGCAACACCTTGATCGCCGGTTCAAATC
>JAFXXU010000024.1 GCA_017542125.1 Ruminococcus sp.
ACGTCATCTGCTTGCACTTTTTCCGTCATAGCACACAAATTCTCCTTGCCGGGCGCTAGCCCGCCTGCGTCGAATTTATGCACTCTGACGGAAAAATTGACTGCGTATCTGACGCACAGGGGTTGTGCGGTATTGCCTAAAGAAAAATCAAGGAGTCCGCTTCGCGGACTCTTTTTTTCAGCCTCCACTGAAGCTCTGTGCATGGCTCCGGCTCGGCTTGGGGGTTTGTTTTCAAAACCTCGCCAGAGGATAATGATACGCCCAAAAGTCTGTGCTGAGCGGCAGACCTGGAGCACGCCCCGTTTCGGGGGCTTTCCGGTCGCCCCCGAACCCCTTCGGCCTCCCCTCCGGGGAGGGCAAGTCTAGCCGGAGCTGTGTACAGAGCTTCGGGGGAGGGGGAAATGGGTGCAGGGGCACGCCCCTGCCGCCCCTGCCGCCCCTGTTGACAAAACGGGGAGGGTGTGGTATAATAAAAAAGGCGCGAAAGCTGCCAGAATACGACCGCTTTCCGATGCTTCTGCAGCGGGGAGCCAAGCCCGGACGGACAGGCGGGTCGAAAGCCGAACTATTGATTGAGTTAAGAGCTCAAATTTTATAAGATGATAATCCGACCGCAATGCGGCCGCTTAGAGTCAACATCACTTGTGAAACGGTCAATAAGTAATCGGCGTATGCCCCGTATGTCTGCACGCAGAGAGCTCTGCGTTATCATACTATTACTTTGACGGCTGTGCAGGTGATATTACTATCATCTGCATTTTTGTTTTTTGGAGACAGAGCTATGAACATTGAAAAGCAAAAGGCAGCCCCCGTATATGAGGCGCTTGAAAGATTCAGAAGGCAGCGGGTCGTCCCCTTTGACGTCCCCGGACATAAGAGAGGCAGGGGCAACCCCGAGCTGGTAAAGCTGCTGGGAGAGCAGTGCGTCAGCCTGGATGTAAACTCCATGAAGCCCCTGGACAACCTCTGCCACCCCGTTTCGGTCATTATGGACGCCGAGCAGCTGGCAGCCGAGGCCTTCGGCGCAGCCCACGCCTATTTTATGGTGGGCGGCACCACCTCCTCGGTGCAGAGCATGATACTCACCGCCTGCAAGGCAGGGGATAAGATCATCCTCCCCCGCAACGTGCACCGCAGCGTTATCAACGCCCTGGTGCTCTGCGGAGCCGAGCCCGTCTATGTGGATCCCGACGTTGACGCCCATATAGGCATCGCTCTGGGTATGGAGCTCTCCCAGGTGGAGCAGGCCATCCTGGCTCACCCCGACGCCTCGGCGGTGTTCGTGAACAATCCGACATATTACGGTATATGCTCCGACCTGCGGTCGATAGTCCGCATCGCTCACGAGCATAATATGATGGTACTGGTGGACGAGGCCCACGGCACACATCTCTCCTTCAATGAGAAGCTCCCCGTCTCCGCTATGGAGGCAGGTGCCGATATGGCGGCGGTGTCGATGCATAAGTCGGGGGGCAGCCTGACCCAGAGCTCGCTGCTGCTGCTGGGCGAGAACGTCAACACCCGCTATGTCGAGCAGATAATCAACCTGACCCAGACTACCTCGGCATCCTATCTGCTGCTCTCCAGCCTGGATATCTCAAGGCGTAACCTTGCCCTCCGCGGGAGGGAGTCTTTCGAGAAGGTGGCTGATATGGCGGAGTATGCCAGAGCCGAGATCAACTCCATCGGCGGCTACTACGCCTACGGCAAGGATCTGGTCAACGGCGGCAGCATCTTCGATTTTGACGTTACCAAGCTCTCGGTCTATACCAGAGATATCGGTCTCACGGGCATCGAGGTCTATGACCTGCTCCGGGATGAGTACGACATACAGATAGAGTTCGGCGATATAGGAAATATCCTGGCCTATATCTCTATAGGCGACAGGATACAGGATATCGAAAGGCTGGTGGGAGCCCTGGAGGATATAAAGAGGCTCTACTCAAAGCCCGTGTCCCTGCTCCATAACGCCGAGTATATAACCCCCATAGTCGCGGCTACCCCGCAGAAGGCCTTCTACGCCGAAAAGGAGCTCGTCCCCATAAGGGAGACCGCCGGGCGCATCTGCGGAGAGTTCGTAATGTGCTATCCCCCGGGAATACCCATCCTCGCCCCCGGCGAGATGATAACCCGCGAGATCATCGACTATACCCTCTTTGCCAAGGAAAAGGGCTGCTCCATGCAAGGCCCCGAGGACGGCAGCTTAGAGCGGCTCAATGTGCTGAAATAGTCCGGAGGTGTCCGTGATGTCCGAAACTGCTTCCGGCGAGGCGATCCCCCAGAGGATGAGAGTCATCTCGGGGAGCACTTTGAAGGTCATAGCCTTGATTGCTATGCTCATCGACCATACCGCAGGGCATCTGTTAAACCACATCCCTGCCTGTACCGAGGTGTGGATCTCGACCCCGCTGTTTGAGCTTTCGGCGGTCAGGCTGCTGCGGATCGTGGGGCGCACCGCCTTCCCGATATACGCATTCCTCATAGCCGAGGGCGCCTTCCATACCCGCAGCCGTAAAAGGTATGCCGCGAACCTGCTGGCCTTTGCCCTGATCTCCGAGATACCCTGGAACCTGGAGCATAAGGGGAAGATATTCCTGCCCGGCAGCCAGAACGTGTTCTTCACCCTGTTCTGCGGGCTTATGCTTATATGTATATATGAGGTGCTCCGCGACAGGCCGGTCAAGTGCGCGGCGGCTCTCTGCGGAGTGCTGGCTCTCACGGTGCTGCTCCGTTCCGATTACGGTATGGGCGGCGCAGGACTGGTCTTTGTGCTTTATCTGCTGAGAGAGAGGCGTATTGCTCAGTGTATCGGTGGCGTGTGCCTATGCTCTGCGAAGTATTATGCGTTCCCCGCGTTTTTCCTGATCTTCTGCTATAACGGCAAGCGGGGCTTTGTCAGCGGAAGAGCGCTCAAATACCTGTTCTATGCAGCATATCCCATTCATTTGATGATAATATGGCTCGTCATCCGTCAGAACGGATGGAGCTTCTGAATGACCGAAGGAGGACGATCAAATGGAATTCCCTCACATCATAGGTACGGGTACTGTTCCCGAAAGACTTAAACAGTATTATGAGGATTACCTCCACGAGTATCTTATAATGATAGGCGGAGGCAGCGCCTATACCTCAAGGCTGGGCGGTTCCACCGAGTCTAATGCCTCTTTCCCCGTGCTCGGGCATATCGACCTTACCGATGGCTTTCACAGGTCCGACAAAGGCTCGTTTACGTGGATACTCACCCCCGAGGAGGAAAGGACCAAGTCCTATAAGGGTATCTTCACCGAGGGCGAGATCTACAGGATACTGGGCTATCCCTATAAAGGGGGGCACAGCTTCTATCCCGCTAAGGTGCTGGAGGGCGGCCTCGGCAACCCCTTCCTGGAAGGGCTGATGGAGGAATTCAACAGGCCTGTGACCATGCACTCGGAGCTGTTCGGAGAGCTGAAGCTCAATAAGAGATACGGCGTCTTTTACGGCAAATTCAACTGGCTTGGCACCGAGATAGAGGTCAGCTTCAATACCGATGAGGACGATGACGCGGGCTGCCTTGCCCACCTCGAGGAGTTCTGCCGCGATGCCGAGCGCCGGGATAAGGAGATCCGTGAATACGCCGCCGACGAGCTTACCTACCTTGCCAACGATTGGCGGGATGACGACCACCTGGATGAGGAAATAACCGAAGAGGATTTCGCTCGGCGTATCGTGATAAGCAACGTAGAAATGAGCTCGGAGGGCGACTGGTACGTCTGGTTCGAGGACGGAGATATGTTCGCCGGCCACTCGGTAAGAGTCCACGGAGAAGCCATGGGGCCTCCCTCTTATGCCTCTATGGAAGGCTGAGAGCGCGGTAAAAGGCAATTAAAAGTATATGGGCAACACCGCACAACCCGCGGCTGACGCCTCTGCACGCCATCTGCTTGCCAGCTTTCCGTCATATTACCCAAATTCTCCTTGCCGGGCGCTAGCCCGCCTGCGTCGAATTTATGCACTCTGACGAAAAAAATGACTGCGTATCTGACGCACAGGGGTTGTGCGGTATTGCCTTAAAAGTATATGATTAAACTGTCGCCTGCGGCGGCAGATCGGAGTTAGCTATGGATTTTTGGTTTTCTGAGTTTCATACCAATAACGTAAAAATGTCCATCCGTGTCGAGAAGCACCTTTTCTCGGGCGAGAGCGACTTTCAGAGGATAGACGTGTTCGATTCCGCCGAGTTCGGAAAGTTCCTGACCTCCGACGGCTCGGTGATCTTCTCGGAGAAGGACGAGTTCACCTACGACGAAATGATAGTTCATGTTCCGATGGCTGTACACCCCAGCGTAAAGAAGGTGCTGGTCATCGGCGGCGGCGACGGCGGCGTTGCCCGTGAGCTTTCCTACTACGACGAGATCGAGACCATAGATGTGGTTGAGCCCGATGAGATGTTCGTGCGGGTCTGCCGGGAGTTCTTCCCCGACAACGCAAGGGGCCTCGACGACCCCCGGGTGCAGCTGCACTACCGTGACGGCCTGCGGTTCCTCCGGGGCAAGCAGGACGAGTACGACCTGATAATCAACGATTCCACCGACCCCCTCGGTCACACGGCGGGGCTGTTCACCAAGGAATTCTACGGCTCCTGCTTCAAGGCGCTGCACGAGGACGGCATAATGGTGTATCAGCACGGCTCCCCCTTCTTCGATGAGGATGAGGAGACCTGCCGTGCAATGCACCGCAAGGCATTCAGGAGCTTCCCCATAAGCAGAGTGTATCAGGCCCATATACCCACCTGCCCCTCGGGCTACTGGCTCTTCGGGTTCGCAAGCAAGAAATACCACCCGCTGCGCGACCTGGATGCAGAGCGGTGGAAGAAGAGAAATATCAAGACCTGGTACTATACCACTAACCTCCATATGGGCGCCTTTATGCTGCCCAAGTATGTTGAAGATCTCCTGGAGGAGGAAGAGGGCAGAGTCAAACTATGAACGACAGCAAAAAGAAGATAACTCACCGTATGGTCTTTGCCTGCATAGGCATATGCTTTTTTGCAGCGGCGCTGGCGGTGGGTACGTTCAAGGACGAGGCGATCGCCCGCACACTCTTCTCAAAGGATGATATCATCTGTACCGCCTTCGGGATCATCGGGCCGATGCCGGTGTTCTTCATCCTTGCACCCTTTACGGGGGCGCTGATACAAAGATCCCTCGCCAGCGAAAGAAAGGCCAGGATACCTTTAGCTCTGATATCCCTGATACTGCTGCTGACCGTTGGGTTTTTAGGTGCGAAGGCCTTTACCTCCTCGGACTGCCTCGATTCGGTGATACCCAGCGTCCGGGGGAAGATGGCGCTGATCATCCCCATAATGATCTTCGTGTTCCTGCCCTTCGGGTATTTGGGCTACAGGCTGGCCAAAAAGAACGAGGACGTCCTGCTGGTTAAGAGGATAATAATGCTCCTGCTGGCGGTGCTGATAGCCTACCTGACCCTGGAGCTGGTCAAAGGTACAATGCGCCGCCCCCGCTACCGTACAGCGGTAAAGGGCTTTGAGGGAGTGGGCTTCGTGCCCTGGTATGAGAAATTCCCATTCACCAAGGAGCTCCCCGGGCTTCTGGGCATTGAGAAGACGGAGTTCGCATCCTTCCCCAGCGGGCATTCCATGATGTCCATGTCCAGCTTCATCACATTCCCTGCCCTTACCTGGCTGATACCCTCTCTCAGAGGCAGGGAGCAGAGGCTCGCCGCCTGCGGGGTGCTGTATTCACTGGCAATAATGATCTCCCGCCTGACCGTCGGAGCCCACTATCTCAGCGATGTCTCCGCCTCGGGCGTGATAATGCTCACCTTTTCCCTCATCTATATGGCGCTGCTGAGAAGGACTTATAAGGAGTAGAGAGAATGTACCCGGCTTTGCCGTTACCCACAGATATCAGCTTTGAAATACATATAGGCAACACCGCACGACCCCTGTGCGTCAGATGCGTCAGCCGCGGATTGTGCGGTGTTGCCTATACACTAAGGAGGACAAAAACATGAAATTACTCGTTATCGGCTGCGGCGGAGTTGCCACCGTCGCAATTTACAAGTGCGCAGAGAACCCGCTGTTCACGGAAATAATGATCGCCAGCAGAACAGTCTCCAAGTGCGAGGCGCTGGCTGACAGGCTCAGGGACAAGACCAAGGCCAAGCTCACCACTGCCGCCGTCGATGCCGACAGCATCGATTCCCTTGTGGCTCTGATGAAGGAATTCAAGCCCCATACCGTGCTGAACGTGGCGCTGCCCTATCAGGATCTTACGATAATGGACGCCTGCCTGGAGTGCGGCGCGAACTATGTCGATACCGCCAACTACGAGGCCGAGGACACCGACGACCCGGAGTGGAGAGCCGTCTACGAGAAGCGCTGCAAGGAGAAGGGCTTCACCGCCTACTTTGATTACAGCTGGCAGTGGGCTTATGACGAGAAGTTCAAAAAGGCCGGCCTCACCGCTCTGCTGGGCACCGGCTTCGACCCCGGCGTTACCCAGGTGTATTCGGCCTATGCCCTGAAGCACTATTTTGACGAGATAAACTATATCGACATTTTAGATTGCAACGGCGGCGACCACGGCTATCCCTTCGCCACCAACTTCAACCCCGAGATCAACCTCCGCGAGGTGTCGGCTAACGGCTCCTACTGGGAGGACGGCCACTGGGTAGAGACCAAGCCTATGGAGATCAAGCGTGAGTACGATTTCAAGGGCGTGGGTATGAAGGATATGTACCTGCTGCACCACGAGGAGATAGAATCCCTCGCAAAGAACATCCCCGGCATCAAGCGCATCCGCTTCTTTATGACCTTCGGGCAGAGCTACCTCACCCATATGAAGTGCCTTGAGAACGTGGGTATGCTGGGCACCACCCCCATTATGTTCGAGGGCAGGGAGATAGTTCCCATAAAGTTCCTCAAGGCCCTGCTGCCCGACCCCGCATCCCTTGGCCCCCGCACCGTGGGCAAGACCAACATCGGCTGCATCTTCACCGGCATCAAGGACGGCAAGGAGAAGACCATCTATATCTATAACGTCTGCGACCATCAGGAGTGCTACAAGGAGACCGGCGCACAGGCTATCTCCTACACCACCGGCGTTCCCGCAATGATCGGAACGGCTATGGTAGCCTCCGGCACCTGGGACAAGAAGGGCGTGTTCAACGCAGAGGAGTTCGACCCCGATCCCTATATGGATATGCTGAACAAGTACGGCCTGCCCTGGGTAGTTGACGAAAACCCCGTTACGGTAGAGTGATAAGAAATGATAAAGACCGCAAGACCCGTTTTTACCGAAATAACCACCCCCGCCTACGTCATTGACGAGGCGGGGCTCGTAAATAATCTGGAAATACTGGCGGATGTCCAGAAGCAGACCGGCTGCAGGATACTGCTGGCGCAGAAGGCCTTCTCCATGTTCGCGGTATATCCGCTGATCTCAAAGTACCTGGCGGGGACCACCGCCAGCGGGCTTTACGAAGCTAAGCTGGGGAGGGAGGAATTCCCCGGAGAGGTACACGTTTTCTCCCCCGCCTACAAGGACAGCGAGTTTGAGGAGATCGTCAGCGTCAGCGACCATATCGTGTTCAACTCCTGCCGGCAGCTGTTGAAATTCGCCGACCGCTGTAAGGGCAAGAGCATCGGCCTGCGCATAAACCCCGAATGCTCCACCCAGGACACGCCTATCTACGACCCCTGCGCCGAGGGCTCCCGGCTGGGAGTGCGCCTCTGCGACTTCAATGAGAGGGTGCTGCCCTATCTGGACGGCCTGCATTTCCACACCCTCTGCGAGCAGGATTCCGATGCCCTGGAGCAGACCCTAGCGGCTGCCGAGGAAAGGTTCGGGAAGTATTTTTCACAGATGAAATGGATAAACTTCGGCGGCGGCCACCACATCACCCGCCCCGATTACGACCGTGAGAGGCTGATGCGCCTGATCAAGCATATCCAGAGCGAGTACGGCGTGCAGGTCTATCTGGAGCCCGGCGAGGCCATAGCCCTCAATGCGGGCTGGCTCGTCACCGAGGTGATGGAGGTAGTGAAAAACGGTATGGATATCGCTATCCTGGATGCCTCCGCTGCCTGCCATATGCCCGATGTTCTGGAGATGCCCTACCGCCCGCCCCTGTATCTCAGCGGCAAGCCGGGTGAGAAGGCATACACCTATCGCCTGTCCTCCCGTACCTGTCTGGCAGGGGATGTTATCGGCGATTACAGCTTCGATGCCCCTCTCGAGGAGGGCGACCGCCTCTGCTTTGAGGATATGGCTATATATTCAATGGTCAAGAAC
The DNA here is from genome assembly GCA_017542125.1 of Ruminococcus sp. GTDB lineage: Bacteria > Bacillota > Clostridia > Oscillospirales > Ruminococcaceae > FB2012. The sequence goes on from JAFXXU010000024.1 coordinate 8,295, forward strand.
AACACCTTCAACGGTATGCCGCTGCCGGATATAGCTCTGCTCCGTAAGGACGGCAGCTATGAGCTGATAAAGCGCTTTGGCTACAAGGATTTCAAGGAGAGATTATCGTGAAGCTCAGCACAGTTCCCGCCGCTGACGGCTTTTATATGCCCGCGGAGTTTTCACCCCACAGGGCGACGGTCATAATTTTCCCCGAGCGCCCCGGCTCCTGGGGCTACGGCGCCGAGCCTGCCCAGAAGGTCTTTGCGGAGCTTATAAGGCATATCGCCGAGGACGAGTGGGTGTATGTCATCGTCTCGGATAAGATGGAAAAAAAGGCGGAAGCTCTGTTTGCAGACTTAGAAAACGTGATACTGCTGGTCATTCCCTCTGATGATTCCTGGGCTCGTGATGTCGCTCCCACCTTTGTTACCGATGGCAGAAATGTCCGCGGCGTGGACTGGCAGTTCAATGCCTGGGGCGGGGAATATGACGGCCTCTATGCCCACTGGGAGAACGATAACGCCCTTGCAGCGGAGTTCTGCGAGCTGGCGGGCTATGAATGCTACGACGCACACCCCTTCGTGATGGAGGGCGGCTCCATCCACTCCGACGGCGAGGGGACCGTAATGGTCACCGAGAGCTGTCTGCTCAGCAAGGGGCGCAACCCCTCTCTCTCAAAAGCGGAGATAGAGCAGAAGTTACGGGACTACCTCGGCTGCGAGAAAATACTCTGGCTGCCCCGGGGCATCTACAATGACGAGACCAACGAGCACGTTGACAACGTATGCGCGTTCATCGCTCCGGGAGAGGTAGTCCTCGCCTGGACGGACGATGAGAGCGACCCCCAGTATCCCCTCTCAAAGGCAAGCCTTGACTATCTCGAAAGCGTCACCGATGCAAGGGGGCGCAGGATAAAGGTACACAAGCTGCCCATACCGGACGTCCCCGTAAGGATAACCGAGCACGACCTTGCCGGCTACACCTTCGAGGAAGGCGAGGACGAGCGTGAGGTGGGCGAGAGGCTGGCAGCCTCATACGTCAATTTCTATTTCACCAACAATTCCGTTATGCTCCCTCAGTTCGGCGGCGAGAACAGGGAAAGCGACGCCCGTGCTGTCAGGATAATGAGCAAGCTCTGCCCCGGCAGGCGCATCGTCCCCATAGATGCAAGAGAAATAATCATCGGCGGCGGCAACATCCACTGCATAACTCAGCAGATCCCTGCCTTGCAGCTAAAATGATCCGCCTCCCTCTTAGCCGGGATCCCTGCGGGATACCGCTCTCTTGTTCATAGCTGCCGGGGGAGCCCCTTTTGAAAAAGGGTCTTCCCCCGGACCCCCTTCCTAAAACTTCTGACTCTTTTTGACGAGGGCATATCCAGCTCACAGGGGAGTGCTGAACTTTGGGCTCGCACCATTGCCGATGGGGAGATATGCCCTCGTCAAAAAGCATTAAAAGTCTTTGGGAGGGGGCTTGGGGGAAAGCCTTTCTTCAGAAAGGGTTCCCCCAATAGCTGTGAACGGGGGAATGATACTCCGCAGGGATCCCGGCTAAGGGGGCAGACAGAGCATTTAGTTGTAAGGAGGGATCGAGATGCCGCAAAGACCTGACCTTGACCGAACACTCAGTCCGGAGACCTTTTTGGAATACTACTGGCTCAAGGAGGAGCTTGTTTCTTTCTGCAAGAGCAGCGGGCTGCCTGCATCGGGGAGCAAGGAAGAGCTGACGAAGCGGATAGCGGAATTCCTCGGGACGGGCAGGGTAAGTGCCGGAAAGCCCTCGGCGAGGAAGCGTGCGCCCAGGCCGGCAGCACCTTTGACCCGTGAGAGCATCATCGAAGAGAACTTCGTCTGCTCGGAGGTACACAGGGCGTTTTTCAAGTCGGAGATCGGCAGGGGCTTCTCCTTCAATGTGGCGTTCCAGAAATGGCTCAAACAGAATGCCGGCAGGACCTACGCCGAGGCCATCGAAGCCTACCGGGCGATCTTAGAAGAGAAAAAGTCCGGGAGGACGCAGATCGACAGGCAGTTTGAGTACAACACCTACATCCGGGCTTTCTTTGACGACAACAAGGGCAGGACGCTGGACGAAGCCATCCGCTGCTGGAAATACAAGAAGAGCAAAAAGGGGCATAACCGCTACGAGCCCTCGGATCTGTCAGCCCTCGGGGAGGAATGAAAATGCGTAAGATACTTATAACAAACGACGACGGCATCGAAGCTGACGGCCTCATAAGGCTGGCGGCTGCCGCGGTAAAGTTCGGCGAGGTGGTCATCGTGGCGCCGGACAGCCAGCGGAGCGCTATGTCCCACAGCATCTCGCTCCACGGCAGCTTTGAGGCCTGGCAGGTGGATTTCCCCGTGGAGGGGGTAAGGGCCTATGCCTGCACCGGAACCCCCGCCGACTGCGTGAGGATAGGCGTCCTCAACCTTTCGGGAGGCAGACCCGACCACGTTTTTGCCGGAGTCAACAAGGGCTTCAATGTGGCCACTGATCTACAGTACTCCGCCACCGTGGGGGCAGCCTTTGAGGGTGCCTTCCGGGGGATACACTCCGTAGCCTTTTCGGAGAGCCACGGGGATGATCACGAGGTCACCGACAGATACCTTGAAGAGCTGATAGCGGAGCTTATCGAAAAGCCCCTTGCCCTCAACGAGATCTGGAACGTGAACTTCCCGGGCTGCACGCTTGGGGAATGCAAGGGCATCCTCCGGGGGACAACAGTCTCCGACGGGGTGTTCTACGAGGATCATTACGACGAGACCCCCGCTCCCGGCGGGAGAGTTACCTATACCGTGGTGGGTGAGCGCCGCTGGGAAGCCGCAGAGGGCACCGACCTCAGAGCCGTCCTTGACGATCAGGTTTCCGTGGGGAAAGCAAAGAATATATCATAAGGAGAGATTCATATGAAGATAACCGTTGCTGCGATCCAGATGAGCTGCACCGATGATGTCAGCGAGAACATTGCAAGAGCCGATGCCCTGGTGCGTGAAGCCTCGGAAAAGGGCGCGGATGTAGTCCTGCTGCCGGAGCTGTTCGAGAGAAAGTATTTCTGCCAGGAGCGCAGATACGACTATTACAGCTTTGCAAAGCCCGTCTCGGATAACGAGGCTGTGCTGCATTTCAAGAAGCTGGCGGCGGAATACTCCCTGGTCATCCCGGTGAGCTTTTACGAGAAGGCGGGCTGCACCCTCTACAATTCCATAGCGATGATCGATGCAGACGGCTCGGTGCTGGGCGTTTACCGCAAGACCCACATCCCTGACGATCACTTCTATCAGGAGAAGTTCTATTTCACTCCCGGCGACACCGGCTTTGAGGTCTGGGACACCCGCTACGGCAAGATAGGCGTGGGCATCTGCTGGGATCAGTGGTTCCCGGAGGCGGCGCGAGCTATGGCTCTTATGGGCGCCCAGCTGATCCTTTACCCCACAGCCATAGGCTCTGAGCCCATACTTGAAACAGACAGTATGCCTCACTGGAGGCGGGCTATGCAGGGCCACGCTGCGGCTAACCTCATCCCTATAGCGGCGGCGAACCGTTACGGTATAGAGACCGTTGAGCCCTGCGAGGAAAACAGCCATCAGAGCTCGTCGCTGAAATTCTACGGCTCATCCTTCATTACCGACGGCGTGGGTGAGATAGTAGCCTCGGCAGAGCGGGAAGGCGATGCGGTGCTGCTTGCCGATATAGACCTTGACGAATGCGACAAGGCAAGGCTGGAGTGGGGAGTATTCCGCGACAGAAGGCCGGAGACCTACAGGATGCTGGCGGACAGATAGGAAACGAAAAAAGGCAGCCCTTGATGGCTGCCTTTTCTTATGCTGTCGTGTATTATAACTCCGCTACGACCTCGACCTCAACAAGCACATCCTTGGGGAGTGCTGCCGCTGCTACGCAGGAGCGTGCGGGCTTTGAGGTGAAGTATTCACCGTAGATGCCGTTGAATGCTCCGAAATCGCTCATGTTCTTCAGGAAGCATACCGTCTTTACCGCCTTGTCAAGGGACGAGCCTGCTGCTTCGAGCACAGCCTTCAGGTTCTTGCATACCTGATGGGTCTGCTCCTCGATGGTGGCTGCCTCTACTGCGCCGGTGGCGGGGTTGATAGCGATCTGCCCCGAGGTGAATACCAGGCCGCCGACTACCTTTGCCTGGGAATAAGGGCCGATAGCGTCCGGTGCGTTCTTGGTGTAAACTGTTTCTGCCATTTTCAATTCCTCCTTGATTATTGATCAGACAGCCGATCGCAAAACTTAGTAGACCGCATGATCACCAATTGGTTTTAAGGCAACACCGCACGACCCGCGGCTAACGCCTCTGCACATCATCTGCTTGCCAGCTTTCCGTCATATTACCCAAATTCTCCTTGACTTGCGTCAGCAAGCCTGCGTCGAATTTAGGCAATCTGACGAAAATCTGGA
>JAFXXU010000025.1 GCA_017542125.1 Ruminococcus sp.
GGCAACACCGCACGACCCCTGTGCATCAGATGCGCCGTCCAGATTTTCGTCAGATTGCCTAAATTCGACGCAGGCTTGCAAGCGAAGTTCACTTCGCTTTACGCAACGTCAAGGAGAATTTGGGTGATATGACGGAAAGCTGGCAAGCAGATGATGTGCAGAGGCGCTAGCCGCGGGTCGTGCGGTGTTGCCTATACCCTTGCCCTGCCTTGCTGCGGGGAGCAGCTCACCTGTGCAGAACTTGCTGGGGGAGACCCTTTTGAAAAAGGGTAATCCCCTATGCCTTTGCAGGAGGCATTGCCCCCGCAGCAGGGCAGGGTATGGAAATGAGAGTATAATAACACATTTCGGAGGAATTCCAATGAGGATAAAGGCGTTGATAGCTTGTGCTGTTACCTCGGTGATGTTATTCACGCAGGCAGGGTTCATGCCCAGAGAGGCGTGGGCTGAGGGGACAGTTACATACAATGCGAACGAATACGCTCCCTTCAAGGGGCGGACGGCTGAGGAGACAGCGAGGCGCTATTCCGAGGCGCTGCTCACAGGGGCGACCTACTCTGACGGCAACAGCTCGACCTATTACAGCGAGCCCTGCTCCGTCACTGCTCCTTATGCGCCGGGAGTGCTGACTGAGGACACTCTGGACGCCATGCTTGCGATGACCAACTTTTACCGCTGGCTTTCGGGCACTCCGGAGATCACTGTTCCCTGCGAGCCTGACGAGAGCCTGCAGGTCCAGGCGCTGGTGAGGAACATATACCGTTCCCACAAGGTAGACGGCAACCCTCAGCCCGAGGGGATGAGCGATGAGATGTGGAACGCGGGCAAGATAACCGGCCACAACGTCCTGGCGTGGGGCTTGAGCCCCCAGGGCTCCATCAAGGGCTGGGTCAACGAGGGCTATGACCTGAACACGGGAGCCTGGTCCTCGAGAGGGCACCGCTATGCGCTGATCTCGCCGGAGCATTCCACCTTCCGGTTCGGCTACTGCGGGAACACCTCCATAGGCGCCTACGGCGGCGCTGCGGTCAGTTACAAGGACACCTTCTCAGCCTTCCCGATGCCGGGAGCCATGCCCGCCGAGGCCATCGCCCGCCCTGCCAGGACCTCCTGGGGCGCGGAGTGGGAGAGCGGAGCCTTCACCTTCACCGATATAGGCTCAGTTACAGTAACCATAAAGAACCTCACCACCGGGCAGACCTACACCCGCACCTCTGCTGCGGGGACTCTGGTCTCGGAGAAGAGCAACCGCATCGAATTTGTCCAGGCGGAGGATTACAACACCTCCACGAACCAGTACGAGTGCCCCTACGAGATAACAATTACCGGCCTCAAGGACAGAAACGGCTCCTCGGCAAAGATAACCTACACCGTCGAGTTCTTCAAGGCTGCCGACCTGGCACCCTCAAAGGTAGTGTCCGCCACGGCATACTATAACAATCTCCATATCAGCTCCAAGTGGATGGATGAGGAAAACCTCGGCAAGATAGCCGCGGGTCTGCCCAAAACTCTGAATATCAAGACCGAGTCGGGCGAAGTATATACTATGACCACCAAGAACGAGTGGGTCTATGATGCGGAGAACAGCTGCTTCCGCACCTCCGCCGACCCTGCCGACCTCCCGGATATGGCGGTTGACACCTCGGGAGTGCTGAAGGATATCCGCCTGACTGTCCAGGCTGACGATACCTGCAACAAGTTCTCGCTGACTACTGCCCCCAGCTCGGAGAGTGACATCAACGAGGGCAGCGAGCTTTATTTCAAGCAGTATATATATATCAAGAATTACTCAAATACAGCAGTCTGCCGGTTCGTCTCCGACGGCGAGGGCGGCTACAGCGGCGATATGGTGTTCGATACTGTTGCCTCTCCCGAGCTGGACACAGGCACCGTAAGGAATGAACACTATCTGAGATCACCCACCTGCCTTGCTTCCGACAGCGGTGAGTATTTCACCATAAACTACACTCCGGACAGCAGGTATATGGATGCCTATATCAGCGGCACCACGGTCTCGCTCAATATCGTCCATAAGTATTCTGCCCAGCAGACCAAGGACCCCACCTGCACCGAGGAGGGAGTCATCACCTATACCTGTCCCCTCTGCGGCGACAGCTATACCGAGCCTGTGCCCGCCAACGGGCATGATTATACCTATATCGACACCAAAACAGCCACCTGCACCTCCGACGGCCTGCGGGTATATACCTGCTCCGCCTGTGGAGATGAGTATTCGGAGCCGGTGCCGGCGCTCGGCCACAGCTATAACACTAAGGTCGTCCCCCCCACCTGCACCGAGGACGGCTATACCCTCTATACCTGCTCGGAGTGCGGCGACAGCTATAAGAGCGACCCCGTCCCCACCCAGGGGCATCAGTATAAGACGAAGGTGCTCCGGGACCCCACCTGCACAACTCCCGGCCTGAAGAAATACACCTGCCAGGAGTGCGGCGAGAACTATTCCGAGGTCATCCCGGCGCTGGGGCACGATCTTATCAGCAAGATGATCCAGCCCACCTGCACCGAGGACGGCTACACCCTCCACACCTGCTCGCGGTGCACCTACAGCTATAAGGACAGCACCGTCACCACCACGGGTCACAAATTCGTTCCCAAGATAACCACCGAGCCCACCTGCACCGAGGACGGCGTGCGTACCTTCACCTGCTCGGAGTGCGGCGAAAGCTACACCGCTCCCGTTCCCGCCGAGGGGCACAGCTATCTTGATGTGGTCATAGCCCCCACCTGCACCACCGAGGGCTACACCTTCCACATCTGCGGCGTCTGCGGCGACAGCTATACCGACAGCCGCGTTCCTCCCCTGATCTCGGTGGAGAGCGCAGTGATAAGCTTACCTGTCTCCCGATACGATACCTTTGACGCTGCACTGATCACAGCCGATGTCAGGGTGATGCTGGGTGATACGGAGCTGATCGACGACGAGGATATGATCGTCTCGGTATCAAAGCCCGACAGGCAGGGGTATGCTATCATAACCGCGGAGGGCATAGGCCTATACGGAGGAACGGTAACTAAGAAGGTGCTGATCGCCTCCGCCTCGGAAAGCTTTGTACTGGGTGATGCCGACCGAAACGGCACCGCCGCTCTGCTGGACTACGCCCTGATGCGGCTGTACGTCCTGACGAGTTATCCCGTGGATATAGATCTCATAGCCGCAGACCTTAACAACGACAAGACTGTGGATGAGAAGGATCTGGAGCTGATGATGGCTTATCTCGTAGGGGCGGATATAACTGTGAGCAAGCTCACAAAAGGAGTAGAATGATGATATTTGAAAGCATAAAAAAACTTGTGACATACGGGCTGGAGACCGGGCTCATCGCTCCGGAGGATAAGGTCTGGGCCACTAACCGCCTGCTGGAGGCTCTCGCGCTGGATGCCTATGAGGAGCCTGCGGAGGAGTACCGGGAGGTCGATCTTGAAAGCACCCTCGGGGAGCTGCTGGACTTCGCCTGCGAAAAGGGTCTCTGCGAGGACAATGTGACCTGCCGCGATCTTTTCGATACCAAGCTTATGGGGCTGCTCACACCCAGACCCTCTGAGGTGACAAAGCGGTTTTCGGAGCTTTATCAAAGCTCCCCCTCCGAAGCCACCGACTGGTTCTACAAGCTCTCCCAGGACAGTGACTATATCAGGCGCTACCGAATAAAGAAGGATATGCACTGGCTGGCACCCACCGAGTACGGGGATATAGATATCACCATAAACCTCTCAAAGCCCGAGAAGGATCCCAAGGCTATCGCCGCCGCGAAGAACGCTCCGCAGTCGGGGTACCCCAAGTGCCTGCTCTGCTACGAGAACGTGGGCTATGCGGGGCGGCTCAACTCCCCCGCAAGGCAGAACCACCGGGTCATCTCCGTGACCATTAACGGCGAGGAGTGGGGCCTGCAGTTCTCGCCCTACGTTTACTACAATGAGCATTGCATACTGTTCAACAAGCGCCATACGCCTATGGTCATCGACCGCTCGGCTTTCTCGAAGCTCTTTGATTTCATCGGGCAGTTCCCCCATTACATCATCGGCTCCAATGCCGATCTGCCCATAGTGGGCGGCTCAATACTCTCCCACGAGCATTTCCAGGGGGGCAATTACGAATTCCCCATGGCAAAGGCTCCCGTGGAGAAGGAGTTCTGCTTCAAGGGCTATGAGGATATAAAGGCGGGTACCGTCAAGTGGCCTATGTCGGTCATAAGGCTCAGGGGTGCCGACAGGGAGAAGCTCACCTCCCTTGCCGACAGGATACTTACCTGCTGGAGAAGCTATTCGGACGAGGAGCTTTTCATCTTCTCCGAGACCGGCGGCGAGCCCCATAACACCATCACTCCCATAGCCAGGATGAGAGACGGGGAGTATGAGCTGGATCTCGTCCTTAGGAACAATATCACCACCGACGAGCACCCCCTGGGTGTATATCACCCTCACGCCGAGCTCCACCACATCAAGAAGGAGAATATCGGCCTCATAGAGGTGATGGGTCTGGCGGTGCTGCCCGCACGTTTGAAGAGCGAGATGACACAGCTGGCTCAGGCCATAAGAGAGGGCAGGGACCTCCGCTCCGATGAGACTCTTTCCAAGCACGCCGACTGGGCATATGAGTTCATGTCCCGCAGGAGCGTTGACCCTGAGAATGTGGGAGAGGTCATCAAGGAGGAGATAGGCATAGTGTTCTCAAAGGTGCTGGAGCACGCAGGCATCTACAAGAGAGATGCTGCGGGCAGAGCAGGCTTTGAGCGTTTCGCCGGGTATGTGAACGAGAGCCTTTGATAAGGCTTGACCGGCGAGGATAAATTAACTGACTAAGGGGTAATCCAATGACACGACGCAGAAGAAAAAAAGGTTTCTGGCAGCAGAGCAGGGAAGCACTGGTGATCTGGGGCTCACTGGCCGTCGCCGCAGCAGCGGGGATAGTGCTGCTGATATATGCCTCGGTGCTGGGACTCAGGGCGCACAAGGCCCATACCGTTGAGCCGCTGACCACTGAGCAGATAATCAGGACCAACACCGCTCAGGCGGATAAGCTGATGGTATTCGCCCACCCCGACGACGAAGTACTCTGGGCAGGCGGGCATCTTATGGAGGGCGGCTGGCTCTGCGTCTGCATAACAAACGGCAGGAACGATACCCGTAAGGAGGAATTCCTGAAGGTCATCGATGCCTCGGGGAACACCCCTATGATACTCGAATACCCCGATAAGGTCAACGGCGAGCGGGATGATTGGAATGCGGTCAGAGACGGTCTGTTAAAGGATCTTGAGCTGCTGGTGGGCTATAAGAAATGGTCGGTGATAGCGACCCACAATCCCGATGGGGAGTACGGGCATATCCACCATCTGATGACCTCGGATCTGGTGACTGCCGCCTGCATAAACTGCGGCGTCAAGGACAAGCTGATGTATACGGGGGACTATTACAAGAAGGAGAATCTCCCGGCTGTGGAGAGCCGCCTTGAAAGGCTCCCGGAAGAGCAGATCGAGTTCAAGAATTATCTGCTGGGCTTTTACAAGTCTCAGGCATCTACGATAGAGAAGCTCTCGCATATGGTCCCCTATGAGATGTGGGAGCCTGCCGAGGGCTGGAGGGACAGAAGGTAATGAGACGGCTTGACCGCAGAGACTGTGCTATACTCCTTTCGGCGGGCATTGTTTTTGCTGCGGCCGTGCTTGCCTATACCCATTTTGAGTATGCCTTCGGGTCGATCCTCGACTGGCCCAGCCAGCACTACGCCATCCCCGATATGATGCGGAAGCTTTTTTACGATACGGGCGAGCTGTTCCCGAGCCTTGCGCCTGACCTGGGCGCAGGGGAGAACATTTATGCGTTCTCTTACTACGGGCTTTACTCGCCTGTTATTTTATTTTCATATCTTCTGCCCTTTGTGCCCATGCGGGTGTATATACAGGTCTCGGCGGCGGTGCTTTGCTTTGCGGGAGCAGCGCTTTTCTACCGCTTTATGCGCAAACGCAGTGGGAAAGCTGTCTCGGGGGCGCTGATGGCGGCATACCTGCTGGCTTCACCGGTGTTTTTACATTCCCACAGGCATATCATGTTCGTTTCCTGCCTGCCGTTCCTGATACTGGCCTTTGAGGCGGTGGATATGTACTTTGAGGGCAGGCACAGATGGCAGCTGACCCTGTGGTCGTTCCTGATAATAATGACCAGCTGGTTTTTCAGCGTCGCGGCGCTGACGGCTGTTACCGTCTACGGCGTTTACCGCTGGCTCTCCGTGGAGGAGGAGCCGTCGCTCAGAGCATTCCTCCGGGCTGCCGGGGGCTTTGCCGGTAGGATAGTCTCGGCGGTGCTTATGGCAGGCGTACTGCTGCTGCCCACGATATACGTCCTGATCTCCGGGCGGGATGAGGCGAACATCACCGTCACTCTGAAAGATTTCATCCCCTCGCCCCGCTTCAATATGCTGGGATACTCTGCCTACTCAATGGGTCTGGGCACCGCAGCCCTTTTCGGGATAGTCTGCGGGGTGCTCTCAAAGGACAGAGCCAGGCGCTTTCTGGGTATCGTTATGGCTCTGCTGATCTCATGCCCCCTGTTTGTCTATATCCTCAACGGGACTATGTATATCGACTCAAAGGTGCTGATACCCTTTATTCCCCTGACGCTCCTGCTTTTCGGAGACGTCCTCGCCGACGCGGGGAGGGGAGCGGTGAAGTGGTATTCTCTGCTCATAACGGCAGGGGCGTTCTGGCTCTGCTGGGTCATGTCCCGCTATGACAGCTTCGTTTTCAGTATGATGAGAACAGATATGCTCCTGCTGGCGGCGGCGGTGGTGTTCCTGCTGATATTCAAGAACAGGCTGCTGATGTTCGCAGCGCTGCTGGCGGTGCCGTTCTGCTCGGCGTATTACCTCAATTCCCGGGATCAGCTCATCTCTGAGGAAACTCTTGACAGCGTCAACTCCCCCGCCTACGGGCGGCTCACCGAAAAAGCCGAGAGCGAGGGGGACTGGCTCCGCACCTCTGTGGCGGAGCACAGGCTTCTGACCTCCAATCTGGCGGAGGGCAGCGGGTACCGCAGCCCCTATCTCTATTCCTCGGTACACAACAAGCTCTATAACAGCTTCTACCTGAACGTTATGAACAACGAAAACGAGCTGCGCAACCCCGCGCTCACCGTCCGCTCCCAGAACCCCATGTTTGAGCTGTTCATCTCAAACGGACGCCTGCTCTCCGAGAGCCCCGAGGCGCCCTACGGCTATGAGCCTGCGGGAGAGGACAGCGGAATATGCCTTTACACAAACCCCTATACCCTCCCAGTGGGGAGAGTGAAGCCCCGTCTGGGCGAGGATGTTTTCGACAGCCTCACCACCGCCGAGAAGATGGAGGCTCTGGTGAGGTACACCGTCTCCGGCAGCGGGGGAGAGTTTGAGAGCACAGCCACACCGCTGGGTGAGCTTTCCCTGCCGGAGAGCCAGTTCATCACCAGGACGGAAAAGGGGTACAGCATAAATGCCCCTCAGGTTTTTTCGCTGACCCTCCCGCTGGAGGCAGCCGTCCCCGAGGGGAAGCTGCTGGTGCTGGAGACCGTCTGCGGCGGCAACAGCGCCGATGTTTCTTTGACCGTCAACGGCGTCACCAACCTCCTGACCGACCCCAACTGGAAATACCGCAACAACAATACCTCCTTCACTTACGTTATCGCTCCGGGGGCGGACGGGAGCCTCGATGCTCTCTACCTTGACTTCTCCGAGGGGGAGTACACCCTGAGCAGCTTTACCGCCTCGCTCATCGACTATCCCGCCGAGGCTCATAACTGCGATGCCCTCGTCATCGACCGTGACAAGACGGGCGGGGACGTTATCGAAGGCAGCATCACCTGCACCGGGGACGGTATGTTCGAGCTTGCAGTGCCCTACTCGGAGGGCTTCACTCTCACCGTTGACGGGCAGGAGAGGGAATACGAATGTGTGGGCAAGGCCTTCATCGGTTTCCCGCTGGAGGCGGGTGAGCACAGCATCACCCTGCGATTTACGGCTCCCTGGCTCCGGGCAGGGCAGATAATGAGCATCCTGGGGCTGCTGACGGCAGTGCTGCAGGAAGTCCTCTCCCGCCGCAGGAAGGGCTGAAAGTGCGGTATCTCAATACAATATTTACAAATATCCCCCTTGAAATCTCTGCCGGAGTATAGTATAATATAGGTTGCGTGTTATCTCAGAGAACAGGGGGCAGAGGTGAGAATATGAAAGAATACGGCAGAAAAGCCAAGGTCGGCGGGACCGAGATCAACGTCTATACCGAGGGCAGCGGTTCGCCTGTTATCGTGTTTATGGCAGGTTCCGGCGTGGGATGCCCCGCCCTTGAATACAAGCCCCTGTATAAAAGGCTCTCCGACAGCTATACCATAGCCGTGGTGGAAAAGGCAGGCTACGGTCTGAGCGGAAAGGCTCAGACGGAAAGAACGGTGGAGAACCTTGTTGAAGAGAGCCGTGCTGCTCTCAGGAGCCTGAACATCGACCCGCCCTATGTCCTGGCGCCCCACTCCTATTCGGGGTTTGAGGCGATCTGGTGGGCGAACACCTATCCCGGTGAGGTCAAGGCCCTGCTGGGGATAGATATGGGCTTTCCCAATATGATGAAAGCTCAGGCGCGGGAGATCCCCGATGAAAAGAAAAGAGCCATGGTGGCCAGGACCAGAGCCCTGATGCAGAAGATCGCAAAGCGGGGGCTGCTGGATAAAATGCTCCGCAGCAAGACGGTGAACGCCTCCGGCCTTTTGACGGGCAGCGAGCTCACCGATGAAGAGAAGCAGACCTACGAGGAGGTCTACTATAAGAACATCACCAGCGAGGCGGTATTTGAGGAGTCGATCCTCGCCGATGCCAATGCGGAAAAGGCTGCCGCAACAGGCAAGCTTTCCTGCCCCGCCTGCTTCGTTGTAAGCAATATGAAGACCCCGGTCAAGGCGCTGACCTGGCAGCAGGCAGCCAAGGATTACGCCGCCGAATGCGGTGCCGAGATACACCTGATCAACCAGGGGCATACTATGTATGCAAAGATCCCCGATAAGCTGGCTGCGCTGTTCAAGGCGTTTTTGAAAAAGACACTGTAAAGATATTATCATAAAGGAGGAGCTCCCATGTCAGAGCTTGAAAAGGAGATCAAGAGAAGACGTACCTTTGCAATAATCTCTCACCCCGATGCCGGTAAGACTACCCTTACCGAGAAATTCCTGCTCTACGGCGGCGCAATCGCCCAGGCAGGTGCCGTAAAGGGCAAGAAGAATTCCCGCCACGCCGTCTCAGACTGGATGGAGATAGAGAAGCAGAGAGGTATCTCCGTTACCTCGTCGGTAATGCAGTTCCAGTACGAGGGCTTCTGCATCAATATCCTTGACACCCCCGGACACCAGGATTTCTCCGAGGATACCTACCGCACCCTTATGGCTGCCGACTCAGCGGTAATGGTCATTGACGCTTCAAAGGGCGTGGAGAACCAGACCCGCAAGCTCTTCAAGGTCTGCGCTATGAGGCATATACCCATATTCACCTTCATCAACAAGATGGACAGGGAAGCCCGCAACCCCTTTGAGCTCACCGAGGAGATCGAGCGTGAGCTGGGCATCCCCACCTATCCCGTAAACTGGCCCATCGGCTGCGGCAAGGATTTCAAGGGCGTCTACGACAGGGAGAAGCGCCACATAATCTCCTTCACCAGCAACGACGAGATGGCATTCGGCAAGCACAAGATCGCTGCCTCGGAGGTGGATCTCAACGATCCCTCTCTGGACGAGCTCATCGGCTCCGACCTGCACGAGACCCTCTCGGAGGATATCGAGCTGCTGGACGGTGCCTCGGAGGAGTTTGACATCAAGGCTGTCCACGAGGGTAGGCTCTCGCCTGTGTTCTTCGGATCGGCGCTGACCAATTTCGGCGTTGAGCCCTTCCTCGAAAGCTTCCTGCAGATGACACCTCCCCCCCTCGCCAGGACCTCCACCGCAGGCGTGGTGGATCCCTTTGACCCCAACTTCTCGGCATTCGTGTTCAAGATACAGGCCAATATGAACAAGGCTCACCGCGACCGCATCACCTTTATGCGGGTGTGCTCCGGCAAGTTCGATAAGGAGATGGACGTCCTCCACGTTCAGGGCGGCAGAAAGCTCCGCCTCTCACAGCCTCAGCAGATAATGGCTCAGGAGCGTGAGATCATCGACGAGGCCTATGCGGGAGATATCATCGGCGTCTTCGACCCCGGCATCTTCTCCATCGGAGATACCGTCTGCGCTCCCAATCTCAAATTTGAGTTCGAGGGCATACCCACCTTCGCACCCGAGCATTTTGAGCGCGTCCGCCCCAAGGATACAATGAAGCGCAAGCAGTTTGTCAAGGGAGCAGAGCAGATAGCTCAGGAGGGTGCTATCCAGATCTTCCACGAGCCCAACACCGGTATGGAGGAGGTCATCGTCGGAGTAGTGGGCGTCCTCCAGTTCGAGGTCTTCCAGTACAGAATGAAGAATGAGTATAACGTGGATATCGTCATCGAGGGGCTGCCCTATTCCCATATCCGCTGGATCACCAAGCTCCCCGTAGACGACGTCAAGAAGCTCAAGCTCTCGTCCGATACCAAGATCGTCCAGGATTTCAGAGATAACTTCCTGCTGCTCTTCTCCAGCGAATGGAACATCCGCTGGGCCCTAGAAAAAAACGAAGGCCTCGAGCTCGCCGAGTTCAGCCGCGGCGAGCTGCAGTAAGTATCCCCGTCTCTTCCCCAACAGGCGGCACACCACGCCGCCAAGATCCGCAGTAAGTGAGGAAGAGGCCGGAACACTATATTTAGTATGCCGTACCCGGGAGGGTACGGCATTTTGTTGTGCCGATTTAACATTTGTTATGCGAAACGGCATATATTGGCGGGCATACCCCATATTGAAAATGGAATGGGCAGGCGAAAATCAAGGGGTTTTGCTTTACAATATCGGTTTTCGGAGGCCGAAAAATTACTGTCCAAAAAAGGGGAAATATAGATGCCGTCCGGGAGGAAGAAGACTCTAAACAAGTTTGACAGAGGCTTCACAAATGCAGTTTTGAAACTGCGGAAAAACGTGCTGTAAAGTTAATTTCTTGACGCAGATTTTCAAAAATCAAGCTGTAAAGGCCAAAAGCTTTCAGAAGACTGTTTTTGCCGTTCTGCGAAAACGCGCAGCCACGGGGGTTTTGGAGGGCCTTGTGCAGGGTGACTAAAAGTGTTGTGTATTTTTTGTCACTAATTCACTTGACAACGCCACAAAAATACTATATACTTGTAAATGTTCACAGCGAAACCACAAGATGTTGTGGCTGGCCGAACCTCGGGGAACGGTTCGGTGCCTTACAGATATTTACAGTTTCCGCACAGATATGACAAACGGAGGTAAAAGGAAAATGATCATCAAAATCAAGAAGCGCGACGGCAGAAACGTTACATTTAATATAGAAAAGATCGCCGGCGCTATCTACAAGGCTGCACAGTCGGTAGGCGGCAGCAATTACGACGAGGCTCTGGAGCTTGCGGGCAAGGTAGTCGATATGCTTATGGAGAAGAATCTCGAGGCTCCTACCGTAGAGCAGATCCAGGACTGCGTCGAGAAGGTGCTTATAGAGGAAGGCCACGCGGCAACTGCCAAGGCTTACATCCTTTACCGCTCCACCAGGACCCGTGCCAGAGAGATGAACACCCGCCTTATGAAGGTCTATGAGGATCTTACCTTCAAGTCCGCAAAGGACAGCGACCTCAAGCGCGAGAACGCCAACATCGACGGCGATACCGCTATGGGCACCATGCTCAAGTACGGCTCGGTGGGCGCAAAGGAATTCTATGAGATGTACGTCCTCGACCCGGTACACGCCAAGGCTCACGCCGAGGGCGATATCCACATCCACGACCTGGACTTCTATACCCTCACCACCACCTGCACCCAGATCGACCTGACCAAGCTTTTCAAGGGCGGCTTCTCCACCGGCCACGGATATCTGAGATGCCCCAACGATATCTCCAGCTATGCAGCTCTCGCCTGCATCGCTATACAGTCCAACCAGAACGACCAGCACGGCGGTCAGTCGGTACCCAAGTTCGAGTACGATATGGCCGAGGGCGTCAAGAAGACCTTCAAGCACCGCTACCGTGACAACATCCACCGCGCACTGAACCTCATCGCAGATGTTCCCGATTCCCAGGTCATCGCCAAGCAGATAATGGAGAAGATCGAGAAGGAAAAGGGCATAGGCGTCACCCTTTCATACGACAACGGCTACAAGGAGGCTGAGGCTGAGATCCTTCTCTCCTTTGTCGATGCCAAGACCGTTGACAAGATCCAGAAGTTCGCCTACAAGACCTCCTACAAGGAGACCGACAGGGCTACCTATCAGGCTATGGAGGCGCTCATCCACAACCTCAACACCATGAACTCCCGTGCCGGTGCACAGACCCCCTTCTCCTCCATCAACTACGGCACCGATACCTCGGTAGAGGGCAGAATGGTCATCAAGAACGTGCTGCTGGCTCAGGAGGCAGGTCTCGGCAACGGCGAGACTCCTATCTTCCCCATACACATCTTCAAGGTCAAGGAGGGCGTGAACTACAACCCCACCGACCCCAACTACGACCTCTTCAAGCTGGCCTGCAGAGTTTCCGCCAAGAGGCTCTTCCCCAACTTCTCGTTCCTCGATGCCCCCTATAACCTCCAGTATTATAAGGAGGGCAACCCCGATACCGAGATCGCCTATATGGGCTGCCGTACCAGAGTTATCGGCAACGCTCACGACCCCTCCAGAGAGATCGTAACCGGCAGAGGCAACCTCTCCTTTACCTCTCTGAATATGCCCAGGCTCGCTATCAAGGCTCAGGGCAATATCGGCACCTTCTTTGACAGCCTTGACGAGATGATGGATCTCTGCATCGCTCAGCTGCTCCACCGCTTCCGCATCCAGGCCAGCAAGAAGGTCAAGAACTATCCCTTCCTTATGGGTCAGGGCGTGTGGATCGACTCCGACAAGCTGGACATCAACGACGAGGTGGGCGAGGTGCTCAAGCACGGTACGCTGTCCGTGGGCTTCATAGGTCTCGCTGAGACACTCAAGTGCCTCACCGGCAAGCATCACGGTGAGAGCGAGGAAGCAAGAGAGCTGGGTCTCGAGATCGTATCTCATATGAGAAAGCGTCTTGACGAGGAGACCAAGCGCACAGGTCTCAACTTCTCGCTGCTGGCAACTCCCGCAGAGGGCCTCTCTGGCAGATTTGTCAGGATGGACAGAAAGCGCTACGGCAAGATCGCAGGCGTGACCGACAAGGATTACTACACCAATTCCTTCCACGTTCCTGTATACTATAATATAAACGCATTCGAGAAGATCAAGATCGAGGCGCCCTATCACGCGCTCACCAATGCGGGACATATTTCCTACATCGAGCTTGACGGCGACCCGTCGCAGAACATCTCGGCGTTTGAGAAGATCATTCGCTGTATGAAGGAGCAGGGCATCGGATACGGAGCTATCAATCACCCGGTTGACCGCGATCCTGTCTGCGGCTACACAGGCATAATCGGTGACAAGTGCCCGCTTTGCGGACGTACCGAGGCCGAGCACCGCAAGACTGTCCACGAGCGCATCAAGCGCATACAGTGCGACTGCTGAACCGATCAGAATACAGGCGGATAGGAGCTATCCGCCTGTTTTTATCGAACGGAGATGATCATATGAAATTCAGATGTGCGGGGCTCACCCCCGAATCCATAGTAGACGGCCCGGGCTACCGCTATACGGTCTGGACGCAGGGCTGTCCTCACCACTGCAAGGGCTGCCAGAACCCTCAGACCTGGGACATAAAACAGGGCTTTGAGGCTGACACGGATGATGTATTTGAGGAGATCGTAAAGGACCCCATCCTTGACGGCGTGACCCTCTCGGGGGGGGATCCTTTCTTCCAGGCAAAGGCTATGGCTGATCTTGCGAGGAAGATACACGAATTCAACAGCTTCAAGCTGAACGTCATTGCCTACACGGGGTATACCTATGAGGAGCTTATCTCGCAGGCTGATGACAGCAACGGCTTTATGGAGCTGCTCCGGGAGTGCGACTATATCGTGGACGGACCCTTTATCCTGGAGCAGCGGAGCCTTGAGCTCAAATTCCGCGGGAGCCGCAACCAGAGGTTCATAGATGTTAAGAGATCCCTTGAAGAGGGCAGGGCAGTTGCTCTGACCGACGAGGAGCTCTCGGTGATGTAAACACCCCATTGAGGGAGATATAGATATGAAAAAAGTCAGGATAACGGTCAAGCGGGTGGCTTGCTACAAGGATCTTATAGAGCAGTACGAAAACCCCATAGAGCACGCCTGCGATATGGCGGAGGGGCAGGTGTTCACCGCCAACGGCTGGCAGAGGCCGGAGGGCTTCTGCGATAGCGCCTGGGAGACGGTCTCGCCCTTTGTTATGGCGCTGGCTCACGGCGCCCGGGATTTCTATGACGGCTGGATGAAGAACAGCAGGTCGGCAATGATCTCCTGCAACGACGGCTTCCGCCCCGTGAGCTTTCTCCTTGAAGCCACGGACGAGGACGCCGACTGACCGAAAGAGGCCGAATCCCTTCGCCCCCCTTGCCGGGGAGGGCAGGCCTAGCCGCAGCTTTGCACAGAGTTATGGGGTATGGGAAAGAAAAAAGCCGCTCTGCAAAAACAGAGCGGCTTGATCATTTTCTTACGGGAGCTTTATGGTCGGCAGGAAGGAGATGATATCCTCCTTCATCCTGATGACCTCCCGGCGGGCTGCCTTGGCGAAGTCCTTAGGATCGCATTCCTCTTTCTTGTAGGCGCACATAACAGCGCGGGAGGAGTTTACTATGGCACCCAGGCCGTTGGCATCGAAGCCCTTGGAAACGCCCTCAGCGCCGCCTCCCTGTGCGCCGTAGCCGGGTACAAGGAAGAAGGTGTGGGGCAGCGCCTTGCGCATCTCGGCGAGCTGCTCGGGATAGGTAGCTCCCACCACTGCGCCTACGCTGCTGTAACCGTATTTGCCCATAGCCTCTGAGCCCCACTTCTCGCACATATAGCCCATAGTGGCATAGACCGACTGACCGCCGTCCAGCGTGAGATCCTGAAGCTCGCCGGAGCTCTTGTTTGAGGTCTTTACAAGCACGAATATGCCCTTGTCATACTCCTTGCACTTATCAAGCAGTGGCGCTATGCCGTCGGTGCCGAGATAGCCGTTGACCGTCAGAGCGTCAGCTCCGAAGGCGGGCACAGCCTCTCCGCAGATATCCGTTACACCCAGGTGAGCCGTGGCATAGGCTTCCATTGTAGCGCCTATATCGTTGCGCTTGCCGTCGGTCATAACGAACATACCCTTGCTCTGTGCGTACTCTATGGTCTTGGCAAGGGTCTTCACGCCCTCCCAGCCGTACATCTCATAGTATGCTGCCTGGGGCTTTATGGCAGGGCAGATGTCGTGTATCTCGTCGATTATAGCCTTGTTGAATTCAAGGATGGCCTTGGCGGCGGCTTTAAGGCTCTTGCCGTACTTCTTGACCTTCTTCTCGATGATGTACTCGGGAACGTACTCCAGCTTCGGGTCGAGCCCGACTACCGAGGGGTTCTGCGTCTTAACGATGTTTTCTATCAGTCTGTCAAATGACATAGCAATTCTCCTTTATATAGGTTTTGATAGCCGATTGTAAAACTCTGAAAGCACATGATCACGGGTCAGTTTTACAATTATGATTTTTGCTTTCTCCAATGCTCGGAGAAGTGCGAAAAAAGGTATTCTCCCCCTATGGGGAGAGATACCGTTTTTTCGCCGGATTTACGATCGTATGACAGGTTTTGAGTATTCCCCGCCTCAAAGCTCGAATACTATCTTACCCTTGCAGAAGGTATAGAGGTTCCGACCCTTGAGGGTCTCGCCCTTGAATACCGAGTTCTTGCTTTTGGAGTGGAGCTCCTCCGGCTTTACCACCCATTCCAAATCCGGGTCGAAGATGCAGAGGTCTGCAAGCTCACCGACTCTAACAGCCGCCTCGGGCAGCCCCAGTATCTTTCTGGGGTTCACCGACATTATCTGCGCTATCTGCGGGAGAGTCATCCTGCCTGTGTGATACAGCTTCGTGAGGGTCGCCGCCAAAGAGGTCTCCAGCCCCACTACACCGTTGGGAGCCGTGAGAAAATCAGCCTTCTGCTGGGCGGTATGGGGGGCGTGGTCGGTGATGATGCAGTCTATCGTTCCGTCGATGACGGCTTCCTCGATTGCCGCTCTGTCCCGCTCCGTTCTCAGGGGGGGTGACATACGGTAGTCAGCGTCCCGGGAGAGCAGCTTCTCATCGGTGAAGGTGAAGTAGTGGGGAGCGGTCTCGCAGGTGACCTTTATACCGTCCCGCTTGGCAGCTCTGATGATGTTCACCGAGCCGTAGGTGGAAACATGGCAAATATGTATCCTTGCGCCGCAGGAGGCAGCCAGAGCTATCTCACGGGCTGTGATGTAGTCCTCGCTGGCTCTGTCCATACCCTTTACTCCCAGCTTCTCGGAGATCTCGCCCTTGTTGATGATACCCCCGTTGATGATCTTAAGATCCTCGCAGTGGGAGGCGATGATAAGCCCGTTTGTCACGCTCTGCTCGAGAGCCTGTCTCATCAGCTCGGCGTTCTCCACGGGTCTGCCGTCGTCCGATAGGGCAACGATGCCCGCCTTTATCAGCTCGTCATAGTCGCAGAGCTCCTCGCCCTTCATGCCCTTGGTAACGCAGGCATAGGGTATGACGTTTATCCCCGTTTCTGCGCCCTTGTTCAGGACATAGCTCACCGTCTCGGCTGAGTCGATGGGGGGCTTTGTATTGGGCATACAGGCAACACCGGTAAAGCCGCCTGCCTTTGCCGCAGCGGCTCCGGTGAAGATATCTTCTTTTTCCGTCAGACCGGGATCCCGGAAGTGTACGTGCATATCGAACAGCCCGGGCATGGCAACGAGCCTGCCCTCGCCGTCGATCACGCGGTCAGCATCGGAGCAGGGGGAGCCTATCGAGGCGATCCGCCCCTCCTCGATGACGATATCGGTCACGCCGTCGAGCCCGCATTGCGGGTCAACGGCGCGGATGTTTTTCAAAAGCAGTTTCATACTGTTTCCGTTTCTATGCTTACTTGTTCTTAGCCTCGAAGTGCTTGCCCTTGGAGTAGAGATCCAGAGTCTTCTCGGGCATTACCATATTGAGCACCTTGCCCTCGCTGTCGCCGTAGCTCTTGATAAGGAATGTGCAGACAGGAGCGTTCTTGAGCTCGTAGGTCTCCTTGTTGTTCTTCTTCTTTGAGTTCTTGGCGTCAGTCAGGTCGGAATAGGAGATCTGACCGAAGAAGAACAGGTTTACATAATCCTTGAAAGCATCGGTATGGTGGCCGGGGAGCATAAAGAGCTTGATGAGACTTCTGTCATCGTTGATCTTGTAGTAGCCGTCAGCGATAACGGTGCCGCTCTTGTTCTCGGAGTAGGAGAACTTACCGGTCTCGAAGAGCTCCAGCTTTCTGTCGTTGTTCTCATCTATCCAGGCTCCGGAGATGAGCAGACGGCTGTCGGATCCCTGTTCGGTATCGGGGGTGCTGAAAACATAGCTTCCCACAAGAACACCCACTACAACGAGCAAGATAAAGATGATAACGAGAATGACCTGAATGATTTTCTTAGCCATGGATAATTACCTCTTTCTATATTATTATGAGCCTTTGGCTCAGCCCTGTCTGAGTATCGCTCCGGTGTTGGCGGAGGTTACGAGGGAGGCGTATCTAGCAAGATAGCCTGTGGTGATCCTCGGCTCACGGGGCTGCCACTTGGCTTTCCTTGCGGCCAGCTCCTCGTCGGAGACCTTGACATTGATGGTGTTTGCGGGAATATCTATGGCGATGATATCGCCCTCCTCGACCAGCGCGATGGGTCCGCCTACCGCAGCCTCGGGGGAAACGTGACCGATGGAAGCGCCTCTGGTGGCACCGCTGAAACGTCCGTCGGTGATAAGTGCTACCGATGAGCCCAGACCCATTCCGGCAATAGCGGAGGTGGGGTTGAGCATCTCTCTCATACCGGGGCCGCCCTTGGGTCCTTCATAGCGGATGACCACAACGTCTCCCGCATTGATCTTTCCTCCGCGGATAGCGGCGATAGCGTCCTCCTCAGAGTCGAAGACTCTGGCGGGACCCTCGTGTACCAGCATCTCGGGAGCGACAGCCGAGCGCTTTACTACGCAGCTGTCGGGGGCGATATTTCCTCTCAGTACGGCGATGCCGCCGGTCTTGGAGTAGGGGTTATCGAGAGGCCTGATGACCTCGGGATCCTTGTTGATGCAGCCCTTGATGTTCTCGGCAACGGTCTTGCCGGTAACGGTCATGCAGTCGGTGTTGAGGACGCCTGCCTCAGCCAGCTCGTTCATAACGGCATACACGCCGCCTGCCTCGTTGAGATCCTCCATATAGGTATGACCGGCAGGAGCCAGGTGACATACATTGGGAGTCCTTGCGGAGATCTCGTTGGCAACGTCCAGGTTAAGATCTATCCCGCACTCGTGAGCGATAGCGGGGAGGTGCAGCATTGAGTTGGTGGAGCAGCCAAGGGCCATATCCACGGTGAGGGCATTGAGGAATGCCTTCTCGGTCATAATATCTCTGGGGCGGATGTTCTTTCTGTAAAGCTCCATTACCTGCATACCAGCGTGCTTTGCCAGCTTGAGCCTCTCGGAGTAAACCGCGGGGATGGTGCCGTTTCCGCGGAGACCCATACCCAGCACCTCGGTCAGGCAGTTCATGGAGTTTGCGGTATACATACCCGAGCAGCTTCCGCAGGTGGGGCATACCTTGTTCTCGAATTCCTCAACATCCTCCAGGGTCATCTTGCCGGCGTCATAGGAGCCGACAGCCTCAAACATACTGGAGAGTGAGCGCTTCTGACCCTTTACGTGGCCTGCCAGCATAGGACCGCCGGATACGAACACGGTGGGGACATTCACTCTTGCGGCTGCCATAAGCAGGCCGGGAACGTTCTTATCGCAGTTGGGGATCATAACCAGAGCATCGAAGTGATGAGCCAGAGCCATACACTCGGTGCTGTCGGCGATGAGGTCGCGGGTAACGAGGGAATACTTCATACCCTGATGACCCATTGCGATACCGTCACATACTGCGATGGCAGGGAACACGATGGGGGTACCGCCCGCCATAGCCACGCCCAGCTTAACGGCTTCCACCAGCTTGTCGATGTTCATATGCCCGGGGACGATCTCGTTGTAGCTTGAAACGATGCCCACCAGAGGCTTCTCCATCTCCTCGCGGGTCAGGCCGAGGGCGTTGAACAGTGATCTTTGCGGAGCCTTATCCACTCCGTCACAGAAATAAGGTTTTTCTGACATAGCTATTTACCTCCGTTGTCTTACTTATGAGAAAGACCGAGGAATGCCGCGCCTATAATGCCCGCGTCGTTTCCGAGCTTGGCGATGACGATCTCGGTGTTCTTTTCCGAATTCTTGGTGTAGACCTCCTTGGCTACCAGCTCCTTGAGGGGCAGGAGCAGGGGGTCGCCCTCATTGCACACGCCTCCGCCGATGCAGAGGATGTCGGGCTGGAAGATGTTTATGGTATTGGTGATGCCGCAGGCAAGATAGCGGATGTACTTATCCACGACCTCCTTGCCCGACTTGTCGCCGGCACGCATAGCGTTGAATGCTGTTCTTGCGGAGACCTTTCCGTCCTCCTCGTTCATCTTCCACATAAGCGAGGACTTGTCGGCCAGCATAGCCTCTCTGGTCATCCTCACCAGGCCGGTGGCAGAGGAGAACACCTCGAAGCAGCCCTTTCTGCCGCAGGTGCACTCTGGGCCGTTGGGGTCAATGACGGTATGACCGATCTCGGCGCCTGCGAAATTGAAGCCCGAGTAGATCTTCTTGTTGATGATGATGCCGCCGCCCACGCCGGTACCGAGGGTGATGCATACTGCATCGTTGGCGCCCTTTGCCGCACCTGCCACGAACTCGCCGTAGGCAGCTGCATTAGCGTCGTTCTCAACGAAGCAGGGCTTGTCGATATGGGTCTGCATCAGCTTCACAACGGGGAAGTTGAGGAAACCCAGGTTGTTCGAGTATTCGATGATGCCGGTCTCGCTGTTGGCGGTGCCGGGGGTGCCTATGCCCACCGATTCGATCTGATCCAGGGTGAGCCCTGCCTTCTCAACGGCTTCGAGAGCCACCTTTGCCATATCCGTGCAGATCTCCTCTGCGGGTCTGGGCAGGTTGGTCTTGCAGGAGGTCTTGGCCACGATCTCAAAATCCTCGCTGACAACTCCCGCCTTGATGTTGGTGCCGCCGAGGTCAATGCCTATGTAGTATTTCATATCCTATCTTCCTTTACAGATTATTGTTTTTCGTCTATTCTGGTCAGGACGGCCCTGCACCTGCCGCTTACGGTGAACTTGCCCGTCCCTGCGGTAATGAAGATGCTGTCGCCCTTGACAAAGCTGACGCTGTCGCCGCCGGTAACGGTACCCTCGCCCTCAAGTATGAGCAGATCTGCAAAGCTGCTGCCGTCGGCTTCCAGCTCGGCCTTGTCCTCGATATCGAGAACATAGGTGGTGAAGTATTCGCAGCTTGCCATAAGCTTTGAGGTGTAGCCCTCAAACCTTTCCACCGGCGTCTCGGGATACTGCTTTGCGGGAGCCAGCACCGTGACGTCCTTGGCTTTTTCAACGTGCAGCTCCCTGGGCTTGCCGTCCTTGCCGACCCTGCCGTAATCGTAGATGCGGTAGGTGGTGTTGGAGTTCTGCTGTATCTCGGCGATCAGTATGCCCTTGCCTATAGCGTGGAGGGTGCCCGCCTCGATGAAGAACACATCCCCCTTGTGAACGGGGACGTTGTTGGTGACCTCCAGCAGGGTGTTGTTTGCTATCCTTTCGGCAAACTCCTCCTTGGAGATCTGGTGCTTGAAGCCGTAGAGCAGCTCCGCGCCCTCGTCGCAGTCAACGACGTACCACATCTCGGTCTTTCCGAACTCCCCCTCGACTCTCTGAGCGTACTCGTTGTCGGGGTGTACCTGCACCGAAAGGTTGTCCTTGGCGTCGATGAGCTTGATGAGTATGGGGAAATCCCCGAAGCGCTCGCAGGCAGTTCCCAGCACCTGCTTGCCGTGTTTCTCGATGTATTCTCTCAGCGTAAGACCGGCATCCTCGCCAGTCGCCACCACCGAGGGGCCGTCCTTGTGGCAGGAAAGCTCCCAGCTCTCGGCGACCTTGTCGAAGGAGCACTGCTTGCCGAAATCGTCTCTTAATCTTGTGCCGCCCCAGATGTAATCCTTGAAGGCAGGCGTAAGCTTGATTATTGCCATATATCCATCCTCCTGACACAACTTGCCTATCTTAAACATTATACCACAGCATATAGGCCTGTGTCAATAAAAACCTCTGCAAAAAGGCAAAAAAATCCCGCCCGGAACTGCTGTCCCGGGCGGGCAGGGTCATCACTTGAAAATAAACCGCAGGAAATTGTAAAGGTGCGGCTTTACGCTGGATTGGTCGTGAGCGGTGTGCTGGAGGCGGTGAGTAACGAACTCCACCGAGTTCCTGGTAAAGATATCGCGGTAGCTGTCGGGTGCGGTGGAGACCACATTATCCGCATCAGAGGAGGAAATGAGCAGCAGCCTGGGCTTGTATTCCTCGGGGAATACCATCTCAGCCTCGGTGATCTGACCCGAGTGCATAGGCGAGCCGGGTATCTCCACAAGGCCCGGTGCAGGGCATACGGCCCCCACGTATCCGAAGAGCTCGGGGTGCTTCAAAGCTATGAACAGCGACTCACGCCCGCCCATGGAGAAGCCGGTGATAGCAGTGTTGTCCCTGCCGGTGGCAACCGAGAAGGTCTTCTCGATAAAGGGCATAAGGTCGGTGGTCAGGTCGTTTATGAAGTTATCGTAGGCAAGGGAGTTCTTCTCGTCCATACCCGTGCAGGTGGGCAGCTCCTTGCTGCAGAAGATATAGGGCAGCACGATTATCATTTCCTCAGCCTCCCCCTTCTTCTGGAGGTTGGTGAGGATCTTGTCCAGCCCGACTACGGGCCTTGCCATCCATTTTTCGTTGTCGTAGTAGCCGTGCAGGATGTAGAGCACGGGGTATTTCTTATCCTCCGAGTAATCCGCAGGCAGCAGAACGTTCACGTTGGTCTCACGCCCGGCGGTGTTGGAAAAGTAGGTGTAGTTCTGGAAAGTGGGATAGGTCAGCGAGCGGTCGTTGCCGTCATAGCCCAGGTCGGGTATCTCCACTATCTGATCCTTGACTTTCTCCATTAGATGTTCCTCCCTTACAGCCGGAGCTGTGGTATCTGCTTCCTGCCCGCTTGACGAGCTCCCGCCCGACGAGCAGCCTGCCATAAGAACTGCGGCAAAAAGTGCCAAAAGCTTCTTTATCATATTATACCCCCAAAGCATATTGATACTTGCATTATATCATACTTAAGGGCGGGAGGCTATCCAAATAAAGCTTTCTGCGTACCGATTTTTGCGCATAAAGCGATTCGCTGTTATTCCTTTATCTCTGTCCAGTTGGAGAAATCCCTGGCGTCGCCGTTGACGCGGTAGCGGTTCAGCTTTTTGAATCTGCCGCCGGTCTTCCAGCTGAAGGGGTTGAATATCCTCTCGATATGCAGATCACCCTCGATGATATCGTTGTAGGAATACCCGAAATCGCTGTGGTCGATGCCCATATATTCCAGCACCGAGGCAGCCAGATAGTCGTTGGAGAGCTCGGCGCTGCTGTCGGTGAGCAGGGGAGCGGAGGCCGCACCTGCGGGCTTGACCATAAGCGCCGAGACGTTTTCGTGCTCGATCTGCTCCTTGTCCTCAAAGTCGATCTCGTCGTGGACGCGGCCGTGGTCGGCGAAGATTATGATATTGGTCTTGTCGTAGATGTCCAGCCGTTTCAGCTCGTCGAAGTACCTAAAGAGTATTTCAAACTCCCCGCGGGTGGTGGTGTAGACATCCGTCTCAAAGGGCTCATCCTTGTAATAGAGCTTTGATACCCTCTCGCTCACCGCGTGGGAGCCGTTGAGGTGGATGATGTTTACCGTGGGGGCGGGGCTGTCGGCGGCAAGATCGTGGGAGGTTATGTAGTCGTTGAATTTCAGGTCGGAGCTAACGCCCACGAAGGAGGGGATGATCTCCGGCTCATATTCCTCCTTGTAGCGGATGAACTCGCCGGATACATCGGAGTCCAGGCTGCCGGCGAAGAAGAATTTCGCCCAGTAGGGCGTCAGCTTCGCCAGGGACAGCCGGGTCATGGTGAAGTAGATGCCCTTTTTGCCGAAGAGGTTGAAGCCGTCCCGCATATCCTCGGAGCTGACAAGGTTATCGCACCTGCCAGAAAGCTGTGAAACGCTGCTGTAAGCCGAGGAGCCGTCTATCGCCAGATTGACCCGCACGCCGTTCTCCTTCAGCGCATCGGGGAGGGTGCGCCTGTCCCAGGCGGCGTTTAGGTACTCGGTCTTGGAGCCGTACTCGTAATCGTCAAAGTAGAATTTCGTCAGCGTCGAGGGCAGGGAGGGGAAGGTGTTGGTGTAGTGGGAGATGTTGTTGCGGTAGTAGGTGAAGCCCTCCAGCTTTTCCGAGAGCTCCGGGTATTTTTCAAGCAGCTCGTCCGCCCAGCCGCCGTCGAAGCGGTCAACGAGAAATACCACCGTGTTCTTCTCGGGTGAGAGGGAGGTCAGGGGGGCATAGGTGAACACCTCGTCATAGGCCTTGGCAGCACCCTCGGCACCCGCCTTGCGCATACTGTCGGTAAAGCCGAAGCCCTGCATAAGTATCATCACGCCGCAGAGATAAGCGGGGAGGTATTTTATAAACGTGTTCCCCTCGGCAGCCTTTTTCCGGGCAAGGATGATGCCTATGACCGTGGGTGCCGCCGCTATGAGCAGGAAGATCGCCCCGTTGACGACCATCCCCGCCGTGGAGCCGGTGTAGAGCCCGTCGCCGGTGATCTGGTGCATCTGCCCGTTAAAGAGCAGCGACTGGAAATAGAAGGCCAGCGTCAGCCCCAGGAAGATATGTGTCACAGCAAAGAAGACACTCCGGCCCAGCAGCCTCGTCAGCATAAACAGCAGCATCAGCCCTGCCGATACCGCCAGACCCAGCAGCAGCATGGGCAGCAGTATGTCCGAGGCATTGGCGGTGAAATCCTGCTGGTTGCCGTAGACTATCTCCATAGGCGAGAAGAAGAACACCGTCAGTCCCAGGCAGAGCGCCAGCGCCGCCGCAAAGACCATATCCCTTTTCTCAAAGCGTTTCTGTTTCTCCATTCTTGTCTCCTCTGTTCTTTCTCTTGCTAAGAAGCTCATATCCCGCAGTGAGCAGGAAGAGTGCCGCCCCGATGCAGGAAAGCAGCTTGCCCTCCCGCAGCAGCGGAGCCGTAAAGGTCAGGCTCACGGTGTGCTCCCCTTTTTCCAGGGGCAGGCCGATAAAGGCCTTGTCAACACATTCATATTCTCTCTTTTCCCCGTCGATGCAAAGCTCAAAGCCACGGTCATAGGGCACCGAGAGCATAAGATAGCCCTCCCGGGTGCAGCTGACCTTGCCGTAAAGGCTGTCGCCCCGGGTCTTTTCCTTGTCGAGGATAAGGGCGTCATATTCGGTATCATCGGGATAGCTGATGATACGTGCACGGATGTCCGAAAGGTGATAGTCCCCGGCGGTGAGCCTTACCTTCAGAATATCGAAGGCACCCTCCTGCGGGGCGATGACGTAAGTGAAAAGGGTGTTGTTGTTGTAGTATTTCCAGTCGGGGGCGGTGAGCTTGTTGCCGACACCGTTTATCGTCATCTTCACATCCCCGCGGGTGCCCTCGGTGTTGTCGCAGTCAAGCTCCAGCACCAGCAGCTTATCCTCCGGGACGGTAAAACCGAGGGGGATGACCGTATTGAAGCTCTCCTCCGCTCTGACCCGGACGCCGCCCTTCTCGGGGGTGAACCTGCTGTCCTCAGGGAAGCCGACGGTCAGTTCATCGGAGGCATCGGAGGAAAACTCTCCCCCCGTCCCGACTATGACTCTGCTCACAAGGGCGTCCATCTTTTCCGCATCGTTGAGCCCGTCGAAGACGTCCTCGCCCAGCGTCGGCTGAACGCGCCCCACGGGCAGGGCATTTGTGTTCCGGTAGAGGTACATCCCGTCCCTGTCGGCGACATATTCATAGCCGAAGGGGGCCTTCTCCGATCTGGAATACAGGAACCGGTTTGAAATGAACATCTCGAAGAAAGGATTCTGCGAGCGGGTGGTGAGGGCCGAGTTGCGGTACTCGTTCTCGTTGTTTATAACGTCGAAATAGAAGCTGTTGTAATCCTTATGGTGAACGCTGGAATAGATGTAGGGACTGTAAAAGTCCGCCGTGGGTACCACATTCACCGTGTCCACACGCCTCTCGGCTATTGAGCTGCGCCAAACGCTCTCATCCTCTGAGGCGATATCGCAGAGTTCCTCATAGGGGTCGGGCTCGAGATATTTGACCAGCTCCAGCTCGGCGGGGGGATCGGTGATGTTCAGCACCACCGCCGATACCAGAGGAACGGCTATCAGCGCCCCCGCGAGACCCTTGATGCTGTGCTTTTTCAGATACAGAAGCAAAGCTCCTGCCAGGACCAAAAGGTCTGTGCACATCCCGATAACTATGAACAGCTCATAGCCGGTGTAGTCGGAGAATATGAGCCCCGTGGCAAATGCCGCAGCGGTAAGCACCGCCGCCGTCCCGACTGTCCTGCCGGCCTTTGCATCCTCAAGCATATCCGAGCAGAGCAGCAGAAACAGGGGGATAAAGGGTATCAGCACCTTGCCGTCCAGATACATGGTGCCGTTTAAGACGAATACAGTTACCGGCAGGAATGACAGCCCCGCCAGAACTATCCCCAGGAAACGCCTGGCTCTGTCCTTGGAGAGCACCGCCAGCAGTACCGCCAGCAGCGCCGCCAGCCCCAGCCCCGTGGAGTAGGGCGAGAGCCCGAAGGTCTCGAACCGCAGCCCGGGGATAAGGTCGGTAAGCGTGAACTCGCTGTTGGATTTGTCCCGCCCCGAGGTGAGGACGTGTACGGTGGGCAGCAGCAGAACTCCCGCCATCATCACGGCGTTCAGCACCCGCAGGGCAAAGCTCCCCGCCGCCTTGAAGAACCGGGCAGCCGTGGGGGCTTCTTCCTCGGAGAGGAACCTGTATATCCCGTAGACCGTCACCGCCGCCAGCGCCGAAACGCTGAAAAACCAGCTGGTCATTATTATCAGGAAGCACCAGAGGGTCAGCTGCCACTTGTGCCTGCCCTCAAAGAACATATCCACCGCCTCAAAGGCCAGGATAAGAAAGGGCATATAGCTGATGAACATTATATGCCTGTGGGCGTGGAGGAATACCGGCGAGGCTGAAAGATAGGTCAGCATCAGCAGCAGGGAGCGCCTGCGGCTCAGACGCTTGCGCAGGAACCTGTAAAGCAGAACCGCCCCCAGCCAGCAAAGCACAGCCGAGGATACCTGTATATACACCGACATCTTCACAAAGGGCAGCAGGTAAGAAAATAAAATAACAGGCGAGAGCAGCCCGTAGTAGGAGAGATAGTAGATGTTCTCTCCCGCGCCGAGACCCGGCGCGAAGCTGGGGAAAAGCTCGCCTGTCTGATAAAAAAGCTTTCTGAAATAATCGGGTATAGCAAAGTGCTGGCTCGACCAGTCAAGGCTGGAGCCGAAGGCCAGGGTGAAATGGGTGCAGAGAATAACAGCAGCGGCGAAACCGATGCCTGTAAGGGCAAGTATCCGGCAGTCGGTGCGGTCAAGACGTCTGCGCTTTTCCATTTATTATCTCCATTCCTTTGCGGGCACCCACATCTCGTATTTTATAATGTGTGAGAATTTATCTATCGTTCCCTCCTGCGAGGAGTAGATCGTTAGCATCTGGTTCTTGAATTCCAGCTGCTCGGAGGTGATGGGCGTCATTTCCGATTCGTGCTCGCCGATCTTTCCGGCTGAGTAATACTTTCCGAAATACATCAGCCTGTCCAGCATACCCTTCTCGGCGCAGACACCGGTGACTATGTTCGAGGTCATAACGTGGTGCTCGTGACCGTACTCGCCTTCTGGGTTATGGGTGGCTATCACTGACCAGTCCTTGTAATTGAGCAGCGAGAACACATCCCGCTCGATGCCCTGATAAACGTCGCTCCAGTTATCCCGCATAAAGTTCACCTTGTCGGGGTATTCGAGTATCAGCGAGTTGTTGCCGGAGGCGTACACCGCCTTTTCAAATTCGGCTGAGCGGGTGCTGCTGCGTCCGTTGGTGATGCACACCACGAGCCAGCCCCCCTCGGCAAGATGCCCTCCGCCCCAGATGGCTTCATCGTCCGGGTGAGCGACGATCATCAGCTTATCGCTGCTGCCGCCAGCCGCCAGATAGATCTGCCCTGCGGTAAGGGTCTTTACGTCGTGGGCGCGGTAGACGTTTATGAGCATAGCTCCCACTATTATAAGGAACAGCAGCGCAAAAGCAGCCGCCCCCAGGGCGATGCCCCGGACGGCAAGCGTCTTTTTGTCGCCTGTTATCAGCTTTTTGAAGATCTTCTTCAGGAACATAGCTTTTCCCCTGTCATTATATCAAATGTCAGACTTTTTCAAGACCATTATATTATTATACAACATTATGAGAGCTTTGTCAACGAAAAGGGACACGAAAAGTCACGCCTATTTCTTGAAGGCAGCCAATGGGTTTTTCAGGGCGATGAATTCAAGGAACTCCTGCTCGTCCCCCACCGATTCGGACTGTATGTAGAAGCCCCTCGCCGAGTTGGCGGCGAGCCCCGTCTGGAGGAAGAGAAAATCCGGCTTGACATATACCGTCCTGACGCTGTCATAGCGCTTGATGGCGGAGCCCCGCCTGTCGTAGAAGGCGATGAAGCCGTCCTCACCGAAGAAGGCGGCATCGTCCGAGCGGGTCTTCCCCCGCTGACGCCTGGCCTCCAGCCACTCGGCGGCTATGGCCTTGGGCAGGGAGATGTTCCTCCACAGGGCGAAAAGGGTGATGGCTACTGCGGGTATCGCAAAGAGCTGCTGCTTGTATATCCCGAAGAAGATGAACAGCACCGCAAAGATTATCAGCACGATGCGCTCTCCCAGACGTCTGCGCTCCCGGGTGGTGACTATGGCGCGGGCTTCCTGCTCGTCGGTCATGCGGTTGATGCCGAAGAAACGGCATTCGGGGACGGGCAGCTCCATTGCGGCAGGGAAGCGTATGGGCTTGTTGGTGGGCAGGGCATTGTCAATGAGGCAGATGCCGAAAAAGCGCAGAGCCTCCTCGTTGAGCCTGGGAGGTACGAAGCCCAGGGTCACCAGCCATTCGGAGCCCTTCCATTCCGAGAAGAGCTCCTGCTCTCCCTCGGCTACCAGATAGGGGACGCCCCTCTCCCGCAGGATGGAGCCTGCGTGGGTGAGCATCAGCGCTGCTGCGGCGGGGTCCTCTGTCGAGAGCAGGGCAGCCCCGATCTCAACGCCCTCGGAATGAGCCTTGCATACTGCGGCTCCCCCCTTGACGACACCGTCCTCTGAGGCTATGAAGCAGAGGGTGGGGTCCAGGTCTCCGCTGCCGATCAGCTTGCCCAGCTTTTCGGCGGAGGCAGGGTCGCGCATCCGGAAGACCGTCACAAGCTCGCTCAGGTCATCCGCAGAAAGTTGATTTATATGCATATTACAGATCCTTTCGGGATATGGTCACAGTTCATCAGGTATATTGTAGCACAGTTTTCCCCGAATTACAAGAGTAATCTCCCTCCGCTGCCGGAAATATTACATTTGTCATACGAGCTTGTGACGGCATTCACTACACAAACCGGAACGGGTGTGTTAGAATAATATCAGGATAACAAGGACCCAAGACCGTACAGGAGGAGATTTTATGGAAAACACAGTAGTAAAGATCGACGGACTCGTTAAAAGGTATAAGGACCTCACCGCTCTCGACCACCTCTCGCTGGAGATAAAGGAGGGGGAGGTATTCGGCCTCCTGGGGCCCAACGGCTCCGGCAAGACCACCACGATCAACTGCCTGCTCTCGCTGCTCTCCTTCGATAAGGGCGAGATCGAGATCTTCGGCAAGAAGATGTCCCCCACCGCCTACGACATCAAGCGGGATATCGGCATCATCATGCAGAACGTCGCCGTCTTTGAGGAGCTGACGGTCTACGACAATATAGATTACTTCTGCGGCCTCTATATAACCGACAAGGAAAAGAGAAAACAGTATGTTGAGGAGGCTATCGCCTTCGTGGGGCTGGAGGACTTCAAGAAGTTCTACCCCAAGAAGCTCTCGGGCGGTCTGCTCAGAAGGCTGAACATCGCCTGCGGCGTAGCCCACAAGCCCAAGCTCATCATCCTCGACGAGCCCACCGTAGCCGTTGACCCCCAGAGCCGCAACAAGATCCTGGAGGGCATCGAGCAGCTCAATCAGGGGGGCGCCACGGTTATCTACACCTCTCACTATATGGAGGAGGTCGAGCAGATATGCACCCGCATAGCCATAATGGATAAGGGCAAGAAGGTGGCAGAGGGCACCAAGGAAGAGCTCAAGAAGATGATAAAGAATACCGAGACCATCAAGATCGAGGTAAGGGAGCTCACCGAAGAGATCCGTAAGAAGGTCTCTGAGCTGCCCCACGTTTACCTTGCTGAGTACAAGGACAGCCAGCTGACGGTGGCCTGCTCCGGCGGCAAGCACAACCTCATCCGGGTGCTGGGAGTGCTCCAGGAGAACGAGCTCCATATCGGCCGGGTCTACAGCGAGCTCCCCACCCTCAACGATGTGTTCCTGGAGATCACCGGTAAGGCTCTCAGAGACAAGGAGGACTGAAAATGTTTCTTCACAATCTTAAATACGAGTTGCTGGCGGCGCTCCGGGTGAAGGCCTTCATTTTCTGGCTGCTGATATTCCCCATGGCGCTGGGGCTGTTCTTCAAGACCGCCTTCATCGGCATCTACGAAAAAAACGATATGTTCAGCACCGTCCCCTGCGCTGTTGTGCTGGCAGAGGATAACGAGGCTCTCAGGACTGTTGTCAAGAGCATCGAGAGCGACGAGAAGCCCCTGTTCAAAGCCTCCTTCGTCACCGATGAGGAAGCCAAGGAGCTGCTCCGCAAGGAGGAGATCGAGGGCATCATCTATTCCGAGGGCGGCAGGCTGAAGCTCACCGTAGCAGGCGAGGGCATGAACGAGACCCTCCTGAAAGCCTTCTGCGACCAGTACAACGCCAACGCCGATGTGCTGACCTCCACGGCTGTATCAGACCCCGCAAAGCTGGGCGAGATCAGCGAGATACTGATGCAGGAGATCACCACCGTCAAGGACAACAAGCTGGTCAACGGCAACACCGATTACTACGTTGAGTATTTCTACAACCTCATCGCTATGGTAGCGCTCTTCGGCGCACAGATAGGCATGACCATCACCATCAACAATCAGGCCAACCTTTCGGCGCTGGGTGCCCGCAAGAACTGCTCACCCACACCCAAGTCGGTGAGCGTGGCGGCAAGCCTGGTGAGCAGGTTCGCGGTGCAGACCCTTACAATGATCGTCTGCGTAACCTTCCAGCATTTTGTGCTGGGCATAGACTTCGGCGAGCATCTCCTGCTGGTATATTTGGCGGCTATCCTCGCAGGGATCCTGGGCGTGAGCCTGGGCTTCGCGGTGGGCTCCGTCGGCAAGGGGTCAAGGAGCACCAAGGAGGGCATCACCACCGCAGCGATCATGTTCTGCTGCTTCCTCAGCGGACTTATGGCTGCCAATATGAAGTCGATCCTGAAGGAGCACGTCCCCTTTGTCAATAAGATAAACCCCGCAGCGGTCATCAGCGATTGCTTCCATTGCCTGAACATCTACGACAATTATGACAGGTTCATCGAAAAGCTCATAGTCATGGCTGCCATGACCTTCGTGTTCGCCTTTATCGGCTTCATTCTCACAAGGAGGCGCAAGTATGCAAGTCTTTGATCTGTTTTTTAAAGTGCTGAAAAAGAAATATGTAGCGGCGCTGGTTTTCATAGTTGTGTTCCTTGTGATCTCCTACGGCCTCTCAAACAGCGAAGATCATACGACGGAATTCAAGGAGTCGGTCCTGGATGTGGCTGTTATGGACGAGGACGGCACCGAGCAGTCCAAGGCTCTGACCGAGTTCATCGGCAAGAAGCACCGCATCAAGAACGTTGACAGCGACCGCGAGAATATGACGGAGCTCCTCTACTGGGAGGAAGTGGATTACATCCTGGTTATCAAGAAGGGCTTCGCCGGGAACCTGGCAGGGGGCTCGGATGAGCTCTTTGAGGAATACCGCGTCCACGACAGCTTCTCGTCGGTCTATATGTCAAACATCCTCAATGAGTATGTAAAGACCGCCCGGGCATATATCGCCTCCGGCGCCGATGCCGAGGCCGCTTCCCGCATGACCTCCGAGACTCTCGGCAGGGATACGGAGGTCACCTACTGGAGCGATATGGGCCAGGGCCCCGAGGAATACTCCAGGTGGTTCGCTCATTATTTCCAGTATATGCCCTATATCCTCATCTCCGTGATGCTTTCGGCTCTTGGAACGGTGCTGGGCTCCCTCAACAAGAGAAATGTCCGCGCCCGCACCGACTGCTCCTCCCTCTCTCCGAGGAAAGCTACCGTACAGCTCTTTGCGGCATCGGCGGTGTTCGTCATCGTGATCTGGCTGATCTTTATTATCGCGGGAGCTCTGATGAAGGGCGGTATGTACGAGGGCAAGGCCTGGCTGGCAGTGCTCAACTCCTTCGTGTTCACCATAGTAGCAGCAGCCATAGCCATGCTGGTATCCTCCTTCGACCTGGACGATAACGTGGTATCCCTGATAACGCAGATCGTAGGCCTGGGCATGAGCTTCCTCTGCGGCATATTCGTGCCACTCTCTATGCTCTCGGAGGGCGTCATCTCGGTGGCAAGGTTCCTGCCCGGATACTGGTACATCAGAGCCAACGATATGCTCTGCGGAACGACTGCTTTCTCGGCGGGTGAGTTCGCAGTATGCATTGCTATCCAGTTCGGCTTTGCGGCAGTGCTGCTGATAGCCACAATGGCGGTAAGAAGATCCAAGGCAAAGGATGCAGTTTACTGAGGCAACACCGCACAACCCACGGCTAACGCCTCTGCACGTCATCTGCTTGCACTTTTTCCGTCATAGTACACAAATTCTCCTTGCCGGGCGCTAGCCCGCCTGCGTCGAATTTATGCACTCTGACGAAAAAATTGACTGCGTATCTGACGCACAGGGGTTGTGCGGTATTGCTCTGATATAAAACCCAAGCGCTCCGCAGGAGATCTCCCGCGGAGCGCTTTTTCCGTGATACGGACTTATGTGAAGCTGAATATTTTCAAAAGCAGCAGCCAGCTCATGCCGTAGTAGGTCACTACCGCCACCAGGTCGTTGACGGTGGTGATCAACGGCCCCGATGCAACGGCGGGGTCAACTCCCACACGCTTGAAGAACAGGGGTATCAGCGTGCCCACCGCGCTGGATATCAGCATAGCCAGCAGCATCGAAAAGCCTATGCACCCCGATACCGCAAAGGAGAAGGCCAGCGCCCGGTGCTTGAAGAAGTAGATATACAACCCCACGAACAGGAAGGATACCGCACCCAGAAGCGTCCCGTTGCAGAAGCCTACCCGCATCTCTTTCAGCACCAGATGCCCCTTCTGAGAGAAGGTAAGGTTCTCGTCCATCAGCACCCGGATAGTCACCGCAAGGGACTGGGTCCCCACGTTACCTGCCATATCAAGTATCAGCGACTGGAATGCCATTATGATGGTCAGCTGCGCGATGACCTGCTCGAACACGCCCACCACCGAGGATACCAGCATACCCAGCCCCAGCAGTATCAGCAGCCAGGGGAGGCGCTTCTTCATACTCTGGCGCAGAGGCTCTTTCAGATCCTCCTCCGCGGTCAGACCTGCGAGACGGGCGTAGTCCTCGCTCATTTCATCATCTACTACCTCGATAAGGCTCTTGGCGGTGATGACGCCCAGCAGCTTGCTGGAATCGTCCAGCACAGGGATGGAGTCCTCGGAGTAGTCCTTCAGCTTTTCGATACAGTCGTCGATGCTCTCCCTGGCGTAGACGTAGGGGAAGCTGGTGACGATCAGATCCTCCAGAGAGGCGGAGCTCCGTGCGGTTATGAGCTCCTTAAGGTCTATCGCCCCGTAGAACTCATCGTTCTCATCGGTGACGAATATGGTCGATATGTTGTCGTTTTCCTCCGCCTGACGGATCAGCTCGCTCATAGCCTGCTTGATAGTCAGGTTCTCGCGGATAACGATGCAGTTGGTGGTGGTGCGGCTTCCGATCTCGTCCTCGTCGAAGGAGGCGATGAGCTTTATCTCATCCCGGATATCCTGGGGCAGCGCACCGATGATAAGTGAGCGCTTGTCCTTTTCCACCTCGTGGAGCACTCCGGCAGCCGTGTCCGTCTCCAGCCGTGAGACAACATCGGCAGCCTTATTGACATCCATTTCCGCGATACAGGCCCCCGCGGTATCCTCCTCGAGATACTCGAAGATCTCCGAGAGCATTTCCGCCTGGCAGACGCGGAAGAGCTTCTTTCTGTCGGCAGCGGTGAAGCTTTCCATAGCCTGGGCTATGTCGCTGCCGTGATAGTCCTCCAGCTTTTCACATAGGGACTTGGGGGAGTCATTCCCCCTGATCAGCCGAAGTATCTCCTCGGCATAATCCTGTCTTACAATGGTATTCTCGCCCATTACGATCACCCCGCTTTGAAATATTGGGGCATAAAAAAGCCCCTCGCAGCTGCAAGGGGCGATGGTATCTCAAAAAAGCTCAATGCAAATCAGAGGGCTGACCTGTAACGGACAGCTCTCCGCCGCATATTGCCGATACGAAACACCGTCGCCCGACGCTACTGCAACTGTCGCCGCCTGTCATAGCCCTCACCTCACAATGATTGGGATAGGGTCGCTTACGACCCATAGATATTATAGCATTTTAATGCTTTTGTGTCAATAGAAATATATTGCTTGTAAATGTCTGTAAGCTGCCTGCTCACACGCCCTTGTAGCGCTTTAAGAACTGCTTGGTGCGCTCGTTCTGGGTGTTTCCGAAGAGCTCCGCAGGGTCGCCCTCCTCGACGATGAAGCCGCCGTCCATAAAGATAACGTGATTTGAAACATCACGGGCAAACTCCATCTCGTGAGTCACGATGACCATAGTCATCTTCTCCTCCGCAAGCTCCTTGATGACTTTCAGTATCTCCCCCGTCAGCTCGGGGTCGAGAGCTGAGGTGGGCTCGTCAAAGAAAAGGACGTCGGGTTTCAAGGCCAGAGCTCTTGCAATGGAGACTCTTTGCTGCTGACCGCCGGAAAGCTCGCAGGGGTAGGACTTCTCCTTGCCAGTGAGACCCATCTTGCCGATGAGCTCCTGTGCGGTCTTTATCGCATCCTGCTTGGGCTGTTTCAGCACCCTGAAAGGCGCCTCGATTATGTTCTGCATCACCGACATATGGGGGAAGAGATTGAAGTTCTGGAACACCAGCCCGATCTTAAGGCGTATCTCCCGCAGAGTTTTCTTTGGGGCATAGATCGCTTTGCCGTTCTCGGTGCGGAGCATATTCATCCCGCAGACGTTTATCTCGCCGCCGTCGGCGTGTTCAAGCTGATTGATGCAGCGCAGCAGGGTGGATTTTCCCGAACCCGAGGGGCCTATCACCGAGACCACCTGTCCCTCCTCTACGCTGAAGGATATATCCTTCAGGACTTTCAGATCCCCGAATGTCTTTGATAGGTTCTTCACCTCTAGTATTGCCATACCGTTTCTCCCGTTTATTTATAGTAGTTGTAGTGCTTTTCCAGAAAATGGAATGCTATCGTGACTATCGCGTTGAGCACGAAGTAGAAAAGTCCCGCGATGAACAGGGGCATTATGGAGCTGTAGGTGTTCATCATCTGCTTGGCTTTCAGCATTATCTCGGCATAGGCGATTATGGTCGCCAGGGATGTATCCTTTACCAGCACGATGACCTCGTTGCCCGTGGCGGGGATGACCCGCTTTATCACCTGGGGGAGTATGACCCGGAAAAAGGTCTGCATACGGGTGAGACCAAGCATCTGCGCTGCCTCGTACTGCCCCACGGGTATGGACTCTATGCCGCCGCGGAAGATCTCGGCAAAGTAGGCGGCGTAGTTCAGCGAGAAGGCCACGATCAGGGTGATGAACATATAGTTCTCCGAGTGCATAAAGTCATCCAGGACTTCGATGAAGCCCCCGGTGCTCCCCGAGTCGCGGGCGTTCTTGACCAGCATCGGTATAGCGTAGTAGGCCGCCACGATCTGGAGCATCAGCGGCGTTCCGCGCATAATGAGTATGTAAATGTTCGTCAGCCAGGAAACGGGCTTGAACCGGCACTTTTTCAGCCACGCCACGATAACTCCCAGAGGTATCGAGAACAGCAGCGTGAAGAAGAAAAGCTTCAATGTATTGGGAAGATACTCCATAAGTATCTTCGAGACATTTTTTATATCGTCAAAGCTCAAGAGCAAGGACCTCCGATCAATAAGGCTGCTTTGATTATACACTATTTTCCTGTATACGTCAAGACGAGGCGGAAAATTGAAGGAGTTTCTCCGAAAAGCAGGAAAGTCCGCAAGAAATGGTTAATCCTGACAGTTGATTTGGCAAGGCTTATGTGATATAATACAGGGTGAGCAGTTTACAATGCACAATTAAGGCTTCGGCGGCTTTGCTTAGTGCTGTCTGCGGGCCGTGCATTTTAACAGCTTCACAAGTGTACCTGCCTGCGCCCGGCAGTCTGCCCGAGACGGGCAATTTGAACGCTTCTCCCTCACATCAATGTGAGCGAAGCGAACTCCGCAATTGTGCATTGAAAAAGAAAAGAGGTCATCCGAGTGAGCGCGTCAGGACGTATAGATATGCTGAACGGTCCGCTTTGGAATAAAATACTGAGGTTTGCCCTCCCCCTTGCCCTGACGGGCATTTTGCAGCAGCTTTTCAACGCTGCGGATATCGCTGTGGTGGGGCAGTTCTCCGGCGGTGACGGCGAGGCGGCCAAGGCAGCCATCGGAGCCAACACCCCCATCATACATCTGATAATCAACACCTTCATAGGTATTGCCCTCGGCACCAATGTGTTTATCGCAAACGCCGTGGGCAGCCGGGACGACGCTGCGGTGAGCAAGGCCGCCCATACCTCGGTGAGCGTTTCCTTCCTGGCGGGGTTTGTCATCGCCGCGGTGGGTGAGCTGCTTGCCGAGCCCATACTCTCCTCCCAGAATGTCCCCGAGAATGTGCTGCCTATGGCGGTGCTCTATTTCCGCATCTATTTGACCGGCGTCCCCGTGATACTGCTTTACAACTTCGAGTCGGCCATCTTCCGCGGGGTGGGCAATACCAAGACGCCTCTTATCATACTGATGCTGGCAGGTGTGCTGAACGTGCTGTTCAATCTCTTCTTCGTCATCATGCTGGGGATGTCGGTGGCGGGAGTCGCTCTGGCGACGGTCATCTCCAACGCCGTCAGCTCCGGGCTGCTGTTTTTCAGGCTGCTCCGCTCCGAGGGACCCACAAAGCTCTCCTTTAAGAAAATGCGCCCCGATAAGCGGGTGCTGCTGAGAATTCTCCGCATAGGCGTTCCGGCAGGAGTGCAGTCAGCGGTGTTCTCCGGGGCGAATATGCTGATACAGAGCGCTATCAACACTCTCGGCAGCGCTGTAATGTCGGCCTCCAGCGCCGCCCAGAACCTGGAGGGCATAGCTTATTTCGTCCTCAACAGCTTCGGGCAGGCCTGTACCACCTTCGTCGGTCAGAATTACGGTGCCGGTAAGATAGACCGCTGCAAGCGCTCGCTGAGGATAGCATATCTCGAGGGCATAGCCGCCACAGCTGCGGCAATAGGGATAATTCTCTTCTCGGGCAGGTCCCTGCTCTCACTCTTCGGCGGCAGCGACGAGGTCATTGAGATAGGCTATACCAGGCTCATAATCATCTTCACGGCATATTTCTTCTCCCTGACCTACGATACCTTCTCCGGATACCTCCGGGGCTTCGGCATCTCGGCGCTTCCCGCGCTGCTGACTATGGCAGGCATCTGCGGCATAAGGATAACCTGGATATACCTTGTCTTCCCGAAATACGAGAGCTTCAAGTGCATAATGATTGTCTACCCCCTGAGCCTTGGCACCACAGCGGTGCTTATCCTGGGAGCGGTGCTGATCATCCGCCCCGCAAAACGGGCAAAGCGTGCTATGGAAAAAGCCGCCCTGAATACCGAACAATAAAGGCAACACCGCACAACCCGCGGCTTGCGCCTCTGCACGTCATCTGCTTGCAGATTTTCCGTCATAGCACACAAATTTTCCTTGCCGGGCGTCAGCCCGCCTGCGTCAAATTTATGCACTCTGACGAAAAATCTGACTGCGCATCTGACGCACAGGGGTTGTGCGGTATTGCCTAAACGCTCCGGCAGAAAGGACGGAATGATCCTATGAGATTTTACAGAGCCGCTGCATCGCTGGCAATGGCGGCTGTTATGCTGTTCGCCCCGGCGGCGGAGAGCTTCGGGAAGGATGCTGCGGTCACAGCTCCCGAGGAACAGCCTGCGGCAGCAGTAACGGTAACAAATGCTGTTTCGGAAGCCCCCGCAGAGGTGCAGGCCGAGGCCGCCCTCCCGGAGGAGCAGAAGCCCGCTAAGGCGGTGATCCTTTCGGAGGACACCACAGCCGTATATGTTACAGACCTCCGGGGAGATGTGCTTGAGGACGAGGAAGCCATCCCGGAGCCGGAGGAGGCGCTGCCCGAGGAGATCGAGGCTGAGCGCCGCTACATCGCACAGAACCCGGAGCTGGCAGCCATGGGGGCGGTCATCCCCGAGGGGAGCGACGTTCCCGTTGCGGAATGTGATGCGGGCTTCCACAAATATGTGGCCTCGCTGATGAGAAATCAGGGCATGACTGTCTCCTTAAACAAGCTGGCGCTGCCCGTTACCCTTAACGCCATCGCCATTTCCGGCGCTGACAGCCTGATACATCAGGAGCGTTTCGCCAACTGCATCAAGACCTTCGGCACCGATGTTTCGGAATTTCAGGGGAACATCGACTGGGTAAAGGTCAAGGCGGCGGGGATAGATTTCTGCATACTCAGAGCGGGCTACCGGGGCTACGGCAAGAAGGGCACCCTGGTGCTCGACCCCAAGTTCGTCAACAACTTAAAGAACGCCAAGGCGGCGGGTCTCAAGGTGGGCGTTTACTTCTTCACTCAGGCCATCACCGTGGCAGAGGCTAAGGAAGAGGCGGATTTCGTTTACCAGTACATAAAGGGCTACAGCCT
Organism: Ruminococcus sp.; assembly: GCA_017542125.1. Taxonomy (GTDB): domain Bacteria; phylum Bacillota; class Clostridia; order Oscillospirales; family Ruminococcaceae; genus FB2012. Next base: position 38,372 of record JAFXXU010000025.1, read on the forward strand.
TGACCTCCCCGTTTACTGCGATATGGAGGAGATATACTACGACACCGGCAGGCTGGATTCCGCCAACCTGACAATGGCCCAGAAGACTGCCATCATCGAGGCCTTCTGCGACAGGATACTGGCGCTGGGCTACGAGGCGGGAGTTTACTCAAACCCCAGCTGGATGACCTACTACCTTGACCGCGCCAAGCTGGAGGCCAAGTACCCCATATGGCTGGCGAATTACGTCAAGGAGACAAAGTATCAGTACAAGTTCAACATATGGCAGTACGATACGGGGACGATAAACGGCATATCCGGCGCTACGGATATGGATGTCAAGTACGACCCCGCAGTTCCCGGGACGGTGACGGGCTTCACCTGCACCGGAGCCACCTCAAACTCCCTCACCTTCAAGTGGGACGAGCAGGAGAACCCCTGCCAGTCCTATCAGGTGGTTAGATATGATCCAACCAATATGTCCTACACCGTGGTGGGGACCACCAACACCTGCACCTTCACCCTTAAGAACCTGCAGCCCCTCACCAGCGCACAGTACACCGTAAGGGGGCTCAACACCTTCAACGGCAAGAGCTACTTGGGTCAGCTCTGCGCGGCTGTGAAGACTATGACCCTCTGCACCCCCGTTTCGGAGCTGAAAGCGGAGGCCAGCGGCAGATCTCTGGCCATCAGCTGGAAGAGCTCCGATGCCTCGCTGACACATCTTGTCTATGTGGGCAGCGGCTCGGCGGCACCCATTTGCGTGGGGATGGTACAGGGTGAGAGCTACGTTTACCCCTGCAAGGAGGGGGCCTACACGGTATTCATAAGATCCTGCCTGAGATCCGGAGGCAAGCTGCTGGGGCAGAACGATTCTGCTTCGGTGAATGTCAGCGTAGGAGCCGTCAGGGCGGAGGCGGAGATCAGGAGCGTGGGCAAGGACAGCATCACCATCGGCTGGAACAATGCTGTCACGGCTGACAAGTGCCGCATCTACTGGATAGACGAAAAGTCCGGCTCGGAGCTGCTCATCGACGAGGTAAATGCTTCGGCGGGAGAATACGTTTGTGCGGGGCTGAAGCTCTCGGAGCGGTACACCTACCGGGTGGACACCCTTTACGGCGGGAACGTCACCGAAAGCTCGGCGCTGCTGACGGCGGTAACGAGGAACGGCCTGGCGGGTGATCTCAACAGCGACGGCAAGGTGAATATGCAGGATATGTGGCTGCTGAAAATGTATCTCAACGGCAAGGCAAAGATCGACACCACCAACGCCGATCTGAACTGCGACAAGGTCGTTGACGATAAGGATCTTGAGATGTTCGCAAGGATCATCGCGGGGTCGTCGGAAAAAATGGTATAAACAGCACACGCGGAGCGTTCCGGGCTCCGCG
>JAFXXU010000026.1 GCA_017542125.1 Ruminococcus sp.
ACGCCATCTGCTTGCCAGCTTTCCGTCATATTACCCAAATTCTCCTTGCCGGGCGCCAGCCCGCCTGCGTCGAATTTAGGCAATCTGACGAAAACCTGGACTTCGCATCTGACGCACAGGGGTCGTGCGGTGTTGCCTAAAAAAACGGCGGGAGGCTCTCATTCGGAGCTCCCGCCGATATTTATATGCTTGAGATCATTTGCGGCTTTCGATCACTGAATAGAAAGCAGGCTTTGCTTTGTTGTTGCCGTCAAAGAGCAGCGGCTGACCCGAAGCTCTCCAGCTCTTGTCATCCGAGAGGCCCCAGAAGATCACTGCGGAGATATTGTCTCTGTGCTCGTAAGCGGCAGCCATAATGCCCTTGTAGTATTCCGCCTGTGCTTCAAAATACTTCTCACCGGAGTTGTTGGGTACGGTAGCGTCAAGCTCGGTGATCTGAACATCCAGCCCCATGCTGCAATAGGTGTCGAGAGCACGCTTGTACATATCCACCGAGGGGAAAGCATCCGTGCCCTTGCGGACATCCAGATGGGACTGCATACCGATGCCGTCGATGATGCCCTTGGCCTTGAAGTCCTCGGCCATCTCAACGATGGCGTTGAGCTTGCCGTCCATATACTCGTTGTAGTCGTTATAGTAGAGCTTGCAGCCCTCGGGGGCGTACTTCCTGGCAAAGGTGAAGGCCTTTTCGATGAAGGAATTGTCGCCGTAGATCTTCACCCAGGCGGAGGCACCATCGGTGACCTTGCAGTCGCCGGCCTGTCTCGGTCTGCCGTTTTCCATCCAGGCTTCGTTAACAACGTCGCAGGCATAGAAGTTGATATCGGGGTAAAGCTCGGTGAGCGTTTCAAAGTACACCTTGATGTAGTTCTCCAGGCGGGCGGTCATCTTCTCCTGGGATACCCAGTTGCCCTTGGGGTCGTAGCCCTCCTTGAAGAACCAGGTGGGGGTCTGTGAATGCCATACCAGGGTATGGACACGCACGGGGATGTTCAGGCTGCGGGCATAGTCCAGAACAGGCTTGGCAGCCTCAAAGGATATCTGGGGATGCTCGTCGTCGCCGGTCTCTTTGAAATAAGCGAGGCTGGCATCAAGGTTGAGGACGTAATCGGGCTTGAGTTCGTTGCCCACGGTAATGCTCTGATTGAAATGCTTTTCAAGGAGCGCCACGGTGCTCACCGATCTCAGATCGGAGGGAGTTATGGCTGTGCCCACCTTGAAATCATCCTTGAAGACCTCGCAGAGCGACTCTATGTCGAACTCTATATCTGCCGAGGGCAGCGCCATAACATTGATGAAGTCGATATATATATCCGAGGTGCCGCCGTCAAAGCAGATATAGCCGCTCTGATAATCCTCCGGCACAGACACGACAAGCTGAGTAACGCTGTGCCATCTGCCGCCCTCCTTCGTGGTAAACAGGGGCTGGGTCTGGAGCCCGCCGTTGCTGTCGGTGTATTCAAGACTGATGTTAACGGGGGACTTGTCCTTCTGCATAACGGTAACGTTCAGGCAGTATTCCTTGTTGGCTTCGCAGAGGCCGTCCAGCTTCAGCACGGGGCCGTCCTTCTCGCTCTTTCTGCCGGAAGCGCAGAGGCTCTTTTTGCCGCTCTTGGATATCTCCTCGGTAACAGCCAGAGAGGTGGGATCGTCGGCGCTGCGGGTCGAGAACCTGCTGATATCACCGTCGTCAAAGTTGGTGTAGAAAAGGATCTCGGTGCTGTCATAGGACACCTGCTTGCCGGTCTCCTCGTTAACGTCCTCGTCGGCAGCGAATTCAACGCCGCCCTGGCTGCCGGAAGAACTGTCCGACGAGCAGGCGGTGATCATACAAACCGAGCATATGATCAGGCATAGGATCAGTAACAGTTTTTTATTCATAGATATTCTCCTTTGACCGCAGCAGCTCTATCCGCAGCGCGGCAAATGTATTTGTCGGTAAACATAGATAATAGTAGCACGAAATCTTGTATTTGTCAAGCATTAAGGCAACACCGCACAACCCACGGCTAACGCCTCTGCACGTCATCTGCTTGCATATTTTCCGTCATAGCACACAAATTTTTCTTGCCGGGCGTCAGCCCGCCTGCGTCAAATTTATGCACTCTGACAAAAAATCTGACTGCGCATCTGACGCACAGGGGGTGTGCGGTATTGCCTTAAAGCCACCGGGACGTTGCAATTCAGCCGAGGATGTGGTATAATACAGGTAATATTTCCAAGGAGGGACAGCTATGCCGATAGAAGCAGCTTTTATGGTACCCCATCCGCCGCTGATCGTTCCGCAGGTAGGGCGGGGCGGCGAGAAAAAGGTCCGCAGAACGATAGAAGCCTATGAGCGGGTGGCCGACGAGATCGCAGCGCTGAGGCCGGAGACTGTCATTATTTCAAGCCCCCATTCGGTGATGTACCGCGACTGGTTCCATATCTCTCCGGGGGAGAGAGCCTTCGGCTCCTTTGCAGATTTCGGTGCCCCCGGGGTCAGCTTCTCCGAGGAGTACGACACCGAGCTCGTCGATCTCATCGAGGAGCTTTCAGCCGATAACGGCATCCCCGCCGGGACGAAGGGGGAGCACGACCCCCGCCTCGACCACGGGACCATGGTGCCCCTGTACTTCATCCGTCAGAAATACAAGGGCGGCAGGATCGTCCGGCTGGGGCTCTCCGGCCTGCCCCTGACCACCCATTACCAACTGGGTAAGCTCATCGCCAAAGCCGTGGAAAAGCTGGGCAGGCGGGCAGTATATGTAGCCAGCGGGGATCTCTCTCACAAGCTTCAAAAGTACGGCCCCTACGGCTTTGCTCCCGAGGGTCCCGTATACGATGAACGCATAATGGACAGCTGCTCCCGAGCCGCCTTCGGTGAGCTGCTGGAATTTGACGAGGACTTTCTTGACAAGGCCGCCGAGTGCGGGCACCGCTCCTTTACCATATTGGCAGGGGCTCTGGACGGGATGAAAGTCCGGTCGGAGCAGCTGTCCCACGAGGATGTCACCGGGGTGGGCTACGGCATCTGCATTTTCAAGCCCGAAAGTGAGGATCCCTACGTCCGGCTGGCCAGGGAGACTGTTGAGAGCTATATCAAAGACAGAAAGATCATCCCTGTGCCCAAAGACCTCCCAAAGGAGATGCTTAAGACCAGGGCGGGAGCCTTTGTCTCTATCCACAAAAAGGGAGAGCTCCGGGGCTGTATAGGCACCATTGCTCCCACGAAAAGATCGGTGGCGGAGGAGATAATCTCAAACGCTGTCAGCGCCTCCACCCGGGATCCCAGATTTCCCGCCGTGACTCCAGAGGAGCTCCCGGAGCTGGAAATAAACGTGGATGTCCTCGGCGAGCCGGAGCAGGTATCCTCCCTCGATATGCTGGACGTCAAGCGCTACGGGGTCATTGTCAGCAGCGGCTATCGGAGGGGTCTGCTGCTGCCCGATCTTGAGGGCGTTGACACCGTGGAGGAGCAGATCGACATTGCGATGCGCAAGGGCGGCATAACCTACGACGACCGGATCACCCTTCACAGGTTCGAGGTAGTACGTCACAAATAGGAGGACGGCATATGGAAAGATGTGAGGTCTGTTTCAGGCATTGCGTCCTGAGCGAGGGTCAGCGTGGCTTCTGCGGCGCCAGGATATGCTCCGGCGGTGAGGTGATCCCCGAAAACTACGGCAGGATAACCTCCTTAGCCCTTGACCCTATCGAGAAAAAGCCCCTGCACAGGTTCCATCCGGGGAGCTATATACTTTCCGTGGGCAGCTACGGCTGCAATCTGCGCTGCCCCTTTTGCCAGAACAGCGAGATCTCCTGGTCTGACACAGCCTTCTCCTACCGGGACAGAGCGCAGACCGTGACCCCGGAGTTTCTGGCTGCCGCCGCGGAGCAGCACCGTGAAAACGGCAGCATCGGTATAGCCTTCACCTATAACGAGCCTCTCATCGGCTATGAATTCGTCCGTGATACGGCGAGGCTCATCCACGAAAAGGGCATGGTGAACGTGCTGGTCTCCAACGGCACGGCGGAGCTTCCCGTGCTCCGTGAGCTGGAGCCTTATATCGACGCTATGAACATCGACCTCAAGGGCTTCTCGGAGAGATATTACGGCAAGACCCTGGGCGGGGATCTGGCTGCGGTCAAGGAGTTCATAAGCCGGGCGGTGCAGTTCTGCCACGTGGAGCTCACCACCCTCATCGTCCCCGGTGAGAACGACAGCGAGGATGAGATGCGGGCCCTCACCGAATGGGTTGCCTCTCTGAAAGACGGCAGCGGAAAAGTTATCGGCAGGAGCATCCCTCTGCACGTTTCAAGGTTCTTCCCCCGGTTTCGGATGACCGACCGTCCCCCGACGGATGTGGGGCTGGTCTACCGGCTGGCGGATATCGCAAGAGAGCGCCTTGACTATGTTTATACCGGGAACTGCTGACAACCGCTTGAAGATTTTCCGGTATATGGTATAATAGTAACACACTAAGCAGTTTATACTGTTTCGGATAGGAGAGAAAAGAATATGAAAGAACACAGAGCATTGAAAACGGCTCTGGCAGCCCTTGCTGCCGCGGTGCTTGCGGGGACTTCCGTGCTGCCGGCCTTTGCCGACGATAACAACGTCCTCGGTGACGGAGAGCATCTGACCCCGGACGACGGTCATTATCAGACCGATACCGACTTCCCCGCCTCCTTCGATCTGCGGAACGTGGACGGGGAGAACTATGTCACCCCCGTCAGATTCCAGGGCGGCTGGGGGACCTGCTGGTGCTTCGCGGCTACGGCTGCCTGCGAGATAAGCGCCATCTACGAGCTGGAAACCACCCAGAATATAAAAGTGGATGTTGATAATGTGGATTTCTCTGAGCTGCAGACCGCCTGGTTCTCATCCCAGCCTCTCCCGGAGGGAAATGAGCATTATCCTGCCCAGGCAGGGGAGGGCGGCGCCTTCCTGAGCCTTTTTGAGGATGACGGGCAGTACAATCTGGCAACGGGCGGCTCCTCCTTCACGGCGGGCTCCCTCTATTCAATGGGCGTGGGCCCCATTACCGAGAAAATGGTGCCCTACAAGAACCATTCCGGCAACACCGTCAAGAATGCCGACGGCGACCCCTGGTATTACAGCGCCGATAACGAGGACTGGAGCGTTGATGAGGAGTATCGCTTCATTACAGGTCTCGAATTTGAGGACTGCAACCTCCTGCCCTCTCCCAGCCTCTGGAAGACCGATGAGGACGGAAGCGACTACTATGTATATAACGAGGACGCCACCAAGGTCATCAAGTCTGAGCTTATGAACGGCAGAGGCGTCACCATAGGCTTCCATGCCGATGTGGGCTCAAAGGTGCCTCAGCCCTATGAGGTCAGCAAGTATCTGAGCGAGAATTTCGCCCACTATACCTATGATATGCTCCAAGCCAACCACGCAGTATGTATCGTGGGCTGGGACGATAATTATTCCGCAGACAATTTCCGTCAGGGCGTGGACGATCAGGGCAACAGCATAGCTCCCCCCGCCGACGGCGCCTGGATAGTCAAGAACAGCTGGGGCAGCACCTCAAACGAGTTCCCCAACAAGAACAACTGGGGCTATGAAGGCTCCGGCTACTTCTACCTCTCCTACTACGACAGATCTCTTGACGGTCCCGAGAGCTTCAATTTCTATACCGACAATTATCTCACCGAGCGTGAATTCCTTTCAATAGATCAGCATGACCTTATGCCCACCTCCGGTATCAACGGCATCAAGTACAATGTCCCGGTGGTAATGGCAAATGTGTTCGATGTTGAGTGCGACGAGGTGCTCCGCGCAGTATCCACCGAGACCTGCCAGCCCAACACCACGGTCAGCTACGAGATCTACAGGCTCAATAAGGATCATAAAAGCCCCATAGACGGCGAGTCGGTCGCATCCTTTGAGGATGTATATCAGTACCCCGGATATCACCGCACCGATCTCCCCGAGGGGGTTGAGCTCAAGAAGGGCGACTGCTATGCGATCCTTGTGTGCCAGCAGGTGGAGGACGGCTATATCGTCGAGATCAAGCGGGGCAGCAATCGCAAAGCTGTTGAGGAAGATCTCAAGAATGAGCCGGAATACATTGAGATGATGAAGTCCTTCGGTGCCAAGGCTCTGTCGTACAGCGTGGGCGTTATCAACAGGGGCGAGAGCTTTGTCTGCGTTTTTGAAGATGATAATGAAGACCTGGAATGGACCGATTGGGTAGATCAGGTCGAATTATACAAAGCAACTGCTTTTGCAGAAAACGGGGAATATCTGAGCTTCGACAACCTCCCCATCAAGGGCTATGCCGACCCGATCCTTGATGATGAAGACGATCCCGAAACTCCCGCCGAAACTCCCGACAGCAAGCCGGAGACTCCCGACAGCAAGCCCGAAACTCCCGACACCAACCCGGATACGGGAGCACACCCCGCAGTATTTGCGCTGGTGGTCCTTGCCGCCGGAGCAGCGTTGGCCGTTAAGAAAAGAGCCCGCTGAGCTCCTGCCGCAGAAACGATAAGCACCCATACCCGCTCGGGGTATGGGTGCATTTTGTTATTCAGCGCCTTTTGTAATCTATGTCCCCGTAGGGGCTGTGGACGGTGATATAGTCCACCTGGTCAATGTCTATTACTCTCCTGAGATTCCAGGTTTCTATGCATCTGTTTTCATCGACAATGATCACCTCAGCGTCTCTTAGCAGAGGCCTTTTATTGTTGCGGAGCGTTTCCTCGGTAAAGCCGTCCTCGCTGCCGTCCTTCATATGGATCGTTAAGAACCACCAGGGTTCCTCGGTGTGCTGATGTTCAATAGACATGATCAGCGGCGCAAGAGTGAGTTCCATACCCTCCTCAGAGAAGAATGACACCGTCCTGACATTCTGCTTCGGATCTAACGCAAGATGAAGACCGTTGAGGGCTTCGTTATCCTCCTCAGTCTCTACAGCTCTTGTATAGCCGTCATATCCTGTGACGAGTTTACGGAACCGCAGCTCCAGCCCTCGGGAAAAGTCATCCTGCGATGCTAAGAACGAGAACTTCAGCGTAAACGGCTCGCCGGAGACATATCCGGAAGGCCCTGCCATAGAAGTGTCGCGAACAGCTATCTCGCCGGTGTCGGTGTAGTATAGGTCGGTCTGGTACCAGCCCTTTGTGGAGTCAAGATACTCCCGTCCGAGCTCGTCCAGAGGCTCTGTCGTCAGCAGCGCCGAGATGCTCCTGCCGTCTGAGGCGACGTTCTCCAGCGTGATGCGGATATGCCCGTTCTCGGTGTAATCCCCGGAGACTGTACCCAGGCTCTCCAGCTTATCCGCCTGACCCTCATCCATTATCCTGTCAATGCTCTCCCGGTGGAAGAAGGTGGTGTAGACCGCCCCTGCCGTAACCGCGCTCACCGAAAACACCGCTATCACCGCCGCGATAAACCCCGCCGAGAGCTTTCTTTTAGCCTTTATCCCCGGGCGCCTGCTGCCGGGCGCAGAGGCGTTTATATACTCATCATCGAGATACTCTGTCATATCGAATATATTCTTACCGTTCATAGCTCATAACCCTCTTTCTTCAAGTATTTACGAAGATCCTTTCTGATCCTGCAAAGCATCGTGTCCACCGAGCCGGGCTTCATGCCCAGAGCGCTGCCTATCTGCTCCGAGGATTCCAGAAACCAGTACCGCCTCACAAAAGCATATCTTTGCCGCTCCTCCAGTGAGGATACGAAGCCGTTGATCAGCCTGCGCATCTCCAAGGCGTCAAGCTCCTCCTCCGGGCTGCCGGGGGAGGCTATTTCATCAAGCTCCTCCATAGCTCCGGCAGTGCTGCCTCCCCCTCGCTTCTCCGCTCTGAGCATCCGCAGACGGCTCACGGCGATATAGCGGGTGATCCTTGCTAGATACAGCTTAAGATCTCCGGGGCGTGCGGGAGGTATCCTCTGCCAGACCTTTTCAAGAGCATCCGCAAAGCATTCCTCGCTGTCTTCCCGGGAGCCCAGGACGTTTAGGGCAATGCTTTTGCAGTAACGCCCGTATTTTTCCGAAAGCTCTGTCAGCGCGGTCTCATCCCGCGCAAACAGCAGTTCGGTTATCCTGCTGTCATCCATCCTGCCGCTCCCTTCGTAGTTTGTAAAAGCGCTTTCATATAATAAGCCGCATTCCGCAGCCGGACCTTACAGTTTTTTTAGGCAATACCGCACAACCCCTGTGCGTCAGATACGCAGTCAATTTTTCCGTCAGAGTGCATAAATTCGACGCAGGCGGGCTAGCGCCCGGCAAGGAGAATTTGTGTGCTATGACGGAAAAAGTGCAAGCAGATGACGT
>JAFXXU010000002.1 GCA_017542125.1 Ruminococcus sp.
ATTATTAATTATCAATTGTCAATTATTAATTAAATAAAAGGAGTTGTAAAGAATATGGATCCTAACGGCAAGAAGCCTCGTGCGAGAGAAAAACACGTTACCGAGGGCGTTGCGGACGTCCATAAGGAAGGAGAAGGCCTCGGAACAGGCCCCGTGGGTTCGGCTGACGGCTATGCCTCCCGTAAGGAGGATCATTCCGCTCCCCGTGAGGGCGCCGCTCCCGGTGAGGGCAGGCCCCAGGGGGGGAAGGCTCCCGGCGGGCATCACGGCGGTCCCGGCGGCAGAGGCCCCGGCGGCGACAGGGTCAGCGTGGCAGGCTTCGACCTCTCCGACCCGAAGATAAAGAAGCTGGCGATCATCGCGGCTGTTCTTATCCCCATCCTCATCATCGGCTTCATCATATTTATGAAGACCAGCGGCGGCGAGGGCGGCATCGGCGGGACGATCAGCAGCCTCATAGGCGGAAACACCCTCCCCAGCGGCTTTGCCGGCGAGCAGGAGGGGGGCTATACCCAGGCTGCCGCAGTAGAAGCGGATAAGACCGTGGCCTCCGGCTCCCGCGCCAAGAGGACCCAGATCCAGGGCGGCGGCAAGGATACCGTCACCATAATGGTATATATGTGCGGCACCGACCTGGAATCCCGCAGCGGTATGGCTTCCTCCGACCTTTCGGAGATGGCTGCCGCGGATATCAGCGATAAGGTGAATATCATCGTCTACACCGGCGGCTGCAACGGCTGGAAGACCTCGGGCATAAGCGCTAAGGTCAACCAGATATACAAGGTCACCAAGGGCGGCCTCCAGCAGCTGGTAGCCGATGACGGCAGCAAGGCCATGGTAGACCCTGCCACCCTGACAGGCTTCATCAAGTACTGCAAGGATAACTTCCCCGCAAACCGCAACGAGCTGATCTTCTGGGATCACGGCGGGGGATCCGTCACCGGCTACGGCTATGACGAGAAGAACAAGTCCAAGGGCTCCATGGATCTGGCGGGCATAAACAAGGCGCTGAAAAACAGCGGTATGACCTTTGACTTCGTGGGCTTCGACGCCTGCCTTATGGCTACTGCCGAGACAGCCCTTATGCTCAACGACTACGCCGACTATATGATCGCCTCGGAGGAGACCGAGCCCGGCATCGGCTGGTATTATACCAACTGGCTCAACAAGCTCTCCAAGGATACCTCAATGTCCACCGTGGATCTGGGCAAGATCATCGTTGACGACTTCGTCACCACCTGTGACGCCAAGTGCCGCGGTCAGCAGACCACCCTTTCGGTCATCGACCTGGCTGAGTTCGCAAACACCGTTCCCTCAAAGCTCTCGGGCTTCTCCAAGTCCGTTACCGGCCTTATCGACAAGAAGGAGTACAAGACTGTCTCCGATGCCAGATACGCCACCAGAGAGTTCGCCCGCAGCTCGGGCATAGATCAGGTGGACTTCGTGGATCTTGCCGACAAGCTGGGCACCGAGGAGGGCAAGGCGCTTGTATCGGCACTTAAAGGCGCTGTCAAGTACAACCGCACCTCCTCCAATATGACCAATGCCTACGGCGTTTCCATCTACTTCCCCTATCAGAGAGCCTCTATGGTAGACTCGGCAGTCTCCACCTACAACGATATAGGTATGGACAGCGAGTACGCCAAGTGCATAAGGCAGTTCGCCAGCCTTGAGACCAGCGGACAGATCGCGGTACAGGGCGCATCCAATCCCATTGCCTCGCTGCTGGGCGGCGTCTCCGGCGGTTCCTCCGGCAGCTCCGACCTGATAGGCTCACTGCTCTCAGGCTTCCTGGGAGGCGGCGGAGGCAAGTCCATACCCGGCCTTGACAGCGGCAACACCGACTTTATGAAGGAGCTGGATCAGCAGTCGGCAGCTGAGTACCTGGCAGCCAACTACTTCGATGTCAGCAATCTCAAATGGAAGACCCAGGGCGAGAGCTACTATCTCGACATCCCCGAGGAGCAGTGGAAGCTGGTCCACAAGCTGGATCTCAACACCTTCGTTGACGACGGCGCGGGCTACATTGATCTGGGTCTGGATAACGTCTATACCTTCGACGGCAACAAGCTGATCGCAGATACCTCCCGCACCTGGCTCGCCGTTACCGGCACCGTGGACGGCGAGAAGAAGAGCCAGGCTGTGGCCTACTACCACACCGATACCGTTGACGACGGCTCACGCTATACCACCAACGGCTACATCCCCGCCCTGCTCAACGGCGAGAGAGTGAAGATCCTGGTGGCCTTCGATACCGAGCATCCCGACGGCTACATCACCGGCGCCGAGAGAGACTACCGCGAGGGCGAGACCGAGACCATTGCCAAGAGCACCGCGGGTCTTGAGGTGGGCGACACAATCCGGTTCCTCTGCGACTACTACGACTATAACGGCAACTACACCGACAGCTACCAGCTGGGCGGCCTCTACACCGTTACCGAGGATATGGCACTCTCGAATATGTCCCTGGGCGACAAGAAGCTGAAGCTCACCTACCGCTTCACCGATATCTACAATCAGGAATACTGGACAGAGGCCATCGACAAGTAAGTGATACAAGCAGCGGCAGCAGTACAAAAAAATGTACTGTTGCCGTTTTTCTCATCCCATCGTCAAAAACTGAAAAAGCCCCCCGAAAAGGGGAGCTTTTTTCTTTGCCGCCTGACCTGTAAGCCGGGTTCTGTCGGGTACGGTAATCTATCTGGACCGACCGTCGCCGGCCGGCTCTAGCCACCTACAGCCCTGAGCCTGACGAGCAGCCATTAGCTCAAAAAGCTGCCATTGGTGTTGCACCGGATAAGGTTTACATGGCAGCGCCGTCTCCGGCGCTCCGGTGAGCTCTTACCTCGCCTTTCCACCCTTACCCCCGCCGTAAACGGCTGAGGCGGTATATCTCTGTTGCACTTGCTCGGAGGTCGCCCTCGGCTGATGTTATCAGCTATCCTGCTCTGCGGTGCCCGGACTTTCCTCATGAACTGAAGCGTTCACGCTACCGTACAGCCCGGCGGCAATGCTTATTATAGCACATTTTGGGCTTGCTGTCAATGCACGATTCACAATGAAGGTACCGGCGCTCCGCATCGATGTTATGCGCATCCGCGCAGCGGACACCTTCAATTATTAATTATTACTTGTTAATTATTAATTATAAATCATCACCTGTCGAAGGACGGGTTGAACGCATAGAAGTTCTTCGAGTCCAGCATATCCTGTACGAGGCGGAGCCCTTCTCCGAAGCGCTGGAAGTGGACTATCTCCCGCTCCCGGAGAAATTTCAAAGGATCCCGGACGTCCGGGTCGTCTACGAGGCGCAGCAGATTGTCATAGGTGGTGCGGGCCTTTTGCTCCGCAGCCAGATCCTCGTGGAGATCGGTGAGAGCATCCCCCTTGGATTGGAAGTAAGCCGCCGTAAAGGGCACTCCCGAGGCCGCCTGGGGGTATATCCCCGTGGTGTGATCCACGAAATAGGCGTCAAAGCCCGCAGCCTTGATCTCCTTCATCGTCAGGTTCCTGGTGAGCTGGTAGAGTATGGCCGAGATCATCTCCATATGAGCCAGCTCCTCGGTGCCGATGTCGCTGAGTATCGCCTGAACCTCCCGGCAGGGGGCGGAGTAGCGCTGATTGAGATAGCGCATGGAGGCGCCCAGCTCACCGTCCGGACCGCCAAGCTGCGAGATTATCACCTTAGCCAGCGCCGGGTTGGGGTTTGCGATCTTTACGGGATATTGGAGTTTCTTTTCATACTGCCACATCAGTCCTCACCTCCTTCATTTTCCGAGAGCTCCCAGGGGAAGGGCTCGGTGACCCACTCCCACTTTTTCGTCCCCTCGGAGGCGCAGGCCGTGAGGGGGCCGAATCTTTCCTGATATTCCTTGACCAGCTCATCGTACTTGGCCTTGTGCTCCCGGTAGTAGGCCAGACCCTCCCGGCAGGCGGGGTGGCTGTCAAGGTAGAGGTTGGCTTCGGTGAGGGCAAAGCCCGCCGCCTGTATCCGCAGCATCAGCTTGTGCTTATCCATTCTTCACAGCCTCCTCCCCGATAAAGGGCTTGTCGAGGCAGGGGAAAGCCGTCCCCCGCTGCAGGGCAGCCTCGCAGTCATAGGGCTTCTCCCAGGGCTGAAAGGGCACATATGCCATAGCATAGGGCATCTCCCGGGGGAGCTTTGTCTTGGGTACAGGGCAGCTCTCTGCCTCACGGGGGAGCTCGTCGTCCCCGGAGAGAAGCATCCCCAGCAATGTTTTATCTTTATTATCCATAGTTACCTCCTGTCTGACCGCTCGGCGCGGCCTTGGTATATAGTATGCCGGGGCTTGTTGTTTAGTCAATGATCATCCCCGCCTCCCGGACAAAGAAAATTTCCCTCTCCCCCTTGAAAAACTCGGGGAAATCTGCTAATATATAATGAGAACCTTTATTCAGGAGGATAAATATGAAAGAATTGCAGTATCCCTTCGACAGCGAATGGATAATGAAAAAGAAAAAGTCTCTGAAACGTAATCTGCTGGGGGACGGCTCCCAGAGGATAAAGAAGCGCATCGCCGTCCTCGGAGGCTCCACCACCGACGACGTTATCGCAGCCCTGGAGCTTTTCCTGCTGGACGCAGGCATAGAGCCGGAGTTCTATCAGTCGGAGTACAGGCAGTACTGGCAGGATGCGGTCTTCGGCAATCCCGAGCTGGATGAGTTTGGGCCCGATGTGGTCTATATCCATACCACCCAGAGGAATGTGGACTTTATGCCCAATGTCCGTATGTCCGTTGAGGAGATCGACGCCGCTCTGGACGAGCGCTTCAAGCGCCTGGAGCAGATGTGGCAGGCTTTGGGCAGGTTCCGTTGCCCCATAATACAGAACAATTTCGAGATGCCCTATTTCAGGCTCCTGGGCAGCCGTGACAGCTATGACCCCCACGGCCTTACCAATTTCACCTCACGCCTGAACGAGAAGCTCAATGCCTACGCCCAGACTCACGAGGGGTTCTATATCAACGATATCAACTGGCTGGCAGCCACCGTCGGCCTGGAGAAGTGGGCGGATACCAAGTACTGGTTCATGTATAAGTACGCTATGTCGGTGGACGTTATCCCGGAGCTGGCCTATCAGACCGCAGCCATCATCCGCTCGCTGTTCGGCAAGAACAAGAAGTGCATAGCCGTTGACCTTGACAACACTATGTGGGGCGGCATCGTCGGAGACGACGGCGTGGAGAAGCTGGAGATCGGTCAGGAGACCGGCACCTCCCAGGCCTTCTATGAGTTCCAGCAGTATGTCAAGGCTCATAAGGATCTGGGCATCATCCTCACCGTCTGCTCCAAGAACGAGGAGGAGAATGCAATAGCGGGCTTGAAGCACCCCGAGGGCGCCGTCACCCCCGACGATTTCACCATCATCAAGGCCAACTGGGAGCCCAAGAGCATCAATCTTGAAAACACCGCCCAGGAGCTCAATATAATGCCCGACGCCATAGTCTTTGCCGACGATAACCCCGCCGAGCGGGAGATCGTAAGGCAGCAGACCCCCTGCTCCGTCCCGGAGATAGGGGAGGTCACCGACTATATCAAGGTGCTGGACCGTTCCCAGTTCTTTGAGGTCACCACCCTCTCGGCGGATGACCTGAAGCGCAGCGAGATGTATAAGGCCAATATCCAGAGAGCCCAGGCTCAGGCCAAGTTCGCCAGCTATACCGACTACCTGCTTAGCCTGGAAATGACCGCCGAGATAGGCCCCTTCAAGGATATCTATCTGGCGAGGATAGCCCAGCTCACCAACAAGAGCAACCAGTTCAACCTCACCACCCTCCGCTGCACTCAGGAGCAGATGGCCGAGTTCGCAGCCTCAAATGACCACATCACCCAGTACGGCAAGCTGCTTGACAAGTTCGGCGACAATGGCGTAGTCTCGGTAGTAGTGGGGCAGAGGGGCAGCCACCCCGTCACCGGCGAGGAGTGCCTTGATATCATCCTCTGGCTCATGAGCTGCCGGGTATTGAAGCGGGATATGGAGCTGGCAATGCTGGACGGCCTCGTTAAGCAGGCCAAGGCCGCGGGCTATACCAAGCTCATCGGCAGATACCTCCCCACCGCCAAGAACAAGATGGTCAAGGACTTCTACCCCGACACCCTGGGCTTCTCCAAGCTCAGCGAGGACTCCGAGGGCAACACCGTCTGGGAGCTGGATATCACGGGGTATGAGGATAGAAACCACGTTATCAAGGTGTGACATTTAGATTCAATGCACAATTCACAATGCACAATTCACCGCTTCCCGAAACGGGAGATTGTGAATTGAAAAGAAAGGACAGATATTTATGACAAGAGATCAGGTATTCGACAGACTTGAAGAGGTTTTCCGCGACGTTTTTGACGATGACGGCATCGTGCTCTATGAGGACACCACCGCCGACGATATCGACGACTGGGATTCCATCGAGCATATCACCCTTATCGCCGCCGTTGAGAAGGAGTTCGGTATGAGCTTCACCATGGGCGAGGTAAGCGGTATGAAGAACGTGGGCGAAATGGTAACTATCATTTCCCAGAGGGCAAGGCGTTGAGCTTCAATACTATTGAGGGCGTAGTGCTGGGGCAGAAGGCGCTGGAGGGGGTATGCTCCTCCTATCAGCTCTGCGAGAACAGTATGATCGACTCCGTCCTCTCAGCGGAGCTCATCGAGCCCTTTCTCAAAAGGGGAGTGAAGCTCCTGCCCGAGCCCCACTTCTTCTTTATGGAGGTGCCCTGCACCGAGGATGAGGAAAAGGAGCTCCGCAAGCCCGGGGAGGAACGCTATCACCGTAAGGTCTATTACCTTGACGGCTGCACCGAGCCGGTTTCACAGGCCATAATCAAGCGCTACGGCGGGCTGCTCATCAACGACGGCCTCACCCGCTTCGGCTTCGGGTCCAACAGGAGCAATGAGGAGATCTACGTCCTCGACTATCAGGAGATACAGGTCTATGCCGAGGACCTGCGCTTTGAGGCTCTCTTCAAGGAGCTGGGCGCGGAGAAGGTCTCGAAACTAAAGACCGTATGGGATAATCTCACCCCCGAGAACGTCGGCGTATGCATCGCCGTGGAGGTCGAGGGCGAGCAGTGCTGCGACATACCCGAGCGCCTCAAAAAAGAGGGTATGTACTACGCAGAAACACGATAAGCAGGAGGGAAAACTATGAACATCTGGCATGACATCTCACCCAAGCATATCAACAAGGACGAATTTTCCGCAGTTATCGAGATACCCAAGGGCTCGAAGGTAAAGTACGAGCTGGATAAGGAGACAGGTCTGCTGCGTATGGACAGGATTCTTTACACATCCACCCATTACCCTGCAAACTACGGCTTCATCCCCCGCACCTATGCCGACGACGGCGACCCCCTGGACGTCCTAGTCCTCTGCTCCGAGACCCTGGCACCCCTCTCGCTGGTGGAGTGCCGCCCCATAGGAGTTATCCTGATGCTGGATAACGGCGCCAACGACGAGAAGATCATCTGCATCCCCACCAAGGATCCCAACTACAACCAGTACACCGATATAGCCAACCTCCCGAAGCATATCTTCGACGAGATGTCCCACTTCTTCAGCGTTTACAAGCAGCTGGAGGACAAGGACACGGTAATAGACGACGTCCGCGACGCCGCTGCCGCCAAGGCCATAGTGCAGAGCTGCATAGATAACTATGTGGAGAAGTTCTGCCGGTGAGGGCGTTTGGTATAATTCAGACTGTTGATCGACCCGCAGGTTTTCCCCTGCGGGTCTTTTTGCGTCCGGGAATGTTAATTGAAGGCGGGTATTGCGGAATGTTTACAAAAAATTTAAAAACATATGTTTGAATTCCTTTGTAATAATTAAATGAGATAACAAAACCTGCTTCGGCATAATACTCCCTGTTTGGACAGGGTTTTCAAAAACAAGTACAAAAAAACGAACCGCATAAATAATGTTTTGTAAAATTGTGCTTTTTTACATAAAACCAGTTGACCTATACAAGATATTGTGGTATAATATATTTGACGTAAAGTCACAGTTTAAAGCGCGAACCTATGTTCGTGAGAACGCATATTCTCCGATATCCCGACAGAATGATTAACAATTCGTTCAAAGGTTACAAATGGGTTAAGCGATTTCGGGGAATTATTACAAATGCCGCCCCTCCCGGACAGGCTTTTGCCCTCCGATCTGCCGATCAGAGGGTGAAGCGGGCAAAAAACTTATAATAAAAGGTTGCATTTTCCGTTTTTGTGGTGTATAATGATAGCAAGAGTGGTAAAAAGTGCGAAAAAGTGGTGAACGACCCCTAAATCTTTACCGAATAGCACTGAAAACCCAAACTACGCTGTCAGGCCGCGAAACGGAGGTGAACACTTTGTCTGAGAACGAGCGCGGTAAGCACACCCTTATGGGTACATTCTATCAGTCTATGGACGCCAAGGGCAGGATGACCTTCCCCGCAAAGCTGCGTGAGATCATCGGGGAAAGGTTCATCGTTACCAGAGGGAGCGACGGGTGCCTGTTCGTCTACTCCTGCGAGGAGTTCGAGCAGAGAGCCGAGAGGATCGGCAAGCTGCCCATGTCCCAGGCAAGGAACTTCCAGCGCGTCTTTATGGCTAATGCAGGCGAGGTCGAGGCCGACAAGCAGGGAAGGATACTCATTCCCCCCGCTCTCCGTGAGCTTGCGGGGCTCGACAAGGAAATAGTTGTTGCGGGCGTATCCGACAGGTGCGAGATCTGGGACAGACAGAAATGGGAGGAATTCAACGGCAGCGTTGACCTCGGCGCACTTATGGACGCTCTGGAGGGACTTGATTTTTAGTGGAATTCCGCCATTACTCGGTAATGCTCCGGGAGAGCATCGAAGGGCTCTGCATAAGACCCGACGGGATATATGTTGACGGCACCGCAGGCGGCGCAGGTCATTCGAGGGAGATAGCCAAGCAGCTCACCCCCGGGCAGGGAAGACTCATTGCCCTTGACCGCGACCCCGAGGCCATTGCCGTAGCGGCTGAGAGGCTCAAGGGCCTCCCCGCGCAGGTGATAAAGGCCAATTATTCCGAGATAAGAACGGTGCTTTCGGACCTGGGTATAGACCGGGTGGACGGCGTGCTGATGGATCTGGGAGTTTCAAGCTATCAGCTGGACAACGGTGAGAGAGGCTTCTCCTATCATCAGGACGCTCCTCTGGATATGAGAATGAGCAGCGAGGGCATCTCCGCCCGGGACATTGTTAATGAGTACACCGCCGAGCAGCTCTCGAAGATCATCTTCGAGTACGGCGAGGAAAAATTCGCCCGGAGCATCGCGGCGAATATAGTTAAGGCAAGGGCGCAGAAGCCTGTGGAGACCACCTCGGAGCTGGCTGAGATCATCAAGAGCTCCGTTCCCCAGAAGGCAAGGCGTGAGAAGAACCCCTGCAAAAAGACCTTCCAGGCTATCAGGATCGCCGTCAACGACGAACTCTCCCACCTGGACAGGGCGCTGGACGAGGCATTCGATGTCCTGAAGCCCGGCGGCAGGATGGCGATAATTACCTTCCACTCTTTGGAGGACAGGCTGGTGAAGCAGCGCTTCAAGACCTTCGCTGCGGGCTGTATCTGCCCGCCGGAGTTCCCCGTATGTGTCTGCGGGAGGACGCCCCGTGGCAGGATAATCACGAATAAGCCCATCGAGCCCTCGGAGGCCGAGCTTGCGGAGAACCTCCGCAGCCGCAGCGCCAAGCTGAGGATAATAGAAAAGATAAAGGACTGAGGATGCACGCATCCTTCGGATAAACGGATCGGTGATAGGTATGGCAGAGATGAAGCAGAACAATCTCGCTTTTGATTACAGTGTATATGACGAGGCTGTCCGTAGCGGCAGCATCGACGAAGATAATACCTCCGAGACCCGCGCAGCTGTTGTAAAGGAGCCCTCGGCTCACAGAACGACCAGTATAATCAAGGCCTTTTTCATCGCGGTAGCCGTTATGGGCATACTCTTTGCGATGATCTACGGCAGGGTAGAGCTCACCGCCCTCTATTCGCAGCAGAGCGATATGGAGGCCGAGCTCACAAGGCTCCGCAACGAGAATGTCAGCCTGGAGTCGGAGCTGGCTCAGAAAACGGGTCTTACCAAGATCGAGGATTACGCCGAAAATCAGCTGGGTCTCAAAAAGCTCGACCGCACTCAGATAGAGTACGTCGAGGTGCCCAAGACGGCAGTTGCCAAGGCTGCCGAGACCGGCGAGGATAATTTCTTCGTAAGCATAAAGCATTGGTTCAACAGCGTTCTGGAATATATCGGGGCGCAGTGAAATACAATTATAAAGAAAGCACGGGGATACCCCTGCTTTCTTGTTTGCGTTTGATAAGCATTTGACAGGTATGCGAGGGAGCATAGGATGAGAGACCACAACAACAGAACGGATGTCCCGAATAAAATAATGAGAAACCGCCTGACGCGCTATGTAGTCATAGTGATGCTGCTGGTGGTCATATGGATAGTCATTCAGCTGTTCAAGGTGGCAGTCACCGAGGCTGACAAGTGGCAGGAGCTGGCTAACTCACAGCAGGTGAGAAGCACCGTCACCCCCGCCTCCCGCGGCACTATCTACGATGTGAACGGTCAGGTCATGGCAAGGAGCGCCACGGTCTATAACGTCTACGTTGACCCCGTGATGCTCTGGGACGACTACCTGAACAAGCGTGACGAAAGGATCAAGGAGCTGAACGAGCTCATCGAGAGCGAGCGCGATTCCGCCAAGCTGGAGCGCTACAAGCAGAAGCTTGCCGATACAAAATCCACCAAACAGACCTTCGACGAGCTGGTGCATTACCTCTCCGCCACCCTGGGCGTGGAGACCGCCTCGGTGAGAGAGAAGTGTGAGAACACAGACTCCCGCTACGAGATAATCAAGAAGAACGTTGAAAAGACCGTAGCCGTGCAGATAGAGGAATACCTCACCAATGAGGATCTGGACGGCGTAAGGTGCGAGCCTACCACCAAGAGGTTCTACCCCCAGGGCTCTCTGGCGTCAAACGTAATCGGGCACCTGAGCTACGACGGCGACGGCATCTACGGCCTTGAAGCCTATTACGACGACTACCTCAGGGGCATCGACGGCAGAGTCATCACCGCCACCGCCCGCGACGGTACGGAGATACCTTACAGATACAGGCAGTCCTACGACGCACAGGACGGCGACTCGCTGATCCTGAACATTGATGTGAACATCCAGTATCAGCTTGAAAAGGCTATGGAGAAGGCCGTCGAGAAGCATAAGCCCACCGACAGAGCCTGCGGCATCATTATGGACCCCAAGACCGGTGCGGTCCTGGCCATGGCTACAAATTACAGCTACGATCCCAACTATCCGGCTATAATCACCGATGAAAAGGCTGCCGCCAAGCTGGCCGGCCTTGACGAGAATTCCAAGGAGTACGAAAAGGTCAAGCTGGAGGCCTGGAGCACCCAGTGGAAGAACAAGGCAGTCTCAGAGCTGTATAACCCCGGCTCGGTATTCAAGGTCATCACCGGCTCCTCCGCACTGGAGGAAAAGGCCATATCCCTTGAGGATACCTTCGCCTGCAACACCGCTATCAAGGTAGCTACCGAGACCATGCACTGCTGGTCTGACAGAGACCACGGCTTCCAGAACCTGGCTCAGGCAATGACCAACTCCTGCAACCCCGCATTTATCCAGATAGGCCAGAGGCTGGGCGCAGAGAGCTTCAGCAAGTATTTCAAGGCCTACGGCTTCACCGAGAAGACGGGCATAGACCTCCCCGGCGAGGCGGATTCCATCTACCACAGAGCCGAGAATATGTCGATAGTTGACCTGGCTGCTTCAAGCTTCGGTCAGTCAAATAAGGTAACGCCCATACAGATGGCTGCCGCCTACTGCGCGGTCATCAACGGCGGCTACCTCGTGACCCCCCAGGTGGTGGATAAGATAATCGACCCCAAGGGCAACGTGGTAGTGGATAACGAGCCCGTTATCAAGAGGCAGGTCATCTCCGAGACGGTATCCGCTCAGATGAGAGCGATACTTGAAAACGTGGTAAACTCCGCACAGGGCTCAAACTCCTACATCAAGGGCTACCGCATAGGCGGTAAGTCCGGTACCTCCCAGAAGCTGGACGAGGACAGAACGGGCGAGACCTACGTCGCCTCCTACTGCGCCTTTGCTCCCGCCGACGACCCGGAGGTGCTGATGCTGGTAATGGTCGATCACCCCACCGGCGAGGATTACTACGGCTCACAGGTAGCGGCGCCTATCTGCGTCGAGGTGTTCGAGGAGATACTCCCCTATATGGGCTACTTCCCCCAGTACACCGACGAGGAGCTGGCACAGCTCCAGGTCAACATCCCCAACGTGGAATTCACCCAGCCCAACGACGCCAGAAAGACCCTCACCGAGCTCGGCCTTAAGGTCAGAGTCGTGGGCAACGGAAACACAGTATATAAGCAGGTGCCCTCGGCAGTTATGGCTGAGAAGAGCAGCACCGTTATCCTCTACACAGAGAAGGATTACACCGAGCTTCCCGTCATCGTCCCGAATTTGAAGGGACTCACCAGAGCGGAGGCTAAGGAGGCGCTGGAAAGAGTGGGGCTGAACCTCACCTCGGAAGGCAGCGCCGTGGACCAGGAGGACGCCGTCGCCTCCGACGACCAGAGCGTGGCGGCAAACACCCCCACCCCCGTCGGAACGGCGGTAAAGGTCACCTTCGTGGCAAAGAACGTAAGCTCACAGTGATATTCGCGGACTTTCAAGGGAGAAGGACTGAATATGAAACTTTATGATCTTATAAAAGGAATAGCGCAGACATCTCTGCCGGACAGAGAGATCACAGACGTCACCTCGGACACCCGCAAGGAGCTGCCCGCAGGCTTTGTGTTCGTGTGCATCAAGGGCAATACCTTCGACGGCCACAATGCCGCAAAGGATATGCTGCAAAAGGGCGCGGCGGCAGTCATCACCGAGCGCGACCTGGGTCTGCCCGAGCAGATAATCGTCGAGGACACCAGAGCCGTTTACCCCGAGCTCTGCGCCAGATATTTCGGCGACCCCCAGAACAGCTTAAAGCTCATAGGCGTCACCGGCACCAACGGCAAGACCACCATCACCACCGTTATGAAAAAGGTGCTTGACGGCTTCGGCAAGAAGGTGGGTCTCATAGGCACCTGCCAGAACGAGATCTGCGATAAGACGGTCCCCACCGACCGCACCACCCCCGAGCCTTACGAGCTCTTTGAGCTTTTCAGGAAGATGGCGGATGCGGGCTGCGAGTATGTCATAATGGAGGCATCCTCTCAGGGTCTGGAGCAGAAGAGGCTGGGTCCCTGCGAGTTTGCGGTGGGCATATTCACCAACCTCACCCAGGATCACCTTGATGTCCACGGAACTATGGAGAACTACTATCAGGCCAAGAAGCTGCTCTTTGACGTTTCGGCTCAGGCCATAATCAATATCGACGATTTCTACGGCAGGCGCTATCTTGAGGAGATCAGCTGCCCGAAGAACACCTACTCCGCAGAGCAGAAGGCGGATTTCTATGCCGAGGATATCCTCCTTTCGGCAAGCGGCGTAAAGTACGTCTACTGCGACGGCAAGAGCAAGCACAATGTTGATTTCAAAATGCCCGGAGTGTTCAACGTCTCCAACTCCCTGGCGGTCATCGCCTGCTGCGAGACTTTGGGCTTCGGTGCCGAGGCTGTTATCAGGCAGCTCAATAATATGCAGGGCGTCCGCGGCAGAGCAGAGGTAGTCCCCACAGGCCGGGATTTCACCGTTATCTGCGACTACGCCCACACCCCCGACGCGCTGGCTAACGTCCTCTCGGCTATCAGAACGGGTGCAGAGGGCAAGGTAAAGTGCCTCTTCGGCTGCGGCGGCAACCGTGACGCCACCAAGCGCCCCCTAATGGCAGCAGCAGCGGCGGACAATTCCGATTTTCTCATCGTTACCTCCGATAACCCGAGAAATGAGGATCCCGAGGAGATAATCTCCGAGATCCTCACGGGTCTCGAGGGCAAGGATACCCCCTACATCAAGATCACCGACAGGCGCGAGGCCATCCACTGGGCGATCAAGAACGCCGAGAAGGATGACATCATCGTGCTGGCAGGCAAGGGTCACGAGGACTATCAGATCCTCGCCGGCGGCGTGAAGATCCACTTCGACGAGCGCGAGGTAGTCGCCGAGGCTCTGGCAGAGTGCTGATCATTATTCAATGCACAACTGTGCATTGAAACAAAGGAGACGGTAGTATGGACAAAATGACGCTTGGCGAGATCGTCGCGGCAGTGGACGGCAGCTTCGGCTACCCGTCGGATGCGGATGTTCTGAGCATATCCACCGATACGCGGAAGATCACGGAGGATTCTGTGTTCCTGGCGCTCAAGGGCGATAACTTCGACGGTCACGACTTCGCAGCCAAGGCTATGGAGCAGGGCGCTCTTGCCGTCATAACCGAAAGACCCGTTGAGGGGGCTAAGTGCATTATTGTAGACTCCACAGCAAAGGCTCTCCTTGACCTGGGGCATTATTACCGTATGAAATTCGATATCCCCCTGGTGGGCATCACCGGCTCGGTGGGCAAGACCACTACCAAGGATATGATTGCCTGCGTGGTCTCCGGCAGGTATAAGACCCTTAAGACCGCCGGCAACCACAATAACGAGATAGGCGTCCCCCAGACCCTTTTCGGTCTTGACAGCAGCTATGAGGCCGCGGTCATCGAGATGGGTATGAACCACGCGGGGGAGATGTCCCGCCTCTCCACCTGCTCGGCACCCAACTGCTGCGTCATCACCAATATAGGCGTTTCCCATATCGAGAACCTGGGCTCTCAGGAGAATATCCTCCGGGCCAAGCTGGAGATACTGGACGGCGCCTCCCCCGACGCCCCCCTCATCCTGAACGGGGACGATAAGCTGCTGGCTTCGGCAGAGCTCCGGGGCAGGGAAGTCATCTACTATTCGCTCAAGGATAAGGACTGCGCCGTTTTCGCCTCGGATGTAAGAGCCGAGGAGGGCGCCGTAAGCTTTGATATCAACTATGAGGGGAAGAAATACCCCGCAGTGGTCAATGCTTTGGGCGAGCATAACGTCCGCAACGCGCTGGCAGCATTCACCGTCGGCGTAAGGCTGGGCATCGACCCCGAAGCCTGTGCTGAGGCTCTGGCTGATTACAAGCCCGAGGGTCTCCGCCAGAACATCAAGGTCAGAAACGGCATCACTATGATCGTCGATTGCTACAACGCAGCCCCTGATTCCATGAGAGCCGCCTTCAATGTGTTATCACAGGTCAGGGTGGGCGAGGGCGGCAGGCGCTTCTGTGTCCTGGCCGATATGCTGGAGCTGGGCAAGAACTCAAAGACCTACCATAAGCAGGTAGGCAAATACATCAAGGCTGATATGCTGCTTTGCTACGGCGAGAACTCGGCTTTCTATATCGAGGGCGCCGTAAAGAAGGGCTTTGACGAAAGCTGCTGCCGCCATTTCGACGACAAGCAGGAGCTCGCGGCGTTTCTGAAGTCACAGCTCCGTGAGGGTGATGCGGTGCTCTTCAAGGGCAGCCGCGGTATGAAGCTCGAGGAGGTCATCGAGAGTCTTGAATGAGCTTCTTGATCTGCTTTTTCGCGTATGCGTGCCGCTTGCCTTTGAGGCGGCCTCGGTATTCCTGCTAGGGTTTGCGCTGATTCCTCTCCTACGCGCAAAAAAGACCGGCAGGATGGAAAGGCGCCTGGGCAAGCGGTTTGCTGCCGACGGGAGCGAGCCCTCTATGGGCGGGGTGCTTATGGGGCTCGCCTTCGCGGTGTGGTATCTGCCCAACTGCTTTGCGGCAAGGCTGGCCTCCACCGCTGTCTCACAGGACAGCTGCGGGGGACTTATATCCGCCGGCGTTTACGCCTTGCTGATAATGCTCATAGGCGTTTACGAGGACAGAGAAAAACAGTTCCGGGGGAGACCCTTCGCCTTAAAGCCCACTCTGCGGCTGCTGGCCGAGCTTATGCTGAGCCTGACGCTGCTGATCTCCATAAGCCTTTTCGGCGGGCGGGATACGGCGGTGATGCTGCCTTTCAGGCTGGGATATCTGGAGCTTGGGATATTCTATTACCCCCTGACCGCCATTATTATGACATTGGCGATCCACGCCTTTGACCTGCACTTCTGCGCAGGGTCAGACCAGAGCAAGTCTGTGGGAGGGCTCAACGAGGTCTCGGGTGCCTTGACCTTTATTACCCTTGCCCTCTGCTGCGAGACTGCTTACAGCCTGGCAGGGTCGTTCCTTGCGGTGTACGCCGCAGCCTGCTGCACAGGTATGCTTATGTGGACGTTCCCCCCGGCAAAGCTCATCACCGGTCAGTCGGGAGCTATGCTTACGGGAGGGCTCTTCGCAGCCTGCGTCGTCCTCTCGAAAATGGAGCTGCTGTTCTTTACCGCAGCCCTGCCCCAGCTCATAAGCGGGGCATATGTCCTGATATGCCATCTTAAAAAGAACAAAACAGACCAGCCCCGGAGTTTTTCCGAAAAGCTCCGTCAGGCCGGTCTTACCGATATAAGGATACTGCTGGTATCCGCTGTTATGAGCCTGGTGGGCGGGGCGCTGTCCCTGCTGCTGGCTCTCTACGCACATTCCACCCGTCTGTGATCCGAGGAGGTCAGCCCATTGGAAGGATATACCGAAAACGATGCCCTCACGGTCCCCCGGGAGGAAGCCCCCGCTCCGGAGCCCCCGAAGCAGAAGGAAGCCTCCCCAAAGATCGCCCAGGCACGCAAAAAATTCAATCTCAGAGTTATCAGGAAGGAAATAGATAAGCCCTTCTGCATCCTGATCCTGGCTCTGCTGGTCTTCGGCATCGTGATGATGTTCTCGGCGAGCTATGCCAGAGCCATCGCCGAGCTGGGCGACGGCTATTACTACGTCAAGAAGCAGATATTCTCGGCTGTGCTGGGTCTTATCTTTATGATAGTGGTGTCCTTCATCGACTACCACTTCTTCCAGACCACCTATATCGCCTACGGCTTCTTCTTGGGCTCGGTGGCGATATCCATCTATACCGTCGTCTTCGGCACCTCTACCGCCGACGCTACCCGCTGGCTGGATCTTGGCTTTATCCAATTGCAGCCTTCGGAGATAATGAAAGTGGGCTTCATAATCATCTTCGCCTTCATTATGGCGGTGAACTTCCCCTACTTCAAGAGCTGGCGGTATTCGACCCTGCCCTTTGCCATTATAATGGCTATCGTAATGGGCATACTGGTGCTGCAAAGGCATATGTCGGCGGTACTGCTCATGGGTATCATCGGCCTCACGATGATGTTCGTCAGCGGGATGCCCAAGAAGCATTTCTTCATATTCATCGGCCTCGCCGCTCTGGCGGGAGGTCTGCTCATCCTTTACAAGATGTTCGTGGATAAGGACTTCGGCTACATAACCGACCGTATCCAGAGCTGGAGAGACCCCCTCTCCGACCCCACGGATAAGACCCTGCAGACCTACAACTCCCTGATAGCCATAGGCTCCGGCGGAGTATTCGGCCTGGGCTTCGGCGAATCAAGGCAGAAGTATCTCTACCTCCCCGAGTCCCAGAACGACTTCGTGTTCTCGGTAGTCTGCGAGGAGCTGGGGCTTATCGGAGCCCTCTGCGTGATACTCCTGTTCGTGATGTTCATTCTCAGAGGCTTCTATATCGCCTCCCGGGCAAAGGATCGCTTCGGTATGCTAATGGCTACCGGCATCACCGTACAGATAGGCGCTCAGGCGCTTCTGAACATCGCCGTTGCCAGCAACGCCTTCCCCAACACGGGAATATCCCTGCCGTTTTTCAGCTACGGCGGCACCGCGCTGCTGATCCAGTTGGCCGAGATGGGCATACTGCTCAGCATCTCGCGGCAGTCGAACACGGCGAAATAATATATGATATATAAGTAACAATTAATGATTTGAGGTGCGCCTCTTCGCGTCGGCTATGGCCATCCGGCTGCCGCAGACAGCGCTGGCCGGAGGCTCTTAACATTTATCAAGCTATGACATGGTTTTGCAAGGTCACCGACCCGCACTCCGCAGTCTGCGCGTATGCGCATCCCGTGCGCCGCAGGCGCACTCCATAATTATTAATTATTAATTGTAAATAATTAATTAGACCCCAAGCGGGTAAAACCAAATAAAGCCAAAATACGGATTGACAAATCCGTATTTTTAGTATATCATAAAACTGGAGTGATATGTATGCTCAGAGTATTGTTGGCAGGCGGAGGTACTGCGGGTCATATAAACCCCGCCCTCGCTATTGCGGAGATCATAAAGGAACACCACCCGGATGCGGAGTTCTGCTTTGCAGGGCACCCCGATAAGCTGGAGGCCAAGCTTGTCCCCCAGGCGGGCTACCGATTTGAGCCCATTAAGATCGAGGGTCTGCAGAGAAAGCTCACCGTGGGCAACGTGGGCAGGAATTTCAAGGCGGCTCACTATCTCCTCTGGTCGGGGAGAAGAGCAGGGCAGATCATCAAGGATTTCAAGCCCGATCTCGTTGTGGGTACGGGGGGCTATGTCTCCGGACCCGTGGTGAGAAAAGCCGCTAAAATGGGTATCAAGACAGCTATCCACGAGGCCAATGCCTACGCCGGGATGACCACCAAGCTGTTAAGCAAGCAGGTGGATAAGATAATGCTCACCGTCAAGGAGACCAAGAATCT
This sequence comes from Ruminococcus sp., assembly GCA_017542125.1. Taxonomy (GTDB): domain Bacteria; phylum Bacillota; class Clostridia; order Oscillospirales; family Ruminococcaceae; genus FB2012. The sequence continues at coordinate 18,671 of JAFXXU010000002.1, forward strand.
CGACGAGAGCGTTATGGATAAGGTGACTGTCACCGGGCTGCCCGTAAGGCACGCCTTTGAGAAGCGCTCAAAGTCCGAGGCCAGAAAGGAACTGGGCTTCTCCGACAGCGATACCGTTATACTCTCCTGCGGAGGCAGCCTGGGTTCCAAGACCATCAACGAGAACGTCAAGAGGCTGTTCAAGTGGTATCAGGAGACGGGCAGGAACGTCTGCCATATCCATTCCTACGGCACCTATAAGGACTATGAACATTTCATCGACGAGCTTGAAGCCGAGGGCGTGAAGATCAAGGGCAACAGCCGCTATATCGTCAGCGAGTATGTAAATATGCCCCTGGCCCTCACCGCCTGCGACCTGGTCATCACCCGCTGCGGTGCCAGCACCCTCACCGAGATAGAAGCCGTGGGCAGGGGGTCGATACTCATCCCCTCACCCATCGTCGCCGAGAACCACCAGTACCATAACGGTATGGTGCTCGAAAAGGCAGGGGCGGGCTTCGTCTTCGAGGAAAAGAATATAGGGGAGAATACAATTACAGATAAAGTCGCCGAGCTGCTGGATGCTCCCGAGAAGCTCGCTGAGCTCTCAAGAAATGCCGCAGCCCTCTATATAGGCGATACCAACGAAAGGATCTACGAGACCGTAAGACCTCTCATCGAGGGAAAATGATCTTATTGCCTCCGGGAGCGGAGCAATACAAAAAAAGGAGATAAGAATGGGACGCGATAAAAGAAATTCAATGGATTCAATAAAGCTTCCCGACAAGGATTCTATAAACAACCTTTCGGGCGGTTATGTCAACAGCCGCCGCGTCTACAAGGAGCGAGGCGTTGACGATTTCACCAATGCCGTCAGAGCCGATTTCGACCAGGCTGCGCCCATAAAAGTCCCGGAGCGCACCGAGGCTCCCGAGCCCAAGGATGAGTTCGATCAGCTCATCGAGAAGGAAAAGGCCAAGAACTCCGACGAGACTAAGAAAAAGAAGATCCGCGGCTATAAGGTGGGTAAAAAGTACATCCCCGCCTGGCTGGTGAGAAGGATAGCGATAATCGTGGTGAGCGTGCTTTTCGTGCTTATCACTTTCTTCCCGCCCATAACCATGTCCACCTCCGAAGGCTATGTCAGCGATGCCGAGATCTTCGGCACCCAGAGCATATCCCAGGTAAAGGAGAGCATCCTCGCCAACGACTATGTCTATGACATCGAGAATATGTCCAGCGAGAATCCCAACAACTACCGTGTCTGCACCGTAAATGTAGACCTGAAGAACTTCTCGCCCTATCCGGTGAAGCTCCCGGGCTTCAGCATCGTCAAGTGCGACCCTATGTATAAGGATAAGATCATATCCGTCAGGATCGCCGGCGGAGAGGTGGAAATGAGCCCCTTCTCGGTAAAGACCGTCACCGTTGAAGTGTTTATGAATGTGGTAGACCTGACCCCCGAGCAGTTCGACGACGCTATGACCAGCCTCGTCCTCCGCACCAACGGTCTGCGCAAAATGATCGGACCCATAGCCATCCCCACGATGCCCGGCTTTGTCTTTGTTTCCGACTCCCTTGAATACCACCTTAAGTAATTCAAAATATATAATTTTGGAGTGCGCCTCCGGCGCACGTTATCTGCACGCGAAGCGGACATCTTAATTGTGCAGCTGTGCATTGAAACAGATTGTCAAACCACCCTCCCCAAGCATAGTATAGAACAAACCGAAGTGAAGGGGAGCGGTCCTATGCAGAAGCTGATAATCGAGGGAGAAAAGCGCCTTTACGGCGAGGCTTTGGTGCAGGGAGCCAAGAACAGCGCACTGCCTCTGCTGGCAGCCTGTCTGCTCTGTGAGGGTGAGACCCTGCTGCATAACTGCCCGAAGCTCAGCGACGTCTATGCCGCCTGCCGGATACTCGGCTGCCTGGGCTGTGAGTGCAGAGCACAGGGGAACGATATAACCGTGAGGGCAGACGCCCCCTGCGGCTGCTGCGTCCCCGACGATCTTATGCGGGAGATGCGCTCCTCCATCGTCTTTCTTGGGGCTGTCCTGGGCAGAACGGGGGAGTGCTCCCTTTCATTCCCCGGGGGCTGCGAGTTGGGTCCCAGACCCATAGATATGCACCTTGCCGCTCTGCGCCGTATGGGTGCCGAGATCACCGAGCGCCACGGCGTACTGCGCTGTACCTGCCCCACGGGGCTGAAGGGTACGGGCATAATACTGCCCTTCCCCTCGGTGGGAGCTACCGAGAATATCATCCTCGCCGCTGCTCTGGCGGAGGGGACTACCGTCATAAAGAATGCCGCCCGGGAGCCGGAGATCGCCGATCTCTGCTGCTTCCTCCGCGCCTGCGGAGCCCGCATAATAGGGGAGGGCAGCGATACCGTGGTCATTGAGGGCGTGGGATCGCTCCAAGGCTGCGAATATACCGTTATGCCCGACAGGATAGTCGCCGCAACCCTTATGTCCGCCGCCGCGATAACGGGCGGGGAGGTCTCCCTCATCGGAGCCCGCAGCTCGGATCTGGACGCGGTCATACCCGTGTTTGAGGAAATGGGCTGCCGCATCTATACCTGCCCCGACAGGCTGTTCATCACAAGAAAGCTGCCCCTCAGCTCGGTGAGAACTGTCAGGACCATGCCTTACCCCGGCTTCCCCACGGATGCCCAGGCGCTGGTCACGGCGGTGCTTGCCAAAGCAAAGGGTACAAGTATAATTGTCGAGAATATTTTCGAGAACCGCTTCCGCCATGTTGACGAGCTGGTGCGCATGGGGGCGCGGATAAAAGCCGAGGGCAAGGTCGCCGTCATAGACGGGGTGCCCAAGCTCTACGGCGCTAAGGTCAGAGCCTCCGACCTGCGCGGGGGTGCTGCCCTCGCAGTAGCGGCCCTTGCCGCCGAGGGCGTCACCGAGATCGGGAACGTGGGCTTTATCGACCGGGGCTATGAGGCTCTGGAACGTCAGCTGTCCTCCCTGGGGGCATCGGCAAGTCGCGAGTGTAAGATCTAAGGAATGTGAAGCTATGAAGGATGTCGTTAAAAGTCAGGTCAATGACGAATATAAGGTCATAAACGGCAGAAAGGTCAAGGTCTCCCGCCGGAGAAGGCGCTCGAACCTGATGACCTACTGTGCCCTTGCCATTGCCGGCTTTTCAGCGGTGGCGCTCATAATAAGCCTCTGGTTCCTCTTTGATATCAAGGAGGTGCGCATAGGCGGGGTCTCCCTCTATACCAACGAGCAGATACTCCTGGTGGGCGGCGTGGAAAAGGGCGCGAACCTCATCAGAACGAATACGGATATCATCGAGCAAAGACTGGTGGATACCCTCCCTTATGTGGAGACTGCCGTGGTGGGCAAGGATTACCCCAACTCCCTTGATATCACCATCACCGAGGCCAAGAAGGCCGCCGATATCGAGCTTGACCGGAGATATTTCGTCGTGTCCTCCCAGGGCGTCCTGCTGGAGACCGAGAACCTCGACCGGGATACCTCCATACCCCTGGTTACCGGCTTTCAGCTGAAGGAGCCCAAGCTCAACGAGAAGATCGCCTCCGAGGACGGGGGCAAGGCCAAGGTGCTGATGCAGATACTCGACTCAATAGAGAGCACCCGCTTCGGCGGCATCACCCAGATAAATATCACCAAGCGCACCGACCTGATACTCACCTATCAGAACAGGATAGAGATCAAGCTGGGAAGCGCCATTGATATGAGCTATAAGCTCAGCTTCATCAAGACCATCATCGACACCGAGCTGGAGGAGGACTTCGAGGGAACGCTTATCTATAACGGCGCCAACATCGGAGTTTCCTGCATCTCAAAGGCCGCACAGGAGGCCGCCCGGAACAATTCCGGCCAGGCTGCAAAGACCTCCAACGGCAGCCTGAGGATGTCCACCACCCACGACTTTGACACTTCTGCACAGCAGCAGAATACCGAAAATAACGGCGAAACACAGCAGGAGGACTATACGGGCTGGCAGTAAGCCCGTATATTGTTGTGTAATTTGAACAATATGACCAAAAAAACGTACCCGTTTTTATTCACTTGCTAAAATTTTACGTTTTGGGCTGTAACATTCTTTACATTTTTAAGGGTTTGTGTTAGAATATTTATATATCTATGTTATATGGGATCATTGTGTCCTTTTAACCGAGAAGTCATCTGAATTGTTAAAAATTTCGGACGGATAAAATCACACTAGGAGGAAACAGATTATGTCTTACGAGTATGTTGAAGCACCTGTTGAGGGAGCAAGGATCAAGGTCATCGGTGTTGGCGGCGGCGGCGGAAACGCTCTTAACTGTATCGCAAGCCAGGGCATCACCGGAAACGTTGATTATATCGCTATAAATACCGATATCCAGGCACTCAAGAATTCCAAGGCGACTGAGAAGATACAGATCGGCGCTAAGCTCACCCACGGTCTCGGCGCAGGCGCAAAGCCTGAGATCGGCGAGGCTTCCGCTCAGGAGAGCAAGGAAGAGATCAGCGAGGTCATCAAGGACGCCGATATGGTATTCATCACCGCAGGTATGGGCGGCGGTACCGGTACAGGCGCAGCTCCCGTGGTAGCTCAGATAGCTCAGGAGATGGACAAGCTCACCGTTGCGGTAGTTACCAAGCCCTTCAAGTTCGAGGGCCCCAAGAAGATGGAAAAGGCTGAAAAGGGCATCGCTGCAATGCTGGCTCACGTTGACGCTCTTATCGTCATCCCCAACCAGAACCTCCTTACCGGCGGCCAGAAGCTCACTATGAGACAGAGCTACGCCCTCGCAGACGAGGTACTTAAGAACGACGTTATCTCCATCGCAGAGATCATTACCAGACACGACGAGATCAACGTTGACTTCGCAGATATAACCACTATCATCAAGAACGCCGGCTTCGCTCATATGGCTAAGGGCCACGGCACCGGCAAGGATAAGGTTGCTGACGTTGTTTCTCAGGTGATCGCCAGCGACCTGCTCGAGACCTCTATCAAGGGCGCAAAGAGACTGCTCGTAAATATCACCATGAGCGAGGATATCGTTGTTGACGAGATCGACGAGCTCACCAATGCCATCACCGAGGCTGTGGACGACGATGCAGAGATCATCTTCGGTAACGGCTACGATCCCGATGCCAACGACGAGGTATATGTTACCGTTATCGCCGCTGACTTCGACGATGCAGCCAGACAGGCCGAGAGCACCAAGAGAGCTGCGTTCTCAGCAAGCTACAGACCCTCTGAGGCTGACGCTAAGGCAGATGCCGAGGCAAGACATAAGGCGGGCGTTAAGGCTGCCGATAATCCGGACTATTACGACGACATTTTCAACATATTCAAGACTAAGTAATATCGTATGGGACGGACATTAAGGTGTTCGTCCTGTTCATTTTATTATCAAGAGTTCGTAACCCTTTATTAACATAGGAATAATGCACAAATCAGCAGCGCCGTTTTTGTGACTATCTATGAACTTTTGGAAATTACTTTAAATCAGTTGAAAAACTAACTAAATCATTGTATAATAAATGTATATAAATTATCTTATGGAGGTAGTTGAAAATGGCAAATAACGGTTATCTCAGAACGGTCAGAATGGGCGGTTTCGATAAGTCTGACGTTCTTGCATATGTTGACGACCTGAACTCGAAGATCTATAATCTCGAGAATAAGGTCAAGGATCAGGAGGAGACTATCGCTCGCCTCGAGAGATCTGCCGGTGACGTCAATGCTGATTTTGAGGGCAAGGCCGAGCTGGAAAAGAAGGTCGAGGAGGCTAAGAATAAGGTAGCAGAGCTGATGGCTTCCACCGATACCATGAAAGTACAGATCGCTGACTATGAGCAGGTCATCTCCGAGAAGGAGGCTGAGCTCGAAAAGCAGAAGAATGAGATCGAGGATCTCAAGGAAAAGCTGGAGCAGGCTGAGGCTAACGCAGGCTCCGCTCCCGCAGCTCCCGCATTCGACCTCGGTACCGTATTCATCGAGGCTCAGAATACCGCCAATAAGATAGTTTCCGAGGCTAAGAAGGCCGCTAAGAATATGACCGATGAGGCTGAGGCTCAGGCCAACCAGATCATCGACGACGCCAATGCCCAGGCCGAGACCACCGTTACCGGCGCTCAGGCTGAGGCTACCAGAACTCTCGAGACCGCAAGATCCAGCGCTGCTGCTATGACCTCCACCGCTAAGGCAGAGGCTGATGCAGTTACCGCTAAGGCTAACAACGATGCTGCCGAGGTCACCGCTAAGGCTAACAGCGAGGCTGCTGCTACCACAGCTCAGGCTCAGGCTCAGGCCAAGAAGATGATCGACGACGCTACCGCCGAGGCCGGCATCATCAGAGCTAAGTCCGCCGATCTCAGAGCTTCCGTTAAGAACGAGTATTCTACTCTCAGCGAGAATATCACTCAGGTGATCTCTTCGCTGAACGACCTCTTCGGCGCAAGCATCGGCTCCGCCAACAAGGCAAGAGACCTTATCGACGACGGTCTTGCTCTTGTTGAGGAGGAGTAATGTCCGAGCCCGTAAAGGTCAGCGTATCCGAGCTGCGGGAGAAGGCTCCCACCCTTCGGTGCGGTGATAAGATACTTCTCACGGGTACCGTCTATACCTCCCGCGATGCCGCGCATAAAAGGATAATGGCCCTGATAGATGAGGGCAAAGAGCTCCCTTATGATATGAAGGACGCCGTTATCTACTACGCAGGGCCCACTCCGGCTCCGGAGGGGAAGCCCATCGGCTCCTGCGGTCCCACTACCTCCGGCAGAATGGACCGCTTCGCACCCAGGCTCCTGGATATGGGTCTGGTGGCTATGATCGGTAAGGGCGAGCGCAGCAAAGAGGTCAGGGACGCCATCGTGAGAAACAAGGCTGTTTATCTTTGCGCCGTGGGCGGCGCAGGTGCATTGGCCTGCAACTGTATAAAAAGCTGTGAGGTCATTGCCTTTGAGGATCTCGGCTGTGAGTCGGTAAAACGGCTGCAGGTCGAGGATTTCCCCCTGATAGTTGCAAATGACTGCCTGGGCGGCGATATATTTGAGCGCGGCAGAGCGGAGTTTGCAAGGCTATAGAATTATGAAGCTTTTCAATGCGCCTGTGCCCGAAACTGCGGCATAGGCGCTTTTTATGGCGGTTATTCGTCAAAATAACTATGATAGCTTCGGGAAATATGTTGAATGATACAAATATTTCTTAATTATTAAGTTTTTTTAAAACTTTACTTGACATTAAATTTTCCAAATGTTATTATATAAATACATCTTGGATCGGCGAGGTATGTGCTGATGGACGTTGGTGCTACGGCTTCACTCAGGGAGCTTTGCAATGAGGATCTTATCTCTCTGTGCAGGGAGGATGACCGCAGTGCGCTTTCCGAGCTGATAGTCCGCTTCGCACCCTCTGTAAGAAAGCGCGCCGAATCCTTTGCAGGCACCGCTCACGATGACCTGATGCAGGAGGGCTTTCTGGCTCTGCTGGATGCAGTGAGAAATTATTCTCCCGACAGGGGGGCATCCTTTGCCACCTTTGCTTCAGCGTGCATCAGGAACAGAATGATCAATGTCAGCAAAAGGATCGGTCTCGACCACGATGAGCTCCCCGATGAGCTGGATATCCCCGATGACCCCTCGGAGATCCCCGAGAATATCCTTATGGAGAATGAGGGCTTGAAGGAGCTCTACCATAAGATCGAGGGGACGCTGTCAAGCCTTGAAATGAAGGTCATGAGGTACTATGTCGCGGGGCACAGCTACCGCTGTATCGCGGAGCAGCTGGGTATCGAGGAAAAGTCGGTGGATAACGCGGTGCAGAGGATGAGGCATAAGCTGAGAGCCGTCCTGAGATGAAGATATAGCCAACGTAGCTTAATTGCAGAGCGTTGTTAGAAATTCTACAAAGATGCCGGTGCAAGTCCGGTCGGGGCAAAATTTTTTAGCGAGGTAAAGAATCATGTACGAGGACAAGACATTAGTATGTAAGGATTGCGGAAATGAGTTCGTATTCACCGCAGGCGAGCAGGAGTTTTTTGCTGAGAAAGGCTTCACCCACGAGCCCGTTCGCTGCAAGAATTGCCGTGACGCAAGAAAGAATGCGTCCAGAGAGGGCAGGCAGATGTATGACGCTGTTTGCGCTAACTGCGGCAAGGAAGCAAAGATCCCCTTCAAGCCCAGAGAGGACAGACCCGTTTACTGCAGCGAGTGCTTCGCTCAGATGAAGCAGGATCAGTGATCTATATACGTAAATGTCAGCTCCGAGGGGAAACTCTCGGAGCTTTTCTTTGTATATGCTGCATAGTTCCACGGATGTGAATTTGTGCATCTCTACAAAGTTTGAAAAAAGTGAGTGAAATCGTCACGTTTGTCGTATAAAGAGATATAAGAATTTTAAAGGAGGTATCCTTATGAAAATATCATTTTTATGTCTCGCAGTATCCGTTATGGCACTTACTTCCTGCTCCGGCTCCGACAGCACCAAAAACCCGGACGTCGATCTCACCGCCGTTGAGGCCAGACAAGCCTTCAAGGGCGCCGAGGAGCTTATGGGTCAGGACTACGGCAGCTTCACAATGCCCGCGGCCTTCGACATCCCGCAGCTAAGCGAGGTCTACGAGATCAGCTACAACACCGAGTTCCCGGACTATGACAAGCAGAAGCTCTCAGACCTCTTCACAAAATTCGGCGGCGAGCTTTTTGATAAAAGCCAGCTGTCAGAGGACGGCACGGGCGGCTACTATTTCGGCAGCGATAAGCTGAATTGCTCCTATCTCACCGGTATGCTCGATATGTCCTTTGTCAACGAGCAGCCCGACCCGGAGACCCAGGCCGAACAGCCCGAAATGAAGCTGCTGGGGCATTACAGCGTCGGCAGCCAATTCGATGAGACGGTAACTCTCAACGGGATCGACACCTCCGTCGGGCAGCTGGCGGGATTTCTGGATGCTGAGCTCAACCAGCTTTTGGTGGGCTTCACCGAGCCCTACGAGCTCCGTGCCCAGGTCATCGAGGCCTACAACACAAGCAATGTGTTCGCAAACTGCGCCTACACTTTGGAGGGCATCCCCCTGCAGAACTGGCGCTCAGCCTCCAGACGTCTGATCGAGGGCAAGGGAGTGGAGTATTTCGACTGCTTCAACGTCAACGCCGAGCTGCAGAGCACCGATAAGATCAGCCTTGTATACAGCTGGGGCGGGCCTCCGAACATCCTCGAAAAGAAAAAGCTGGAATCTATCATCCCCCTGAAACGGGCGGTCGGCATACTGCAAAGCACCCTCGACCCCGCCGATCTTTATAACTTCAAGGATGTGCAGCTGATGTACTGCGGAACAGTCGTCAACCCGAGGACCAGCGACATAGTCAACGATGCGGAGGTGGATTCCCAGCAGCAGGCCGCCTTCCGTGCCGAGACCAAGACCCTGAGACCCATGTGGTGCTTCTTTGTGGACTTTGACAGTGATAACTACAATGAGCAGGTCATCAGGGTCAACGCCGTCACCGGCGAAGTTATCCTCGATCTGTAAAGGAGGCAGCTTTATGAAAAAACACTTGCTGTGCCTTATTGCAGGCGCGATGATACTTGCCTCCTGCTCCTCCTCGGAGAGCAGCAATGCGGGGGGCTACGACCTTTCTATGGTGGGGGTGAAGCAGGCATTTACGGGGGCTGACGAGCTTATGGGGGCTTACTATGAGAAATTCACTCTGCCCGAAAGCTTCGGCACCCCGGAGATCACCGAGCTCTATGAGCTTACCGTCAACACCGCCGATACCGACCTGGGTTCGGACAGGGTCAAAAGGCTGTTTTACGATTATCTCGGTGAGGGCGCAGAGTACGGCAGCTTTGTGACTGTGGGGAACAATACTGGGTATCATCTGGGTTTTACGGATGTTTCGGATCCCATAGGGAGCTGTAGCTATACAGGGAATAAGTTCAGGCTGTATCATACATATAAGCGTATCGATACCGGCGAGACCTTCCCGGAGCATTATCGATGCCTCATCGGCAGCGGCACCGATACCGATATGACCATCATCGGCAAGCCCACCACCTCCGAGCAGGAGGCGGCGTATATCGAGAAATACCTCGATGAGCTGTTTGAGGGCTGCTTCGATTTTGGCATCAAGACCCAGCTTCTTGACGCATATTCAAACGGCGACATCACCGCCAACTGCGCCTTTGCTTATGCCGGGGTGCCGATCCAATCCTTTGAGACAGCCTACAGCGGCAAGGCGGGCAATTCCGGGAAGGAATACTATGCGTATTTTAATGCCGAGGTGGGGCTCGCCGGAAATAACGTGTTCTGGAGCATCGTTACCACACGGATCCCCCGGCTGGTGGATAAGCAGAGCATCGAACAGATCATCTCACTGAAAAGGGCGGTGGGCATACTCCAAAACGTCCTTGACACCGACGAGGTCTACACCTTCAGCGATGTTAGGCTGATGTACTGCGGCAAGGAGGAGGATCACAGGACAGAAACCTCCAAAGCAGAGCTCAAGGAACAGGAGGAAAAGGAGTTCGATCTGCAGGAGCGGGTGCTCAGACCGATGTGGTGCTTCTTTATCCTTGACCCCGACAGCATTTACACCGACCGCTGCATCAAAGTCAACGCCGTAACCGGAGAGGTCATCCTCGACCTGTAAAGGAGGCAGCTTTATGAAAAAACACTTGCTGTGCCTTATTGCAGGCGCGATGATACTTGCCTCCTGCTCCTCCTCGGAGAGCAATTCGGATGGTTCAGATACTCCCTCAGGCGGCAGCGATAACTCCTTTGAGATAGACCTTACCGCAACGGAAGCGCGGCAGGCATATAAGGGTGCCGAGCTGCTTATGGGGCAGGCCTTTGAGCAGTTCATCATGCCTGATACCTTTGAGATACCTCAGATAACCCAGCTCTATGAGCTGACCGTCAACACCGCAGCGGCCGATATCGACAGGGAGAGGCTGCAAAAGCTGTTCAGCGATTTCGTCGGCGAGGGCTACGACCCCCAGCGCTTTATCGTCATCGGCAGCGACCTCGGCTATATGTATTCGGGGGAGGGTGAAAACGCTGCCTTCTGCAAATATCAGGGGAACAGCTTTTTGCTGACCAATTTCGCCCTCTTTCCGGACGGTGAGGGCAGCCGGAACATATGGAGCGGCTTTACCGGTATAAACAGCGATGAGGTGATTGACCTCGGTGAGCTACAGACCTCTGTGGGGCAGCAGGCAGCCTTTTTTGATAAAAAGCTGAATGAGCTGTTCGAGGGCATCCTCGACCCCTTTGAGATCAAGGCGGGCTATTTCGATGTGATCTCCGACGGCGGCATTTCTGCGGACTGCGCCCTGACTCTGGAGGGCATACCCCTCCAGGCCTGGGAAACAGGCTTGCAGATGCAGCTGGCTTCCATTGACCCTGCAAAGCGCAGCGGCTCCGAGGAATACTTTGCGAATTTCGGGGTCAGTGCCGTGCTGCTGGGCGGGGAGCAGTTCGGGCTGATATCGGTATCCTCGGTGCCGAGGCTCCTTGAAAAGAGGGAGCTCAGTTCAGTCATCTCGCTGCAAAGGGCGGTGGGCATCCTGCAAACCGAGCTGGACAACGATACAGCCTATACCTTCAGCGATGTTTCGCTGATGTATACCGGGCTCATCACCGCTCCCCCGGATGCCGCCAACGCAAGGCAGCAGGAGGCCTACGCCGCCGAACCCGTCACCCTAAGACCCATGTGGTGCTTCTTCATCGAGTCCGGCAACGATACTCGGAGAGATTGCATTAAGGTAGATGCCGTAACCGGAGAGGTGATCCTCGACCTCTGACCCCCTCCCCAAAATTTCAAAAGGGTATTGCAATTTTGCCGCAAATGTGGTATAATAAATATACCGAAACAGTAAACATTCGGGAAAGCAAAAGGAAGGGAGTAATAAAAATGGCTTTTGAAGTTACCAAGGATACTATAATCGGCGATATAATGAATGCCGACGATACCACCGCAGAGATCTTTATGTCTATCGGTATGCATTGCCTCTTCTGCCCCTCTGCAAGAGGCGAGACCCTTGAGCAGGCTTGCATGGTACACGGCGTTGATGCCGATGAAATGGTGAAAAAGCTCAACGAGCATATCAACGGCTGAGCTTCGGGCTGCCGCTATACTGCGGCAGCTTGTTTTTTAGCAGCTCATATGGAGGCGCTGTCTTTTGAATATCTTAGCTGACGACAGCTCGGCGAAGGATAAGTGGGGCAAGCTCGGTGAAGTCATCGGCGATGCGAGCAAGGCTGTATACGTTTATATACTGGTTATCGTAGTCCTTGTCATACTTATTGCCGCGCTGATTATCGCATATGTCACAAAGCGCAGGCATCCGAAGGGCACAGGTGAAGATAAAAAGAAAAACACGGCGTTAAGGATAGTTATATACATCCTTGCCGGGATGCTGTTCCTGGTCCTTTTTCCTTTGATCGTTTTATGAGAGGTGATCGCATTGAATGACCACAGGCTCCTTGCCTGCGCTTCGCTCTGCGTCAGGGGCAAGACCGCCGACGTCGGCACCGACCACGGCTACCTGCCCGTTTATCTCGTTGAGCAGGGAATTGCAGAGCGCTGCATCGCCTGCGACATCAACGAGGCGCCCCTTGCCTCGGCAAAAGAGAATATCGCCGCAGCCGGCCTCTCCGACAGGATAGATACCATCCTCTCCGACGGCCTGGATAACATCCCGCCGGAGGGTATAAGGAACGTGGTCATCGCCGGGATGGGCGGCGAGCTTATCGCGGATATTATCTCCCGGGCTGAATGGCTCCGGGAGGGGGTAAACCTCGTGCTCCAGCCCATGACCAAGTGGGATCATCTCCGGGAGTACCTGGCCCAGAACGGCTTTGAGGTCCTGGAGGAAAAAGCCTGCCGGGAGGGGAAGTTCGTCTACTCGGTGATAAGAGCTGTCTGGACGGGCAGAGCCCGGGAGGAAAAATGCACCCTTGCATACCTCTACGGCGGAAGGGTCTCCCCCGATACCGAGGAGGGCAGAGCCTATCTGTTAAGGCAGGCTCAGAGGCTTGAAGCCGTGGGCAGAGGCGTCGCATCCTCCCCCGACAGGGCAGAGGATGCAGAGCGGTATCTCTCGGCAGCAGCAGAGCTCCGTCAGCGGGCTGAAATACAGGAAACAATAAATACTGATATGAGGTGAAGAAAATGACAACAGTCAAGGATATCTACAACTACATCGACAAGATCGCACCCTTTAAGAATCAGGAGAGCTACGATAACTCCGGCATCAATATCGGCTGGGGCGACGATGAGGTCAAGGCCGCAATGATCGCTCTGGATGCCACCGCCGACGTCGTCCGTGACGCAGAGCAGGTGGGAGCACAGCTGCTCATCACCCACCACCCGGTCATCTTCGACCCCATCAGGCAGATCAGCTTCAAGTCGGTGGCGGGCAGACTTGCCTTTGACGGTATCAATGTCATCAGCGCCCATACCAATTTCGATTCCGCAAAGCTCAACGATATCCTCTGCGATAAGCTGAACCTTATCCCCACCGAGCCCATCAGGGTCGATAACGGCGTGCCCATAGGCTATATCTGCGAGTGCGCAAATATGAGCCCCGAAAGGCTCGTTACCAGGATACAGGCAGCTCTGGGCACCACCTGCGTCCGCTATAACAATATGGGCGGCGAGATCAACCGTACCGCAGTATGCTCCGGCAGCGGCGGCAGCCTCCTTCCGGACGTTATCGCCAAGAATGTTGACTGCCTCATCACCGGCGACGTAAAGCACAGCGTGTTCATCGACGCCTTCAATGCCGGCGTTATGGTCATTGATGCGGGGCATTACCATACCGAGCAGCTCTTCTGCGAGTATATGAGAAATGTGCTCTCGGAAAAGTTCCCCGGCGTTCATTTCGACATCGCGCCCTCTGAGCGTGATATTCTTAGCTACCAGTTCTGAGGAGATAATCTATGGCTCTTGACGGAGTATTTTTAAGACAGGTCAGGCTTGAGCTCATGCCGCTCATCGGCAGCAGAGTTGAGAAGATTCATCAGCCCTCCCGGGAGGAGCTGCTCATCACACTGCGCACCCGTGACGGCGCATACAGGCTGCTGATAAATACCGGCGCAGGCACCGCCCGCGTCCACGTTACCAAAGAGGACATCGAGAACCCAAAGGTGCCCCCTATGTTCTGTATGCTCATGCGCAAGCAGCTGCAAAGCGGCAAGCTGGCCGATATCCGTCAGGACGACCTGGAGCGTATCCTCTATTTCGATTTCGACTCGGTCAACGAGCTGGGCGACCTCTGCCGCCTCACCCTCGCCGTGGAGATAATGGGCAGGCATTCAAACCTTATCCTTATCAACAGCAGCGGCAGGGTGGTTGACAGCATCAAGCGGGTGGGGCAGGATATGTCCCAGGTGAGACTGGTGCTCCCGGGGATAGAATATACCCTCCCCCCCAAGGAGCAGCGCCTCTCCCTTATCGACGACGACCCCGCCGAGATAGTCCGCAGAGTGCGGGAGCTGCCACAGATGAAGCTGCCTAAAGCTCTGATGACCGTAATGGAGGGCATCTCTCCCGTATTTGCCAGAGAGGCCGAGTTCTATACCGGCAGAGGCAGCGAGCTCACCGTCTCGGAAATGACCGAGGACGGCTTTGACCGCCTCGCCTTCTATCTGGGCAAGACCGCCCGGGAGCTTGCCGAGGGGACTAATCACTATACCATCCTCCGCACAACCGACGGGCAGTTCAAGGACTTCTGCTTTACCGATATCAGGCAGTACGGCAGCCTTATGATAACCTCCGAGGCGGAGTCCGCCTGCGATACCCTTGACCGCTTCTTCTCCGAGAGAGACAGAACAGCAAGGGTCAAGCAGAAAGCTCAGGACCTTTTCAGACTGCTGGTGAATACCTCAGAGCGTATCTCCCGCAGGACAGCCAACCGTGAGCTGGAGCTCAAGGAGTGCGCTGACCGGGATAAGCTGAAACGCTGCGGCGACCTGATAATGTCGAACCTCTACCGCCTTGAAAAGGGCGATGCCGAAGCCGTCGTCGAGGACTATTTCGAGGAGGGCAGCCCCACCGTCCGCATACCGCTGGAGCGCAGGCTCACCCCATCCCAGAACGCCCAGCGCTATTATAAGGAGTACCGCAAGGCCGATACCGCCGAAAAGAAGCTGATAGGCCTCATCGCCGAGGGCGAGCAGGAGCTATTGTATATCGACTCGGTGTTCGATGCACTGACCAGAGCCCAGGGCGAGAGCGATATCGCCGAGCTGCGGGCAGAGCTGGCGGAGCAGGGATACATCAAGCGGGGCAGATCAAAAGACAAGCCCCCCAAGGCTCAGCCGCCCCTCCGATTCGTGTCCTCGGACGGGTACGAGATACGGGTAGGCAGGAACAATAAGCAGAACGACCGCCTCACCTGCAAGGACTCGGAGAAGCTGGATATATGGCTTCATACGAAGGACATAACGGGGTCGCATACGGTGATATCCTGTCACGGGGAGGAGCCTCCGGAGAGAACGATCGAGGAGGCCGCGATAATAGCGGCGTACCACTCCAAGGGACGTGCATCGGCGCAGGTGCCGGTCGATTATACGCTGATAAAGTATGTAAAGAAGCCGGCGGGAGCGAAGCCCGGGATGGTGATATTCACGAACAACAGAACGCTGTATGTAAAGCCGGATGAGGCAACGGTAGAGAAGCTGAAGAAATAACAAATGAAGCCATAAGTCAAGGCACAAAGCCCATATTGCGCAGGTCAAGCTTTATTCCTCGGCTACGCTCGGAATAAAGCGGGGGGCGAAGCCTCCCTTGCGAGGTTTGGGGCTCTGTATCACCTGACCCGCAAATACTCAACAAGCTAAAAACCATAATCGGCGCTGCATCCCCCAAAAACACAAAAGGGACGCAGACGCCGGTTTTTCTATTCAAACTATCAAGGAAATGCCTTATGCAGCTCCGAATTGGGATCCCACCCAAACCCCGCAAGGGGGTTTACCGAGGTCTGTTTGGTTTTGTGCCTTGATTATTACTTTGCTTGTATTTTTTTCATTCTCCTTGAAACTATTTCCCGCTTTTTCCACACTATATATATGAAAGGAGGCGAGCCCCGTGGATCGTGAAGAAAAAGCCCTCGCTGAATTCAGAACTATATATTCCTCTACCTGTAAATATGTCTTCCGCGCCGCAGTCGCAGGCTCGCGCTCCGTCTCCGATGCTGAGGACGTCTTCCAGGAAACCTACGTCGAGCTCCTTTCCCAGCTCCGGCGCGGTAAAACTATCCGCGACCCCCAGAGCTATCTCACTTCCATCCTTCGGCGTAAGCTCTGGGCATCCTACCAGTCCTCGCCCGCCTCGGAAATATCCTCCGCTATCCTCGACTTCTCCGACGCTCCCTCCGAGCCCCCCGATGACCTGGATATCGAGGAAAGTATCATCACCGAACAGCTCTATGAGCAGGTCGCCCAGCGCCTCCGCTCCAAGGACGAGACAGTCAGGAGGATATTCTATATGTACTATTCCCTTGAAATGAAGCTCCCCGATATCGCAGAGCAGCTGGATATCCCGCTCCAGAGCGTTAAAAACAAGCTCTACCGAACGCTCGCCGAGCTTCGCAAGCTATACGGAGGTGACAAGTAATGAAAGAAAGTGAATTCTATAAAAAGGTGCTGGAGCGCAGCTTCGAGCCGGATTTCGATGACCTCTCAGCCCGGATAATCGCTTCGGCAGGGGAGCCCGCCGAGCCCCCCGCCAAGAAAGTCCGGCTAAGGACGGGCTTTATCGTTGCGGCCTGCTTTGCGGCTATGCTGGCCATTGGTGTGGTAATAGGTCTCAACGCTGTCAGGGTGCTGCCCGATACAGGCGACGACTCCCTCCCCGACAAGGCCTACGATATCACAGCATCCTCCGCTGACAGCAGCTCTGCCGACAGCTCCAAGCCCGTTTCCGACAGCTCGTCCCAGGAAACAACAGTCGTCCCCGACGGCAAGATGTTCATAGTGTATCACGGCGTTCATTATCTTTACTATGCAAATCAGGAGCACATCTATCTCAACGAAAGCGATGACTATATTCCCATCCCGGACGGCTATGATTTTCTTGGCCTCATAACCAGCCTCATCACCGATCCGTGGGCAACATCAAAAATCGCTCCGCGCCTCAGTACGAATATCCCTGGGGTGTTAAAGGGTTCCGCTGTCTTTTACAATGAGGAAAAGGACGCTTTCTGTGTATGGATCCAGACCGCCAGCTCTTGGGGAGACCTGAAATTTCTCAGCAGCACTCCTGTTGAGGAAGCCGATTTTGCTGTCCGTTACGAGCCTACCTACGGCGTAGAAGCTACCGATACAGGCCACAGCATATATGAAGCAGACTTGGACGTCAAGGAGAAAAATGCCATAAGATACGCTGTTTACGACGGCATAAGAACTACCGTCAAGCAGATAAATCAGGACGGCACCCTCCTGCTGACCCTTGACCGCTCGACTCTCAAGGATCCCGGCGACAAGCGCTTCCCTGACGAGATGACCTTTATGTTCACGGGCAGTACCGAGGAAGAGGCAGCCGGCTACAACGAGTACACCCTATATAAACCCGAGCAGGTGAATGTGGGCGATGTCCTCTGGATACAGGTGACGGCCTATTTCGATTCCAGTAACATCTACCTTATCAAGGACTCAGAGGGAACATTTTCCCGTATCGAGACCAGATATTTGCTGAAATACGATCTTATCCCCGTTGACCGTACCTCCTACACAGGTCCCTTAGACAGTGAAACAGACAGCTATGATACGGCCTTCTACGGTGTTGAGGCTACCAATACAGGCAAAAGCGTATTGGATGAGACTTTAGACTTTAAGGAGCAAAATGCAATAAAGTACGGCGTCAAAGACGGCATAAGGACTGCCGTCAAGCAGATAAACCAAGACGGCACCCTCCTGCTGACCCTTGACCGCTCCACACTCTCGAACCCCGATGACAAACGTTTCCCCGATGAGCTGACCTTTAAATTCGCAGGTGTGACCGAGGACGAGGCGGCAAGCTATAACGAGTACAATGTCTATAAAACCGAACAGGTAAAGGTGGGCGATACCCTCTGGATAGAGTTAAGCTCTTATTACAACGATATGACCAAATCTAACCTTATCAAGGACGAAAACGGTATCTTCTCCCGTATCGAGAGCAAGTATGCTATGAGATACGATCTTATCCCCGTCAAAAAATAACACTCCCCCTCAAAAAAAGACCCGGGCACTCGGTGCTCGGGTCTGTCTGTTATTTCTGCCTGTAGTCCGCAAGGAACTCCGCCATCTTGGCGGAAGCCTCGGAAAGCACCTCCACGGTAGGGAGGTAGACGATACGGAAGTGGTCGGGCTGCTCCCAGTGGAAGCCGCCGCCGTGAACTAGAAGTATCTTCTTCTCACGCAGCAGGTCAAGGACGAACTGCTCGTCGTTTGTGATATTGAACCTTTGAGCATCTATCCTCGGGAAGATGTAGAAGGCAGCCTTGGGCTTTACCGCCGACATACCCTCGATAGAGTTCATAGCCCTCCAGATGCACTCCCGCTGCTCGTAAACTCTCCCGCCCGGTTTGAGCAGGGGGTCAGCCGAGGCAGGGGTCTCCAGCGCGGCCTTGATTATGTACTGCGCCTGAACGTTTGAGCAGAGCCTCATGGAGGAGAGCATATTCAGCCCCTCGATGTAGCCCGCAACACGGCTCTTGTCGCCGCTCAGCACCATCCAGCCGCAGCGGTAGCCCGCCACCATATGGGACTTTGAGAGCCCGTTGAAGGTGATGCAGAACAGGTCGGGGCAGAGGGATGCGATGGAGGTGTGCTCCACGCCGTCCATAAGCAGGCGGTCGTATATCTCATCCGAGAAGATGATGAGCTCGTGCTCACGGGCAAGGTCAGCTATCTGTAAAAGCAGCTCCTTGGGATAAACAGCGCCGGTGGGGTTGTTGGGGTTTATGAGGACGATAGCCTTGGTCTTGTCGGTGATCTTCGAGCGCATATCCTCGATATCAGGGTTCCACTCGCTTCTCTCGTCACAGATGTAATGGATGGCCTCGCCCCCCGAAAGGGTAACGGCAGCCGTCCACAGGGGGTAATCCGGGGCGGGGACGAGTACCTCATCGCCGTTGTTCAGGAGCCCCTGCATTACCATAACGATAAGCTCCGAAACGCCGTTTCCGGTGTAGATATCGTTGATCCCGATGCCCTCGATGCCCTTGGAGGTGTGGTAGCTGATGATAGCCTCACGGGCCTCCTCGATGCCCTTTGAGTCGGAATAACCCTCGGCGTTGACGAGGTTTTGCTTCATAGCCTCCAGGATGTTATCGGGGGTGCGGAAGCCGAAGGGTGCAGGATTGCCGATGTTGAGTTTCAATATCTTCTCGCCGGCGGCGATCATCTCATTGGCGGCATCCATTACCGGACCTCTTATATCGTAACAGACGTGGTCAAGCTTTGTCGATTTTGCAAATGTTCTCACAAATAACACTCCGTTCTGATCATTTGGCATAACACCAATTTATATTCTATCACAACCCATTACAAAATGCAAGTATAACCGCACAAAATTGCAATTTTGGTTCTTTTAGACAAAAACAGAGCCTCTCCCGAAACATTTTTTGCCTCCGGCTATTGATTTACAGGGCTGATTATGGTATAATATTCTTACAGATTTTTAAAATGATCGGAGGAATATCCTATGAAAGACATTACTATATCCGAAAGCGTTGTCTATATCGGCGTAGACGACAAGGAGCTTGACCTCTTCGAGAGCCAGTATGAGGTGCCCAACGGCATGGCCTATAACTCCTATGTCATCCTGGATGACAAGATCGCCGTTATGGATACCGCCGACAGCCGTGTTTCCGAGATCTGGCTGGGCAATCTGGAATTCGCTTTACAAGGCCGCAAGCCCGACTATCTCGTAGTAGACCACGTGGAGCCCGACCACTCCGGCTCCATCGCTGCTATGCTGGAAAAGTACCCCGACACCGTTCTGGTGGGCAATGCCAAGACCTTTGCCTTCTTAGAGCAGTTCTATCCCGGCCTTAAATGCGAGAAGCTCACCGTCAAGGAGGGCGACACCCTCTCTCTGGGCTCCCATACCCTCACCTTCTATATGGCTCCCATGGTTCACTGGCCGGAGGTAATGGTAAGCTATGAGTCCTCGGAGAAGCTGCTGTTCGCCGCCGATGCCTTCGGAAAGTTCGGCACCCTCGATACCGATGAGGATTGGGCCTGCGAGGCAAGGCGCTATTACTTCAACATCTGCGGCAAGTACGGCGCACAGGTTCAGGCTCTGCTGAAAAAGGCCGCCGCTCTGGAGATCAATATGATCCTCCCCCTCCACGGACCCCTGCTGAAAGAGGACCTCTCCTACTATATCGGCCTTTACGATACCTGGAGCAAGTACGAGCCGGAGAACAAGGGCATATTCATCGCCTGCGCCTCCATCCACGGCAACACCCTCGCCGCTGCCGAGAAGCTGAAAGCTATGCTTGAGGAAAGAGGCGCCGAGAAGGTCTCCCTCTCGGATATCACCCGTGAGGATATGGCTGAGGCTATCGAGGATGCTTTCAGATACGACAGGCTCGTTATAATGTCCGCCTCCTATGACGGCGGCGTGTTCCCCGTAATGGAGGAGTTCCTTGCACACCTCCGCGACAAGACCTACCGCAACCGTAAGGTGGCTATCGTGGAGAACGGCAGCTGGGCTCCATCCGCCGGCAGAGTTATAAAGGGCTATCTCGATCAGCTCAAGGGCATTGAGCCGGTGGAGCCTATGGTAACTATCAGGTCAGCCCTCACCCCCGAGACCGAAGCCAAGCTCGCCGAGCTTGCCGACGCTCTTACCAAGTAAAGAAAAAACGGTGTGTGCTTTTGCGGCACACACCGTATTTAATGATGTTAAGGCAACACCGCACGACCCGCGGCTAACGCCTCTGCACATCATCTGCTTGCCAGCTTTCCGTCATATCACCCAAATTCTCCTTGACTTGCGTCAGCAAGCCTGCGTCGAATTTAGGCAATCTGACGAAAATCTGGA
>JAFXXU010000003.1 GCA_017542125.1 Ruminococcus sp.
AGGACACCCCGGACTATCACCGCATTTACACCCGTACTGCCCGACAGGAAGTCGCTGGTCACTCTCATCTGACCGCCAAAAATGTCGATGCAGGTGAGGATATGCACTGCCACTGTGAATTTACTTGTTATCTGCATAGATGTTCATCTCTTTCTTACTCTCTTACCACGCTGATACGCTGCCTGATGTGAGCGCCTTTTTCGATCTCGTCCACCATAGCAACAGCGTAATCTGCATAGCTGATAATGCTCTCGCCCTTAGAGTTGAGCGTCAGCTCCTCGCCTGCGAGAATGTACTTGCCTGCGCGTTCACCGTCAGCCTGAAAATCTCCTGCGGGGCTGATGTATGTCCACTTTACGTCATTTCTCTGACGGAGTTCGCCAAGCGCCTTTGCCATAGCAGAAGCCAGCGGCTTGAAAACTTCGGGGAAATCTGCACCGTCAGAAACGCAGGCGGTATGCTCAGCGTTCACATACAGGCTTCCTGCGCCGCCGACAACGAGAAGTCTTGTGTCAGTTCCCGAAAGAATATCGCACAGGTGAGCAAGTGAAGTGGAGTGCTGAGGAAGTGTTTCGGGTGTCCATGCTCCGAATGCATCCACAACTGCGTCAAAGTCTGCAAGGTCTGCTGCGGTCAGGTCGAAGAGATCTTTCACGATAACATTCTGAGCAGCGGACTTGTTGTCGCCCTTGACAACTGCGGTAACATCAAGCCCTCTGTCAACAGCCTCTTTCACGATAAGCTGACCTGCCTTGCCGTTTGCACAAACTACTGCGATTTTCATAATAAGTACCTCCTGATTATAACATAGATTTACAAAGTTGTAAAGATGTAACTTGTCATCTTTCAAGTTACAAGTATATTATAGCATCGTTCCTTTTAGTTGTCAATAGGTATATTACAACTTTGGGAGATTGCACAAAAACATGAAGTAGTTATGCGCTTAATGAACAAATCTCATTGCTATATTTCAAGCAGAGGTCGGCTCTGCGATCCCGTGTTCCGCTTCATACTCCCTGACACGGCGGTAAAAGGTGTTTGCCGACAATCCTATTATCCGCAGATCGTCCGTGAAAAGGCAGCATAGTACGGATTTGAGCCGAACATTGCTTTTCGCTCGGCAGATATGCACCTGCTTTGCAGTCTTGCCAATCAGAACAAAGGCGTATTGATCTGCATACCCGTCCCCATGACTGAGCTTTTCAAAGACCTCCGTTTTATTCCGATCGAGGACGAGGATATGACTTTCAGTATAGCATTCCTCTATCAAAACTATGAGAAACTCGGTGCGCCGGAGAAACGGTTTATTGAGTTTATGCGGTCGAAGGAGTGCGAATGAAATAACGGAGCGTTCATTTTGACCGTAGTCCAATGGTGCAGCTGTAAACCGTTCCGAACAAGTCCATTTCAGTATTCTGGCGTGCACCACAATGACAGCGTACTGTTTTGGAACTAAATGACAGAAAAGCTCTGAGATTTGCACATAAGCATTTCCCAGGGCTTCATTTATTCCATATTTCCTGCAAATATACACTCTGCCCTTGAGCTGCAGCATACGCTTGTATGTGGTGCTTCTAAGATTGTTCTTTGCATTTCAAATCGAACAGCAAAGTTAAAAAATAGCAGCTCTGACCACTTATTCAGAGCTGCTGTGTTCATTTTTATTCAGAAATGCGCCGTATCCTTACAGCTCAACACCCAGCATTTCCTCCCAGTAAACATAGCCGAAAAACTGTTTTGTCCAGTCGGCAAGGTAGTCATACTTGGCTTTCAGGTGGGGGCGATTTCTGGTGATGTCCTCAATATAGCCGCTGGGGACCGCGGAATAGGCATCTGAGAACAGCGCCTCGATCAGCGTGGCTCTGTCCTCCTTGGAATCTACCTTGCCGTATTCGCTGTAGAAGTAAGGATCCTCGTCTGACCCGCAGATATATTCGGAGCTTATATTGCCGGCGCAGTAATCGTCAAAACTATCCTCGTAGGAGAAGCCCTCCGGGTTCAGGGCATCCCATTCAGCCTCATTGATACCCCCCAGCTTACGGCTGACTATATCCTCGACTGCGTGGAACATTTCGTGATGGATAGCGTTGCCTGTCTGGCTGTCGATCTCTGCTGTGGAGATCGCTATGATCTCCCAGGCGCCGTAAGTCCTGGTAACGCCTCCCGGAGTGAAGCCGTATTCGTCAACACTGTTGGTAAAAGAATCACAAAGTGCGATGCAAAGGCCGCCCTTACCGTTTCTTTTGAACTTTTCAAAGAAGCCATCGGGGTATCTTCCCAGCATATCGTCGAGCGTGTGTACTGCGCTTTCGGCAGATTCATAGGCATATTTTGAAGCCATTTCGCTCTCATCGGAGACGATCTCAATTGTGTTGCTGACATTCTCGATATTCAGCACCTCATCGCCGATGAGTATCCTGACGCCGTTTTTCTCCTCGATGCTGTCAGCCTCGGATCTGAGCTCCTTATACTTTTCACCGCACTTATAGTTCTTTTCTTCTGGGAACTTCATTGGCTCGGCTTTATCGAGAGCGCCGTCAAAGTCCACCTGACCGGGATCGGTCATTACAAGCCTGACCTTGAAGTTGCCCTGCTCTCCTGTGACGACAGCACTCAGGAACCTGTCCGCAGATGTGATACCTGTGCTTATTGCCCTTCTTGCATCCGGTATGTCAGCAGATATACTGCCTGTCGCACCGTCGAAAAGCCTCAGAAAATCAAAAGAGAGTGAACTGCTGTCCTCAGAACTCTCGGCAGCGATGCCATAGCTGCTGCCGTTGGAAAAGCTGTAGTCTGTGTTCCTGTCCTTTAAAGAGTAGGTGCCTGCCGGGTTGCCGGTCTCTTTTTCAAACACAGAGCAGATCTGTTCACTGATGTCCTGATCCGATGTGCTGATGACAGCGATATAACCGCCGGCATCGTTGGCAAAAGCTCCGGATGAAGCCCCGAGCTCCGCCAACTCGCTGCCTGTGGAAGTATCGACCAGCACCATCCTCCTGCCGGCTGTAAAGCTCTCGCTGCAGTAGTCGGCCACGGCTCTGTTCCTCAATGCATCGTAAATCTCGACACCCTCTGTCTCATCGTTGTCGAATACGACCTGCCTGCTGTCGTCGGAGTTTATGCCGATTATGCCCTTGTCAAGATCGTAAAGCTGACCCTCGGCATCGCATTTCAGATTATAGACCTTGACAGCCGACTCCTTCACAATGCGCGAACCGTCGGGCTTGTAGTATATAAGCTTCTGCGTATCTCCCGACTGATCATCCTGAGCAGTCACAGTCCCTTCGGCGTCTATCCCGAGAAGGGTCTCAAAGGGCTCGCAGTTGTCAATGGTGCGCAGCAGCTTATCGTTCACCGCATCGACCACATAGTATCTCACGATCATCCTGTCGTTCTCGTCGGCAGAGACACACTGTATCACGGCAGTGTTACCGCAGGAACATATCCCCGAAGGTGTGCCCGGGGCTTCCAGACATTCAAGCACTTTATAAGCCGAATCCATAGCAGGCAGATCTTCGGCAGGAAGCTCTGTGGCCTCTCCGGAGCTTTCGGCGGGAACCGGAGCGGTGCCGGCAATTGAAACCGAAGTCTCCGCTGCGGATGATCCGCTCACGGAGGAGCTGTCCTCAGATGCGCAGGATGTGCCTGCAACGATCATCATAAGCGCAGATATCAATGCCAGGTATCTTTTGGTCATTATCATTTTCCTTCATTCTCTTTTCTATACGTTTTAGCCGATCGCAGAGCTCTGAAAGCGCACTGTCTCATCGGCCTTCATAGTATAAGTCGCAGCAGGATGAAAAATAGTTTCACTTTTTTTAAAAAAACCGCAGCTCTCTCCGGGTCAAAAATACCATAATCAAGCTGCTGTCCGATTTTTGGTACAGAAACGCGGCCGTATCAACCACTTGTTTACGACTTATTCCCGTACGGGTCACCACAAGCCTTGCTCAGAAATACTGTCTTTCAGCGTTCCTGAGCTTTTTGTTTTATCCTGATGAAAAACGCAGCAGAAAGCGTAACCCTGATCCCTCCGGTCCGTGATCTCAAAGTCAATTTGCAAAATGTGCCGGGGTGTGATATAATAGAGAAAGCATCAGATATCCTAAGTTTCTGAATGACTTATGAGCAAAGAGGTGACCGGACGTGTTCTCGAAAACTATGATCGAATTGAAATACTCAAATACAAATACTTATCTGATCAGGGGCAGGAAAGGGCTGCTGCTGTTTGATACGGGCTGGGCGGGGACGTTTGCGCAGTTCTGCCGGATGCTCGGCGAGAACAAAATAAAGCTGCAGGATATCGGTTTTCTTATGATATCCCACTTTCACCCGGATCATATGGGGATAGCCCAGGAGATCGCAAACAACGGTGTTACCGTCGTCGCGGCTGATGTCCAGGCGGGCTTTATCCACAGCAGCGACCATATTTTTGCTAAAGAGAACAATTCGGCCTTTATCCCGATAGACGACAGTTCCGTCAGGATGGTGACCATTTCGGAGAGCAGGAGCTTCCTCGGGGAGCTGGGCATCAGCGGTGAAATTATACATACTCCCGGACACAGCGATGACAGCATCTCGCTGTGGCTTGACAGGGAGAGAGCATTGTTTGTGGGCGACCTTAACCCGCTGTATGAGCTTGAGATGCACAAGGGCACACAGATCGAGGAAAGCTGGAACAGGCTTTTGGCACTTGATCCGAAGACCGTGTATTACGGTCATGCAAAGACTGCCGAGCTGTCGGGCAAGGCTGCCCGGGCAAAGCAAGTGTCCGAAAATACGGACACTTATTCGCTGGTGAAAAAGATAATGAAGCTCATCGACAAAGGCTGCGACGATGTTACGATACAGCAGAAGACCGGCGCTGACAAGACCTTTATCCGGGATGTTGCGAGGATGTATCTGACACATCAGAATGTCAGCGTGCAGGGTATCCTTGACAGGATAGAGATAAAGGGAAAATGAGCTTTGGCATATCGTGATATAACAGTACAGGCTGCACAGAGCATATCTGCGCAGCCTATTTTTTCGCCAGTTCTCCGTTCATCACGGCACGAACTGTATATGGGGAGCGATCTGCTCCAGGATACCCAGCACCCTTTCCATATCCTGATGCTGGACGCCGTAACTGTGCTCCTTGCCGTTTACGTCCTCAAAGATCAGGAGGTCAAACTTGGTCTGGCTGTTGATGCCCTTCGATTCCAGATATCTGTCGCCGATACGGTTGGCAGCTACCGAGCCTGCCGCCATCAGAGGATCCCCCACATAGTAGGTGTGTACCGTATTGAACTGACCTGTGTGCACCTTGCGGAAGTCGTTGAGCTCCATATAGCTCACCAGCTCAACGCCCGAGACGATGAACTCATCCGTCATCAGAGTGGCGAAGGGTGCGCTGCCGATGAAGCTTCTGGCAAAGTAGCAGGGGTTCTTCATCCCCTCGTTGATCTTTGCGGCAAGCTGAGCGGCGCTGCCATATATACGGAATACCCTGTGGTTTTTCATCCTCACGGCCTTGATGATGAACCATATGAGCAGCAGCCCGCACAGCCCCAGAAGTACCAGCAGGATGATGGAAAGCAGATTGCCCCAGCCCATCTGAGTGCCGCAGAATACTGCGCTGAAACCTATTATCGCTCCTAAAATGAGCGTCGCCGTGACGGCGCCTGCGGTGCTGCCCGCAAGCTGTTTGTAGAATGTCTTTTCGGTGATCTCCGGGTACATAGAGATGCTCCTTTATTTTTTACAGCGCTGCTGTTATTCCTTCTTCTTGATAAGTCCGGTGACTATGGCTGCCAGCACGGCTGCACCGGCGGCGCACATAGCTATTACGGCAAGGGTGCCGAGGCCGCTGCTCTCTCCGTCGGAGCTGTTTGAGGCGGTCTCGCCTGAGGCTTCGGCAGCGGGAGCTGTCTCCGTCTGCTCCTCGCTTGGGGGCTCGATCTCCTTTGCGGCGGCTGTCGCAAAGGTCTCGGAGGTGACTGTCTCACTTTCGTGGGCTGACTGCTCCCCTGCTGAGGTAACGGGGGCGGGCTCACCGGTCCCGCTCTCTGTTTCGGAGAAAGTCTCCGAAGCTTCTGTGAGGCTTTCGGTCTCCGTCACCGTTTCGGGTGGGATCGTTGTTTCGGGAACCGTCTCGGAGACCTCCTTGCGGGTGGTGGTCTGCTTTGCGGTGGTCGTGGTCTTTTGGGTTGTGACGGTGGTTTTCTTTGTCGTCACGGTGGTTTTCTTGGTGGTGGTCGTTGTCTTTTTGGTGGTCACCGTAGTCTGCTTGGTGGTGACGGTGGGGCGTGGGTTGATAGTGAAGTTCTTGGTGACGCTCCCCGAATAGCTGCCCTTGCCGGTGACAGTCACGCCGGCGGTGCCGACGTTGGTATTATTGCTCTACGAAACGGTATAGTCGGTGCCGCTTTTAAGTGTTTTGCCGCCGTATTTCACGGTGACATCGGGGGTCTTAGCCGAACCGTCATAGGTGAAGTTTGTCGCAGAAAGCGTGACCTCCGCTTTGGAAAGGTTCACCGTAGTGCCGGCGACCTTAATGTTCAGAGTTGCCTTAGCATCGCCGCTCTTTGAGGCTGCGGTTATAACGGCTGTACCAGCTGCCTTAGCGGTGACTTTACCGTTTGCATCCACAGCTGCAACTGCGGCATTGCTGCTCGTCCAGTTAAAGCCCGAGGCATCGAACTTTGCGACCACCTGTCCCCAGCCGGGGTTTGCTCTGTAAACTTCAAGGCTGATGGATGCGCCCGGCTTGGTGTTATATGTATTGCTTGACGCGGTGTAGTCGGAATAACTTTTGAGCGTCTTCCCGCCGCTGCCGAAATAGAGGCTGCTGCTGCCGATGAGGACTTCGACATTTGCGGTAACTGCTGTTCTTGAACTCTGGGTCTCGGTCTGGGAGGCGCTGTCCCATCCGAAGATCTGAACCCAGTAAACATAGCCCCCGTAGCTGAACACACCGATGCCTGTGCTCTTGAAGTCCTTGTTTATCATATTTGAGTAATGCCCGGAGGAATTCTTCCACTGGTCGAAGGCACCGCCGGCATTAAGGGAACCGTTAGCGGCAATATTCTCCCCGCCTGCTTTATCGCTGACGGTAAAGCACAGCTCCCCGTTGGGACGGTAGTGGTCGAAATCCACGCTTATCTCCGCGGCACGCTGCATAGCCGCCGCGGTGAGTTCCTTATCAAGAGTGAGGGTGCCGACACCCTTAGCAGTACGCTCGGCGTTGACCAGGCTCAGCATTTTCTGGGCGCTGTCATAATAATATGTACCGCTGACCTTCAGCGTGACCGCCGATCCCGCAAAAGCGGTGACTGTCCCCAGGCAGACTGCTATCACAAAAGTTATGACAAGGGCTGCCGCAGCTCTGAATACTTTCATCGCTCTCTCCTTATTCACTGACATCCGAAGCAGCATCGCTCCGGAGCTTCACGGACACGTCTTTCTTACAGTATATCACATTTATTCCCTTTTTTCAAGTAGGCAAACGGCAGCGATGTTTAGTATTCTGATCCAACAAAAAAGCCGATGCTCGGCTGGCATCGGCTTTTGTTATTATCCGGTCGGCACTTGCTCTCCTGTTGCTTATCTGCGCTTCCTTGAAAGCACAAGCACGGCTGCACAGGCTGAGAGGGCCGTGAATACAAGTGCTGCCCCACCGGTGGCAGGGTTGCTGCCGGTGTCTTCGGGGGGCTGCTCGGAGCTGCTGTCATCAAGGGTCTCCTCCGGCTGAGGGTCTTCCCCGGGATCGGAGGACTCCTCCGGGACAGCTGTTACCTCTCTGAGCACCGGCTTAGAGATATCACTTGCTATTATCTCCGGATCCTGGGAGAAGTAGGCTATGAGCGCCTGCTCACAGGTACCCAGCTCTGAGATCTCCTCGGCCTGTGCAAGCTCGGGGTAGAAGGTGTTCTCGGCAACGTAATTGTTTGTGGCGACGGTATAAAGCTTATCCTCGCCCAGGGTCTCGCCGCCTATCTCGATTTTGCTGATGCGGCTGCCCTCCTCGCCTTCGGGGTCGAACTCGGCATAGATACCTGCCATCTGCAGCGTGCTTCCGCTTTTCTGGGGCCAGGCATCGTATTCACCCGATGCATCGGCCACACGGCATCCAAGTATAAGGGTTATATTCCGCTCCAGTATGCTTTTCAGATCGCTGCCGGTGATCTGCTTTGTAACGACAAGGTTCCCGTAGGGGCTCACACCGATGATATCGTTGTAGGTCACATCGCCCTTCGCCACAGATGCTCTTATACCTCCTGCATTCTCAAAGGCTGCATCCGCCCCGGACATCAGGATATACGACTGTGCAACAGCTATGCCCAGATTTGTCGGACGGGTTCTTAGATGCTCCCATACGCCGTCAAGATCCTCGGGAGAGCTGCCGACCTTCTCGGTCAGCTTCTCGGCAAGACCTGCCTTGATATCGGCAAGAGCCGCTGTGATCTGTGCATCGGGATCCTTGTCCTTCAGGTCCTCATAGGTAAGAGAGGTGGTGTTGATGCTGTCAACGGTGAATGTACCGTCATCGGCTGCGGTGATGTTCACATCCAGCGTGCTCAGCGAGTAGAGATAATAACCGCTGTCAACTACCCGAACCTCTTTGCCGTCCTTGTCGGTGACCGGGTTATCCACTATCATATGCTCGTGGCCGCAGAGCCAGATATCCACGCCGCTCACTTTCGCGGCCAGCTTGGCGGGGTAATAGGTGTGGGCCATCGCTATCACGATATCACAGCCCTGCGCCCTGAGGACTTCCGCGGCTTTGTTTGAATAGGCTGCGGTCTCGGTGAATTCAAGCCCCTCGGTGGCTTCGGGTATGACCATATGTTTAAGTGCAGGGTCGCTCACACCGAACAGGCCGATGCGGAGCTCCTTGCCCTCCTTCTCGGCGGAGGTGATATAGAACTCTTCCTCAAAGAACATATCGCCGTTTTCATCCACGATGTTTCCGGCAAGGCATTTTACATCTGCTTCCTCGGCAAGCTCCTTGAGCCTGGCTTTGCCGTAGCTCCAGTCGTGGTTGCCGGGGGTCATGCAGTCATAGCCGCAGAGCTTTACAAGCTCGGCTACTGCACTGCCCTCTGTTACGGTCGCAGCCGGCTGACCGTGGAAGAGGTCGCCCGAATCTATCGTAAGGGAGATATCGCTCCCCGCCAGGAACTCATCAGCTGCCGTTTTGACCTTAGCAAGGCCTATTATCCCGCTGCCGGGGTTTTCCTCTACCCTGGCGTGGATATCCGTGGTGTGTACTATCCTCAGATCAAACTGAGTGTCTGCAGCTTCGGCAGTGATGGCAGGCAGAGCTGCCATCACAACAGCCGCAAAACTAATAATCAGCTTTTTCGGTGCTTTCATAGTTTACTCTCCTTTACATAAAATGGTATTACCATAGAAATTATAGCACGCTTTTGGGATATCGTCAATATGCTCCGACCCCTTATTGACTGTTTCGGCAGGAATTACATATCTGATGCAGCCTGCCTTTCGGTTTGGTTTATAAATCAGGAGTAATTGTTGTTTACAGGAAAGGGAATGTGTGGTATAATACAAATAACGCTACACGGCTCAAACACGATCAAGGAGGTATGACCAATGGAATTCAAGGAAGTTGTAAAGAACCGCTACTCCTGCAAGAAGTACAGCGGCAGACAGGTCAGCGAGGAAAAGCTCTGCGCTATACTGGAGGCGGGGCGGCTTGCTCCCACGGCTAAAAATCTCCAGGAGCAGCGCATCTATGTGATACAGAGCCCGGAGATGCTTTCGGTGCTGGACAAGCTCACTCCATGCCGTTACGGTGCGCCCACGGTGATAGCCGTAGCCTATGACAGGAACAACGTATTCACATACCCGGGGAACAAATACAGCTCCGGCACCGAGGATGCCACCATAGTTGCAACGCAGATGATCCTGGCGGCAGCCGACGAGGGCGTTGACAGCTGCTGGCTCAACTATTTCGATCCCGACCTTACGGCGAAGGCTATTGGTCTCCCCGAGAACGAGGAGATAGTTATGCTGATGGATCTGGGCTATGCTGCCGAGGGTGCGGGGCCTCTGCCCAACCACTCAAACAGAAAGCCCCTGAGTGAGACCGTGAAATACATCTGATATCAAGGAGGTCAGAGCGTGGAAAATCTGAACAGAGAATTCGTACTGCAAAACGGAGCGGTCATCCCTGCGGTGGGCTTCGGTTCATATCTTACGGCAAGGGATGGCGTTCAGAACATCATCGACGCCCTTGATGCGGGCTACCGCTATATCGACACAGCTAAGATGTACCGCAACGAGGAACAGATCGGTGAGGCTCTGAAAGAGTACGGCATTGCAAGGGATGAGATCTTCCTTTGCAGCAAGGTCTGGCCGACGGAACTGGGCACCGAGGCTACGCGGGCATCATTTGAAGAGTCCTGCCGGAAGCTGGGCACCGATCACCTTGATATGTACCTCATCCACTGGCCGAAGGCCGAGGCTGACGACACCGACTGGCTGAGAAAGGTCCGTGAAGCCTGGGCGGTGATGGAGGCTCTTTATGACGAGGGCAGGGTCAGAGCGATAGGCGTATCGAACTTCCTGCCGCACCACCTGCTCCCGCTCCTTGAAACGGCGAAGGTGCGCCCTATGGTAGATCAGCTGGAGCTGCACGTGGGGTATATGCAGGAATACGCCCTTGCCTTTCTGAAAAAACAGGGCATACTCCCCCAGGCCTGGAGCCCTCTGGGCAGAGCAAAGCTGCTGGGCGACCCTGAGATCACAATGATCGCAGTAAAGTACGGCGTCACAAACGCGCAGCTGCTGCTTAGGTATCTGATACAGCGGGGAGTGCCGGTGATACCGAAATCCACCTCCGTCGAGCGTATGAAAGAGAACCTGGATGTGTTCGGCTTTACTGTCTCGGAGGAGGATATGTCCTATCTCTCCTGCCTGCCGGAGCGCGGCTGGTCGGGTGAGCACCCCGATATGGAATAAAACAGTTTTACCGTCCGAGGTATCCACTTCGGGCGGTTCGTTATATACGGGCGGGGATTTTCTGTGATCATACGGTTGAATAATGCTCCGGATAGTGGTATAATTGAGGAAACAGGCTGATGACCCTTACGGACACTTTGCCGCAAAAGGAGAAGTATTTATGAAAAACATCACCGAGGAACAGAAGATCTACGAGCTGTCAACGATCTGGAAGGAAGCTGCTTACAACTTCGCGTTCTGGGATAAGGTAAACATCGACTGGGACGAGGAATACAAAAAAGCGCTGCCGAGAGTTCTGGCAGCGAAGGATCTGTACGACTATTACCGTGAACTGATGCGGTTCGTCTCGCTTCTGGGGGACGGGCACACGGGGGTGAGCTTCCCGAATGAGTTCTATCAGGATCCGGAGTGCTTCTCCATGCTGCCGGTGTTCCTTTGGAAATGCGGTGACAAGATCCTGGTGCTGAACGTCTCCGACTCCGTCAATGACAGCATACCTTTATTCAGCACGCTGACCCGTATCGACGGCATTGATGCAGCGGAATATGTGAGGGAGAACTGCTATCCCTACATCTGGCACGCCAACGAGGATGCCTGTGCGATCCAGGCTATGAACGAGCTGATGTACGGCAGGAGCGGCAGCAGCGCTGTCTTTACCTTTGAAAAGGACGGCAGGCAGTTCGATCTGCGCCTCGAAAGAAGCGACCCTTCAAAAATGACCTGGGGCAAGGTGGACTTTTCTGCTAAGAGCAATGATCCACGCCGGGAGATCAGCAGCTCGGATATACATAACATCAGCATCACCGATGACGGCATCGCGGTGATACAGATCAGATCCTTCGCGGACGGTTCCCTGCCGGATAAGATCTTTTCCTGCCTTGATGAGCTGAAAGATGCCAAAGGCTACATCCTGGATGTGAGGGGCAACGGCGGCGGCAACAGCAGTTATTCCGATGCGGTGGCAGGGCTGTTTATCGAGGGAGAATTCCGCAGCTGCGTTGCGGAGCGACAGGTTTACGAACCCGCATATAAAGCCTGGTCTGTGTTCAGAGAGGACTTCAAGGGACTAAGCCTGTCCGAAATATTGGACAGATACTCCTCCGATGAGGAGAGCATCAAGACCTATAAGATGGGGAGAAACATCTTCTACGTCAGCGAAGCGGGAGACCACGTATCAGGCTGCGTCCACGGCAAGCTGGAGGGACCCGTAGCCGTTCTGATGAACGAAAACACCGTCTCGGCGGCAGAGGATTTCATTGATGTTATTAAGCAATACACCGATGCTGTGTTCATCGGTAACAACACCGCCGGCACCAGCGGTCAGCCCTTGTTCCGTCAGCTTGAAAGCGGCGGCTCCTTCCGCATCTGCACCTGCCGCTGCATAGCCCAGAACGGCGAGGACATCTACAACAAGGGCTTCGCCCCCGACATCAAAGTCATCCGCACTGCAGAGGATCTGATAGGCGGCTATGACAGGGCTCTGGAGAAGGGGCTGGAGGTACTGAGACAACACCAAAAGACAGGAGAATGAATGAAGATACTGTTTTTATGCAGCCAGAACAAGCGGCGCAGTCTGACTGCGGAAAAATACTTTGACGGCTATAACGGTCATCAGGTCAGGTCGGCTGGCACCGAGAACAATTCCCGCGTTAAGGTCACCGAGGGGCTGATAGGCTGGGCGGATATGATCTTCTGTATGGAGAAAAAGCATCTGCGCAGGATAAGGGAGAAGTACCCCTCGGCCCTTTCCGGGAAGAAGCTGATCTGTCTTAACATCCCCGATGACTACGGCTTTATGGATGAAGAGCTCATCGCGCTTCTTGACAGCAGTGTGAGCGGGTATCTTTAAGGCAACACCGCACGACCCCTGTGCGTCAGATGCGAAGTCCAGGTTTTCGTCAGATTGCCTAAATTCGACGCAGGCGGGCTGGCGCCCGGCAAGGAGAATAGTGTCAACAAGTTGACACGGTAATATGACGGATAAG
>JAFXXU010000027.1 GCA_017542125.1 Ruminococcus sp.
AACAACGAATGTTACGGTAGAGGTTATTACCTTGTACTCGTCGCCGTCTTCGGTGGTGATCTTGTCACCGGTCTCGGTCAGAGTGAAGGTTCCCTTGCCAAGCTCGAAAGTCTTTTCCTTCTCGTTGGGAGTGGAGGTCCAGGTCAGGGTGAAGTTATTGTCGGTGCCCTTTACTGTGATAGTAGCGCCGTCGATCTCGTTCTCACCTGTGATGTCGCGCTTGGTGATTGTGATCTCAGCCTTTTCCTCGGGCTTCTCAGCGTCGCAAACCTTGATGGTTAGCTTGCCCTCGGTGCTGTTATCTACCAGATAGTAGCCGTCCTTGTTCTCGGCATCGGGCTGATCCTTTACATCGGTTCCGGTCACGCTGGTGATCTTGCCGTTTTCGTCAACAACGAATGTTACGGTAGAGGTTATTACCTTGTACTCGTTGCCGTCTTCGGTGGTGATCTTGTCACCGGTCTCGGTCAGAGTGTAGGTGCCCTTGCCAAGCTCGAAGGTCTTTTCCTTCTCGTTGGGAGTAGAGGTCCAGGTCAGAGTGAAGTTATTGTCGGTGCCCTTTACTGTGATAGTAGCGCCGTCGATCTCATTCTCGCCTGTGATATCGCGCTTGGTGATGGTTACGGAAGCAAGCTTCGCATCCTTCATGACTACTGTTGCGTTCTCAACAGCAGTGAATGTGCCGTCTGCCTTGTCGGAAACGGTAACGTTGTTCTGCTCATCGAGCTTGAAGTAGATGCTCTCGGCTGCAGCGTAGCCCTTGGGCTCCTGTACCTCGGTAAGCTTGTAAACTACACCGATCTCCAGACCCTCGATATCGTGGGACTGACCCTTAACGGAGGTCCAGGAATCAACCGATGTATCGGTATCGCCTACGGTTACGGTGAGCTGTGCATCTGCGATCTCTTCGCCCGCCATGTCGGTCTTGGAGATCTTAACGGAGGTCTTTTCGTCCACCATCTCAACGCTTTCAGCCTCAGCCCAATCGCCGTCCTTGAAGACGTAGAGCTTGCCGTCTGCGCCGAACTTGAAGCTTATGGGATCTGCGGGCAGGTAGCCAGCGGGAGCCTCGGTCTCTTCAAGAGTGTAGACCGTATTCATTACGAATACGCTGTCGGTGATCTTGGCTGCGGTGTCTGTGGAATCGAACTCAGCAACGATGATCTCATTGCCCTTTACGACTCTCAGCTTAGCACCGGAGATCAGCACGCTGCCGTCGGTCTTCTT
Source organism: Ruminococcus sp. (assembly GCA_017542125.1). Lineage (GTDB taxonomy): Bacteria > Bacillota > Clostridia > Oscillospirales > Ruminococcaceae > FB2012. The sequence continues at coordinate 1,228 of JAFXXU010000027.1, forward strand.
CAGCTCTGCGGAATACTTCTGGAGCTTATCGTAAGCCTTGAACATAACAGCATTGCCGTCGTATGTGTACCAGCCGTTCTCAGACTGGGTATTGAATGCCTCCTGATTGGTATCAACGGTAACGTTGCCGTCAGCGTCGATCACAAAGGTCACGCTCTCGGTGATCTTTGCATAGCCCTGTACGGGGGTCTGCTCTGTGATTGTGTAGGTGCCCTTTGCGAGGGATACGCTCTTAGCTCCTCTTGCGTCGGGTGAAAGCTCCGCAACAGGTGAGCCGGCAGCGTCAGAGATCACAAAGGTGCTTCCGGGAAGTCTTGTTGCTCTGTCCTCGCCGCTGAACTTGTCGATGCTGATCTCAGCCTCGATGTCAGCTCTCTTGGCATCGCAAACGGTGAACGCAGCGTTATCCTTGTCTGCGAGGAAGTAGCCCTCGGCAGAGCTTGCGTTGGGAGCATCCTTGGCGCCCTCAACGGAGATGACCGCTCCGTTCTTGACCTCGAACTTAAGTACGGAATCAACGATCTTGTAGGTAACATCGCCGTCCTTGAAGGTACCGTCGGTACCTGCGGCTGCGGTTTCCTTTAAATAGTATACGCCGTTGCCCAGACGAACTGTCCAGTCTTTGCCGTCGGAGGTCCAGTCTGCGTTCTTGCTGTCGAGCAGGTTGATGGCGAACTCGGTGCAGTCGGAATCGGTGAAAATGCTGATCTGAGCATTCTTAACATTAGCAGAACCTGCGATGTCCTTCTTGGAGATGGTGACATCAACGGTCTTCTCGGGAGCAGCTGCATCGCAAACCGTGAAGGTATTGCTGCCTGCCTTGCCTGCGAAGTAGCCGGGTGTCTCATCGGTGGCCTGCTTGTTGACCTCGTTCTCTGCGCCCTCAACGGAGGTGACCTTGCCGTTCTCGATGGTGAACTTCATTGTGGACTCGATAACGGTGTACCACTTGTCGGTCTTTTCATCGTAGAACTCTTCGTCGCCGGTCTCCTTGAGGTAGTAGGTGCCGTCTGCAAGGGTGATCACCCACTTGTTCTCGCCGTCGGAGGTCCACTTTGCTTCCTTGCCGTCAACATCATTGGCAAGAGTTGTGCAGTTGGAGTCGGTATAGATCTGAAGGCTTGCGCCCTTCAGCTCATTAGTGCCGGTGATATCCGTCTTGGAGACAGTGAGCTCTGCGGGAGCAAAGATCTCAGCGTCGCAAACATAAAGGGTGTTGCCGTCTGCGGAGTAGTAGCTATCCTTGGAGGTGGAATCAAATCCGGTCTGTGCGCTTGTCTCTACCACCTTGCCGTTCTTGACCTCAAAGGCCAGCTCGGATTCGGTGATCTTGAACTTCCTGCCGTCGGAGTTGGTGAAGAAGCCGTCAGCGCCCGCGTCGGGAGTCTCTACCAGGAAGTAAACGCCGTCCTTGAGAGTTACGCTCTTGGCTTCCTTGGCATCAGAAGTCCAGGAAAGCTCTGCGCCTGTTACAGCGTCAGTTGCAGGGTTCTTTTCTGCATCAAGGATCTTAAGATGTGCTCCGGCGATCTCCTCGGTGCCTGCAACGTCCTTCTTGCTGATGGTTACAGCAGTAAGGATAGAATCCTTTACTATTATAATGTTATCAGTGAAAGCAACGCCTGCATCGTCGGTGACCTTACCGTCCTCGGTGATGAAGAATACCATGCTCTCGGCGGTATCGTAGCCTTCGGGAGCTGTTACCTCAACGAGGGTGTACTGCCCGGGAGCAAGGCCCAGGTTCGGTGCGGATATGAGGGTGGAGCCTGTGAATGAGAGGTTCTCGATCACAGGAGAACCGTCCTCACGGTTGATCCTGAATACTACGGTGTCTGCTATCTCATTGCCGTTAAGATCGGTCTTCTTGACAGTGAACTCTATGGGAGCATCCACGAGGACTACGGTCTCAGCGGTGGCGGGAGCCGTAAAGGTCCTATTGTCGGCGGAAACCAGCACCTTGCCGGTCTCGTCGATCTTGAAGTAGACCTTCTCGGTCACGGTATAGCCTGCGGGAGCGGTGGTCTCCTCGTAAACATAGGTCTTGCCGTAGGTGAAGCTGTAGTTTACGGTATGGGGCTTGAGCTTGCCGCTGTTATCCCTGCCGTCGGATCCGGAGGTCCAGCTTGCGATAGCGGTCTGAGCATCGTCAAGATCATAGATCTTAACAGCTGCGCCCTCGATCTCCTCGCCGCCGAGATCGGTCTTGGAGAAGATGATCTCTTCATCGGTAACGAGTTCGTTCTTGACCTCGATGGTGATAACATCGGTGCCGTCATTCTGGCGCTCAGCGGTGACCTTGAAGCCATTCTGTGCCGCCGCATGAGGAGGAACGGGCTTCATCCTGCCCTCACGGTCAATGCCGAAGGAGTAGGTATCGGTCAGCTTCACATAGCCGGTGGGCTGAACGGTCTCTTTGAGAACATAATCACCCTCGGGAAGAGTAACGGAAGTGCTCTTCTCGGTAAGAGTCAAGCTCTCGCCTGCGTTGTTGGTGATGGTGAACTCGTAGGAGGAGGTGATATCCTTGCCTTCGCCGTCAACCTTGCGGATAACTGCAACTGCTTCCTTCTCGTTCTTGTCAGCAGCATTTCTCAGAGTGATCTGAGTATCGCTGTCTTTATAATAGTATCCCTTGGCAACGTCAACGGTGAAGCCGTCGGAGGTCTCGTCGATGACTACCTTAGCCTTCATCAGGGTGATGTCGTTGCCGTTCTTATCCTGGAATATTACCTTGTTGCCCTCGGAATCAAGATAAGGCTCTTCAACAACACTGAAGGAAACGGTGGTGGTGATGACCTTGTACTTGACGTCGCTGGTCTCGTCGGGATTGTTGTAGGCAGTCTCACGGAGGGTATACTTTCCGGGAGCCAGAGCGAAGGTCCTGAGAGTAGAACCGGTGAGCTCCTTGGAGCTTGTCCAGCTCTCAACTACCTGACCTTCTTCGTCGAGGATCTCGATATCTGCGCCCTCGACCTCAGCAGAACCGGTGATATCGGTCTTGTTGATACTGAGCTCTGCGGTGCAGCCGGGCATATCCTCAAAGAGGAAGTGCCACTCGCCGGAGTTGTTGAATATGTAACCGTCGGAGATGAGCCATCCGGAGGATGTTCCGCTTACTACGCCCTTGGAGGTGTTCTTCGGGAGCAGGAAGATACCGGTGGTGGCATTAAATACAACGTTCTCTGCGGAGGCAAGGTTCCAGACGAGGTTTCTGGTAACGTTCTGGTCGAGCCAGCCGTTCTTGCTGCCCTCGAGAAGCGTATTCTCGTAAGGAGGCGAAGTGGTATCCTTCTCACCGCTGGTGGAGCCGTCCGCATAGACCTTCTCAACATTGAACTGCTTGAGAGTGATGTTGGACTTCTTCGTATAATTGAAGACGATGGTCTGATCCTCTCTGATCCTCAGAGTCAGATTGCCGGAAGCGATATAATCGGCAATAGCATCTGCATCCACATAGAGGGTAGCGTCGGGAGCATAATCGGTGGTGTCGATAAGGATCTTGGTGGCTGTGGTGTTGACAGCGGAAACATTGGCTTCCTTAGCTGCCAGAACAGCGGAGATCTGCTTCATCTGAGCGATGTTGGGCTCGATGACGGTATTTGTCATGGTAGTAGGATCCTCGATGACCTTAGCCGCAAAGGATCTCTGGATCTTGATGCGATCTTCCTTGTCAACGTGAACAACAGTTCCCAGCTCGCAGCACTTCTCACCGATATAAACGGTACCCTCATCGTCGGTGGAATAGAGAGTCGAGTTGAAATCGCTGAGAGAAGCGGGAGCGTTGCCCGTATAATTGCCGATCTCATCAGTAAACTTTACGAAATTGGCGATGTAGAAGTGGCCGCCGAAACGTCCCGAAAGGTCGGGCTCTACAGCATCGCCGCTGGACTCGTAATAGTTTACAGCGAAGTTGCTCTCGATGTGGTTGCCCTGCTCAAGTCTGTCGGCAGTGATACCATAATATATACCGGTGCCGAGTATCGACTTGTAATCGTACTCCTTCTTAGCCTCGGGGAGCACCTTGAAGGCGATCGTATTCTCTACGACTGTCTTATGGGGATCCGAGGTATCCTTGTTGGAGGTGTTGGATACGAGCTTGGCGCCGTTGAGAACGGAGCCCTCGCCCAGCATCGTGCAGGAGTTCTTATCAAACTTTTTCAGACCCTTTTTCTGACCGAGGAAGATGCCCGCCTCGACAGTTTCGGTCTCGCTGGCATTGAAACGGTCGTTGGTAGGATTGCCGTTGCTGTCCAGCCATAATGTATTAACCTTCTCGTCCTGAACATTGAATACGACTTCGGTCGCATTTTCACACGCCACAGGCTGAATGAAGTAGGTCTCGCCCGTTGTACTGTGATTGACCTTTACATAGGTATAGACCATGTCATCCTCTGTAATGGTCACAGGCTTGTCAAAGGTCAGCTTGTAGTTGTAGTACACGTCATGACGGTTAAGAGTGAACGTGGTCCCGTCAGGAACGGGCTTATAGCCAAGGAATGTATCAGAAGCCTTGGATTCCTCACTCATAAAATCGTCGTAGGTATAATCGTACAGATCATCATAGGTAATTGGCCATGACCAACCCTTCTGCTGCCTGCCGTAGTTATACACACGGTACTTATAAACGTGCTTGGTCGGGTCATACCTGACCGGATCAGTTGAGTCCGTCCCGTAGGGATGGAACTCATTGAAAGTTATGGTCTGCGGGAAAGTGGTCTTTCCTTGATTGGCGCCGTTCTCAGCCTGCTTGAGGTGATCCTGGTTCCAGGCAACGACCGTACTCTGATCGTTGATGTCCACCAGCCAGGCAAGAACGTAGACCTGGTAGTAGGAGAACTCGGGATTGTTTCCTCCACCGCTGCCGCCGACAGTGTTTTCGAGTATCTCGCTCGGATTGTTGTTTCTGTCAAGCACACGGACGGTGATCGAGAGATCCTGCTCCTCAGCGCCGGCCAGGAGAGGCTCTGCCAGACTACCCGCGAAGCAGGAAAGCGCAAGGAATATCGCAGTCAGACTGCTGAGTATCCGCTGTACCCGCTTTGCCAGAGCTTTCTTCATTTTCTTCACCCTTTCATATTACTATAATATTTGCCCCTGAGTGCCAGTTTTTGCCGATAGACGTCAGGGCATAATAGTATACATATATTATACCACACCCCTCCAAATTTGACAATAGTTTTTTTAGCTTTTTTATTAGAAGATTTAATCTGTTCTTTGTATATTATTCACAAGTTAATCGATTTCATTTAACTATTTGTGGGAAAAGCCTGTATTTTCGGGCTGTAAAGTCAATATGCTTTTCATATACTTACATATGCCAAAATAGTTATGAGTTACATTTTGTTCATAATTATCGGGTTTGGTAAAAAATGTTCATTATTTAATCTATGCTATAAATCAGAGCAGTTTTTTCTGTCAAAAAGGCTCGTAAACAGCACCGAATATTTCCAAATAGTAAATATATAGTGAGCAAATAATAAACATTATCATTTCATACAAAAATCCCTTGACTTTTCTCGATTTTGTGCTACAATATAGATAAAGAAAATATTATACAGGAGGAGAAAATATGGAACTGAAAGAACTTATCGCTCAGAACGACTTCTACGATGTCTACAAGTCCGATGACGGAATGGCTGTAAGCGTCTACAAGAAGCCCGAGTACAAGGAAAAGTGTCTCTACGCCGCCCTCACTCACGCCAGAGTCGAGACGACGCTCTGCAATTATTCCTCGATCAAGATGCCCGTGCTCCACGAGGTGGAGGTCATCGACGGGAAATGGTGCAATGTTATGGACTGGATCGAGGGCGACACCCTGGAGCAGCTCATAAAGAAGAACCCCGACAAGACCGATGCCTATCTGGACAAGATGATCGACATCCAGTGCGAGATCCACGAGCAGTATATGCCTCTGCTCTCAAAGCTCAAGGATAAGATGGCAAGGCAGATCAAGAGCCTGGGTCAGATCGACGAGATCAAGAAGTACGAGCTGCTTACCCGCCTTGACTCCATGCCCAAGCACATCAAGCTCTGCCACAACAGCTTTGAGCCCAAGAACGTCATCATCAACGACAACGGCGTTTATGTGGTGAACTGGGGTCACGCCCGTCAGGGCAACGCCTCTGCGGATGTGGGCAAGACCTATCTGCTGCTGAAGCTGCATATGCCCGAGATCGCCGACGCTTACCTGGAGCGCTACTGCCGCAAGAGCGGTACCTCAAAGCGCTATGTTCAGGCCTGGCTGCCCATAGTTGCGGCGGCTCAGCTGGATAAGGGCATCGAATCCGAGAAGGAGTTCCTGCTCCGTTGGATCGACGTTGTTGACTACTCCTGACGATAGCAAAACCCCCGAAGCTCCATGCTCCGGGGGGTTTTTTTATTTCCTGTCGGCGGCTATCAGCCTTCCCACCGCGCCCACCGCACAGCGGATGGCCCGGTCAACGTCCAGATCCTTGGTATCGTCCTCGCCGGAATAGGAAAGCTCCATATTCCAGATAGCCAGCAGCACTGCTCCGCAGCGCACTCCCCTGGCGAGACCTACAGCGTTTATCGCCGCGCACTCCATTTCGGAGCAGAGGCAGCCCAGACGCTTATAGCTCTCCCAGCGGTTTTTGAGGGTGTAGAAAACCGGCGAAGCCTCCGTCTCGGTCTGACCGTAGAAGCTGTCCTTGGATTGAACGACGCCCACGTGATAACGCCTGCCGTTTCTGTCCTCGCTGAGGACACGGGCTTCCTGCACCAGAGCCTCAACCACCTCATAATCCGCAGCTGCGGGATATCCTGAGGGGAGGTATTCCCTGCTGGTGCCCTCGGCGCAGACCGCAGCCGATGCTATGACCAGATCCCCGCCCCTTACCTTGGGGGCTATACCTCCGGAAGTGCCGACGCGGATAAATGTATGGGCTCCGCACTTGACAAGCTCCTCCACGGCTATGGCCGAGGAAGGCCCGCCTATGCCCGTGGAGCAGACGGTTACGGGCTCACCGTTCAGAGTTCCCGTAAATACGTTATATTCCCGGTTGCAGGAGACCTGCTTTGCATCTTTGAGATACTTCGCTATCAGCGGGATCCTGGCGGGATCCCCTGCAAGGATCACATATCCCCCTACCTCAGAGGGCAGGGTGCCTATATGGTACTGCCTTTCAACATCGAGTATTCCTGCCAAAGCCCATACCTCCTTTACTGGTCAGCGTTTTCCGGCTCCTGCAGGCGCCGCCTGCGGGCTCTCAGAATAAAGATCAGCCCTACTGCACCGACTGCAAAGAGGCAGCAGCCTATGACCGTCAGCGCGATACCGAGCCCCCACCCGGAGCTTTCCTTCGGGACATATATCCTATCCGGCTTGTTGGGATCCACCATTATCACCAGCTCCTCCCCCTCCGAAAACTCGGGAGAGCTGGAGCCGATCCTGCTGGAATAGGTATATTCTTTTCCGTCGTACTCATAGGTGAAAGTGGGGCAGTAGGTTGTGGATTCGCCGTGGCTAAGCGCCCTTGTTTCCTTTCTCAGCTCGGAAACTACTCCCTTTGTCTCAACGGTGCAGAGCTTTTTGAGGGTGGCGAGATCACTCAGTATGAGGATCCCGAAGACAGCTATGGCCGCACCGATCAGCAGAGCCGCAGCAATGAGCACGGTCTTGACGATCCCCGCGGGGATCCTTTGAGAAAAACCTGCCCTCATTTATCTATCTTCATCGAGATGTCAAAGGCCTTGACCGAATGGGTGAGAGCGCCCATGGAGATGATATCCACTCCGGTCTCGGCGATAGCCCTGATGGTCTCGGCGGTAACGTTGCCCGAAGCCTCCAGCATTGCCCTGCCCGCCGTGACCTCCACGGCTTTTTTCATATCCTCGCAGGACATATTATCGAGCATTATGATCTCGACCCCCAGCTCCAGAGCCTCATTAAGCTCTTCAAGGCTGCCGACCTCGACCTCTATCTTGACGGTATGCCCCATTTTTGAGCGGAGAGCCTTCACCGCCCCGGTCATGGAGCCGTAGGCATCCAGGTGGGTGTCCTTGAGCATAGCGCAGTCGGAGAGATTATAGCGGTGGTTCTTCCCGCCCCCGACGGTTACGGCATACTTCTGCAGAGCCCTGAGCCCCGGTAGAGTCTTTCTCGTGTCGGCGATGGAGGCCTTGGTGCCCTCCACCAGCTTTACGCACTTATCGGTGGCGGTGGCGATGCCCGACATATGCTGGATTATATTCAGCGCCGTCCTCTCGCCCTTTAAAAGAGCCCGGGTATGGCAGGTTATGCGGGCGATTATATCTCCCTTGTTCACCCGCTGGCCGTCACGGATATACACCTCAAAGGAGGCGGTGTCATCCAGGAGGGTGAAAACTCTCAGTGCGGCATCGATGCCGCAGAGCACACCCGAATCCTTTGCCACATATCTGGCGGTGGAGACAACATCGTCATCCACGAGATAGTCGGTGGTGACGTCAATATAGTTTATATCCTCGTTAAGAGCGGTCTTGATGATATCGTCGATCTGAAACTGCATCAGCTTCATTTCAGCTTCCCCCTTTATTCCTTCGGCAGCGAGAGGGTGACTATCCGCCTCACCAGCCGGTACAAAAGTATCACGAAAATACATCCCGCAGTTGAGAGCAGAGCCCTCCCCAGACCCACGGGGTCTGCAAGCCCCATGGTCAGGAACGCTGCCTGCGGGAAAAGCAGCGAATTAAGGAGCATATCCGCAGAGGTGATGCCCGTATCGACCCTTTGGGAGGGTATGGTCAGGAAATACTCCAGCCCCTGATGGATGGACCCGAACGCAAATATGAGAAACACCGTCCAGAGCCATTCCGGCTCCAGGATGAACGTCAGGGCGGTATGGAGCATAAAGAAGCAGATCGAGGATACTGCTATCACCATATTCCGCAGGACGAAGGTGCGCCTTTCGGGACCCATTGTCAGAAGCCCGCTTCGTAGTCGATATCGACGCTTCCGAATGCGATCTGATAAGCCTCTCCGAGGACGATGAAGGCCACGGTGGCAAGGCTCCTGGCCTCGACGTAATCACGGTCCAGCTTATAGCGTCCTATATCAAGCTGCTGCTTGATCTCGACTATCCTCTCATAGCCCGTAGCCAGCGCCGGGATATCGGGCATAACGAAATAGGCCTTCTGCATTATCTTTCTTATCTCAGTCCTCAGACCCGAGGGGATGTGAGGATAGCCCTCGGTGAGGGTGAACTTATAGTCAACGAAGTCCTTGGGGGCGTTTTTTGCCTTATTGTTGATATCCCCTGCTGCTCTTCTGGAGAACACCAGAGCTTCAAGCAGCGAATTGGAGGCCAGTCTGTTGTTGCCGTGGACGCCGGTGCAGGAGCATTCTCCGCAGGCGTAGAGGTTCTCTATGGTGGTCCTCGCGTAGATGTCCACCTTTATGCCGCCCATAAGGTAATGCTGGCATGGGAAGATGGGAACGGGCTCCTTGGTCATATCGTAGCCTGCTTCCAGCAGGTTCTTGTAGATCATGGGGAAGCGGTTCTTCACAAACTCCGGATCCTTGTGGGAGATATCCAGGTAGAACTCATCCGAGCCGGTCTTCTTAGCCTCAAAGATGATAGAGTGGGATACTACGTCTCTGGGAGCAAGCTCCAGGCGCTTGTCGTAATCCTGCATAAAGCGCTCCATACGGCAGTTCTTGAGGTAAGCGCCCTCGCCTCTTACCGCCTCGGAGATCAGGAAGCATTCCCTGGTCTTGCGGTTATTGAAGGCTGTGGGGTGGAACTGTATATAGCTGAGGTTCTTGATCTCGGCGCCCATTCTGTAAGCCATGGCGATGCCGTCGCCGGTGGCGATAGCCGAGTTGGTGGTGTACTCATATACTCTGCCGATACCGCCGGTGGCAAAAATGGCATAGTGGCAGTTGCAGGTCACGAAGCCGCCGTCCTTAAGGAGCAGGAAGGAGAAGCCGGTCTTTGTCCTTCTGACTCTTGCCATCACAGTATTCTCCCAGATAGTCACATTCGGGAGCTGCTGGACGTTTCTTAGCAGAGTGGTCTCGATCTCGTAGCCTGTGGCATCCTTATGGTGGAAGATACGGTGCTTGCCGTGGCCGCCCTCCAGGGTGCGGTGGTAGTCGCCGTTGGGGAGTTTATCGAAATCGCAGCCCAGCTCGATTATCCGTGCTATATCTATCTTCGCCTCATTGACGAGGACATCCGTCGAAACGGGGTCGTTCTCAAAGCCACCCGCCACGAAGGTATCCTGCTTATGCAGTTCGGGGGAATCGTCGGGGTTATTGTAAACTCCCGCGATACCGCCCTGCGCCAGAGCAGAATTACAGAGGGTGAGCTCGCGCTTCGAGAGCACCAGCACCTTGAGCGAGGGATCGAGATTGAGCGCTCCGTAGAGACCCGCAGCGCCGCAGCCCGCGATAATGACATCAAAATTGTTCATAGACCGTTACCTCTTTTGCGATAGGTATTACCCCGTCCCGTCCGAAGTCCGGAGCAGCCGTTGGGGCAAGTGTTTACAGTTGATATTATTATACCACACTTTCTCTCACATTTCAACACTTTTTTTGTTTTGAATAAGCATTTCCTTATCTTATTTGACAGAAACCGGTTCTCAGCCTCCCGGGCAGCAAAAAAGCGCCCCGTACAGGGACGCTTCTTTCTTATAGGCCAACACCGCACGACCCCTGTGCATCAGATGCGCCGTCCAGATTTTCGTCAGATTGCCTAAATTCGACGCAGGCTTGCTGACGCAAGTCAAGGAGAATTTGGGTAATATGACGGAAAGCTGGCAAGCAGATGATGTGCAGAGGCGTTAGC
>JAFXXU010000028.1 GCA_017542125.1 Ruminococcus sp.
GATACAGTTTGCAGAGCTGGCGGGCTTTGAGGTTCTCCTTTGTGAAAAAGGAAACATTTATAAGCCGGAGGACGGAACGATTCTGCATTGTTTATGCAGAAAATAATCCGGCAAATTCTGATTTATCTGAGCAGATAAAATTAATACAATGCCCCGAAGCGCTTTTGAAACGCTTCGGGGTAAAACTTCTATATGGGTATCCGTCATATGGCCGGGCTCTATTCTTTATTATCCATTATCAGGCTGGCCAGCCCTTTGCCTATCAGCTCCCCGGAGTAGAAGGCCTGGTCAAGGCAGTTGCCGTGGCTGCCCACCTCAATGAGCAGTGAGCCGGTGGTCAGGTCCTGATTGTAGTGGCGGTAGTCAAAGAGGATGGGGCGGGTCAGGGTGGGGAAAAGGGTCTCCAGCTCCGATTGGAGGGCGCAGGCGAAGTGAAAGTTCTTCAGGTGATCAGGCATACCCATAGAGCCGTTATCGCAGCCGGAGATTATCATTATCTGGGCGGCTTCCCTGCCCTCTATCTCGGCGACGGGGGCTATACGGGTGCCGTCCTCCTTCTGGATGCCGTCACGGTGGATATCCAGCACTATCCGGATGGAGGGGTACTTTTCCAGCAGCTCCTTCACCGTTTTTCGTGAGGAATCGTAGGCGTCGTTGTAGCTGGGCAGGTCGTGGACGAGGGTGTCGTGGATATAAGGTATCCCCGCCTTTTCCAGCTCGGCGCAGATGCGGTTCCCCACCTCGATGACGCTTTTCGTGGGGTCGGTGGTCTTGCTCTTGAAGGAGCTGTCGTAGAAATCCCGGTCGGAGGGCTCATAGCTCTCAGTGGCGTGGGTGTGGTAGATAAGCACCAGCGGCTCACCCTCGGAATAATCCATAGAGAAATCGGGAGGCATACGGCTCTGCTGCAGGAGCTGGGAGTTTGTATAATAAGTCCCGTTGCGCACCTGTCCCCCGCCCTCCAGATCAAAAAACTGGGGGTTGTCGTAGGGGCCGTAGTGGGTCTTTTCGATGCGCCCGCTGTGCTGGTTCTGATCCTCGGGGTAAGGCTCCAGGGCCAACACCTCCTCCGAGGGCTTGGCGGCTTCTATCCCCACAGGCTCTCTGCGGATGACCTGTATCTCGGTGGGGGCAGCCTCGATATCCCGGCATCCCTCGCTTACCGGGGCATACATCAGCAGACCCGTCCCCGTGCTTGCGGGAGAGGGGCTCACAGAAAGCCCGCTCCGTCCCAGGGATAGGGCCGCGCTCCCCGCAGCGGTATAGGAAAGGGCAGGCGCCGCCAGCGACCACCCCCATATCCCCAGGGGGATCACGAACACCGCCGCAATCACCAGCAGCGACCTTACACAAGCTCTCTTAAGCTCCACAGCACACACCTCCCCGGAGATAGCATATGCGGGGAGATGCCTGATTATTACCTGATTTGGCAGATAACCTTGAGAGGGAATATAATGGAGTAAGTGAAGAGTGAAGAGTAAAGGTTTGCGGGGGTGTGATCATGGATTATCTTATGCTGATCGACAGGTTTTATCCGATACCGGGTGAGGTGCTTTCGGGGCTGCGGTTCGGGGAGGCCGGGGGAGTTATTATGGAGGAACAGGCGGCGCGGCAGCTGGGGCTGATGCTCTCGAAAGCTCGGGGGGACGGGGTGGCGATCAAGGCGCTCTCGGGGTACCGCAGCCCGGAGTATCAGGAAAAGCTCCGCCGGGAGGACACAGCCCGCCGTATCGCGGAGGGGCTTTCACCCGAGGAGGCTGCAGCTCAGACCGACCGCTACCTTGCCCGGCCTCTGTGCAGCGAGCACAACAGCGGGCTGGCGGTGGATCTCTGCACCCCCTCCGCCGACGACACCGAGGATGATTTCTTCCTCACTCCCCAGGCAAAATGGCTGTGCAGGAACGCTCACCGCTTCGGCTTCATCCTGCGCTATCCCCGGATGAAGGAGCATATCACCGGAATAGCCTACGAGCCCTGGCACTACCGCTACGTCGGCACCGAGGCTGCCTCGCTGATACATCAGAGCGGGCTGTGCCTGGAGGAATTCCTCCATTTCTATGCGGATGAATTCAGCTTCGAGGGGCTTCGCGGCAGAATGACCAAAAATGAGCCTTGATTTCCGTTAAGCCTCACCCCTTGACGGCTGCGTTATCGTATGTTATAATTATTGTGTATATTCATATTGCTGCACACTAACAGGTAACGGAGGGAAGTCAAGTGATCGGGAAATACAAAATAGCCGCACTCTGCGTTTCAAGGATATCCGACGACTCCACCCACGAGATCGTGACCGAGCTCAACAAGAACATCACAGATAAGAATTACAGGCTGCTTGTTTACCACACCTGCTCCGATCTTTACTGGGACACCGCCAGCGAAAAGGGCGAGGCTTCGGTCTACGACCTGATAAATATGCACGTGATAGACGTGCTCATAATCGTCGATGAGAAGATCAAGAACAAGGAGATCGTCCACAAGCTGATCGAAAAGACGCTGCTCTTCGATATCCCTGTCATTATGATAGGCGGGGACTATTCGGGAGTCATCAACATAGGCTTCGATTACGACAGCGGCTTTGAGGATGTGGTAAGGCACGTCGTGGAGCATCACGGTGCCGAAAAGCTCCACTTCATGGCGGGCGTTCAGGGCAACCCCTTCTCGGAGAGCAGGATGAGGGTCTTCGAGCACGTCCTCGCAGATAACGGCATTGAATTCGATAGGGCTTCTATGGTGAGCTACGGCGATTTCTGGCGCGACCCCACCATAGCTGCCACCGAAAAGATACTGGCCACCGGGGATCTCCCGGATGCTATAATCTGCGCCAACGATGTAATGGCTATCACCGTCTGCAACAAGCTGACCAATGCGGGAGTAAGAGTTCCCGAGGAGGTCATCGTCACCGGCTTTGACGGGATCCTGGAGTCAAATTTCTCCTCGCCCCGCATCACCACCAGCCTCTGCTGCTACGGTGATATAATGCAGAAGATCGCCGGGCTGCTCACCATCAGCCGCGACGAGCTGCTCAAGGAGGCGCACTTCCTAATCAAGCCGAGGCTTATGATCTCAGAGAGCTGCGGCTGCCAGGGCGGCAGCATAATCAACGTGGCAAAGCATCTCTCCGACCTCAACTCCCGCTTCTACCGCTACAAGGAGGAGGAAAAGACTTTAAACGAGATCGGCGTCCGCATACTTTCCGGCAAGAACCTGAAAGCCGCAGCCAACGAGCTGCACTCCCCTATCATCTACAATATGCGCTGTATGCTCCGCAAGGAGGTCATCGACGAGACTATTGCCCCCTTTGAGAACGAGGTCAGCAGGGATTTCGGCGAGGAGCTCTGCGTGTTCTACGACTCCGATGCTTCACAGCCTTTTGCGCCCTATGACATAAAGGCTGATAGTATTATCCCCGGGCTGGATGTGAGCCTGGCCTCAGGCTACCCGGTGATCTTCACGGCGCTGAGCTTTTTGGATGTCCCCCTGGGATACACCGCCTTCATCTTCCAGAACTACGATATCGACAACTACGAGAAGATCCCCCAGATAGTCAACGCGCTGAACAACTCCATCGGCGGCTACCGCAATATCCGCTATCAGCAGTACATCACCAGGCAGGTGCAGCTGCTCTCCCAGTACGATCAGCTTACGGGTCTCTACACCCGCGGCGGCAGCGCTAGAGCCTACGATACTCTGGTAGAGAAGCTGAACGATCAGCGCAGACCCATAACCGTAGTAATGGTGGATCTGGACGGGCTGAAGCATATCAACGACAATTTCGGCCACAATGAGGGTGACTACGCTATCAAGGCCACCGCCAACGCTCTGCTCAATTCCTGCCCGCCCAACTCCGTCTGCATAAGGATGGGCGGCGACGAGATGGCGGCTTTCCTCTCCAGCTCGCAGTCGCTGGAGGATATCAAGGCGGAGATCATCGCAAGGCTGCGCTCGGTGAACAGGACCTCCCGCAAGCCCTATCTGATCGACGCCAGCATCGGTCTCTACCGCTCGGAGGCTGGCAGCGCCATTCCCTCCTTTGAGGAGCTGATCCGCTCGGCAGACGAGAATATGTATTCCGAGAAATCCGAGCACCGCAGGCTCCGCGCCGACCGGGACAAGCAGTGATACAGTAAAAGCAGGACCGTGCTGTACGCACAGCACGGTGCTTTTTTACATATCTTGGATTATTTTTAACATAATCTATTGACAAATACCTACATTACAGTTATAATTTAGTTAACGCTGTAGATCTTACGGAGGAAAAGGATATGTTCAATATAAACAGAATGGGCTGCGGCTGCCGCCACGACGGGAGCTTCGTTCTCGACCGCCCCAGGGGCTACGACGGCTATCTTATGCTTTTTGTAAAGACCCACGCTGAGTTCGTCATCGGCGGGAAGGCATACCGCTTCGAGCCCAACACCTTTATCATATACGACCGAAACACACCCCAGTATTACAAGGCCTGTGAGAATGAGTATATCAACGACTGGATCCAGTTCGATACCAGCGAGAACCTCGCCTCGGCTACCGGGGTGCATTTCGATGAGCCTGTATATATCGGTGAGAGCATCGACGTTTCACAGTACTACAAGCTGATCGCCGACTGCTACTACCGCACCAACAATTTAAAGACCGCAGGCTACCTCATCAAGGCGCTGCTGGCTGAGATATTCTCCCCGGGCGACAACAAGACCGACTCGGCTATCGCTCACTACCGTGAGCTGCTGGATCTCAGGCGGAAGATCTACTCCGCCCCCGATGAGGACTGGAGCGTGGAGAGGATGGCTTCGCAGCTGAACATCAGCGAGCCCTATCTGCACCTGCTCTACAAAAAAGCCTTCGGCGTTACCTGCAATCAGGACGTGATCAACAGCCGCATAGAGCAGGCTCAGCACTACCTTGCCTACTCGGGTATGACTATCGAAGATGTTGCCTTCTCCTGTGGGTACAAGAACACCGTCCACTTCTCGCGGCAGTTCAAGCAGGTGGCGGGAGTTACCCCCTCTCAGTGGCGCAAGAGCGGTTCCACCGTCTGACAGACCGATTATTGCCCTGAGGGCCCGGTCCTTCAATTAAATATTGCTGATATAGGATATGTTAAGAAGTTTATAGCATATCCTATTTTATTTGTCAAAAAAACGTGCTATAATAACCCGAAGAAAAAAACTTTGACAAACGGTCTGTTTTGGGACAGGGGGTCTTGACTATGTTTCAGTTAAAATGGCTGTGGCACAATATGAAGGGCAGCCGCGCCGCTTACATTATGGCGCTGATGCTCTCGATACTCTGCAATGCGCTGTATATCGCCTCGCCCTATTTTCAGTCGAGGGTGATAGACACCTTTATCTCCAACGACAACGCCGCAGAGAACCTGAAGAACAACACCGGCCTGCTCTGGGAGCTGCTGATCGCCATGGTGCTGTTCACGCTGCTGCGTACCGGGCTCCAGTATGCCTGCCAGATGTATTACGAGATCTCCTCCCAGGGGATGATCTACCGGATAAGGACTTTCCTCTTCCGGAAGATAGAGACTCAGGATATGGAGTTTTACGACAAGTTCCGCACCGGCGACCTTATGACCAGGCTCACCGGCGACCTGGATATGGTAAGGCATATGGTGTCCTGGGTAATAAAGGGCTGCGTTGAATCCCTGGCGCTCTTTACCGCCTCCATGGTCTACTTCTTCACCATAGACTGGCGCACCGCTCTCTGCATACTTGCAATGACACCCGCAATATTCATCATCACCAGGCTGTTCTCCCGCAGGGCGGGCCCCGCTTACAGAAATGTGCGTGAGACCTCCTCGGCGCTGAACACCGCCGCCCAGGAGAACATCTCCGGCAACCGTGTGGTAAAGGCCTTTGCAAAAGAGGATTACGAGATCGAGAAGTTCCGCTCACGGGACGAGGCATACCGCGCCGCCAACATCAAGGCTGCAAAGGTCTGGCTGAAATTCCAGCCCCTCATCGACCTGGCAGCAGGCTCTCTCGCAGTTATACTGCTGCTCTTCGGCGGCTGGTTCATGATCGAGCAGCACCTGACCATGGGGCAGTATGTGGCGATCTCCGGACTGCTCTGGGCGGTCAGCAACCCCATGAGGAATATGGGCAACTACGTCAACGACTGGTTCCGCTTTATGGCTTCGGCAGGCAAGATAATCGAGGTGTACTATGAGGCCCCCAAGATCATCGACCGCCCCGACGCCGTTGAGGAAAGCGAGAAGCTCAAGGGCGATATAGAGTTCAGGCACGTTTCCTACCACATAGGCGACAAGCCCATCCTCAAGGATCTGAACTTCACCATAAAGGCGGGAGAGAACGTGGTCATCATGGGCTCTACGGGCTCGGGAAAGACCTCGCTGATAAACCTCATCCCCCGGTTCTTCGACTGCACCGAGGGCGAGGTGCTGGTGGACGGCAAGAACGTCAGGATGCACAAGCTCCACACCCTGAGAAGCAATATCTCAATAGCCACCCAGGATGTACTGCTCTATTCGGACACCATCGACTCCAACATAGCCTTCGGCAACAGCAGGCTGGAGGAGGAGTATGTAAGGCGCTGCGCAGAGCTTGCCGCAGCATCGGAGTTCATCGAGAAACTCCCACTCAAATACGATACCATAGTAGGCGAGAGAGGCGTGGGACTTTCGGGCGGTCAGAAGCAGCGTATCTCTCTGGCGAGAGCCCTTGCGGTAAGACCTGCGGTGCTCATCCTGGACGACACCACCTCCGCCGTGGATATGGAGACCGAGAGCTACATCCAGCACAGCCTGGGCGAGGAGCTGGACTTCCCCTGCACCAAGATAATGATAGCCCAGCGGATATCCTCCTCAAAGAATGCGGATAAGATCATCATTCTCGAAAACGGCAGGATCACCGACATAGGCACCCATGCCGAGCTCATTGCCCGGGAGGGCTACTACAAGCAGATATACGAGCTCCAGAGCGGCATAAACTGTGCCGCCGAAAGCGAGGTGGGCGCATAATGGCAAGGAACAAATACGACGTTGACGAACAGCTGGAGACCCCATTCGACTTCAACCACCTCAAGCGCTCATTCGTATATATCAAGAAGTACCGCAAGAAGATGGTGATAGCCCTCTGCATCAGCATACTTGCAGCTATCGCAGGGCTGATAGGCCCGCTGATCACCCAGCGAGCCCTGGACGAGACTATCCCTGCGGGCAGGAAGGGCGAGCTGGTAGTGCTGGCACTGCTGCTGCTTTTCTTCACGGCGCTGAGCACACTGCTGGGAAACATCCGCTCGCGGATAATGACCGTTGTGGGTCAGAACATCATCTTCGATATCCGAGAGGATCTGTTTGCTCACCTGCAGAAGCTCCCCTTTACCTATTACGACGACCGCCCTCACGGTAAGATACTCATAAGGGTCATAAACTACGTCAACTCCGTTTCGGATATGCTCTCAAACGGTATCATCAACTTCATTATGGAGATACTGAACATGGTGTTCATCCTTATCTTCATGCTGATAGTTGACGTAAGGCTCTCGCTGGTAGCAGTATCAGGTCTGCCGCTGTTCATGGCGGTGATGTTCGCTATCAAGAAGCGTCAGCGCAGGGCATGGCAGGACGTTTCCAACAAGAGCTCCAATATGAACGCCTATCTGCAGGAGAACATCGTGGGCGCAAGGATAACCCAGGTGTTCACCCGTGAGGAGGAGAACGCGGGCATCTACGACAGGCTCAATCAGAAGTACCGCAAGAGCTGGATGAGAGCGGTGCGGTTCACCCATCTGGTGTGGCCCTTTACCGATAACATCTCGACGCTGGTGCGTGCGGCCATGTTCGCTGTGGGGTTGCTGGTGCTGGATCCGGCCACGGTGTCTCTCGGCACTCTGGCAGCCATGACGGGCTACGCCTCCCGGTTCTGGCAGCCGATAATGAACCTCTCAAACATAATGAACAACTTCATCAACAACATAGCCTACCTGGAGCGTATCTTCGAGACCCTTGACGAGCCCGTAACCGTCACCGACAAGGAGGACGCAAAGGAGCTGGGCGAGATCTCGGGGCAGATCTCCTTCAACGATGTGACCTTCGGCTACGAGGAGGGCATCAACGTTATCGAGCACGTTTCCTTCGATGTCAAGGCAGGCGAGAGCATCGCTTTGGTAGGGCCTACGGGTGCGGGCAAATCCACCATCGTTTCCCTGATCTCCCGATTCTACAATGTGGGTCAGGGCAGCATCACCGTTGACGGTGTGGATATCTCCGACGTTACCCTCCGCTCCCTGAGAACACAGCTGGGAGTGATGCTCCAGGACAGCTTCATTTTCAGCGGCACCATTATGGACAACATAAGATACAGCAAGCTGGATGCCTCCGACGATGAGATCATCACCGCGGCGAGGACCGTCTGCGCGGATAAGTTCATCGGCGAGATGGAGGACGGCTACGATACCGAGGTGAACGAGCGGGGCTCCAAGCTCTCCGGCGGCGAGAAGCAGCTCATCAGCTTTGCGAGAACGCTGCTCTCCGACCCGAAGATCCTGGTACTGGACGAGGCTACCTCATCTATCGACGCCAAGACCGAGGCTCTGCTGCAAAAGGGCATCGCGGAGCTTCTGAAGGGGCGCACATCCTTTATCATAGCCCACCGCCTCTCCACCATCCGCAACTGCGACAGGATAATGTATATCGATGACAAGGGCATCAAGGAGTGCGGCAGCCACGACGAGCTTATGGCTAAGCGGGGCGCCTACTACGAGCTCTATACCTCCCAGTCGGCCTGACACAACTCTAATACCAAGCGGAAAATGCTCTCCCGAGCGAGAGGGTGCATTTTCCGCTTTTTTGTGCCTGCACTTGCATTATGCTCTGCGCTGTGGTATAATATGTGCAAAGCATTCTTCCGAAAGGAGAGACACCTATGAAAAAGACGAAAAAGACAGCTCTTATAGCCGCTGCCTTCGCTGCTGTTTCAATGACCGCCTGCAGCGGCGGGAGCAGCAGCTCCTCGGCGGGTTTTTCCCCTTCGGCCGAGGATCCTATGCTGGTCTACGGCCCGCCGAAGGGAAGTCCGACCGTCTCCTCATCCGATGAGCCCCGTGCCGTATCCGACACCTCGACGGCAGCTGACCCCGCAGTGACCGAGTACGATCCCTCCTCCGAAACACCCCAGGACGTTTACGGTCCTCCCGAGGACCTCAGCTCAATTGAATACGATTCTTCCTCCGATACCCCGCAGGATGTTTACGGGCCTCCGGAGGATCTGGACAGCTCATCCGGGTACGACCCGTCCTCCGAAACGCCCCAGGATGTCTACGGGCCTCCGGAAGATCTGGATGAGAGCGTTGCCGACAGCTTTGATGATTACAACCCCAAAGAGGATCTCGTCCAGATAGTCTACGGCCCGCCGTCGGACTTTGAGTGAGGGAGCAAACGATGCTTGACATAAACAAGAAGCGCAGCGACCTTGATGTGCTGGCCGAGTACCGCAGGGGGCTGCTTAAAAAGCCGGAGCTGCGGAACCTCTTCCTGGAGCTGACCCTCCGCTGCAACGAGCGCTGCATCCACTGCGGGAGCAGCTGCGGCGACGTTACGAGCGAGGAGCTGGCAGTGTCGGAGTATGACAAGCTGCTGCGGGAGGTCAAGGAGGACTTCGGCACCGGTCACAAGATGCTCTGCATCACCGGCGGCGAGCCGCTGCTGAGAAAAGAGTTCTTTGAGATTATGGAGATCGCTCACAGGCTGGGTTTCAGCTGGGGCATGACCTCCAACGGCACCCTTATCACCAAGGATGTGGCAAAGGACTTGAAGCGTGTGGGGATGAGGACTATCTCGGTGAGCATAGACGGTCTTGAGCAGACCCACGACAGCTTCCGCCGCACTCCTGGAGGATACGCGAAGGCTATGCAGGGCATAGAGAACCTGCTTGAAGTCGGGGGCTGGAGCGCAGTTCAGGTGACGACGGTGGTGACCCATCTGAATATCTCCCAGCTGGACGAGCTTTTCAGCATCTTTGATAAGATGGACTTGGACTCCTGGAGAGTCATCAACATCGAGCCCATCGGCAGGGCAAAGGATCATCCCGAGCTGCTGCTGACCCCTGAGGATTACCGGAGGATGTTTGAGTTCATCCGTCAGAAGCGGATGGAGGGTCAGCCGGTATGCTACGGGTGCAGCCACTATCTCGGCGAGGAATTCGAGCGTGAGGTAAGGGACTGGTACTACCTCTGCACGGCGGGGCTCTACACCGCCAGCATTATGGCCAACGGTGACATCACAGCCTGCCTAGACATCGAGCGCCGCCCGGAGTTCATACAGGGCAACATCAGAAAAGACCGTTTCAGCAAGGTATGGAACGAGGGCTTCAAGGAATTCCGCAGAGACCTTTCCGACACGACGGAGCAATGCCGGGGCTGCCCTGAGGCGAAATACTGTCACGGAGATGCATTCCACAGCTACAATTTCGACGAACACAGGCCGGAGGTATGCTTTAAGAACGTACTGTTCGGAGAATAACGAATAATAAAGGCACAAAGCCCGACAGACCGCGGTTGGTCTGTGGCTTTGTGCCTTGTTTTTTTTGCGGAGCCTGTTCAGTGCTCTCTGTAGCTGGTTATCTTCAATTGCTGCCTGATGTTCATTGCAGTCAGGCCCTTGACTCTGGGGATAGTCACCGTCACAGGCTCGCTGCCGTGGATGTCGAACCAGTTATCGGAGAATACGCAATCAAAGTCCTTCAGGGATAAGCACACGCTCTTGGCAAAGCTCTGCGCCCGGAGCGTCACCGCAAAGCAGGAGCCCCTATCCTCGATGGTGGAGGTGATGCCTGCTCTCATAAACTCAAATTCCTTTGGCGTGACGAAGAGGGTGGTGCCCTTGCTTATCGGCCCCCTGTCGTTTTCAAGGGAGTATTCAAGGTACAGCCTCTTGCGGTCGTCGTAGGCAGGCATAAACTTGGAAAGATCCATTATAAGGATGCACTCCGCTGCCAGCGGGTCTGAGATGATATCCTTGCGGTACTCCCTGAGTATCTCGCCCTTGTTGTTTCTCAGTCGGCAGAAAGCGGTAAGAGCTTCTTCGGTCATTGTATCGTTGGTGACCCAGAGCTCCGGGAACTGCGGGTCGGTCTCGTCGCAGCTTATGAGTATCGGTGCATAGAACCTGGCCGCTGCATAGTGCAGAGCCTTCCAGCGTCCGAAGTAATCCACGCTTGACCAGGATATAACGGGGTTGGAGTCGTTGAGCTGCCAGTAGGCGGAGCCCATACACCGCCCTCTTGCCCTGCGCATATGCTCCACATTGGAGCGGATGCAGTCTGCCTGAACAAGCTGCGAGCAATAGATGAGCCGCTCAAAGCTGTCGGCAGGGTCGGTGAGCTGGGAGATGTAGTACATCAGCTTTTCGTTGCCCTGGGTGCATTTCTGGTGCGCCTGCATCACTATGCCGGTGATCTCCAGATCCCCCAGCTTGGGGTCGGCGAAGGCGAGGCAGGTCTTGATATCGGGGATGCTCTCAAAGCCGTACTCGGAGCAGAAGCGGTACCAGAGCTTACGGAATGCAGTAAAGGGCTCGAAGTTATGCCACACCGCCCAATAATGCATATCCCCTGCATGGTTGGAGGAGGGCTTGTCAAAGTTCCCACCCGAGGAGGGAGATGAAGGCCAGTAGAAGGTATCGGGGTCGAGGGTGAGCACCGCCTCGGGGATGATCTGCTCAAAGAGCTTGATGTAATCCTCCTTGGCCTGCCGGTCGTCAGGCCAGCCCCAGCCCTCCCAGGCTGATTCTATCTCGTTGTTGCCGCACCAGAGCCCCAGAGAGGCGTGGCCCCGGAGCCTCATGATATTGTCCCTGATCTCCTCCCGGACGGTCATCTCGAAATCGGGGGTCAGCAGATATGCGGAGCAGGCGAACATAAAATCCTGCCACACGATGATGCCGTGCTCATCGCAGAGCTCATAGAAACGGTCGTTGGGGTAGATGCCGCCGCCCCATACTCTGATGAAATTGAAGTTAGCCTCAAGGCAGTCGTTGATGAGGCGCTCGGTGCGCCTGTCGGAGCAGCGGGGGAGGATATTGTCCTCGGGGATATAGTTGGCGCCCATGGCGAAGACCTTGACGCCGTTGTTTATGAAGCAGAATTCCTCGCCCCACCTGTCCCTGTCCTGAGATACGGTAAGGGTGCGGAGGCCTATCTTATTGGTGACGCTGTCGATCTCTCTGCCGCCGGAGATGAGACGCACCTCGCACTCATAGAGGGGCTGGTCGCCGAGACCCCGCACCCACCAGAGCTGGGGGTCGTTGATCTCGATTATGAGCTCGCCGTCGTGGATGGGTACGGCAAGCTTCATTCCTGTACCCGGCGAGGTCATTATCATCTGCGCCCTTACGCCGGAAGCCCAGATATCCAGATCCGCCTTGCAGGTGAGATCGACCCGGCCGTCGTGGTGCCTCTGTGAATAGCGGACGCTCTTTATCCTGCCGTAGTTGTAGCCGCGGATGAACACTCCCCGCCAGATGCCCATATCCGGGAGCTTGGGGCCCCAATCCCAGCCGAACATATAGTGAGCCTTGCGGATATGGGGATAGCCCTCCATACAGTGCTCGACACCTGTGAGGGGGCGGATCTGCTGGGCCTCGCGGATATACTTGTTGGGTGAGTATATATGGATCAGCAGCCTGTTATGCAGCTGCGCTGTACCTCTTATATCGAATTCCCAGCGGCGGTGCATATTGTCGCAGGAGCCGACCCAGCGGTCGTTGAGGAAGACATCGGCGAGGGTGTCGATGCCGTCCAGGTTCAGAAAGAGCTTATCGCAGGAGAGCATACTGCCGTCGAGGTCGAATTCATTGCAGAACACGAAATCCCTCTCGCAGATCTCCGCGGCGCGGCTCTCGTTATCGCGGAAGTAGGGATCGGGCATATTATGTGTGCCGAGCAGCACGCTGTAAACGGAAACAGGCACATCAAGGTGATAATAGGTCTTGTTCCCGTCGATCATACTCCAGTTTTTATCCAGGCTCTGTTCCAGCATAGGTATGCACCCCCTTTATACTGATTTTACCACATTTCCTCAAAAAAAGCAACCCTAAATCCTGAAAACACCGCATTTCGGCTCTTTACAGCTTCTCTTGACCGCCCGGAACCCGTTTTGGTCAACAAACGGTCAACTTTTAAGCTGCTGCAAGTTGTTCCATACTGCGTTTAACAAATCTTTTTTGCAAGCTGTCAGCCCGTTTTGCACTTGGGCTTTTTCGGTATCGCCTGGGTGACTGCCTCGCAGCAATGACGGTCGTTGTCTTTGAGGGTATGAATGTAGGTGCGAAGTGTTACATCCTGTCTGCTGTGTCCTGCACGCTTTGCTGCCGTAGGTCTTTGCGACCTCACCATAATGCTTTTGATACTCTTTCAGCATATCCGCAGTTTCATCGTCCATGTAGAGCCAGCGGTCTCCGGCATTGGTCTTACAGCCTTCAGCGATCCTTGTTCCTGTGCTGTCGGTGATGAAATGCTTGCAGATAACCTCACACTTAGAGCCCCGATAGTTGACCTGGACGCGAGATTTTTTCAAATCAGACACCAAAAATCGCATCGGCGCATACGCGCCTGAAACTGATCTGTATTGAAATTGATATGAAAAAGAGCGATACCAAACATCTGCGTTTTGGTATCGCTTCGGTATTTCTTATGGATCGAATTCAGCACCGCTGACTGTACAACCCACGGCATTACAGCATCGGTTTTTTATCTGCTTGTTACTGCGGCTTCCATTCGGAGTGTGCTGAGCAGTTGCTTTCGCTGACCACCGTCTTATCACCTACGTAAATATTAATTTCTGCCATTCTGCAGGTGCCTCCGAAAGAGATACTGATATCACTCCCGTTTGTATCGTTCAGATCGCTCCAGAAAACTCCGCTGTACGGAAAATCTGTTCCCCAGGTAATATCATAGCTGAATGCATATTCCGCATAATGGCCTTCGATCTTGCATGCCACGGCGCCGCCGGCGTGGAGAGATTCGGTCTCATTGATCTGCTCCCAGTTGCCGTAAATATACTCTGCGTTATCATCTACTCCTATTATCCTTCTGCCGTAAAACTTGATGTTTTTCGCATGGTAAAAGCCATTGTTACGGATAGTTACGGTTTTTTCGATCCCGGCGATCCTTTCATGCTCATTTATTTTCTGTTCACGCAGCCTTTTGGCCAGCGGCGACATTTCAACTCGCCTTGAAACAGATATCGAGGAGATGTCATTGGTATCCGTGTTGTCTGCCGAAGCGGCGATTGCGGATGCCGTTGTCATCATCATTACGCCTGCGATGATTCCTGTCAGTATCTTCTTTCCCTTGTTTGTGTTTTTCATAGTGATTACTCCTTTTCGTTTTTGATTTTGTTGTTTTTGTTTTGGGGTGTTTCCCTTTCTGTGTCTATATAATAACACGCAAATGCGCCCTTTTCAATAAGCAAAACAAGGGCGTGCCGTCGCTTAAACAACAAAAGTGCAACAAGGCGCCGCTTATGCAACACGGCGACGCATAATTGTTGCAGATCGTTTATTTAAAGGCTTTTGGCACACCAAAAAGCGCCCGCACTATTGCACGGACGCTTTACTCGGTCATATTGAATGTCATTTTATACTCCTTGTTTTTCTTATCAGTGATTGAGCAGGTAAATAACGGTCTCTGCTGCGAAAACTGCTCCTACGATGCACCA
>JAFXXU010000029.1 GCA_017542125.1 Ruminococcus sp.
TTGTACATCATCCGCTTGCATATTTTCCGTCATATTACCCAAATTCTCCTTGCCTTGCGCCAGCAAGGCGGCGTCGAATTTAGGCAATCTGACGAAAAATCTGACTGCGCGTCTGACGCACAATGGTTGTGCGGTGTTGCCCTAATCTTTTTACTTTGCCTGCTCTTTTGCAAGCATTTACAATTCATACAATATTATATCATCCTTTGATAACAATGTCAACGGTTTTTTTCACCTGATATCACTGTTGTTCCCAGAAAACCGCGTTCTGATTTTTCAATTCCGAGATCGCTTCCTCGGCAGTCATCTCACCCTTAAGCACTCCGAAAATGTAAGACGACAGATGCTCCAGCAGCTTGGGCAGATATTGTGAGATATGATCGTCTGTCTGATATCTCCTTGATCTACGGAGCTCATAGTCTATCACCACAGAAAGGGTAATACAGCCGCTGCCCTTCTCATCAATAAACATCCTCGGAGTGAAGGACGTGCAGAGCCCCTTCGTTTCTCCCGCGGTGACGGGCTGCTCCGTAAAGGTGTGGGCGTTGATGTAATTGAGCAGGATGTAAAGCTCCCCCTTATGTTCGCTTTTCCTGTAAATATCGGCACAGACAGAATTATAGCTGATCCTGACCTCGGAGGTGCAATCGTAAAAATGGGCCTGCCCCCGTATGAATTCTCCGGGAACGGTATCGCTCATGATCACGTAATCCACACGCGGAAGGCCGTTTTCGGAACTCATTTTACAGGCTATATGCTGCCGGTGAAGACAATTGAAGATCGACTCCGCAACATTTTTCTTATCATTTACTGCATCAATTAAGGCGTCTTTGTAGACCTGTACGGGGTATTCATTGACAGGTATCCCGAGCGCAGAGCCGTTATAATACTGCTCAGTTTCACGGAATCCAGCTTTCCGGATATCCTCTTCCGATGCAAACCGCAGACCCCGGCTTTTCAATAACTCGGATGTGGTCTCATAGCATTTAAACAGCCCATTTACCGTTATTTTCGGATAATACTTTTTCTTCTCGCCGTTTTCAATGTCGGACAGCGTTATCAGCACACTTTCGTCCTTGGAGCTGGGCAGAGCTCCCTCGGAGAATTGAGCATAGCAGACATCGCCCGCTATCAGCTCTACGCTTTCGATAAGGCAGAGGTTTTCTCTTTTGCGGTCACTGTACCACATATACCTTATCTCCGACCCCTGAAGGAGCTTATAAAGCTCCCAGATCGTGTCGCTGTAAATGTTTTTGGGTCTGCATATCATATCGTTTGTTATCATAAGCTCACTCTCCCTTCGCATTTTCGGTTTTTCATTTAAACAGATCCTTCAGATCCTCGGGCAGGGGAGCCGTCAGCAGATCGAGGGTCGCCTGCTCATCCTCTGTCAGCTGGCCGGCCTCGGCTCTTGCCCTGAACGCGGACAGCTTAACATCGGCGATGAAGGCATTAAGGCAACACCGCACAACCCGCGGCTGACGCCTCTGCACGCCATCTGCCGTGTCAAGCCTGCTTGACGACCGGCTTATCCGTCATATTACCCAAATTCTCCTTGCCGGGCGCAAGCCCGCCTGCGTCGAATTTAGGCAATCTGACGAAAACCTGGACTTCGCATCTGACGCACAGGGGTCGTGCGGTGTTGCCTTAAGCTCGGCCAGCGAGCTGTCGTCATCCTGACAATCGAGCACCGCCTCGATCTTCTGCGCTCTGTTGGGGTGGCGCAGCTTGCGCAGGGCTTTCCCTTCGTGCTCTCTTACCATCGGCAGGGGAATGTGCAGCTCGAGAGCGGTCATCTCGTGAGTTCTTCTCACGCCGTCGGTGAGGCCATAGAGCTTTTCGAGCACCTGGCGCTCGGTACTTGAGAGGGTGGCAAGCGCCCCGTCCACAGCGGGCTTTATCGCTTCATATCTGCGGTAAAGATCAAGGCGTATGTCTCCGAAGATCATATTGACGAGCAGAACATAGCCTATCCTTTCCTCGGGCATTATGGAACAATCCCCCATGAGCATCTCAAAAATGCGGTTAATGTCATCCTCGTCGAACTCCCCGAGAGTGACCGCTTTCTCATCGAAGCTGTCCTCCGAGATATCAACGCAGACCATTTCCTCGCAGGCGCGGTTGAGGACGTATGCGCGGACGAATTCGTACTTCTCGTTGTCCAGTATCACCTCGGGAGCATCCAGCTTTGATACGATCGCAACACGGCTTCCGCGGACAAAAGCATCGTGAGCATTGAGCTTCCTGCCGAGGCGCTGCTCGGCAAGCCTGATAAGAGCCTTCTTCCTGATCTTCTTGCTGTCATACCCGCCGAAGAACAGCTCCCATACTTCCTTGAGCTGTGCAGCATAGCTGTCATCGAAGGACCCTGTAAAGTCCGGCTCGCTGCAAACGTCCCTGCCGGTATCGGCAAAGTATCTGCCTATCTCTGAGAGGGCATCGCAGTAGAAGGCCGCCTCCTCGGCGACCTCCTGTGCCTTGTCAAAGTCCCAGTTCATCCTGCACTTGTAAAAGCAGGGGTTGGAGCCGGTCTCCTCCGGCTCTATGTCCCAGCCCTTGATGATGAGAGTGCCTGTGCTGTCAGTGTTGTCAAACATATCCTTCACAATGTTCCATACCATAAAAATACTTCCTTTCTGTCTCAGTCAGCGTGTTTGAGCCGGGGGATCTGCGGTTTTACACCGCAAATCCCATTCTTCTTTCTTCTTTGTCGGTCAGGCCGAGTGATACGGCTTCAAAGTCCTCGGGCAGCAGCAGGCACAGCTCGTCCTTGCCGAGAGCCTTGTCCCCGACGGAGTTCACAAGCCTCTCTGACTGCCTGATAACAGCCTGCTCCAGGAACGTCCTGACATAGCGACCGTTGCCGTAGTTTTCATGCCCGGAGGCTTCTCTGAAAATGCCCAGGCATTTTGCTTCAGCATCCCGGTCGAGGGCGTATTCCCTCTTCCTGATGTGGAGCTTGAGTATGTCGAGGAGCTCGTCGGAGGTGTAGTCAGGGAAGTTCAGGTGGAAGGCGATACGGCTGCGCAGACCCTCGTTCTGCTCGAGGAACAGCTTCATCTTGTCGGGATAGCCCGCAAAGATAACGATGACCTTGTCGCGGTAGTTTTCCATGAGCTGGGTGATGGTGTTGATCGCTTCGGCACCGTAGGTCCTGCTGTCCTCCACCAGCGAGTAAGCCTCGTCGATGAACAGCACGCCGCCCTCGGCTTCTCTGAATTTTTCCTCGACGATCTTAGCCGTCCAGCCTACATAGAGACCCACAAGATCCTGCCTGCCGCATTCCACCAGCTTGCCGGACTTGATGACGTCCTCCTCTTTGAGGATCTGTGTAAGGAGGCGGGCGAAGGTGGTCTTGGCGGTGCCGGGGTTGCCGGCGAAGAGCATATTGAGTGACCCGGCCTCTGTTTTCAGCCCCATCTGCTCCCGCAGGCATTTCATTTTGCCCGCAGCGATGATCCTGTCCAGCGTTGTCTTGGCGTCGGTGAGACCGATCATCTCTTTGAGCTCCTCGTAGGGCTTGTCCTCGGCCTCGGTGATGACCACCCTGCAGCAGTCCTGCTTTTTGTAGGCCTTGTAGATGTGGTTCTTCAGGCCGTCGCCGTACCAGTTGTTGTAGGCGTTGTAGATGTCGGTGACGGTGTAGGACTCGTTCTTCGGCAGATACTCAAAGACCTCGTCCATACTGTCGGGCTTGATGTCGGACTTGTCCGTAAGGTCTGCAAGATAAGCCCTTGCCTGCTCTGATGTGCCGGAGCCCTCGGTGATCTGTATGATGTCGGCCTTTGCAGTGATATTACCCACCGCATCGGCGTTCTTGACGGACTTGCCCATGATCTCAACGAAGATGAACAGCGTGTCCTTCTTCATCTCTTCGAGTATCTCGCCTGTGACCTTGGTGAACTCGTGGAAGTCGCTGGCGAAGCGCCCCATGCCCGTGTCGCTGCAAAGCTCCAGCACGACGATGCCGCCCTCGGAGGCGATCATATGCTGGCGGTATCTCTCGTCACGGTAGGCACCCTTCCTGAAATCCCTGAACACCGACATCCTGTTTGAGAGCAGACGGTTGTTGCTCCGGAGCGCCCTGACCAGCAGCTCGTACATATCTCTTGCACCGCCCCAGTCGCCTGCGCTGATGAAGTAGTGTACGGGGTGGCCGTAGTAGGACTTGGCGTTCTTTCTGGAGTAGATGCGTGAAAGCTCGTCCTTGAAGCTCTTGGATGCGAGTATCTTCTCGGCCTGCCGTTTGCATTCGGCGGCGGTGAGCTTCGTCAGGTCGGTGATCTGCTCCGTCCAGTTATAGGGCAGGGGATCGAAGATGCCCGCCATACGGTAGTCGATCTTCAGCTTGGTCAGTATCTTTCTGCCGTTGCCGTAATTGGTATCGCCCACATTCCTCTTGAACTCGTCCACAGTGACCTCGCGGTAGCGGTGGATAACGCAGTCGGGGAAGGTCCTGTTCAGGATGCCGCTGATGACCTTTTCATCAAAGCCCGCGACCTTTGCTGCGGCGTAAACGAACAGCGTGCCCTCCTCCCGGGAGGTGATGCTGCAGATTACATCTTCCTTCGTGACAAAGTCATTGTAGAATCTGTCGTTGAGGCTCTCGAGGGTGCTCTCGGAGTAATTGAGCTCAAAGGAGCTTCTTGTCCTGTGCATCCTGGCAGCCTTGTCAGGGTCAAAGTTTTTCCATCTGAGCTCGTAAGAATAGTAGATCATATTGTTACCTCCGTACTGTTTTTAGTTGTTGTGGGTCTGTGTGATTTGATCAGCGGTTTGTGACCACCTTGTCGATAAGCCCGTATCCCAGAGCCGAAGAGGCGGTGAGCCAGGTGTCGCGCTCGCAGTGTATGGAGATCGTCTCCAGGGACCTGCCGCAGTTTTCGGCCAGGATGCTGTAGAGCCTTTCCCGTATACTGAGGATATGCTCGGCAGCGATCTGCACATCGCTGGCCTGACCGTTTGCCGTACCGAGGGGCTGGTGTATCATGATCTCGGAATTCGGCAGGGCAAAGCGTTTGCCCTTTGTGCCCCCCGCCAGCAAAAAGGCGCCCATGCTGGCCGCAACGCCGACACAGACAGTCGATACATCGCACTTGATGTATCTCATGGTGTCGTAGATAGCCATACCTGCCGAAACGGAGCCGCCCTGGCTGTTGATGTAGATGCAGATGTCCTTGTCGGGCGCCTGCGCCTCGAGAAAGAGGAGCTGTGCCACCACGGAGCTTGCTGCTGCATCGTTGATCTCGCCTGAGATAAAGATCACCCTGTCTTTGAGCAGGCGGGAGTAGATGTCATAGGCGCGCTCGCCTCTTGAGGTGGTTTCAATAACTGTGGGGATAAGATTCATAGTGATACTTCCTTTCTTTTTAGTTATAGTAAATTGCGATCATGGGCTCGCCGATATCGCTGACGGCTCCGGGGAAGACGGATTTTGCGTTTTGGGGATAGCACAGTATCCGGTCAGGCTCAGCGTTTACAAGAGCCTTATCGACTATGGCTGTGATGCCGTCGGGAACGGCGATCTCCTTGTCCCTCCCGTTGTATTCCAGCAGCACCGTCCCGAGGATCACAAATCCGTCCCTGCGGTCTCTGTACCATTTGGTCTGATAAAGGTCGGAGGCTTCAAGAAGGGTGAAATTGTCGGGGACGTTGATGACCGAGAGGTTAGTGCAGTCATCGAAGGCGCCAAGCTCGATATCGCAGACGCTCTCGGGGATAGTCAGCTCCTCCAGCTTGGAGCAGCCCTTGAAGGCGTCTGCCGCTATCGTTTCCACCCCGTCGGGGATGACGAAATCGGTGGTCACAGTATCGTCGAAGCATTCCAGCCTGTTGTTGGAAATGACCGCGCAAACGCCGCCCTTATGCAGCATCTCATAGAGCCTGGCCTTCTTGGCGAGAGACTCTTTCAGCAGCTCGCAGCCGGAGAAGCACTCGTCGAACAACGCTTCGATATTTCTGGCCGGAGTCAGCTCTCTCAGGCTCGTGCAGCCGTTGAACGCTCGGCTGCCAATCAGCTTGACGCTGTCGGGCAGGTCAACGGTCTCAAGGGAGGTGCAGCCGTTAAAAGCATCAATGCCCACCTTCTCGCAGCCGTTGAAGACCTTGACATATGTGAGTGAGGTGCATCCTCTGAAGGCTTCCTCGCCTATGGACTCGACCCCCGGGATGAGGACAGTCTCAAGGCTCGTGCAGCCCATGAACGCCCTGGGAGGTATCTCCCCGAGGCTTTCGGGGAAGCTCACCGATCTGAGGGAGGTGCAGCCCATAAAGGCCTCGGCATCCAGACACCTGACCCCCTCGGGGATAGTGACCTTCTCGATGCACTTGTTGCCCTTGAAGGCGCCGACCCCGATCCTTACGGTGCCCCTGGGGATGACAACGCCGGTGTCCTTGCTCTCGTAAGAGCTGTAGACCGGGTCTGTGTTGATGATGTTGTCTGTCTTAGTCATAGTCATCTCTCCTTTATAATGTCTCAGTACCGAAAACGTATGATCTATCTTTTAAGGCCCCTTTCATGCCTTGAAAGCACTTTTGCAAACAGGTATAATTACCCCAGCCCGGCCGGGGCCGGAGCAGAGTATAATTTATTTTATATGGAATATTTATTTTATTTTATATAATGTGTTTTTTATATAGTGTATTTGGAATTATACCATACATTAAATCTTTTGTCAACAGTTTTTTATACGCGCAGGAAATATCGTGAAACTTCCACAAATATCATCCCGCTTCGTTGTGCAGTTTGCAGCGGGGATGGCTCTATCGTGCATATATATATAAATAGTATAAAGCAAACTCATACCCAGCAAGGGAAGCCGCAATACGGGCAAAAAGAAAAAGAGCATTTGAACAGATCAAATGCTCTTGAACAGAACCCTTAACAATAATATACCACACAAAAACCCGTTTGTAAACAGTTACTGCGGCTTTTTTGTGATTTCGTACAAATATACAAAAATGACTTGATTTTATATGCAGAATGCGGTATAATATATTTGAAATTTATATGCAATTATCTTGCGGAAAAGAGGAATGCAGAATGGATAAGGAAAACGCCGGCAAAAGTATGCTGGATATAGAATACGTTCCGAGATATCAGAAGGACCTTGGTGAGGCACTGCTCTTTGCCAAGGGCAAGCGGTCAATGGCTGAGTTCGCCAAGCTCTGCGGGATGAACCCTATCACCTGTTCACGGATAGTCAAGGGCGACATACGAAAGCCGTTAAGCCAGGCTGAGATCAGAACGATCGCCGAGAAATCCGATGAGCCTACCGAGGATATATTTGAATATCTTATGCGCGCAAACGGTATGGTGCCGAAGGACGATAACACTCCCAGACGGCAGGAGTCTGAAAAGCGCTCTTTGGAAAACAGGCAGCGCCGCGACAATATGCAGAGCATAATCATGCGTCGTCTGTTTGAGGGCGGCAAGACGATCTCGCCGGTGTTCAACACACCGCTGGAGGAGAGCGATCCAATATTACGGAAAAGCCGGTTCTTCTTCTCAAGGAATGTGAATTTTGCGCTGAGCATTCCCGGCAGCGATCCCGAATACTGGAATTTCAGGATCAACGTGTTTACCGGCGCAGAATATGCGAACGATCCCGAAAAGTACAAAGACGAGATCAGTTTTGAAGTCAGGAACCTGTTCAGCTGGAGCAGCGATCTCTTCCTGCGTGATATCTGGGAGCCCGAGGCCTTTGAGAATACAAGGTTCTCCTTTGTGTTCGTCAACAAGGATCTGTTCAACGGGTTATCACAAATGCTGGAGGGGATAAAGTTCAACAACTCCTTCTCCCTCATCCTGCTTGACTTGGATACCCAGACTGTCGCGGAGGAAAAGCTCCTCCCCCGGCTCGACGGGAAAGAAGAAACAAGCCTGTTCTGATGATAAAGACAGCTGCGGTGTGTGCCGCAGCTGTTTTTTTCAGGATCAGTTTTTGGTGTCGGCAAAGACGGAGCTCTCGTAGTTTTTCGGCAATGTATCTCAGGGTATAAGGTCAAGGTCGCCCCATAATCTGACCCTTTCCGGTCTCACATCAATAGGAACGATCTGCGATGTGCCCACCGGAGCAAGTGCTTCAAAGGCATAGCAAGAATGTTATTATCCATACAATTATTTAAGGCAGACACACAAGCCATACCTTGGCGCGTCTGCCTTCTTAGTTTTTTGCTGTTCCATAGGTTTGCCAGGGATGCTGTAAGAGCAAGGGATCATATATAATACATCGGTTCCCGGTTCTCGATATAGTTATCCTTGTAGGCTTTGGTGAGGTCGGCTAAGGAGAGCTGCCCGGTGAAATCACGCAGGTAGCCGTTGAGCTTCTCCCAGACGCAGACATTGACCGACTCCCGGATCTCGCTGCTCTCCTCACCTGCCGTATAGGTGTCGGCGAGGATGGAATTATCCAGGGCATTGAGTATCTCCGAGAGGAATATCCTGCTGGCGGGGCGTGAGAGCTGATAACCTCCCCGGGAGCCCTTCGTGCTGCGGACGAAGCCCCCCTGCCTCAGACCCAGGATTATCTGTTCCAGGTATTTCTGCGAGATGTTCTGCCTCTCGGCTATTCCTACGGAGGTGACGGTCCCGCCGTTTTCCGTATTGTATGCTATATCAGCGAGCACGACTACTCCGAGCTCGACTCTGGTGGGTATCTTCATTTATACTTCTCCTTTCAGAAAGTAAACGGGGCGTTTTTGTTGTGATTATAATTATACACTCTATCTCATAGTTTGTCAATAGGTTTTATATGTTTTAGTGAAATAAACTGTTAATAAAGAGTTTATATACTCTTATTGATATCGTCGAATTTATATCGTATAATATACCTATTCGATAGGAAATATCTGTATAATAAGCATATAAATGTAAGGAGAGATAAATATGAACGCCCTGGAGGAAAGCATCAGCGGGATCGTCACCGACCTGCTTGACGGCAATGATACAGACGAGCCCGAAAGGATATTCAACCACCCCGATAAGGAGGTCATCATCGATATCCTCACCAGCCTGCGGAAGATCGTGTTCCCGGGCTATTTCAAGAACGGCACCATAAAGGTCTTCACCCTGCGCAACAACCTTTCTATGCTGCTGGAGGACGTTATGTTCAAGCTCACCAAGCAGATCACCATTGTCCTCGGAGGTGACGAGAACGGCGAGGAGGAGATCGTCCGCACAGCCAGGGAGAAGTCTCTGTCATTCATTAAGCGCCTCAAGGTCATCCGCGAATATATCCTCACCGATGTGCAGGCAGCCTTTGACGGCGACCCCGCAGCATACAGCTCCGATGAGATAATATATTCATATCCCGGGCTGTTCGCCATACTGATAAACCGCATCGCCCACGAGCTTTTCCTGCTGGATGTGCCCATCATCCCCCGAATGATGACCGAGTATGCCCACAGCGAGACCGGTATCGACATCCACCCCGGAGCCTCTATCGGCAAGTATTTCTTTATTGATCACGGCACCGGCATCGTAATAGGGGAGACCACCGTTATCGGCAATAACGTCAAGATATATCAGGGCGTTACCCTGGGAGCCCTCTCCACCAGAGGCGGTCAGGCGCTGAAAAGCAAGAAGCGCCATCCCACTATCGAGGATAATGTTACTATCTATTCCGGAGCCTCGATCCTGGGCGGTGATACGGTCATCGGCAAGGATGTGGTCATCGGCGGAAACGCCTTTATCACCCGCTCAGTCCCCGACGGGGCTAAGGTGAGCGTGAAAAATCAGGAGCTCCGCTATAACTACGATGCCTCCCACCCCATCGAGCGCATTGATATCGACGAGGATACCTCTTGGTTCTATACGATATAAACTAAATGCTCACCTCTGCGCATACTTATGATGTGCAAAAGGGAAAATCATAAAAATCTTGTTCTGACTATTGACAACGGTAAACTGCTGTGCTATAATATAGTAAACCGATAGGAATTGTATGTAATATGATCCCGACCGAAAGGAAGTATAGCTATGGCAGTTACAGTGGTGATCCCCACAACGCTCAGGCTCTTTACCGAGCATAATTCCGAGGTGGAGCTTGAGGGGGGAACGGTAGGAGAGATCCTCAAGGTCCTGTCCGAGGAGTATCCTCAGACAAAAAAGGCGCTGTTCGATGAGAACGGTCAGCTGAGAGCCTTTATAAATGTGTTCGTAAACGACGAGAATATCCGCGACCTTAACGGCTTCGATTCCGAGGTCAGAGACAGAGACGAGGTGATCCTTATTCCGGCGATCGCAGGCGGATCCGGTCTCCCAAGTGTTCTGGGAGACACCAAGGGCGAAAAGCTCACCAATGAAGAGATCACCCGGTACAGCCGCCACCTGCTCCTGCAGGAGATAGGTGTCAAGGGGCAGAAGCTCCTGAAAGCCGCCAAGGTGCTCATAGTCGGAGCAGGCGGACTGGGTACGCCTCTGGTTCAGTATCTTGCTGCGGCTGGCGTGGGCACCCTGGGCATCATCGACAACGATGAGGTGGAGGAAAGCAACCTCCAGCGGCAGGTAATGCACGGCACCCGTGATATCGGCAGGCCGAAAGTTGCATCCGCCAAGGACAGCGTCAAGCAGATAAACCCGCTGGTGAAGGTCATCACCTACAATACCCGCCTCACCGCCGAAAATGCCGAGGAGATCATCTCCCAGTACGATGTGGTGGCTGATGCTTCCGATAACTACCCCACACGCTATCTTGTAAACGATACCTGCGTGCTGCTGGGCAAGCCGGATGTTTTCGGAGCCATGTACCAGTTCGAGGGTCAGGTCTCCGTCTACTACGCCAAGGAGGGGCCCTGCTACCGTTGTATGTACCCTGCGCCCCCTCCGGCGGGACTTGTTCCTTCCTGCGCTATGGGCGGTGTTGTGGGAGTGCTCCCGGGAGTTATCGGCACACTTCAAGCCAACGAGGTCATAAAGCTCATTGTGGGCGGGGGCAAGAACCTGATAGGCAGGGTAGTGACCTTTGATGCCTGGAACCTCAAATGGCGTGAGCTTAAGATACGCAAGAGCGATGCCTGCCCTATCTGCGGAAAGCATCCCGCCATAACCGAGATCGAGGAATACGACTACGAGGATTTCTGCGGTCTCACTCAGCAGAAGGAAGAAGAGGAAAAGGTTGAGGGCATAGAGCCTAAGGAACTCAAGCGCCGCCTGGACGAGGGTGAAAAGGTAACGGTAGTCGATGTCCGCGAGCCCCACGAAAGAGCCATCGCCAAGTTCCCGGAGGCGATAGTCATCCCCATAGGGCAGCTGGAGCGCCGCAAGAAGGAGCTTGACCCCACGGTGGATACCGTGTTCGTCTGCAAGGAGGGCAAGCGCAGCATCTTGGCTGTCAATACCTTGCGGGAGGCAGGCTATGAGGGTCCCCTCTACAACCTGAGAGGCGGCACCAACGCCTGGGCAGCCGAGGTGGATAAGAGCTTCCCGAAATACTGATAATAGAAGAGGATGAGCTTCCTCTTTTATTGATAAATAATCTTTAACGGAGGAATTAAAAATGGCAAAAGAAAACACTAACGACAAGATCGTAGCGCTGGGCAAAAAAGCCGCATATAACCTTGCGGACGTCAACAAGACCAGACCGCAGTACGGCGCACTCACTCCCAAGTGGCTGACAAAGGTGCTTGAATTCAAGGGACTTGACTCCGGTATTTACAGGATCAACAAGGTAAAGGAGGGCGAGACCCCTCTGGATGTTCTCTGCTCTGTTGAGAAGAAGTCAGATATCATTCCACAGGGCTTCGTTCAGTATGAGGAGGAGCCCCGCGAGCTGCAGCTGGCATCCATCTCCACTATCATCAATGTTGATACCGCTGTTGCAGACGTTTACGGCTCCCCCTACGATCAGGTAAAGGAGCAGCTGGATCTCGCCATCGAGAGCCTCCGCGAGCGTCAGGAGAGCCAGCTCATCAATAACGACGATTACGGCCTGCTGAAGAACGTTCCCGATTCTCAGCGCATCCAGACCAGGAACGGAGCTCCCACTCCCGACGATCTCGACGAGCTGATCTCCAAGGTTTGGAAGGAGCCCTCATTCTTCCTGGCTCACCCCAGAGCTATCGCAGCCTTTGAGAGAGAATGCACCAAGAGAGGCGTTCCCCCCGTTACCACCAACATCGCAGGCGGCACCTTCATCGTATGGAGAGGCATCCCTATCATCCCTACCGACAAGCTGCTGGTGGACGGCCTCAAGAACCCCAAGAGCAAGAGCGGCAAGACCAATATCCTGCTTATCCGTACAGGTGAGGCAAAGAGAGGCGTTATCGGTCTGTTCCAACGCAATCTGAAGAACGAACAGTCCAGAGGTCTTTCTGTCCGCTTCAGAGGTATCGACGATAAGGGCGTAGCTTCCTATCTGCTTTCACTCTACTGCTCGGCTGCTATTCTTTCGGACGACGCTATCGCTGTTCTTGAGGATGTCGAGGTGGGTGAGTACTATGACTACGACTAATTACGGACTTCCCTCGGAATCGGAGCTGACAGCTCTTGCCAACTCCCTTTTTCCCGACCTCGATCCTCAGCGCTGTGCGGGTGGGATAGAGAAGCTCGTCACAAGCGGAGACACCTCCGTCATCGCTGACGCCGAGAAAAAGGCCGAGAGCTATTTCGGCGGCGCGAACTATGCATCCTCTGCGGAGCAGGCAGCAGCCTCCTACGGCAGCATATCGGAGTTTGAGAGCATAGCCAACGAGTATAACGGCGGAGCCTCGAATTACGAGAGCATTGCCGACGGCTACGGCGCTTCGCCCGTGATCGGCGCGGCAAAGCAGTACGCAGCCTACGATACATACACAGCTCCCCGGGAGCAGCCCGTCCAAGGCGGCTATTCGCCTGTTGTCCTTTCGCAGGGTCAGGCAGAGAGCTATGTCCCCAAGCAGGCACAGCCCGAGGTCAAAGAAGTCCCCACCGCAAAGAACGACAGCGGCATCATCGTCGGCACAAAGACCCTGGCTCAGATCCGCAGCGACTTCCCCATCCTCGGCGAGAAGATCAACGGCTATGACCTTGTGTGGCTGGATAACGGCGCTACCACCCAGCGCCCCCAGGCGGTGATCGACAGGCTCAGCTACTACTACACCCACGAGAATTCCAACGTCCACAGAGGTGCTCACGAGCTGGCGGCACGTTCCACCGACGCTTACGAGAATGCCCGTCAGATCACGGCGGATTTCATCGGTGCGCCCTCAAAGGACAACATCGTATTCGTAAGAGGCACCACCGAGGCGATCAACCTTGTGGCTCACGCTTACGTCAAGCCCCTGCTGCAGCCCGGCGACGAGATAATCATTACCATGCTGGAGCATCACGCAAATATCGTTCCCTGGCAGCTGGTATGTCAGGAGACGGGCGCTGTGATCAAGGTAGTCCCCGTTGATCAGACCGGTCAGATAATCATTTCCGAGTATGAGAAGCTGTTCTCAAAGAGGACTAAGTTCGTTTCGGCGACTCACGTTTCCAACGCTCTCGGAACAGTTACCCCTGTTGAGGAGATCGTGGCTATCGCCCACGCCCACGGCGTAAGAACGCTGATCGACGGCGCACAGTCCATAGCGCACATCCCGATAAACGTATCCGCTCTCGACACCGACTTCTTCGTGTTCTCGGGGCATAAGATATTTGCTCCCACAGGCATCGGAGCCGTATACGGCAAGAGCGACGTCCTGGAAGCTGCAAGGCCCTATCACGGCGGCGGCAATATGATCAAGGACGTTACCTTTGAGCGCACGATCTACAATCCGGCGCCAAATAAATTCGAGGCAGGCACAGGCAGCATCGCCGATGCGGTGGGTCTGGGCGCAGCACTTGAATACCTGAACTCCATCGGTATGCCTGAGGTCCACAGACATGAGCATGAGCTTCTCGTCTATGCGATGAAGGAGATGCGCAAGATCAACGGCCTCCACCTCATCGGTACGGCATCAAACAAGGCAAGCGTGCTCTCCTTTGTACTTGACGGTGTCAACAACGAAGCAGTAGGGCAGAGGCTCAACGAGCTGGGCATAGCAGTCCGCACCGGACATCACTGTGCACAGCCCATACTCCGCCACTTCGGCCTTGAGGGAACAGTCCGCCCCACGCTGGCGCTCTACAATTCCTACAACGACATCGACAGGCTCGTACAGGGCATAAGAACACTTGCATGAACTATCACAGTATACTCCCCGCCGAAAGGCGGGGCAGGTATACTTTGATCTCGACAATAACAGAATCGCGGTGACTTATTATGAAATTCAATACCTCGCTGCTGCACACCGTCCGCCCGGAGGATCCCAACGGCTCAACGCTGCCGCCTGTCTATCAGGCCAATGCCTTTCAGTACGAAAGCGCAGAGCAGCTTGAAAAGGTGTTCAACAACAAAGCAGCAGGCTTTTCCTACACAAGAGCCGGCAACCCCACGGTAGACGCACTTGAGCGCAGGATAGCCGCTCTGGAGGGCGGCATAGGCGCCGTCGCCTGCTCATCGGGAATGGCGGCAGTCACGGCGGCACTGATGAATATACTCCGTGCAGGGGATGAGGTCATCGTCAGCACAGGGCTCTTCGGCGGCACCATAGACCTCTTTGAGGATCTTGAAGCCTTCGGGATAATTCCCGTATTCCTTGAAAGTGTGACCTGTGAAGCTGTTGCAAAGGCAGTCACACCGAAAACCAGAGCTGTTTTCACCGAGCTTATCGGCAATCCCCGGCTGGATATCACCGATATCGAAAGCGTTTCAAGGGCCTGTAAGGAAAAGGGCATCCCCCTGATAGTTGACAGCACCACCGCCACCCCCTATCTCATCAAGCCTCTCAAACACGGCGCCGATATCGTGATACACTCATCATCCAAGTATATAAACGGCAGCAGCAATTCCATAAGCGGAGTGATCGTTGACGGAGGACGCTTCAAGTGGAAAAGCGAGCGTTATCCCGGCTTCGCAGAGTATTCAAAGTTCGGGCCCTTCGCATTCCTCTCGAAGCTGCGAAACGGCATCTGGCGCAATATGGGCAGCTGCGTATCACCCTTCAATGCATATATGAACATCATCGGCCTGGAGACCCTGGGGCTACGCATGGAGCGATGTTGTCACAACGCCAAGGCTCTCGCTGAATTCCTGGAAACGCAGGAGGGGGTAACGGTCAATTATCCCACCCTTGCTTCCTCGCCGTATAAGGAGCTTACAGAAAGGCTTCTCGGAGGCAGGGGAGGCGCGATACTCACCCTCAGAGCCGGCAGCAGGGAGAGAGCCTATAAGCTGATAAACAGCCTGAAATATGCATCCATCGCCACCAATATCGGAGACGTCCGCACCCTGGTGATCCACCCCGCAGGCACGATCTACACCCGCCACACCGACGAGCAGCGGGCAAGCGCCGGAGTCTATGACGACACCGTCCGCATAAGCGTGGGCATCGAGGACACCGAGGATCTTATAGCGGATTTTGCACAGGCGATAGAGGCGCTCGATAAAGAATGAAAGAAGGAGATCATAATGGCAGATTTCAACATCACGGACAGCATCGATATCACCGACGTCACCTGCCCGATCACATTCGTAAAGACCAAGATCGCTCTTGAGGAGCTGGACGACGGCGATATCCTCTCGGTCAAGCTCAACGACGGCGAGCCTGTACAGAATGTTCCGAGAAGCGTCAAGGAGGAGGGGCATAAGGTACTGAGCCTCACCGATAACGGCGACGGCACCTTTGAGCTCATCATCCGGAAAGTCGGTGACTGATATGGCTGAGAGAGTAAGCGCAGAGGATTTCGAGAGCAAGGTGCTGGGTGCAGAGCTCCCCGTCCTGGCGGATTTCTATTCGGACAGCTGCATTCCCTGCAAGATGCTCTCGCCGCTGCTCAGTCAGCTGGAGAGTGAATATGCGGGAAAGATAAATATAGTCAAGATCAATGTCAATTTCGATGCGGAGCTGGCAGAGCGCTATGAAGTCCTCGCCGCCCCGACGCTGGTGCTTTTCAAGGACGGCAGCGAGGTAACGCGGCACAGAGGCACCGCATCAAAGGATCAGCTCAACGAGCTGATAAGTCAGGTCATTTAAAGGAGAGTACAGCTATGAAGATCACAGTAGCAGGAGAAAAGAAAGAGGTAGCCGAGGGGTTGACCGTTGCACAGCTCGTCATCGACGAGAATGTGGAGATGCCCCAGTATGTCACCGTTACCGTCAACGACGATTTCGTTGAGAGCGACACCTTCGCTGAGACCGTTCTTCACGACGGCGACAGCGTAGAGTTCCTTTACTTTATGGGCGGAGGTGCTGCGTAATGGCATTCACCAACGAACAGATAGAGCGCTATTCAAGGCATATCATCCTCAAAGAAGTGGGTGCAAAGGGTCAGAAGAAGCTGCTTGGCGGTAAGGTAATGATCATCGGCGCAGGCGGCCTCGGTGCACCTGCCGCTATGTATC
Organism: Ruminococcus sp.; assembly: GCA_017542125.1. Classification (GTDB taxonomy): domain Bacteria; phylum Bacillota; class Clostridia; order Oscillospirales; family Ruminococcaceae; genus FB2012. Next base: position 16,407 of record JAFXXU010000029.1, read on the forward strand.
TGGCAGCAGCGGGCGTGGGCACCATTGGTATCGCCGATGCCGACGAGGTGGATCTTTCCAATCTGCAAAGACAGATCATCCACCAGACCGCTGATGTGGGCAAGCCGAAAGTCCTCTCCGCAAAGGAGACTATGGAGGCCATGAACCCCGACGTCAAGGTAGTGACCTACCACGAGTTCATCACCAGCGCCAATATCCTTGATATCATCAAGGACTACGATTTCATCATTGACGGCACTGACAACTTTCCTGCCAAGTTCCTGATAAACGATGCCTGCGTAATGGCGGGCAAGCCCTTCTCACATGCGGGTATAATCCGTTTCCAGGGTCAGCTTATGACCTATGTCCCGGGACAGGGCCCCTGCTACCGCTGTGTATTCAAGGAGCCGCCCCCGAAGGATGCCGTCCCCACCTGCAAGCAGGCGGGAGTTATCGGCGCTATGGGCGGAGTGATCGGAAGCCTTCAGGCAATGGAGGCGGTCAAGTATCTACTGGGAGTCGGCGAGCTGCTGACCGGGTATCTGCTGACCTACGATGCGCTGAAAATGCAGTTCAGAAAGGTTAAGCTGCCCTCGGATACTCACAACTGTGCTGTCTGCGGCGACCATCCGACTATAACCAAGCTCATCGACTACGAGCAGGCGGAATGTGACGGTGTGGGACTATGATAAAGCTCAAAAAAAGCGACTATGAAAAGATAGTCGCCCACGCAAAGAAAGAAGCCCCCGTAGAGGCCTGCGGACTTATCGCCGGCGTGCTTGATGGCGAGGATAAGATCATAAAGAAGGTCTACATCCTCACCAACACCGACCACGCCGAGGAGCATTTCACCCTCGACCCGAGAGAGCAGCTGAAAGCGGTAAAGGATATGCGTGCAGAGGGGTTCACCCCTCTCGGCAACTGGCATTCTCATCCGGTATCGCCCTCCCGCCCCTCGGATGAGGACAAGCGCCTTGCCTACGACAGCAGCGCAAGCTATATGATCCTGTCCCTTATGGATGAGGAGCCAGTACTCAACTCCTTCCATATCGAGGGCGACAAGGCTGAAAAAGAACAGCTCGTCATCGCCGACGAGTGAGCATAAGGACTTTGTTTGATCCAAAAGCACCCGTATCGCAAATGATACGGGTGTTTTTTGCGCTTGAAAAGCTCTTGCAATACAGGCCGGTATGTGTTATAATGAACAATAATAAAGGCAACACCGCACAACCCGCGGCTGACGCCTCTGCACGCCATCTGCCGTGTCAAGCCTGCTTGACGACCGGCTTATCCGTCATATTACCCAAATTCTCCTTGCCGGGCGGCAGCCCGCCTGCGTCGAATTTAGGCAATCTGACGAAAATCTGGACGGCGCATCTGATGCACAGGGGTCGTGCGGTGTTGCCTAAATATATCCGCAGAAGAATGAGCAAACAAAAAGGCTGCCCGGATGATCGGGCAGCGCTGTTTGTATCAGAACATCCTTGAGCTGATGTCCCCGTAGGTCTTCTCGGCGCCTTTGTCGCGGCAGTCAACATCGCGGAAAGGATCCTGTATTCTGTCGTAATAGTTTTTGTTGGATCTCTCATTGTATGATCTCAGGATGCACTGAGCGTCACTGGCATCATCTTTAACTCCGCTCCTTGCGGTCTGGATGAGAGCCCAGTAATCATTTTTGTCGACGTATCCGCCGTAGATCACGGCGTGCTTGATCATTTCAAGTTTATTATTCATAGCTGTTTCTCCTTATTATGTTTTATATTGGTCGTTGATATGCGGCTGTCAGCCTGCCAGGCTGAGCATACTGCTGATAACTGTGTCCGAGATGACTGCTCCGACATTCACAAAGGATATGAATGTTCCTTCGCAGCTCTCGCTGATCTGTACCACGGCTGTATCGTCGAAATAGAGGGTGTCGGTCTCAAAAACGCTTCCCGTGACACGTCTTCTTACGAGGAAGCCGTTGATGCGGTAGGTCTCGTGGATATCGAGCGACTCCATGGAATCGGTCACTATCCTGAGCATTCTTGCCAGCGCCTCAAGGCTGTCTCTGCCGGTGCCGAGGCCGAGCTTGGTCATCTGAGTCAGCATAAGGTCATAACAGGTCTGGTTAAGTGGATATGCCATAGTATCATCCTCCGTATTCGGGTCTTTGTGGTTGTGTACGAATGCCGGGAAAGCTCCGGCAGCTGTTTGGCGGCCTTGCTCTGAAAGCCGGCCATTGCCTGATGTGATAGGGCGCTTTTGCTGTTTTCATAAGGATTGCCTCCTTAAGCGGCGGGCTCATCGTACATGAGCTCATATTCTATGTATTCGTCGATCACTCTGACGAGGTGCTTTACCATGGTTTCCTTGAGGTTCTTGACGCGGGTGCCGTTTGAAGCGGCCCGGCGGTAGTTCCAGCGCCTGAGCTCCGAGAAGCGCACGCCCTTGCCTATTATGCTGTAGAGTAGAGCGTTGCCGCGGTGGAGAAGTACGAATTCTTTCTTGCCCGAGCAGATAAGGTATACGGCGAGCCTGCCCGAGGAGTCGTATTCGCCTTTGACGATGGTGTTGGGGTTTGACTTGAGTCTGTCGGCCTTGTTCGTTTTCATAAAGCATTCTCCTTTTCGTTTTTATCCTGCCCTCGGATCCTTCTTCCTTGGATCTGAATAAAGTATAGCACAGTCAAGGCTTTGGAGGAACGGCTGTATGATACAAAAATAAGCTTTTTATATATGATTTTGCTGCACTTTATATGGGATCGCTCAGAAAAGTATGAAAAATCCCTCTTTGTATGAAAATCACTCTTATGAAAGGATGTCTGATGCTATGCCAAGGACAAATTCCGTGAACCTGAATTTCTACAGCCTCTTTTTAAAAACAGACTTCACCGTCAGCAAGGTCACCAATTATAACACAGATGTCATTTTTGCGGAGCTGTTTGAAAGAGTTGACGACCCGAGCGTCCCCCTCCTTGAAGAGCACGACAGAAACCGGATAACCGGCTTCCGCAACGGTAAATACACCACCCGTGAGGAGCTTAACAAGAAAGAGAAGGACTTCCTTGACAGCCTTGAAAACTATCTTCTAACCCCCTCGGGGAACGTTGATCACGGGCATTTTCAGGTGCTGTTTGAAAGGCTCCGCAAAGGGCTGGAAGAATTCATCACTCAGACTGACAGCAGCCTGAGCAGCAATTGGTCCGAGCATGTGGATCGGTCGCTGTATGACGGCAGAAAAAAGCTGCTTGAACTGATATCCGAGCATCCCGCGCTGGAGCACGAGATCCGGAAGGTGTTTGAAAAAAACTCCGAGGATAAGAAGGGGAACAGGTTCGAGAAGGATTCCCCGAAGAAAGCCCTGCTCTGGCTAGTTGTATTCTCGCTGTTCCCACAGATCAGAGAAAACGTTCCCCACAGCAAGCAGGAAAAAAAGAGCGGCTGGAATACCGCTCTCAGCAATACCGCTATAACAGTTACCAGGCTTTATCAGGCTCTTGTTGCGCGGGACGATATGTTTAACCTGTTCAGCGATACCCTGACCGACGGGCTCTATACCTCCGAGGCTATTGAGAACCGACTCTCCGACGAGACCGGCGGAAGGATCTGCAAAAGCACGGTGGATGAGCTGATCAGCGAGTATTACAGCAAGGGCAGGGCCCTCAGGCTGCCGGAGCTGCTGACTCTCAAGGAAAGGCACGGCAAGCCTAATCAGGTCCGTGTACTCTATGTAAGATGCATGATGATGCGGGCTTTTGAGCTTTACAGCAAGGGCGACAGCATAAGCTGCAGAGACGCCCAGGACCGATGCCGTATGATGCTCGACCTCTACGGGGATGATGAGGTCTCGGACCCCGTTCATTACGATCTTCTTAAGATCCTTCTTCTCCGTGCACTCTCCTGCTGGAGGCTGAAAGATCCGGCTGAGGAAGAGAAACAGCTCAAGCTGCTCCGCTCCAAGCTGATGAAACACAAGGAGTTCCCCTCCGAGTACAGGCTGCTTGCTCACTTTATGTTCAAACGGTTCGGCGGTCTGGCAAATACCGCACTTGATCTTGACAGAGCTGTAAGCAGCTATTCTGCGGCTTTTATGTTTGCAGCCCCCGACGATCACATAAACATCTCAACCGTGCGGAACAACCTTGCGATAGTATACAGAAAGTTTATGAAGCTCGACAGCGCCTGCTATGCCTATGAGCAGTCATATGAGCTGAAAAAGAACAGCTTCCCGGAGGATTCGGAGGTCACGGCACGCCACAAGACCAATTATTCCAACCCCCTCAGGCTCGGCAAGCTCTATGATAAAGCACTTGAACTCATAACCCCCGCATTTGAGGTGCGCAGCAGATTGTACGAAGAGGACCCCTCAAACGACAGCCGGATGAGGAGCTTGAATTATACCATACTGAGCTATGCGCTGATATACATATGTCAGGCAGAGGATAAGCTGTGCAGCGATGGCGTCGGAGCCGATCTGAGGGAGCTGCTTGCAAGGGCCGAGGACAGGCTGAAGGCTTTGCCCGAACACCTGCTCCGTCCGGAGAGGAGCAGCGTGAACCGATTGTCCTATATCAACCGCATCATTGTAAAAGGCAAGATAGAGTATCTGCGGTCGTTTTCGGATCCCGGCTTTTCCGACGACAGCCTCTTTGACTTCGATAAAGCCCGCGTTATGCTGGCTGACCCCGGCATAAGCGATAAAACTCAAAGGAGCCTTTACGGGCTCTGCGGGTTCGCCTGTGCAAAGGTGCGTCTCTTCCGTACCGGGAGAGATCTCGGCAGCACCCTTGAGGATGTATGTGACAACGTGCTGGAGGGCTGGAACAGCATAAGGACAGTATATGAAAGCATTCACGACCGCAGCAGCTACGGTTATTATCAGGCAGCCGCCTGCTTCCATTTCGGAGCTCTGATCGACCTGCTTTCCGACCGCGGCGAGCAGGAGCTTCTCGACAGATGTCTCGAAGAGGTGAGGCTGTCTTTCAGGCAGGAGCTCACGGCAGCAGAAGCAGCCAAAAAGCTGCTTAGCGATGCTCTGGATATGCTCCGTGAATGCCAGCAGCCGGATCTCAGCCTCCCGGAAGAGAGCCTGGGCATCAGGTGGCACGAGATAAACTATAATGCATTCCACGGTCTGGAAATGATCGTGCAGCGCTTTGCCGAGCTCTGCGGCAGCGGCTCCGCCGGGAAGGAGAAGGCAGAGCTGTTTATGAAATATCCCCTTGACTTTTATCTGGCTTAGGAGGAACAATGGTAAACGATCAGGAATACAACAGAATATTCGGGATCCTTAACGACACTCAGGTGGATGTCATAGAGCTTCTTAACGATACCGCCCCCGAGGCAAAGCAGGCTTTTATAAACGACCCCTTACTTGCGGTGCCTGCAAGCCGATACGACGGCCTTGACCCCTCGGTGCTGGAGCATAACATCGAAGCTTTGACAGAGCTCATGTCAGAGCTCCCCGGATCGGAAAGCACTATGGCGATGCTGATAAGGCTGATCACCGAGGACTCCCTTGCCCGCAACAGATTTGCCCTTGCGAACTATCGGTTCGATTCGGGGGATGCGTCGGCAGAGGCGGAGCACAGGCAGCTGAATGCAGAGATCTTCGGTATGCCCGAAAAGAACGTGTTTATGGATATCCTGTCATATCTGCTTGAAAGGATACATCAGAGCGATCCGGACACAGTTATGTATAATGAGCTGATAGGACTGCTCCCCGAGCTGCCCGGAGAAGGATGCAGGCTCTATACTCCTCCGAAGCAGCTGCTTGACGAGCTCCGCCGCGCAGCAGGGGAGTTCTATGAGCCTTTGCTGCGGCATATCCCCGACAAAGAGACCTTCGGGATGGAGGAGATCGCCGGTATCGCTGAGGAGATACTCAGCAGCGAGTTGGGCGGCGCAGCCGGCAAATGGAGCATCGTTTACGATCAGAACCGCTCCTATGCGTCGGTCAACCAGCTCGATCGCAGGATAATCTTCCCCGGCAGGCGCAATGTTCCTGTCTATACACGCGAAAAGCTCACGGCTCTGCTCGTCCATGAGGTGGGCGTGCATTTCCTGCGTGAGCTTGTGTTCGATGATATATCCCTCGGGCTGCTGCGTACAGGGCTCCCCGGCTATGAGGAGATCGACGAAGGTATCGCCAAGGTAATGGAGCAGGCTGTGACAGGCAGATTTGAACACTCGGGGCTGTATCATTACATCAGCATCGGGCTGGCAGTATTCTACGGCCTCGGCTTCCGCGAGATCTATGAGATACAGCGGCGGATCCTCTGCCTTATCGGAGCAGGAGCAGAGGGTATGGCTTATGACAGCGTGCGGAGAGCTCTCCGCGGGACAAACCGGCTCCCGAACTGCAAGGATCTGGTCTATTACAACGGGGCAGCCAAGATCTGGAGATATGTTTCCGAAAACATCGACAGCCCCTGCCTTTTTGACGATCTGCTGCTTTCCGGCAAGACCGACATCTTCGATCCCGACCACCGCAGGATAATATACCAGCTCAAGACCGGGCTTGTCCTTTGATACCGGGTATAACTGCATCAAAGGTGAGCTATATAAGGAGAGTAAAGCTATGAGTATCACAGCACCGGAAGAAAACAAGGACGCAGTCCGGGAGCTGACCGCCCCGCAGACAGAGCGCTATTCAAGGCATATCGTTATGAAAGAAGTGGGCGCCGAGGGTCAGAAGAAGCTGCTTGGCGCCAGGGTGCTTGTAATCGGTGCGGGCGGCCTGGGCTCACCCGTCGCTATGTATCTGGCGGCAGCGGGGGTGGGTACTATCGGCATCGCCGATGCCGATGAGGTGGATCTTTCCAACCTGCAAAGGCAGATCATCCACCGTACCGCCGACGCGGGCAAGCCCAAGGTGCTCTCCGCCAAGGAGACTATGGAGGCTATGAACCCGGACGTTAAGGTCATCCCCTACCGTATGTTCATCACAGGTGAGAACATACTTGATATCATCAAGGACTATGACTTTATCATCGACGCCACGGATAATTTCCAATCAAAGTTTCTGATAAACGACGCCTGTGTTATGGCGAAGAAGCCCTTTTCTCACGCGGGTATCATCCGCTTTCAGGGGCAGCTTATGACCTATGTCCCCGGACAGGGTCCCTGCTACCGCTGCATATTCAAGGAGCCGCCCCCGAAGGATGCCGTCCCCAGCTGCAAGCAGGAGGGGGTTATCGGTGCAGCGGCAGGTGTGATCGGCAGCCTCCAGGCGATGGAGGCTATCAAATACATCCTGGGCATCGGTGAGCTGCTGACAGGATATCTGCTGACCTACGACGGGCTGGAAATGCAGTTCCGCAAGGTGAAGCTGCCCTCGGATACTCACAGCTGCCCGGTCTGCGGCGACCACCCAACCATAACCGGGCTCATCGACTGCGAGCCTTCGGAATGAACAGAAAGGCGCTGTCGGTTATTGTTCCTTATAACGAGAAAAACGAATGGACTGCTTCGGCGGTCCATTCGTTTTTTTAGCAGTGCAGATTTGATCTTACTGCTCGTTGGATATACGTATCATTGTACAGTTCATGCCTATTGAACGGTCATATTTTATTGATGCTGCGATCTTGTTCAGCACCGAGATGTTGTCAAATCCCTGCTCACGACCCTCTTCAACTACGGTGGGATTGAAGGTCTCTCCCATATCCCGCATGGAGATAACAACGCATTTGTCCTCCTGCCGGAGCACTACATCGACTACCTCCTCGGGGGAGGATCTGTTGACCGAGGCGATGCCGGTCAGCATCTCTTCAAGAGCGAGACAGGTCTTCACGGATACTGACGAATCGAGCCTTTCCTTTACCCAGGTCTCCGCCTCGGCCGAAAGCCTGACAGAGTCCGGCAGGTCCATTTTAACCGTGAATTCAAGCCTGTCAGGTGAGGGCTCGGCGGGCAGCATAAAGCTGACGGCCCCCTCCTTGCTGTGCTTTCTCTTTGAAAGGATCAGATGAACGATGATAACTGCAGAAGCCACAGTATCCGTGGCAATGATAGCGATCCATACACCTGTCATTTTGAATAACGGCGCAAAGACCGCCATAAAGCTTACGGGGAAGACCAGACCCTCCAGCGCTGTCATGATCGCCGCGAGCCGCGCCCTCTTTATCGCCTGGAAATAGTAGGACATGATATAGAAGAACGCCAGCCCGGGATAGGATAACACATACAGCCGGATACCCGTCCTGCAGGCGTCGATCACCTCGGGATCCTTTATCCCGTAAAGGAACTGTATGATCTGGGGGAAAACAGCAAACAGCAGCCCGATGCCTACGGCGCCGCCCAGCGCTGTCTTTATTGAACGCTTCAAAGTATATCTGGCCCGGTCGTAGTCTCCCTCGTGAGCGTATACCGAAACTATGGGCGAAAGGGTCTGGGCTGTCCCGATGAAGATTATATATACCAGGAAAAGGCTGTTGCTGTAAATGGAATATATCTGCAGACCCACAGAGCCCACATTCGAGGTTATCAACGTATTGAGTATCTGTGTTTTAAGCATGATATAGAGCTGTGACGAGGCCGTCGGTATGCCCTTTGCGGATATGCTCATCAGATCCCTGAAAAAGCTGCCGCCCCGGAAAGGATCCACAAAGCGCATCTGCCGCTTTTGGCTGCACAGGTAGCGAAGCATGAACAGTGAACCGCAGATATACCCGATCACGGTTGCAAGTGCTGCTCCCGTGACCCCCAGACCGCAGAATTTAATCAGCACGGTATCCATACACAGGTTCACGCAGTTGGATATGACCACCGCCCAGAACCCGATCTTGGGCGAGCCGTCCGCTCTTGAGAAGTAGGAAAGGCTCATTATAAAGCAGAGCAGAGGCATACCGCAGACAAGCACCCTGCCGTAAGCGCGGACATCTTCGAGGTAGAGCTCATCCTTGCATAGCAGCTTTGAGATCCCCGGCATGAACAGGGTACCCAGTATTGCCACGGCGATGCCGAAGACCACCACAGAGATCATTGACACGGTAAAGATGCGGTTCGCCTTGTCCCTGTTGTGATCCGCTGTCAGATTTGAAGCCAGCAGGCTTCCCCCGAGGCCCAGCATCCAGTAGACCATATTCACAAAGGCCACGATGGGGAAGCACAGCTGCACCGCCGGCATCTTTTCAACGCCTATGAAGGTACTTACCAGCACTGAGTCAACGAACAGCGCCATGTTGTTCGCCATAGTCATTGCTAAGGTAGGCCAGAAGAAATCCTTGTATTTTTTTGAGATAAGTTTGTATTTGTTGTCAGTCATCCCAATAACCCATACCTTTCAGGAAATCAATAAAGTCGGCAAGGTAGTGCTCGGAAAGTATCGGCCAGTATATGTCATCGTTGCACAGAGCCAGTATGGTATAATCGTTGCTGACCGGCGTCAGGATCCTTTCCTTTCTGGTGCCCATTCCCACGGTGGTCACCAGGCCGTAGAGGCCCTTCTGTTTATCCTTGTCGTGCATCGCTTCTTCAAGGGCTGCTGCGAATTCCTTATCCTCTGCCGGCTTGACGGGGATACCCTTTTCGTTGGCGGCTTTCAGGATATCTGCATAGGTCACAGTATGATTGTTATAGCAGTTGAACAGACAGCATTCCTTGGGTGAGGAAGCAAGCGCAACGATAGCCCTTGCAGTTATATCTATGGGGCTGAATTCCACCTTGCCGAGCATCTTGCTGTAAGGCATCATATGCATCGTAACATAGGCTTTCAGCCTGCTTATGAAGCCGTTGGAGCGGAAGTTGATCTGGAATATGCTGTCGGAGTCCCTTGCCATAAGGTTCCCCACACGGATGACCTTTGCATCAGCACCCTCCGCGGCAGCCCGTAGCACCAGCCTTTCGGACAGGAATTTTGAGCTCAGGTATTGATTGTCGAGTATCTGCCCCTTATAAAGTACCTGCTCATCGTAGGTGAACAGCTCGTGCTCTTCATCTGCGGGTATCTCTCCCGCAGAGCTGGTGGTGGAGATCTGGATATACCTGATGCCTCTCGCCGCAGCATAGTCAAGACCGTTTTTCACGCCCTTGACATTGGTGTCGTAGATATCCGTTCCTGCAGAGAAATGCTTTACCGAGGCAGCGCAGTTGATGACCGTATCCAGCTCCACATCATCAAAGGCCTTGAAGGCCTCCGGATCGGTGATGGCACCCTCCTTCACGAAAAGGCGGATACCGTTCAGTTCGGAGTAGTCATTGTCAAAGTAATAGAAGAGCTGTGCTTCCAGCCTGGCAAGAGGAGCCTTGCCCTTCTTCCCTCTGAGCATACAGTAGACCAATACATCCCCTGTCTCCAGCAGCTCACGGAGAACGTGGATGCCTAAAAAGCCGGTGGCTCCCGTAAGCAGAACGCGGCGCAGCTTCCGCCTCTGGCCGGAGGTGTAATTGGCAATAGTGTTGTTTTTGAGATGGTCGTGGATGGCTGTGTAATCATACTCCCTGATATCCCGATCGTCTGCATCGGTAACGGTAGAAGCAGAGCCGCTGTTTTCCCTGACAAAGGCTGCCAGCTTTCTGGGAGTGGGATTATCGAAGATGTCCTTGTACCTGATCTCATACCCTCCGTTGGAGGAGGCGATGGTGAGCTGTGTTGCCAGCAGCGAGCTGCCTCCTATGGCGAAGAAATCATCGGTGGCACCCACCTCTTCTGTCTCAAGTATCTGCTCAAATATCCGGCAGAAGAATTCCTCCTCGTCATTCACGGGGGCTGCATAGCTCCTTGTTATGACAGGCTCGGGCAGGGTCTTTCTGTCCAGCTTGCCGTTGGGAGTGTAAGGCATACTGTCAAGCTGCATCAGTACCGTAGGCACCATATAGGGCGTCAGCCTCGAAGCAAGGAACTCCTTTAACTGTGCCGTGTCAACGCTTCCCTCAGCGGTGAAGTAGCCGCAAAGGTGGTCGGTCTTTCCTATCTTGCGGATGATGACCGCAGCCTCACGGACAGAGGGGTATGCCAGCATCGACTGTTCGATCTCACCGATCTCCACCCGGAGGCCCCGCAGCTTGATCTGATTGTCCCGGCGTCCCAGTACCATAAAGTTGCCGTCCGGCAGCCTGTAACAGAAGTCGCCGCTCCTGAAATAGGGAACGTTGTTTATCCTGATAAACCCGGCGGCGGTCTTCTCGGGGAGGTTGTGGTAGCCTCTGCCCACGCCGTAGCCGCCGATATACATTTCGCCCACAACCCCGTCGGGCAGCATCTTGCCGTCCAGGTCGCGGATATCGCACTGAACGTTGTAAAGGGCATTGCCCACAGAGGTCATAAGCTCCTCCCGGGCGATACGGGTATTGGAGATGATGGTGGTCTCGCTGGGGCCGTAGGCGTTGTAGATATCCATATCCGAATACTCGCGGATCCTCTCATACAGCGCAGGCAGGAAGGGCTCGCCGCCCACGGAGCACATCTTCGCAGGAGCGGCAGCCTCGGCAAATTCCGGCACCGACATATATTGCAGCAGCCTCGAAGGTGTCATCATACCGATGGCCTCGGGCTTGGTTTCCTTGATCAGCTTCACCATCAGGCTGATATCACGGTTCTCCTCATCGTCTGCAAATATCAGCTTCATACCGTTGGTCAGGCAGCCGATGATATCCAGCACGGAGATGTCAAAGGATACCGTGGCGGTCTCCAGCACGCTGGCAGGCTTGTCGGGTCTGGTGTAATAGTAATTGTTCTCGGGGACGGGCAGCATAACATTTGTCAGACCTCTGTTGGTGAGCTCCACGCCCTTGGGTCTGCCGGTGGAGCCGGAGGTGTAGATCATATAGCTGAGCCTGTCGCCGTCGATGGTGGTGGGCAGGTTTGTCTCATCGGTCTCTTCAAGAAGCTCGCTTACCGAGATATGCTTCGGCAGGTCGCGGTCGGTGATGATGAAGTCTGCCTCGGAATCCTCAACAACGTAGTTGACCCGCTCTTCAGGGTACTCCACATCCATGGGGATGTAGCAGGCACCGGCTTTCAGTACCGCCACCATGGACACTATGAGGTCAACTGTACGCGGCATCAGCAGCACTACTCTTCCGTCGTCCTTAACGCCCCGCTTTCTGAGGGCGTGAGCGATCCTGTTGGCTCTGCGGTTCAGCTCATCGTAGGTCAGAGTTACTCCCTTGCATGTGACTATGGGCAGATCGGGATGCTTTGCAGCCATACCCTCGATGACCCTGTTCACCATAGTCTCCTCAAGCGGGTGGAAATCGTAGGTTATATTCTCGTCTCCCAGAGAGATGTCGCAGATCCTGAGGACGGACAGATCCTTTGTGCAGGACCATTTTTCGATCAGGTCGCTCATACACTGCACAAAGCAGCGGATATACTCCGGCGAATAGAGCACATCGTTGTACTCTGCCTGGATATAGTACCGGTCTTCCAGCACCACGTTTACCATAGTCTTGTAGCGGAGTGAATCAAAGGCGATGCGCCCTCTCGGATAGGTCTTGCCGCCCAGGGCGATCTCATCGTAGATCTTCCCGTGATAGGTGTAGAAAAACTCCGGGTGGATATCGAACTCTCCCGCCAGCTTTGTGAAGGGATACAGCTGGTTCGCCATAGTATCCATCCAGACGCTGCCCACATTCCTGAACAGCTCCTCTATGCTCTCGCTTCTGTCCTCTTTCAGGACCAGCGGGAGCGTCCTTACCAGAAGAGCTGCGGTATTCTGGGCAGAGGGATCCAGACGGCCGTTGGAAACGGTCGCCAGCAGCAGCTTATCCTCGGAATTGAATTTGCTCAGCACGATAAACAGCGCAGACATAAACAGAACATTCTGGCTGATGCCCTGCTCCCGGCAAAGCTTATCCACAAGCTCGGCGCTTATGCCGACTCTCTCGACGCCCAGCTTTCCTTCGCTCGCTTCTCCCTTGAGATTGGGGGTAAGTATCGTGGGCGAATCGGCAACGGCAAATCTGCCGGCATAGTATTCTCTGCTCTGAACATAAGCCGGGCTGTTCTGCATGATCTTTTCGTTGACAGCCAGCTGATAGCCGTCTGTCCTTTCGGCTGAAAGCTCTCTGCCGTCATAGGCGGCGGCAATATCCCTGAATATGATGTTGAGAGATCCTCCGTCCGCGATGAGATGGTGGAACACGGAGAGCAGTATGGTGGCAGACGGGGTCTTGACTATCCTGAAACGGAACAGAGATCCGCCGTTCAGATCAAAGGGGATAGCCGCATATTCCTTGGCCTCGTTCTCCGTAAAGTCCTCCGCCTCGACTACCGTGATATCCTGCGAGACAGGTCTTGTGTCATCCCGCTTTTGCAGGATATCGCCGCCCTTGGATACCAGGGTGACTTTAAGATACCTGTGGTGGCCTATGGTCATCGCTATGGCGTTTTTGAGCCTATCGGCGTCAACATCCCCGTCAAATCTGATGATGTTCGGCAGATGGTATCCGATGCTCTCCGGGTGCGAGATGCAGTCAAGGTATATTCCCAGCTGGTTTTCCGTCAGGGGGTAATACTCCCTTGCGGGAGCAGTATTCGGGCTCTCCGACCCGGCTTTCGCGGTATCGGCCGCAGCTTTCAGCCTTGCGATCTCCTCTGCCAGCTGAGCCACATTGCGAAGCTTCATAAAATCTGTAACGCGGAGAGAGATCCCGTATTTTTCATATATAGCCGATATAACAGAGATCATGGTGAGGGAGGTGAGACCCACCGTGAAAAGATCGTCACGGACGCCGAAATCCTCCGTTCCCAGAGTCTTGGAGACCAGCCCGAAGATCTGTTTTTCATCCTCTGTCGAGGGCGCTTCAAAGGCCCTGCCTTCTGAGGTGTCGATCTCATATTCCTTAAGCGCCTTCACCGCCACCTTGCCGTTGGGGGTCATGGGGAATTCTTTAAGGCAGGTGTAATAGGAGGGCACCATATAGCCGGGGAGCTTCCTGCTGATATGCTCCCTTACGGACTCTGCCTTGATACCTGCGGTATTCTTTTTCAGGGTGTAGAAAGCGCAGAGGTGCTCCGTCCCCTGGACATTGCGCACCACCACTCTGGCGTGAGCAATGCCGGGATAGTTGCCGATAGTGTTCTCTATCTCCTCAAGCTCGATCCTGAGACCGCGGAGCTTTATCATACCGTCATTGCGCCCCAGGACAAACACTTCGCCCTTGGCGTCCTTGTATGCAAGGTCTCCGGTATTGCAGTATCTTTCGCCGTCTATGACGGGGAATCTCTTTGCCGTCATCTCTGCGTCACGGAAATAGCCGATGGCTACGCCTGCTCCGCCTACATACAGCTCGCCCGCAGCATAGGGCGGGAGCTCGTTGCCGTCCGGGTCTGCGATCCGATCCCAGACATTGAGCATGGTAAAGCCGGCGGATACCCTCGAGGATTCCATCTTCTTCTGATGCGAAGCCACAGTTACCTCGGTGGGCCCGTAGGAATTGAAGATATCACAGGCCGAATGCTTTCTCAAAGCATTGTAAAGCCTCCCGGGGAAGCCTTCGCCGCCGATGATCATCAGCTTGATATCGCTGAGGGCATCCGCGAACTTCGGCACCTCTATATACTGTAAAAGCCTTGTGGGGGTGGAGCCCATGGCGTCTATGTGAGCGGTTGTTATCATATCAGCGATAGCAGAGGGATCCACAGCCTGCTCCTCACTGCACAGCACCACCTGTACTCCGTTAAGTATCGTGCCGAAGATCTCCCGCAGGAATACGATAAAGGATACGCTGGAAAGGCACAGCATCTTTGAGCATTTTTCTTTCAGGCAGTATATGGGAGCATTTTCCGGCTCGGCTGCCACATAGTTGGTGATGCCCCGGTGGGAGAGCACGACTCCCTTGGGGCGCCCTGTGGTGCCGGAGGTGTAGATGATAAAGCACATACTGTCGGGAGTGACAGCTACCGGCGGCTTGGCTGTATCGGTCTCCTGCGCAAGGGAATGATAGCCCGCCGCTTTGGGCATAGAGCTTTCGATCTCCGGGATATCCGTCAGTATCAGCGCAGCTTCGCTGTCCTCTACGATCTGGTCGATCCTTTCTCTCGGGTAATCGGGGTCCATAGTTATGAACACCGCTCCCGCCTTGAGCACGCCGAACACGCTGACCACAAGGGCGCTTGTGCGCCTCATAAGCAGCAGCACTCTGTCTCCCGGCTTTACGCCGCGCTTTATCAGAGCGTTGCCCAGCCTGTTCGCAGCGTCGTCCAGCTGCTTGTAGGTCATATTTCTGTCGGCGGCAAAGAGTATCTCCTTGTCGGGAGAAGCTGCGGCAAGCCTTTCAAATACTGCGTTGACGGTACCCTCGTTGGCAAGGGCGATGAGGTGCTTCCCGGCATTCCCCGATACCAGCCGGATGTCCCTGAGAGCCTTCTGTGAGCTCATCTCACCGTATAAGAGCTTCAGGCTCTTAAAGAACGTGTCCATATATTCATCGGTGTATAAAAGTCTGCTGTAAAGTATCTTTGTTCCCTCGCCGGTAACGCATACGGATATGGCGGTGCTGCCGTTTATCTCCGCAGCCTCTCTGAACGAAAGGATGACCGAAGGCTCAAAGCTGATATCAGTGCGGCAGCTCATATCGTATCCGGAGAGCTTTTCCGTCAGAGCAAGCTTGTCCTTGACCTGACCGGCAAGCTCCGAGGCCGGGAGAGCAGTATCCACACTTAGCCCGAAGGGGAGTACTGATACCCCGTATTTTACGCCGATCAGAATATCCTTAGTCATACCAAAACGGACAAGGGTATCCATAAGGGCAGCTGTCAGGCGGCTCTTATCCGTCATATCCTTGTCATTTATCATCCCGGCAGCCGCCGGCTTCTGGCCCTGCTCATTGTCGCTGCGGTTCATCCCGGACTGGAGATATACAGGCTCGTCCGCCGCTGCGATATTCCGCTCGATCATACACTCGGTACTGATCAGACGGCTTTCCGAAGTCATAAATTCAGAAACCGCCCTGTCGGGAGCCTCCGCAGCCTGCTTCAAGAGTTCGGCTATCCCGTCTCTGATCTGTTCGATATCCTCACGGGCAAACAGCGTGCTGTTGTACTCAAAGGTCAGGCTTTGTAAGCCCTCGCTGTCCCTGCGGTTGAGATTGACCCGGATATGGAAGGGCACATCCGTCTCATCGGGCAGGATAACCTCGCCGCCGTTTTCGGGCATGGGGTTTGAAACTGCCGAGAAGCTCGTCAGCGCACGGGGATCGCCCCCTGCCTTTTTCAGCTCTCCGAAATACTCGTTGGTGTCTGTCCTCGCGTGGGCAAGCCCCGCCTTCATCTCGGACTTGACATATTTCATACTGTCGGTAAAGCTCAGTGAGGGGTCATATTCGAGCCTCAGCGGCAGGGTGGCAACGTACATACCGGGGTCATCTGCGATATCCTCGCCGAAATACCGCCCGTGAACGCTGATCTCCCAGACCATATCCTTTGAAGCAGAGCCCGCAGCACGTCTGCATCCCATAAAGTACAAGAATGCAGACCCCAGCCCCAGAACGAAAGGTGAGATACGCTCTCTGCTCTGCATAGCTCTCAGCTTTTCGGTGATATACGCCGGGATCTCGCAGCTTATAACTCCCTTGTCGAGCCCCTCCGCCTTGTAGCCGATACCGTGATAGCCCGTGAGCTTATCGACCCAGTAGTCCACATCGGCCTTTGCTTCATCGGTGGCGGAATAGTTCTTTACCCGCTCGATATAAGTGCCGTATGTGACCTTCTGAGCGGCAGGCTCATTCCCGGCTTTCAGCTCCCGGACAGTATCTCTCAGAAGCCGCGGAAAAACAGACTGCACCGTAGTGCCGTCGGCAATGAGATGATGAAATACGCAGAACAGTATCAGCTCCGACTCTGTACGGATAAGATGTATCCTGTAAAGGGGGCTGTCAAACAGGGGAGCGATGCCCCGCTTTTTGATCTTTGAGAACAGCTCTTCTGTATCCTCTCCGCTCCCCGAGGTCTCCTCATACCGAACGTCCTCTCCAGAGCTGTAAAGCATATAGCCCGAGCCTTTGCTGTTGCCCAGCCGCAGGCTGAAATTCCCGCAGAAGATATAGGGCATGGCCTTGATGATCCATTCCCTCTCTTCGGGAGCAAAGTTCAGCCTGGAGTACAGGTGATATGCCCTTGTACCCGGATGGTTCAGCTCCGCCAGCAGTATCCTGGTCTGTGAGGATGATAATTCCATATAAGTCTCTGTTGTGCTATCCTGTCGGTCGTTCATTTTCCGGTGCTCCTTTCGGTATAAATATCAGGCGGATCCGGCATCCTGCCCGATAGTATTATTGCTGGCCGCAGCCTTGCTTAAATTCAAATATTTCATTCATATTATAACTTATTTTTCTTAATAAGTCAACCTGTTCCGAGCCGTGAAAGGCCTTTTATTCCAATAAAAATAACGCGGCCGTTCCCGACCGCGCTGTGTTGTTATTCCTGACCCTCTGGAGCTTGTTGGTGACGCTCCTTCTGCTTAACGATCCGTATTGTCCTGCCCCGGAAGATGCCTGTCACCCATTGCCGCTCTCACCGCTTCATAAGCCCCGTTGTAGGTGCCCCGCTCCTTTGCGGCGATGATGTTTTCGCACATAAATCTGAGTATGCTCCCATCGCTTTGCAGGGCTCTCATCATTCCGATGATCTCCCTCGGAGTCTCACACTCAAAGGTGCCGTCGCCCAGCTCCGCAGCTCTGATCGCTCCCCAGGCCTCGTGCCCGCCCACGCGCTTTATCATCAGCTTGGGTACCGGGTAGAACGCCAGCTCCGAGGGCTTGGTGATCAGATGATCACAGGCTCTCATCAGCAGATTTGTGGAATAGACCGCCGCGAAGATATCCTTGTGGCAGAAGGCATGGATACCCGAGACTTCATTGTCCAGAGCCCTTTCGGCAAAGGACTTTGTTTCCGAAAAATCGTCGATGTGCTCTACGGAGAGCTCCTCCAGCTCGGGGAGCTTCTTCTTTATCGTTTCCCAGACTCCGAGGTGGTCGCCGAGGTTTATGAACAGCGCCGCCTTGTTTTTCCTGATCCTCGGGATCAGCCACCTGATGATCGCAATAAAGATGTCCTGCTGGGCTCCCGCTCCGCCGATGGTCAGCAGATAGCGTTTTGCCTCGCCCCTGTCCTGACGCGCAAGTCTCCGTGCGCAGTCCTCCTCGATGTTTGAGACCAGCTCGTGGTCGATGTAGTGCCCCGTGAACCTGATATCCGCATCCTTCATTGGTCTGAGGATGCGCTTCTTGTCCATACCGCGCAGCACCTTGTAGCCCAGATAAGCCGATTGGGTCTGAACTGTATGCAGCGAGCCCTCGGAAAGGTGAAGAGCCATAGGCCAGTTGTCGGGGACGACGTTCACCACATTGGTGAGCCCCGCGTGTACGGCGGCCTGGGCAGGCCATACGTGGGTGGCCGCAAAGGGAATGTTTTTCGGGAGATCCCGGTAAAGCCCCGTCATCAGCTCAGAGACAGCCTGATCCGAGCAGTTGTAGGTCAGCTTGCGGAAGCCCTCACTGTTGATGGGCTCCCACACCAGCTTGTTGAACAGCCGGCTCTTCTGCGAAAGCCTGGAGCCCAGAGAGTAAAGCTCGTTCTGCGCCGAGATCATATTTGTCGCAGCAGTTCCCTCAAAGGAATTGAGGTCGAACCAGTAGGGCGTCAGCCCCATTGAATTCGCCGCTGAGGCTATGGCCATAGAGATCCGGTAATGACCGAAGCCCATCCTGATGTTGCCGATGACTATGCTCTTTGCAGGGTCGAGCTCCAAAGGTTCGTCCGAGAGCACAAGGTTCTTTACTCCCAGGGCTTCGCCTATGACAGCGTTATCCACCGCTGCAAGGTGATAGACCTTTTCTCTGTCATCACCGTATTTCTTTGCAAAGGAGCGCTGCTTTTTCTGCGCAGCCTTAACATCTCTTTTCTTCATTCTGTTCCCGAATATGACCGACGATCTGTCCATAGCTGTTCCTCCTGTCAGGATAATGCGTATTTTTGTATTATTCACAAAAAAACTCTTGACAAAACCTCATTTGTGTGATACACTGTTTATCAAGGCGATAGTCATCATATCACCTTGATAGTAATTCTATCACAGAATGGAGAGTTTGTCAAGTGGAATATAAAAAAATAATTGAAAATGCCCGCAACGACAGGATGCAGGACGCTGTGGAGGTCACAGCCAGGATGCTCCTGGAGCGGGATGTGTTCGAGCTCAAGATGAACGATATCGCCCTTGAATGCGATATCGGCGTGGCCTCCCTCTACCGCTATTTCGGAACAAAAGCCAGCCTTGTGGTCAAGGCGGGCTGCCTGCTCTGGAAGTCGGTAAGATCGCTGTTCGACGGCGTATTTGAGTGCGACTACTATCAGGAAAAGGACGGCCTGGGCAGGCTGCTGGAGCTGATGAAGGTCTTCAAGGTACTCTATATCTCCCATAAGGATTTCCTGCGGTTCCTCGACAGCTTTGACCGCTATATAGTCTCCGAGAACATCAGCTCCGAGGATATGCAGGTCTACCGCGCCAGCGTTATGGATTTCTATACTCTCTTTGAGGACGCCTATAATAAAGGCGTCAGCGACGGCTCCCTGAAGCCGGATGTGGATTTTCAGACCCTCTACCTCTCGCTGACCCACGCCCTTATGCTTATGAGTGAGAAATTCTCCCGCGGGGATATCTTCGCCGGCGAGAATGAGCACGCCGAAAAGGAACTTGATTTTATGATAGGTATGGCAGTAGAGTATCTCCGCAACAAAAAGGAGGAGCAGTTATGAAAAAGATAACCAATAAGGTCCTTTGGATATTTGCTATCGGTCAGCTGGGCTGGTCGATGCTCTCGGGCATAGTTTCAAACTGGCTCGTGTTCTTCTATATGCCAGAAGAGAAAGAGCTTATCGAGAACGGCCGCTCAACCTTCATAACCCAGGAGGCTATATTCTTAGGGCTTACAGTCATAGGCGTTATCACAGCCATAGGCCGTCTCTTCGATGCTGTCACCGACCCGATGATCGCCTCGAAGTCCGACCGCTCCTGCCACAAGGACGGCAGACGCATACCCTTTATGCGTGCCATAGCCGTGCCCTTTGCGGCTGTGACGGTGCTGGTGTTCGTTTCCCCCGTCAGCGGCGAATCCTGGATCAACAACGGCTTCCTGCTGGTAACGCTCCTGCTGTTCTATCTCTTTATGACTATCTACTGCACCCCCTATAACGCCCTGCTCCCCGAGCTGGGACGTGACCCCAAGGACAGGATAAATGTTTCGACCTATATCTCGGTGACCTTCTTCGTGGGCAACGCCATAAGCTATCTGGTGCCGAACATCGCCGGGATATTCCGCGACGCCATGGGCTACGAGAATTCTTTCAGGCTCACGGTAGGCATACTTGCAGCTGTTGCAGCGGTATGTATGCTGGTGCCCGTTTTCGGCATCAGGGAAAAGGACTATGTTGACACCACCCCCTCTGAGACCCCGGCCTTCGCATCCCTTACCAAGACCTTCAAGAACAAGGAGTTCCGCAAGTTCGTGGCCTCGGATATATTCTACTGGGTAGCCCTCACTATGTTCCAGACCGGGCTTTCCTTCTACATCACCACCCTCATCGGCCTCGGAGAGGACAAGACCTTTATGCTCTTTGCGATAATGACAGTGATGAGCCTGGTGTTCTATGCTCCGGTAAATATCTTTGCGAAGAAGCTGGGCAAGAAAAAGCTCGTTATCGCGGCATTCGTATTTTTCAGCTTTGTATTCCTGTTCACAGCCTTTGCAGGTATGCTGGGCCTGCCGAAAATGGTCAACGGAATAATGATCTCCGTGCTGGCATCTGTTCCCATGGCTGTCCTCGGCATACTTCCCCAGGCTATCGTTGCCGACGTTGCACAGGCTGACGGCATAAAGACCGGCGAGAGCCGCGAGGGTATGTTCTTTGCGGCAAGGACCTTTGCAATGAAGCTAGGTCAGGCGCTGGCAATGGTGCTCTTCACCTCCATCAAGGGCATAGGCTCCGACGGCCTGGGTCTGCGCATCACCGCAGCGGCGGCAGCAGTCCTCTGCCTGATCGGCGGAGTGATCCTCGGCCTCTACAGAGAGAAGGATGTCACCGGCGTGATCAATGAACACATCGAGGCTGAGGAACAGTAACGAAAGGAGAGTCCCGGTTTGGCAGACAGATCATTTACACCAGTTGCGATAATCAGAGCGGGAAGCGCTGTGGTAAAGTTCACCGACAGCTATGACGGCAGCCGCTTCTCGGCCTCCCTCACCTATGAAAACGACAGGCTCACTCTTGCTGTGGCACCCAAGGAGCCCATGATCTTTGATGAGCTGTCGGTGGTGGGCTTTGCCGAGGTCTCTGAGCAGGACAGGATCTTTATGAACGGCTATCAGTCCTGGACGGACAGCCGCGAGCTGACGGTAAACGACAGAATGGTGGGCATCGACCACATCCCCGCCCCTATAGTCAAAAAATACAGCTTCGATAAATACGGCGACTACGGCTTTACCCGCTACACCGTCAAAAGAGGTGTGCTCCACGGCTGGACTTACGCTTATATCCGCAGCGATCTGGGCTTCAGGCTGGTGGGCTCCCTCTCCGAGAGATGCGGCTTCACAAGAATAAAGCTGCTCACAGACAAGCAGCGCATAAAGCTCTCCCGGGAGTGCGAGGGAGCGATCTATTACGAGCCCTTCAACGCCATCGACTGCGCCTTGCTCTCCGGCTCCGAGAAGGAGGTCTTTGACCGCTGGCAGGAGATGTGCGGCACATCCGCTGACAGAGAGAAGCTACCGCTCCTCAGAGGCTATACCAGCTGGTACAGGCACTATCAGGATATCTCCCAGGAAAAGCTGGAGCACGACCTGGATGCCCTCATCGCGTCGGATATGCCCGCAGATATCTTCCAGATCGACGACGGCTATCAGACTGCTGTTGGTGACTGGCTGTCCATAGACAGCAGCAAATTCCCCGAGGGCATTAAGCCCCTTGCCGACCGCATTCACAGCGAAGGGCTGAAAGCAGGGCTTTGGCTGGCTCCCTTCGTCTGCGAAAGGGGATCTGCATTGTTCAGGGATCACCCCGGCTGGATAATGCGAGATGCCGACGGGAAGCCCCTCTCCGCTGGCTGCAACTGGAGCGGCAGCTATGCTCTGGACATCTACAACGATGAGGTAAGGGCATATCTGCGGCAGGTGTTCGATACGGTGCTGAATGACTGGGGCTTCGACCTGGTGAAGCTGGATTTCCTCTACGCTGCCTGCATACGTCCCGTCAACGGCAGGAGCCGGGGACAGGTGATGTGCGAGGCTATGGACTTCCTGCGGGAGCTCTGCGGCGATAAGCTCATCCTTGCCTGCGGAGTGCCCCTCGGAGCTGCCTTCGGCAAGGCGGACTACTGCCGGATAGGCTGCGATGTGGGTCTCAGCTGGAACGATAACCCCTTTATGCGCCAGACTCACCGTGAGCGGGTCTCCACCAGGAACTCTATGTTAAACACTATCTTCCGCCGTCAGCTGAACGGCAGGTTTTTCCGGAACGACCCGGATGTGTTCCTGATGAGGGACAAGAACATCTCCCTTTCCGGCCATCAGAAACAAAGCCTTGCCCTGGTGAACCACCTGCTGGGCAGCGTGCTGTTCACCTCGGACGATGTGAGCGCATACGGCAAGAAGCAGATAGAGGCTGTCGAAAGATCAAAGCGCTATATCGGCGCCGAGATCACTTATGCCGACATCACCAGCGGGCTTGTAAAGATCAAGGGCATCTGCCGCAGCAAAGAGTTCACCTTCCGCATAGATATGACCGACGGAAGGCTGTTATAAAACGAAAAACAAGAGGCCGCAGTCAGCAGCCTCTTGTTTTGTTATCACTTATGCTTTCTCATTCGCAGCACGATCCCGCTTGCATTCATAATGGATGCTCTCAAGGGTCTCGTTCGTCTCGGTGCGGTCTATGATGGCTTTTACCAGCCTGTCCAGCTCCGTGCCCTCGGAGTAATCTGCGGGGGCGAAATATCTTATCCTGTTGTCGCGGAGCATCTTGTATACCTTGCGCTTATCCGCGGTCTCGCTGTTGTATATGCCGATGGAATGCCCGCCGTTGGTGTTCACCAGCTTCATGCAGGGAATATCGGTGTCGCTGTCTCCGATGTAGACGATGTTTCTGAAAGGCACACGGAGATCCTCGGGGGCAAAGTATTCGTTCACGCCGGGGTCGTTCACATCAAGTACGCCCTTTTCTATCCTGAAAAGGAACTGGGTCTTGTTGGTGTAGTTGACCACCTGTGCAGGCCAGACGGCAACCCCACGCTCGTTGTAATAGAATGAGCTTGCATATATGCGCTCGAAGGCTCCGGCCTTAGCCACAGATGTCCCCTCGATCATTTCCTTCAGCCCCGAGGAGATTATGTAGTGCTCAACGATGACCCCGTGCTCCCCGCCGTACTGCCTGATACGTTCAAACCAGCTCTCCACCCCCGGGAACAGCGCCACCTTTGAGCCGTATTCCTCAAGCTTCCTGCGGCTGAATATCTCTCTGCCCTCGGCCTCCTGCTTCATCATATACATATATGCAAGGTTTGAGTCCATATCGCCGCTCTCGGCAAGTTTATTCGTCTCTCTCCAGAAGGATCTGACATCGCCGTCATAGACCTTCTGTATATATCCCTGCGCCTGCATATCATCGGGCGAAAGGGTCTTGTCAAAATCATAGCATATGGCCAGCACGGGTTTGGCTTCCTTGACTTTTCTTTCGTACATTTCACAGACCTCCCTCTGCTCTTCTTGCATCATTATATCGTTTTTTGATTACAATGTCAATGCTTTGCCCGCAGACCCGCGATCACATAGCTTGAACCCGGCCGGACAGTCCGTCAGGCCGGGTCGTTATCTTTAGGCAACACCGCACAACCCGCGGCTGACGCCTCTGCACGCCATCTGATTGCCAGCTTTCCGTCATTATTACCGTGTCAACTTGTTGACACTATTCTCCTTGCCGGGCGCCAGCCCGCCTGCGTCGAATTCAGGCAATCTGACGAAAACCTGGACTTCGCATCTGACGCACAGGGGTCGTGCGGTGTTGCCTTTATCATCTGTCCCCGATAAGGATCATCAGGCGGTTCCTTAGCCGGCGCTTCTTTGCCAGCCTGCGGAGAGCCCGGGCGGTCTGCTCCGCCGAGCGCAGCTCCTCCTCGGTCAGCGAAAAGTCGGAATAAAGCACCCTTTCATATACGGGTATAAAGCCTGTGTGCTCCTTGAGCTGCTGATCATCCGAGGCAGTTATCCTCCCGGAGTATTCGGACAGGGTCTCACCCTCCTCCAGCGGCAGCCCCAGATACCCGATATAGCGTATGCATTGCTGCGCCAGATATCTGAACTTGTCATAGCTGCTCATACGCCTGTATCGCTTTGCCGCCAGAGCGCGGCTCACCGCATAGAACAGCAGCAGGAAGCTTATCACTCCCAGGGAGGGGATAATGAATATCAGCGGGCTGATGCCCGACTTCTCGTCCTCGGTCTCTCCGGCAATAGCGGCGGAATCGGGGGGCGTGATGTCAATATCGAGCTGTGCGTTCCAATTCTCCGGCAGGGAAGCGTTCCTATCATCTACCTCCCAGCCCGCAGGGACGGAGTAGCCCGGCGTAGGCTCAAATGCCACCCAGCCCACGTTGTCAAAGTAGACCTCCGGCCAGGCGTGAGCCTCGTTCTCCCTTACGGTGACGGTGCTGCCGGAGCCTTTCTTGACAGAATAGCCCTGTACCTGCCGGCAAGGGATGCCCATTTCATTGGCCATAAGCACGAAGGCTGTGGAATAGTGCATACAGTAGCCCTTCTGCGAGGTGAAGAGGAAATAGTCAAGGAAGCTTTCAGCGTCGGTGACAGAGTCAGGGAAGGCTCCGCAGTCCCTTGAATAATCCATTTGGTTCAGGAAGGCCTCCAGCCTTTTGGCGGTCTCGTATCTGCCCGACGAGCCGCTCTGTATCCTGTCAAGTATCTCAGCCACTTTGTCGGATACCCCGCAGGGGCGGCAGTATTTCTCGTAGACCGTCTTTCGGTATTCCTGATAGTCTGCAAAGGAGAGCCCCGCCTTGCCGGATACTCCCTCCGCAGCCGCAGCTGCCGTCCATTCGCTTTCGGTAAGAGGCTCTGCATTGTCCAGCAGCTCCTTCAGCGACGGGTTGTCGTAATTGAGCAGGAAGCAGGATATCCGGTAGTTATCCTTGTAGCCCAGGCTCTTGTCCGAGATAAGGCTGCCGCTGCGCTCGCTCATAGCGAGGCTCTTTTCCCTTGAAGCATCCAGCCTGATCTTTGCGGGTGCGAAGATGTATCTCGTGTTGTAAAAGCGGGTCTCAAAGCTCATCTCCGTACCCTTGAGGTAATCGTACAGGGAGGAGGATGCAAACTTCCTGACAGCTGCCGAGGTCTCCACGGTGTCCGTCACTCTGTAGCTGCTTTCGGTGCTGTTGTCGAAGACCCAGTTGAGGCCCCTGAACTCTCCGCTCATACAGCCCACCAGCCTGAATTCCTTTATCGAGGTGTTGTTGACGGTGATGAAAAGGACTTCATCGTTATTGCTGCTGAGCCCCGAAAGGAAGCCTCCCTCGTCGGAGAAGCCTATCATCCCGTAATCCTCGGAGCTGTCGGAGCCGAAGCCGAAGAGCCTGCTGAAATAGGATATGGTCTTGTTGAAAATATCCTTTGCGAACTCCCAGCCGAAGGGCTCGGCAGGGGCGGGGATCAGGTAAACGATCAGGCACAGCGCCGCGAGGAAGGGTGCTGTCCTGGTGATGTGGCCGTCAGTTTCGGGGCTGCCGCTCTTGACCCATCTCCTTTGTATCTCCTCCGTCAGACGGATAAGCACCACAAAGCAGATCAGCGCAAAGATCTCCTTGCTCACACCCAGCTCCTTTACGGTTATCCCCGCCAGAGCGTAAGCAAGAAAGCCCAGGGCGGCAGCACGCCGCAGCCAGATGTTCTTATACATTATCAGCCCGGCTGCCGTTGCCCCGATGCAGAAGCAGATAAGCCATATGACCCAGAAGTGCTTCTCAAAGAACACCTGCCGGTGCTCTTCCCCTGCGGCAAGCAGGAGCCCCACCGTGAACACGGCTACTATGCCTGTGCTGCGCAGCCTGTTTTTAAGCTTCATATTCCGCAGGGCGATCAGCCATAGGGTGAAGGCGGTGCAGATCATAAAAGCGGGTAAGCTCCGCTGGGGGATCCCGGCATAGGAGCCGAAGATCAGCATGGAGAGCAGCGAAAGGGGCAGGATGTTTACTGCGTCGAAAAGTGTGCTCATCATACTCATTCCATCAGCCCCTTTGCGATATCACCGTAAGGCGAGAGCTGTATGAGATCGCAGCCGCGGTGTCCCGAGAGATCGGGCCTGTTGTCCTCGCTGCCGCTGATATGGAATATGACTACCCGGAGCTGATGGCGCTCCAGCTCCTGCAGCAGGGCTTCGGTGTACTTGTCCCAGGAGGAGAGTATCAGATATACCATAGAGCTGCCGAGGATGTCCTGCCTCCCGGCAACAGACCTGTAAAGCAGCTTGTGGGTGTTAAGGCTGCTGAACCCGATCTCCGAGACGGTATCGTAGAATTCCTCGAACACGCCCCTGCTGTCGATATTGAGGCAGACCAGCCTCTGAGCCAGATGGTACTCCGCCGCGGAGATGCTGTTACGCCTGAAATAGTAGGAAATTGCCAGCATAACCTCAAGTATCTTGTTTTCAGCCGGCAGGAATTCCGCCTGCTCGGTGCTGCTCCGGAAGGTGTCGGTGATGACCGCTATCTCCTGATGATCCGAGCCGGTGAACAGCCTTGTCATAAGGACGCCCGTTCTGGCGGTCTGGTTCCAGTCGATGAGCCTGCGGTCGTCCCCGGGAACGTATTCCCGGCTGAGAACATCCGGCTCGCTGCGGCTGAAAGCATTCTCTCTTACCGCATCCGTAAGCTCGATCTCGCCCAGCCTGTCGGTGTTTATCAGCTGCGGCTTCACAAAGGCGCGGATGCATTCCTTGTTTTTGTATCTCACCCGGAACAGCCGGAAGTAATCCTGTATCTCGATCTCCTTTATGCCGATCTCGTATTCTCCCCGGTATCTGCAAATGAGCCGGGTCTCCTTTTCGATCCTTGACCCCGGCTTCAGCTCGTATTCCGTCTCGTCGTCAAGATCGGTGATCGCGGAAAAGGAGGAGAAGAACTTCACCCTGATCCCCACGAACTGTATAGGGTATTCGTCCACCAGAGCAAAGCGGTATTTGACCGGCTCGTTCACCGTAACGAATCTCTGATCCAGCTCCTGATATATATGGAACAGCTTATATACTGCCAGCAGATAAAGTGCGGAAACTATGGGGACAAGGGTCAGTGCGGTGAATAACCCGTATGTCACCGCGCCGCCCCAAAAGCTTATCCCTATGAGCGAAAGCACCCACAGGCAGCCCCAGGTGATCCTGTTTCTTTTCATATGATATCCTCTTAATTACCCAAAAACTGCGGTGCCTTTACCGAAGACCCTGAGCCCGGTGAAAGAACGTCACACCGGGACCTTTGCCTTCTTGATGAGCTTTGCTATGATGTCTTCCTTGTTTTCCTTGGCGCTCCTGGCTTCGGAGGTAAGGGTCAGCCTGTGTGAGATCACAAAGGGCGCCACCGCCTTGATGTCATCGGGTTTTACGAAATCCCGACCCTCGATCATCGCTCTTGCCTGGGATGCCTTTACCAGAGCCAGCACCGCTCTCGGGCTGATGCCCAGGGTAAAACGCTTTTCCTCACGGGTCAGCTCTGCGATGTTGCGGGCGTAGAGTATCACCTCATCCTTGACCGTGACCTTTTCCGCCTGCTCCTTTATTTTTATGACCTCTTCGGCGGTGATGATGCTCTCCACGGTGTCAGCTGTCCTGCCCGCCAGCATATTCTTGGTCATGCGGAGCTCCTCGGCTTCCTCGGGATAGCCAAGGGTCAGCTTCATCATGAACCTGTCTATCTGAGCCTCCGGCAGGGGATATGTGCCCACGAAGGTGGCGGGGTTCTGTGTCGCTATCACCATAAAGGGCTGGGGGAGGCTGTGCTTCACACCGCTGACGGTAGCCTGCTCCTCGGCCATTGCTTCAAGCAGGGCAGCCTGCGTCTTCGGCGAGGTGCGGTTTATCTCGTCGGCCAGGATGATCTGATGCATCACCGCTCCCTCACGGTATTCAAAATCCCCGGTCTTCATATTGAAGACCTCTGTCCCCGTCACATCCGAGGGCAGGGTGTCGGGAGTGAACTGTATCCTTCCGAAATCGCATTTCACCGACCTGGCAAGCGTGGAAGCAAGGGTGGTCTTGCCTACTCCGGGAACACCCTCCAGCAGTATATGCCCCCCCGCAAAGAGGCAGATCAGCAGGCAGTCTACGGTCTCCTGTTTGCCCACATAGTATTCGCTTATATGCTTTCTCAGTTTGTTTATCATTAGTGCTCCTCCTTGCCGCTTGCTGCGGCGTCAGCATTCGGATGCCCGATGAGTTCATTATAGCACATACCGCAATGGAATACAAGGGAATAACTGTAAATTAAGGCAGCACCATTCATTCCTCGGTTTAGCCTCAATATTTTATTGTTTTGACAAAAACACATTAAATTTTCATAGATTTCCGTGCAAAGTGACGAGAAAACTCTTGACAGAACTGTGAATTGATGCTATAATGGCAATGTCAGGAAAAGCAGGAAAACTCTCCCTCGCACGATAAAAACCAAAAGAAAAGAGGAACAATTATGAAGATCACATCCTTCAACCCGCTCATTCTCACCGCCGATGCCGAAGCCGCTATCAAGGTCTTTGAGGACATGGGCTTTGAAAGGCGCCACAAGATCACCATTACCGAGGACGGCAAGGACATAACCACCGTCCGTATGAAGAACGAGGGCGGGTTCTATGTTGACGTAGCTCACGTTGCCGGGCTCCCCCGCGATATGCAGCTCATCAGAATGAATGTGGATAATTTCGAGGAGGCCTACGAGTTCCTGAGATCCAAGGGCTTTGTGAACGTCAAGGGCGACCATACCGTGGATACCAAGACCAACAGATCCTGCATGATGAAGTCGCCTACCGGTTTCGCATTCGATCTTTGCCAGCATATCAAGGAATAATGGGGAAACAGTTATGAAGATCACAGCTTTCAATCCGCTGATACTCACTAAGGACGCACAGTCCGTAAAAGAGCTTTTCGAGGCTATGGGTTTCGAGCACAGGCACACCAAGACCGGTATCAACGATCAGGATATCACCAGCTACGATATGAAGCTCCCCGAGGGGTTCAGAGTTGACGTTACCCAGGTGCCGATGCCCCAGGATATGACCGTCATCAGAATGAACGTCCGGGACTTCGACGAGGCCTATCAGTTCCTGCTGGACCGTGGCTTCAAGAACGCTCAGGGCGATAAGGTCACCGACACCGGTTCATCCAAGGCGACGCTTATGGTATCTCCCACCGGCTTCGCTATCAGCCTTGCGGAGCATATCAGAAAAGAATGATCAAACAGAATACTATCTTTGCCGACGGCGCACTCTGCGGGCTCCCCAATACCCGCGGGGTGCGCTTTGCGTTCCCGGTGATAAGCAGCCAGCTGCCCCGGAGGATTGACTAAACCCGGGCGGTGTGATATAATACTATCATCAATCGGTCGGGGTAGCCCGCCGGGAAAGGCGATAACAGGCTTATGGATGAACAGATAAAAAGAGGTCTCGTACTGGAGGGCGGCGCTATGCGCGGGCTCTTTTCGGCGGGAGTGCTGGATGTATTTATGGAGAACGGCATCCAATTTGAGGGGATGGCGGGTATCTCCGCCGGGGCGATCTTCGGGCTGAATTTCAAGTCCCACCAGATAGGCAGGGCGATACGATACAACAAGCGCTTCTGCAAGG
Source organism: Ruminococcus sp. (assembly GCA_017542125.1). GTDB lineage: Bacteria > Bacillota > Clostridia > Oscillospirales > Ruminococcaceae > FB2012. Next base: position 46,190 of record JAFXXU010000029.1, read on the forward strand.
ATAAGCGCTATTGCAGCCTGCGCTCCCTGTTTTTCACCGGCGACCTCTACGGCGTTAAGTTCTGCTATTCGGAGCTGCCCGAAAAGCTGGATGTCTTTGATACCGAGACCTTTGCAAAGGACCCGACGGAGTTCTTCGTGGGGGCTACCGATGCCTCAACCGGCAAGGCAGTCTATCACCGCTTGACCGACGGCGGCAAAAGGGATATGCGCTGGATACGGGCTTCCGGCTCCATGCCGCTGGTGTCCCGCCCCGTAAGGGTCGGCAAGCGCCTGCTGCTGGACGGCGGCATTGCGGATTCAGTACCTTTTGAGTTTATGGAGCGTCAGGGCTATGACCGCAATGTTATCATCCTCACCCAGCCCGACGGATATTTCAAGGAGCCCCCCCCTCATCCTGGAGTGATAGAGTTCCTGCTGCGCAGATATCCTAAGACCGCCGAGGCGATGATCGCCCGCAGCGATATGTATAACGGTCAGATGCTGGGCATAAAGCAGCGCGAGGAGGAGGGCAGAGCCCTGGTCATCCGTCCCCGGGAGAGCCTGGGCATCAGCCGCACGGAGAATGATCCCTCGGAGCTGGAGCGGGTCTATCAGGAGGGCCGCCGTATCTGCGAAGAGCGGCTTGACGAGATAAAAGAATTCCTGGGGGAGTGAGCAGAGCTGTTTTTCACAGAGGGCTGCTGTCACCGCAGCCGGGAGGATCACCGATAAGAATATCGCCGCCGCGCAGGCTTTTCTGCCGGCGGCATTTTTGTTTTGGGCGGGCAGGGAGGCGCCGATCTTCACGCAGGGATAATATACAAAAAATGTGTATTTTTTTGATAAAAAATATGACTCTTATAGGGCTCGGGTCTTGCATTTTGAACAATTATGTGCTATAATATAAAAGAATTGTTGCTAATTGGAAGAATTATGCCAAACGGCTCCCGGCGGGATACCGAAGAGCCGTGAGAGGCATATGACCGTACAAGAATATTAAAGGAGTGTTTTCGATGTTTGAGACGGAATTCAGGTTCACATTACCCAAGGGATATCTGGATATGAACGGCAATCTTCACCGTGAGGGAGTTATGAGACTAGCCAATGCGGGCGACGAGATAATCCCCCTTAAGGACCCCCGCGTCCAGCAGAATCCCGGGTATCTGACAATAATCATACTTTCTAGAGTCATCAAGAGCCTCGGCACCCTCCCTGCGGTGGATACCCGTATCGTTGAGGGGCTCTATACCATCGACCTTGCCTATCTGCAGGATCTCTATTCCAAGATCAACACTATGGATATTCCCGTTTACAGATCCGTCTGCCCCCACTGCGGTCAGAAGATCGAGATACCCGTAAATTTTCTGGAAGCCGGAGTATAGCAGCTTATCCGGCTGACAGGATCTATGAGGAGATCGCCTTTATCGGCTACTATATGCACTGGCCGCACGATGAGATCGCTGCACTCAGTCACAGAGAGCGCCAGCGCTGGTGCAGGGAGATCTCCAAGATAAACAGCAAGCTGAACGACGAGCCCGAGAACGCATTCAAGATTTAGAGGTGAGGCAAAATGGCATCCGCAGATGATCTCATACCCAGTTATTCCTTTGAGGTGACGCTGGACGGCATTTCCTTCAGCTTTACCAAGGTCTCGAACCTCTCCGGGTCCATCGAGGTGGATACTATCGTCAACGGCGGGAACAACGATGCCCCCGTTGTATTCCGAAAGCCCAAGCGCAGCCCCGATATGCTGCTGCTCGAAAAGGGCGTCTACACCTCGGTGAAGGATGTGGCAATGGCTCTCTTCAAAGAGGGCACCAAGATCGACGCGATCAACATAAACGTCCTCCGCAACGGAAAAACTGTGAGGATGTTCTTCATTTCGGGCGGGCTGGTAGTCAGGCGGGAATTCTCTCCGCTGGATTCCATGGAGAGCGCGGTGTTTATGGAAACGCTCCAGATCGCTCATACCGGGATGACCGAGATCCCTCTGCCCTTCGGAGTTTAAGGCAGAATTGGGGAGGGGCAGTATATGAAGCTTACGGCAGAAAAAAGCATAGCCCTTAACCCGCCGATGAGAAGGCTTTCTCTGACGGCGGGCTTTGCTGCGCTTACAAAGGCTGTGAGCTTCGCCGAGGAGATACTCAGAAAGTACGAAAAATCCGAGGAAGGCCCCGGCTTCGGAGAGACGCTGGTGTTCCTGCGCAATATAAACGGCGAGCTGCGCCGTGCCGAAGCGGTCAGGAACGAATATCTGCTCACTCTCAGGCTGACGGTCGCCAGACAGCTCTCCGTTACGGGCCAGATCGACAGCCGGGCCATCGGCAGAGAATATCCCGCAGCAGCGGAGCGTCTCATAGAGCGGATGAGCACCGACCTGCGCAGCTATGACCGTTCCTCCTGGGAGAAGCTCACCGAGCTGCGCCGCCTGATCGAGAGCGGCGAGGCACTTGAAGCTGTTTCCTCCCGGACAGTCGTAACTGAGCAGGGAGAGCCGCAGCTTCTCAGAGTCGATGCCGCCTCGCTGATACGCACCGTCTATGAGAGCCACGAAAGTGAAGCCCCGGAGCTCCGCTCGGCAGCAGTATTGCAGCTCCCTGCGGAAACGCTGCTGTTCAGAACAAATATCCGCTGCCCCGCAGATGCCGCAGCCCCCGCAGTGACCGCTCCGGAGACCCATTCTTTCACCGAGACCTCACATCAGACCGCTGTTACAGAGCAGAACACAACCCTCACCCGTGAGGGCGATAACGTCACCGTTGGGAACGAGATAAACGTCTCGTCGGCTGACTATAACTACAACACCGAGAGCCTTATCCACAGGGACGAAACCTCCACCACGACCGAGACCACAGAGCAGAATACAACCCTCACCCGTGAGGGCGATAACGTCACCGTTGGGAACGAGATAAATGTCTCCTCGTCTGATTATAACTATAATTCCGAGAGCCTTATCCACAGGGACGAAACCTCCACCACGACCGAGACCACAGAGCAAAATACAACCCTCACCCGTGAGGGCGATAATATCACCGTGGGGAATGAGATAAACGTTTCGTCGGCTGATTATAACTATAATTCCGAGAGCCTTATCCACAAGGAAGAAACCTCCACCACGACCGAGGCCACACAGCAAAATACAACCCTCACCCGTGAGGGCGATAATGTCACCACCGGGAACGAGATAAATGTCACCTCGGCTGATTATAACTATACCACCGAAA
>JAFXXU010000030.1 GCA_017542125.1 Ruminococcus sp.
GATTGCCTAAATTCGACGCAGGCTTGCAAGCGAAGTTCACTTCGCTTTACGCAACGTCAAGGAGAATTTGGGTAATATGACGGATAAGCCGGTCGTCAAGCAGGCTTGACACGGCAGATGATGTGCAGAGGCGTTAGCCGCGGGTCGTGCGGTATTGCCTTAATCGTGGGGCTTGTTAGGTACGGTGAACACGAACTCTGTATATTCGCCCTTTACGCTGCGGACAAGTATCTTGCCGCCGTGGAGCCTGATTATCGACCTGACGATATTCAGACCCAGACCCACGCCCGTCTTGTCGAGGCCGCGGGATTTATCTGTCTTGTAAAATCTGTCGAACACCAGCGGCAGCTCATCCTCGCTGAGGCCCTCGCCGCTGTTTTTGATGGAAATAACGGTCATATAGCCGACGCTCTCAAAGGAGAACTCGATATACCCGCCCTCATCCACGAACTTGATGGCGTTCTCGATAAGGTTATACATCACCTGATGGATCAGGTCGTTATCGGCATAGAGATCCATACGGTCGGTATCGAGGCCGCGTATCTCAATATTCTTTTCCTCCAGCCTGTTCTCAAAGGTCACCAGGGTATCGACTATGGGCTCCAGCACCGAGAACTTGGTCATATTGGGCTTGAGCTCCCCCGCCTCGATCTTAGCCAGGTTGAGCATAGAGCGCACCAGTCTGGTAAGCCTTGCTACCTCGGAGGATATGATCTTCATATAATGCTCGTGCTGCTCGGGAGGGATAGTCCCGTCCAGCATACCGTCAACGAAGCCGCCGATGGAGGTCATAGGCGTCCTCAGCTCGTGAGAAACGTTGGCGACGAAGCTGTTACGCATGGTATCGTAGTTTTTCAGCGAAGCCGCCATATCGTTGAAGGCGTTTGAAAGCTCCTGCATCTCATAGATGTTATAGTTGGGGAGCTTCACCGAGAAATTTCCCTTTCCTATCTCGCGGGAGACCTCGGCTATCTCGATGATAGGCGCCGAGAGCCTTGCGGCTATGAAATATACCGCAATAACCACCGCGACGAACACCACCGCGATGGATATGACGAATATCCGCATTATCTGCCAGGTATAATCGTCCTGCTCGGCCTTTGGCGTAAGCGCCAGGGCATAATACTCCGGGCCGTTGACCCTGAACCTCACGCCCATGATATGGGACTCCTCATAAGTGCCGTTAAGGTCACTGAGGACATACTCCGGCTCCTCCGAGAAATTCTCCAGCAGGTCGGTGCTGATGACGACATCGAAAAACCTGCCTGCCGTTCCCGAATCCGCGATGACGTTTCCGTTCTTGTCGCAGATGATTATATCGCTGTTGCTTCCCGTTGCTATATCCTTGATGCTCTGCTTCAGGTTTTCCTTCCAGCCCGTGGGGGACTGGCTGATAAGGGCTGCGGTGCCCGAAGCAGCAGCCGAGGCATTCTTCTCCAGCATATCCTTTTTCTCCTGAAGGAAATAACGGGAAGAAACAAGCAGTAATACTGCACCTAAGCATATAAAGCTTATGAGTATTACTGCTGAACAGATCACAAAGTATTTAAAGAATATGCTTTTGCGGTTACTCATGAGCGCCTTCGATGACTTCAAACTTGTAGCCTACGCCCCAAACCGTCTTGAGTGCCCACTTTTCGGAAACACCCTCAAGCTTCTCACGAAGCCTCTTTACATGAACGTCGATGGTTCTGGAATCGCCGTAGTATTCAAAGCCCCATACCTCATCCAGCAGCTGGTCGCGGGTATAAACGCGGTTGGGATTTGAAGCAAGGTGGAAAAGCAGCTCCAGCTCCTTGGGGGGAGTGTCGATGACCTTTCCGTCAACGCGGAGCTCATAGCGGGTCATATTAACGGAGAGCTTGTCGTACTTGACCTCCTTGACCTCCTGCTCGCCGGAGGTCTGGCCTACGCGGCGGTAAACAGCCTTGATCCTGGCGATGACCTCTTTGGTATCGAAGGGCTTGACGATATAATCGTCGGCACCCAGCTCAAGACCGAGGACCTTATCAAAGGTCTCCTGCTTGGCAGTGACCATAATGATCGGAACATTGGATTTCTTCCTGATCTCGCGGCATACCTGCCAGCCGTCCATACCGGGCAGCATGATATCAAGAAGAATGATATCGGGCTTCAGGGCGTTGAACTTAACAACAGCCTCCTCACCGTCATGGGCGAGTATGACGCCGTAGCCCTCTTTCTCTAAGTAAAGGCGAAGCAGCTCGCATATATTCTTATCGTCGTCAACTACAAGCACTCTTCCAAGCGACATGATCGTTCTCCTCCTCAAACAATATTTTTAAAAGTCTCAAAAATCCGTAAAAATCTATCTATAATATATAGTCTAATTATACCAAATTATCGGTGTTCATTATTGCACATATAATTAACGAATTATTAACAGTCTGTAAATTTAACGAAATAACGATTTAAAATTTACAAAGTTGAAATAAAATCTGATGAAAAATGTCCGGAAAGATTGAAAAATCCTGTATTATCCGTTGACGGAAAAGGGCTTAATATGATATAATTCGTAAAAAGAGTATAAACACGGGAGGCGGGTAGAATGGACATCTGGGATCCCTGGCACGGCTGCCACAAGATAAGCGAGGGCTGCCGCAACTGCTATATGTACCGCCGCGACGCCGAATTCGGCAAGGACAGCTCCGTCGTCACCAGGACCAAGTCCTTCGATCTGCCGCTGCGCCGCAGCCGTGACGGCAGCTTCAAGCTGTCGGGCGGGACGGTCTTCACCTGTATGACCTCGGATTTCTTCGTTTCCGAGGCGGACGAATGGCGGCATGAGGCGTGGGATATGATCCGCGCCCGACGCGACCTGCATTTCCACATCATCACCAAGCGGATAGACCGCTTCTACGTCTCCCTCCCTGCCGATTGGGGCGAGGGGTGGGATCACGTTACGATATGCTCCACCTGCGAGGATCAGGAAAATGCCGACAGGCGTCTGCCCGTTATGCTCTCTCTGCCCATAAAGCACAGGGAGGTCATCTGCGAGCCCATTCTCGGGCGCATAGACCTTTCCCCCTATCTGGCATCGGGGAAGATAGAACAGGTCACCTGCGGGGGTGAATCGGGCAGCACTGCCCGCCTCTGTGATTACGATTGGATACTCTTTCTGCGCTCCCAGTGCCAGACCGCGGGAGTAAGGTTCTACTTCAAGCAGACCGGCGCCCTTTTCCGCAAGGACGGGCGGCTTTACCGCATCCCCCGGAGCCTGCAGCTCAGTCAGGCACGGAAGGCGAACATCGACCTCTGAACGTCAGAGGGTGAGGCCCTCGAAATTCTCGTTGAGCACCTTTACCGAGGCGCGGAACTTTTCCTTTTCCTCCTCGGTGAGATCCAGCTCCACGATCTCCTTGACGCCGTTGCGGCCGATGATAGTCGGCACACCGATGAAAACGTTCCTCTCGCCGTACTCGCCGCAAAGCTTTGCGGAGACAGTGAGGACGCTGTTCTCGTCGCCGAGGATAGCCTTGACTATCCTTGCGAGAGCCATACCTATGCCATAGTAGGTGGCCTTCTTCGCCTCGATGATCTTATAGGCAGCAGTTCTTACCTGCTCCTCGATCTGCTTCATATCATCCATAGAGTAGGTATTGCGCTCGTCCTCGATTATTTTGAGGACGGGCTTTGTTGCTAACATGACCTGTGAAAAGGGTACGAACTCGCTGTCGCCGTGCTCGCCGATGACGTAGGCGTGGATGTTCCTGGGGTCTACGGTGAGGTAGTCACCCAGCAGATAGCGCAGGCGGGCGGTATCCAGAGAGGTTCCCGTTCCGATGACCCGGGAGGCTCCGAAGCGGGAGAGCTCATAGGTCACACGGGTCATGATATCCACAGGGTTGGTAGCCACAAGGAATATGCCGTCGAAGCCCGATTTAATAACGGGAGTGATGATAGATCTGAACACCTCAGTGTTCCGCTGGAGCAGGTCGAGGCGGGACTCCCCCTCCTTCTGGGCAACTCCGGCGGCGATGACGATGATATCTGCGTCCTTGCAGTCGTGGTACTCGCCGGCATAGATCTTCATATTTGACTTGGCGAATGCAAGGCCGTGGTTAAGATCCATAGCCTCGCCGTTGGCTCTGGTCTTATTCACGTCGATGAGCACCAGCTCATTGCAGACCCCGCCCTGATTTACCAGGGCATAGGCAAAGCTCATTCCCACCATCCCGGTGCCTATGAGGACAACTTTTCTTCTGTCGGTATTCATTATTCAGACCTCCGTTCAAACAGTATTTCAGTATTCTCATTATACAGCAATTATGCACTCCTGTCAAGGAAGTATGCAAGAGCGCTGCGCAGACATAAGACAAGGCACAAAGCCGGACTGCGGGCTTTGTGCCTTTACTGGTATCTTATTTATCAGTGCAGCTGCGGAATCTCTCCCGGAACCACAGCCCGGAATGCTTGATCTCGCTGTCCTCCCAATCGGAGAGCTTCGTGCAGCCGTCAGCGATGACTCCGCTGCTCTCGCGGTTGGATGCCAGGCTCCAGCATATGAACCCGACCTTGTATTCCTCCAGCATCTCAAACCACAGCCCGCCGCTGACCTCGTCCGGCTCGCCGTCCCCCGAAGCCTCGGTGATATTGCACTCGCTTATCAGTATGGGCAGACCTGCCGCCAGGCAGCGCCTTACCCGCTCCCGCAGGCTGTCTTTATGGGTGGCTGCGTAAAAATGCATGGAATAAAGCACATTCTCGCATTCCAGGGGAGCTTCCAGCACCATATCCACCCTCTGGGACCATTCCGGTGACCCTACGATCACCACAGCCCCCGGCGAGTTCTTTCTGATAACAGGGATGATCCTATCAGCATAGCCCTTGATCTCCGTCCAATCCACAGGGCCGTTGGGCTCGTTGCAAAGCTCGTAGAGAAGATTAGGCACCCCCGCATAGCTGCGGGAAAGCTCGTCAAAGAACCTCTCGGCCTCATCTGCATAGACAAGGGGGCTCTTCTCGCCCAGGACGTGCCAATCCACGATGACATACATCCCCAGTTTTACCGCAAGATCAACGCCCTTTTTCACCAGTCCCATAAGCTTCTGCTTATCGCCGCCGGTGCAGTAGCCGCGAAATTCCGCCGTGTAGAGTGCCAGCCTTATGCAGTTGGTCTGCCAGCCGTCCCGGAGAGTGAGGAAGGTATCCTCGTTTATGTAGCTTCCTCTCCACGCTATGCCGTGTGTGGACATACCGCAGAGCCTTACAGCTTCGCCGTTCTGACCTGTCAGCCTCCCGTTTTTGACGGAAAGCCCTCCGTGCAGCTCAACATAAGTCATTTCGATCACCCTTTTCCAGAAGTGCTGACCCGTATCTGCGGGTCTTGCAGCATTTGCTCAGAATTTTCTGCTCTCGGCTACCGCCAGAGCGTCGCAGCGCTCGTTCTCGGGATGCCCTGCGTGCCCCTTGACCCAATTCAGCTCCAGCCTGTGTATCTCGGTGAGCTTCAGAAGCTCCTCCCACAGGTCGGGATTGAGTGCGGGGGACTTATCGGGCTTGATCCAGTTGTTGCTGCGCCATTTTACAGCCCAGCCCTTCCCGAGAGCGTCGATTATATACTTTGAATCGGAGTAGAGCTCGACGATGCAGGGCTCCTTCAAGGCTTTCAGCCCGGATATAACGGCGGTCAGCTCCATGCGGTTGTTAGTGGTCTGCTTTTCGCCGCCCGAAAGCTCCTTTTCTACCTCGCCGAAGCGAAGTATGGCTCCCCACCCTCCGGGGCCGGGGTTGCCCGAACAGGCACCGTCGGTAAACAGCTTGACTCTTTTCATTGTCGTTCCCCTCCGTTTTGAATGATTATAGCACATTTTTCTCTTCAATTCAATAGTTTTTTATCAAAGATAGCACCGATTTACGGCATATTCTTTCATTATCAAAAGGGCAGGAACCTTTTCCTGCCCTTTTACATATCATATTAAAGATCGACGTGGCTGCACATTATGCCCTTGGGCGTTATGTCTATAAACGCATAACAGGCCGGCTTGCCGTCCCGTGGGAAGGCTGCGCTGCCGGGGTTGAGGATATGAACGTCCTCATAATACTCATAGAAGCGCTGGTGGGTATGAGCGAAGAGCGCCACCTTTGCACCTATCTCCTTGGCGCGGTAGAACACCCGGTCGATGGAATACTTGACGCCCCAGTTATGCCCGTGAGTGAAAAGTATCTTCACATCCCCCACGACAAAGCTGTCGTGATCGGGGCTCGTTGAGGAATAATCGCAGTTGCCCGCCACGGAAAGAATGGTCTTATCCGGGTATGATTTGCGCATACGCTCCAGATCGCTCTCGCCGTCGCCGAGGAAGATGAACACCTGAGCATCCTCATTGCGCATAAAGATCTCACGCATGGCACGCATATTCCCGTGTGTATCGGCAAAAGCAATAACGCGCATAACGCTCCTCACCTCCCTGAATGCGGACATAATTGGTCTAATATAGATAATTATATCATAAAATCTATTAAAGGTAAATAGCAAAAAGGAGAATTTTTTATGAGCAATTTTAAACAGCCCGATCCCAGGGCTCTGGCCGCCCTTTTGAAGCTCGCCTCAGCCAAGCTGGGGACCACTCCCGAGCGTCTTGAAGCCCAGCTCAAAGACGGCACCTTCGGCAAGGCTCTGGGGAATATGCCGGGGCGGGAGGCTGCCTCGCTGAAAGCCGCCCTTTCCGACCCGAAGTCGGCGGAGAAGATACTTTCGACCCCGCAGGCAAAGGCTCTCTACGAGAAGCTCAGCAAAAAATAAAGGAGAGATGCGCAAATGGACGATCTGATGGAAAAGCTGCAGAGCGTCCTGGGCGACAAGGAGAGTATGCAGCAGCTTCAGGAGCTGGCCTCGATGTTAACGGGCGGCGGGCAGGAGCCATCGCAGGAGAGCGCCCCGTCCCCTCCCCCGGGGGATATGCTGGGGGATGTGTCGAAGCTGATGCAGCTGCAAAGCATGGTGTCGCAGGCGAGCAAGCCGGATAAGAACATCGCGCTGCTGCTGGCTCTGCGCCCTCTGCTCAAAGAAGAAAATCAGCGGAAGCTGGACCGTGTGGTCAAGCTACTGCGGCTGATGTCGCTCTGGCCGCTGCTGCGGGAGAGCGGCTTGCTGGGAGGCGATCTGTTTGACGGACTATAACTCGGGCGACCTTGACCGTATGCGCTCGGAGGCGCTGCGGCGTATGCGGGAGATGCAGCGCCGCGCAGAGGCTGCGGGCTTCTCACCTCCCCCGCAGGAAAAGAGTGCTGTGCCGAAGGGTAATGCCGGGGGCTCCCATCACGGCTCCTCCGCCGATCTCCGGAGCCTGCTGGGGTCCGTTCTGGGGGGCTCCCGCCCCGGCGAGGGCAGCGAGGGGCTGTTCCGGCTGGGAGGCATGGTGATCGACGAGGAAAAAGCCCTCATCGCTATGCTCATTTACATATTATTCAGGCAGGGCGCCGATTTCCGGCTGCTGCTGGCCCTGGGGTATCTGCTGCTGTAGGCGGTCAGGAGAGGTCTTTCAGCTCCCTTACGCACTGCTTGAAGCCGATAAGCCTGAAAACTACGGCGATGACCGCTAACCCTGCGCCTATCCCGGCCAGGCGGGTCAGGAAGCCGTTTTCTGACAGGGAGGCCAGATACGAGGCTGCGTTTATCAGATAATGGAGACCTATTGCCGGCAGCAGCCCCCGTTTGATGCTGTGATCCTCATACAGTCGCTTGTATATAAGCAGCGAGAGGGCGATATGCACACAGAATATGACGATGCTCTCCACCGAGGCCAGCAGGCTAAGTAAGACCGTGTTCTCTGCAAGGTACTGATATTGCTTGACTATATCCGAGGCGCGGGAGGCTGAGTCGGTATCCACCACAGCGGCGATGCCCTTGTGATTGACGGTCTGCCCGTCCAGGATGTAAGAAAAGCGCTGAATGCCCCTGTTAAAGCATTCAAGCCCTCCGTGGCCAATACCGTAGCAGACGGCGGCATATGTAGTCTTGATATCGGTGAGGGGGTACTTCATAGCAAGCCAGCGCCCCGGCTCCTCAAACAGGCAGATGATCTCGGCGGCAATGACCGTCCTCTGAGCGGCGGAAACCGCAAAGCCCAGAAGTCCCGCCAGCAGCGAGGTGATGCAGATCGCCAGAAAATACACGATCACTCCCACCAGCATAGAGTAGACCCTTGCCCGGCTGAACTTCTTCATAAAGAATATCGCCGCCAAAGGCAGCAGAAAAAACACCGCAGCCTCTATGCCGAAGCCTGCCAGAGCGCTGTTTGAGAAGGATATATCCCCTGCTTTTTCCAATACTTCACTGACATCCACGTTCTCTCCTCCATTTACTCTATGACAACGCCGCAGCGGTCAGGCTGCGGCGTATTGTTTATGCTGACATATCAGTACTGCGTCCCCTGGATGCCGATCTTCTCCACCTCGTATCCCTGCATACAGATACCCATGCCCTCTTCTTTCTCCCAGGTGCACTCGAAAAGCAGGCCGATGGAGCCTCTGCCCCTGGTCTCGGGGTCATGGATGTAGACAGAGCTCAGGGTTATCATCTCGTTGATCTTATTGATATCCGTGATCTCGGGGAACCTCGGGTCGTCGGGGGGAACCGTTCCCCAGTTGCTGCGGCAGAAATAATAGTAATCATAGATGGGCTCCAGCAGCGCTGCCTTGTAATCTGCGTAGTGAGTTATGAAATACTCCAGCATACGCTTGGATTCCTCGGGGATAAAGTCCTCGTCGGTGCCTATCTCTATACGGACAGTTCTCTCGTCCCTGCCGTCGGAGAGCGTCACCTTGCCGTACCAGTTATCCCAGCTGTAGGGCCGCTCGAATGTGCTGTAATCCACTAACATATAACTGCCTCCCTTATTCCCGGGTCTCCTCTGCTGCTGCCGTAACTGCCGCTTCGGCTGAGATGCCCGCTTCTGCGGCAGCTTCCGCAGCCTGCTTTTCGGCAGCGGCTCTCGCGGCACGCATAGCCCGCCGCTTCTCCCAGAGCTGATCTCTCAATGCCCGCTTCTCGCCCAGATAGTTTATAAGCTCCCTGAACAGGCAATAGAACACCGAAAATGCGGGAACTGCCACGAACATACCCAGTATGCCCCCCACAGTACCGCCGACGGTGATGGCGAACAGCACCCACAGCGAGGGCAGACCCACCGTCTTGCCGACGATCTTCGGGTAGATGAGGTTATCCTCCAGCTGCTGGAGCACGATGATGAACAGTATGAACCACAGCGCCTTGGTAAAGCTGGTGAACATTATGAAGAATGCGCCCACCGCAGCGCCTATGAATGCGCCGACTATGGGGATGAAGGCCGTCACCATAACGAGGACGCCTATCTCCAGCGCATTGGGGAAGCCGAAGATCTGCATTCCCAGGCAGCAGAGAGAGCCCAGTATCAGCGCTTCTATGGACTGCCCGGCGATGAACTTCGAGAAGGTCTCCTTGCTCATCCTGCCCACGTCGCAGAGCCTGTTGGCGATGTCTTTTCTGAAAAAGGCGGTGGTGATGCGGTAGAGCTGCCTTTTGAGGGTCTCCTTCTGCATCAGCATATAGATAGCGAAGCAGGTAGCGAGGATGAAATTGAGTATCCCCGAGAATATCGAGGATGCGAAATTCATCGTCTCAATAAGGGTCTTGAACATTACCTCGCTGTTTTCCAGGACCTTCTTGATGCTTTCGTTGATATACTCCGCCGTCCACTTATCGGTGTCAACGAACTTTGAGAGCAGGGAGGAATTCCTCAGGGTATCCGAGAGCTCCTCGGCTATCTGCGGCACCTTCTCGTACATCTGCTCGATGGTGTTGATAAGCTCGGGGAGTATCAGCGCAATCGCCAGCACGATCATGCCTATCAGTATGGCAAGGGCTATGATCAGCGAGACGGGGCGCTTGATCTTGGCTTTGATCTTACCGTAGTTGTTGTTCTTGTCGGGCTTGAACAGCGTCCGCTCCAGAGCGCTCATAGGGACGTTGAGTATCAGCGCCAGCAGTACGCCCAGCAGCAGCGGCGAAAGCACGTTGATCAGATATGACAGGTGCGTAAACAGCGATTTCAGATTGAACAGCGCCCAGAACAGCACCACGCCGAAGGCTACCAGCGCCAGCTGCTGCCTGAACTTTTTATCGGACCACATTTCTTTCACCCCTTGGTTTTAAAGGCAATACTGCGCAACTCCAGCACGTCAGATGCGCAGTCGGATTTTTCGTCAGATCGCTCGGATTTGACGCAGGCGGGCTGACGCCCGGCAAGGAGAATACGGGTGATATGACGGAAAATACGCAAGCAGATGACGTGCTGAGGCGTTAGCCGCGAGTTGTGTGGTATTGCCTTTATTCTCACCGTAAATGCCGATGCTTATGCATCAGTGATCAAGGTTTATCTCCATTATGGGCTCCAGGACGTCAGCGCCTGCGGGCACCATGGGAAGAACGTTCACATCCTTGTTTATCACGCAGTCTATGAGGCAGGGTCTGCCGCAGGAGAGGGCCTTTTCGAGAGCGGCCTTGATCTCGCTCTTTCTGGTGATGCGTATGCCCTCGATGCCGAAGGCCTCGGCCAGCTTCATAAGGTCGGTGCCGCGGTCGATATCCGTCTGGGAGAAGCGCTTGTCGTAGAAGAGCCTCTGCCACTGCCTTACCATTCCGAGGACGTTGTTCTCGAACACCAGCTCGATGACGGGTATATTATGCTTTGCCAGGGACGAAAGCTCGTTGCAGTTCATAAAGAAGCTGCCGTCGCCTGCAATGTTGACTACCGTTCTGTCGGGGTTGCCTATCTTGGCGCCTATGGAAGCACCGAGGCCGTAGCCCATAGTGCCCAGGCCGCCGCTGGAGGCAAAGGAGCGCTGCTCCCTGAAATTATAGAACTGTGCAGCCCACATCTGATGCTGCCCAACCTCGGTAGTGATGATGGCCTTGCCCTCGGTGAGGCGGTCAAGCTCCTCGATGACCTCCTGGGGGAGAACCTCCTCGGGATCGGAGATGGGGATCATTTTCAGGGCATATTTTTCCTTCCACTCAGCGATCTGCTTCATCCACAGGGGATGCTTCATATCGGGGAGCAGGGAGTTGAGCTTATCCACGATATACTCTATATCTCCGTTAACGTGGACGTCCACGTTTACGTTCTTGCCGATCTCGGCGGGGTCGATCTCGATATGGATGATCTTGGTATCCTTGGCGAAGGTATTGGCGTTGCAGATAACTCTGTCGGAGAACCTGGAGCCCACAACTACCAGCAGGTCGCACTCGCCCAGGGCGAGAGCAGAGGTCTTGGTGCCGTGCATACCCAGCATACCGGTATAGGCAGGGTCGGTATTGTCAAACGCGCACTGACCCATAAGGGAGAGGGACACGGGAGCGTCCAGCTTTCTGGCAAAGACAGCCAGCTCCTCCACGGCATTGCAGCTGACTACGCCGCCGCCTGCATAGATAAAGGGCTTCTCGGCGTTCTTGATGAGCTCGGCAGCCTGCTCTATCTCGGCGTTGACCGTTTCGGGATTATGGTTTATGATCTTCTTGGGCTCGCAGCGGGTGTACTCGCACTTGGCTGCGGTGATGTCCTTGGGAACATCTATGAGGACGGGGCCCTTTCTGCCCTCGTTGGCGATATAGAAAGCCTCTCTGATGGTATCAGCCAGCTTGGTGACGTCCTTGACGATATAGTTGTGCTTGGTGACAGGCATGGTGATGCCGCAGATATCCACTTCCTGGAAGGAGTCAAGACCCAGCAGCGAGGTGGGAACGTTTCCGGTTATGGCTACCAGGGGGATAGAGTCCATATAGGCGGTGGCGATACCGGTGACCAGGTTGGTAGCACCCGGTCCGCTGGTGGCGATCACAACGCCCGTCCTGCCGGTGGTCCTGGAATAGCCGTCGGCGGCATGGCAGGCAGCCTGCTCGTGGGCGGTAATGATGTGTCTTATCTTATCGGAATACATATAGAGCGAGTCGTAGATATTCAGCACGGCTCCGCCCGGGTAGCCGAAAACCGTATCGACTCCCTGCTCGATCAGACATTCCGAGATTATATCAGCGCCGTTAAGTAACATAAGCTTTCCTCCGTTTGCATTTTTCTTTCAAAATAACAGCTTTAACTTATATTATAATATATTCCGAGGGTTTTGTCAACATTATGCGGGGGCTTTTTGGGGTATTTTACCGTCAAATTGAACATTGACAATTACTAAGCATTCTGTTACAATAGAGAATAGATTTCATGAAAGGATGAAAGAAATGAGCATACGGATTGCAGCTGCGATGCTGGCGGTGCTTCTGCTTTCGGGCTGCGGAAGCATCGAGCCGCTGAAAACTCGCAATGCAGATGCCCCTACCGGCAGCACGGTCTCCGCTCCCGGGGAGACTGCCTCTCCCATGACGGAGTCCACCGCTCCCGCTTCGGAGATATCCTCAGTCAGCAAGACGGTGACATCCTCCGAGCCCGCCACCGTAACGGCTGAAACGGCAGCCCCCGAAACGACAACATCCGAGACTACTACCACCACGGCAAAGCCCCTGGAGTTCACCGAGCTCTCGAAATTCGTTTACGCAAAGGGCTATGTGACCTTCCGCACCGCTCCCAACGACAGCAGCGATATTATCAGGTTCATCGACCCCAAATCGGAAATGACCGTCAGCGGCATCTCCGAGGACGGCAGCTGGTACAGTATAGCCTTCGGCGGGATGAGGGGGTATGTGCTCGCAGCCGAGACCACCGATGAGAAGCCCCCCACAACCACTACGACCACGACTACCACAACCACAACAACGACGACTACTACGACTACCACGACTACCACCACAGCCTCCGAAACAGAGGAGCCTCCCGAGGAAGCGGAGGAGCCGGAGGAAACCCCGGAGCCCCAGCCCTTTACGGGCTACAAGGCTCTCCCTCAGCAGATACTTAAAGCCGTGACCGACTACAAGGCAAAGTACCCGAAGATGCTCATAGGCGTGGGCATCTACACCCTTGACGGCAAGGCCGGCTACGAATACAACCAGAACCAGCTGATAAACTCCGCATCGACTATAAAGGCCAGCTATGCGGTGTTCGTGCTGGAGCAGTGCGAAAAGAGGGGCATCGACCCCGCTAAGACCTACATAACCTATCAGAGCCGCCATTACCACACCGGCAGCGGAGTCATCATCAACACCGGCAAATACGGGAACAATTACTCGGTGGAGTATCTCATCAGCGTGCTGCTGAGCGAATCTGACAACATAGCCTTTGAGATGCTCAAGGATAAATTCACCATAAAGGATTTCTACGTCTACAACCGCAGCATCGGCGGCGAGAACGACGGCCTCCAATGGGGGCAGGGCTCGGTGATACAGAGGCGCAACGAATGGGTCGCCCTCTACAAATACGTCACGGGCGGCAGGCCCTATTCCGAGCTGCTGCGGCGCTCCATAACCGGCACGAAATACTCCTTCATCGCCGCAGGGATGACCGACCCCCACTTCTTTATGTATAAGTCGGGCTGGGTGTTCAAAAGCTCCTACCCCGCCCACTGCGACTGCGCCATAGTTGACGAGAGCTATCTTATCATCGTCCTGACCCAGGACAGCTCCGCAGGCTCCGGCAGGAAGGACGCCATAGCGGCAGTAGCCAAGGCTGCCGAAGCCTACTGCAAGTCTCAAGGCGGAACCATGTTTTGATCCCCCTGCCCCCGTTGCTTGACAGCATAGCTCATGACGGGACCTTGCAGGCTTGGTTTGTTGGATCGTTCAATAGGCTTGTTTTGATAATAAAAAATCTGTACCTCGGCGGGGGTACAGATTTTTTGTTTAGGCAACACCGCACGACCCCTGTGCGTCAGATGCGAAGTCCAGGTTTTCGTCAGATTGCCTAAATTCGACGCAGGCGGGCTGGCGCCCGGCAAGGAGAATAGTGTCAACAAGTTGACACGGTAATATGACGGATAAGC